>WRPH01000064.1 GCA_009773375.1 Paracoccaceae bacterium
GGGCGGCTTCATCGGGATAAGCTGATAAAATCCAGTTACAGCCGATTGAGCGCCCCGGTGATCAGCGGTGTTTCAGCCACCAGCGGTGGATTGAAGATCGGCTGACGCGGCGGGCTGGGGTGAAGTGTGCCGCCACTTCGGTTGCTATTTGATCGAAGGTCAGCGTGTCAAGACGGGCGGCGACGAAGGCTTTCAGCTCGGCGTCGGCTTCGATCTTGGCCGGTCGGCCCATACGATGGGCGCGGCGATGGGCGGCTTTAACATCCTCTTTAACGGGCGTTTGAAGGCCGATTGAAAGCGTGCTCACCAGCGCTTCGAGGGCCGTGCAAGCTTCGGTCAGCAGGGTGTGGACGCGCCGGGCTTGCCCCTGCCCGTCGCGTAGGGCGGTTCCGCGCGGCGGCACGGTCTTTGATCGGGAGGCTTGCACTTGGCCCCCTTTACTCTTCGCGGGCGGGCGCATGTTTGGGGGCCAGATAGGTGCGGACGGTGACTTGCGAGACGCGCAAGGTGCGGGCAATTGCGGCGTTGGAATAGCCCTGCCAGTGCAGCATTTCGGCAAGCCAGCGCACAGCCCGCGGCACCGTGCGGGATTCCAGACCTTGCCGCGCGGCCAGCGCCTTCAGCTTATCATAGCCCAGCAGTTTTTCGGCTTCGCTTTTGCCCCTCGGTTCTTTCGGCAGATAGAGTTCGGCACCGCCGAATTGCAGGATGAACTGCATCGCCAGATCAACGCCCAACACCTCCACATAGCGGGCAACTTGGGCGGTCGGGCGCGGCATCGGGCGGGCGACTTCATTCACGGCAGGGACTCCGGGGCGCAGGTTTGGGCATGGCGGGTTTGGGCTTGGTCAGGTTTGGAGCAAGGCCCCGGCCATGAACCGGGCACGGCGGAAACCGGGGCCTTGCGCCCGTCCCGGAACACCGTGACGGCTGATCTGCGTCACGGTGTTCCGGGACGGGCGCGCCAAAGCTTCGAGCCTTGGCGCACCCGCCATCAATCTTGCAGCGCGCCGGGTTCCAGACCAAGCTGGGCACAAATGGCGGCTTCGGCGTCGCTTGCCGCGCGGGACGGGGCGGCTTGCCGGAAGGCTTGCGCGCCAAAGGCGGGTTGCGACAGATAAGCAAAGCTTGGCCCGGCCTTCGCACAGAACGTGTCAAAGGCGGCTTCATCAGAGG
>WRPH01000065.1 GCA_009773375.1 Paracoccaceae bacterium
CTCAAATAGGCGGCCAGTTCTTGGCTGGCGATCAGTTCGCTGTCCACCAAAACGCCATCGCAATCGAAGATAATCAACATGTTAATACCCAAACCGTTTTAAGGTGCGATCCACCGAATCGACGTAACTGCCGCCGAACAGTCGCACATGCACCAACAGGGGATAAAGGGTGTAAATGTCGCGCCGTTCTTCAAAAAATCCCGGTTTGATGGGGCGCAGTTCCTGGTAGGGGGCGAAAAAAGCATCACCAAAGGTGCCAAACAGGGTGGTGAAGGCCAATTCGATTTCCGCATCGGCATAATAGATCGCGGGGTCGATAAATCCGGTAATGCGCCCGCCCGCGCTCAAGATATTGCCGCTCCACAGATCGCCGTGGATCAAGGACGGTTGCGCGGGCTGTTCGATCCAGCGATCCAACGCGCCAGCGAAGCGTTCCAGCCGCGCCATGAGGGGTTTGGGCAGGCGGCCCGCGCGTTCGGCTTCGCGTCCCATGTAAATCAGGCGATGTTGGGCGAAAAACTCCCGCCAGCTCAAAGTCCACGGGTTGGGCTGATGCAGCCCGCCGATGACGGTGTCGTGTTCAAAACCGAAGCCTTTATCGGTGCCGATGTTGTGCAGCGCCGCGATCAGTTGGGCGGCGTGGCGTTGCGCATCGGTGTCCAGCGAACCGCCGGATTGCAACGCCTCCATCAGCAATAAATCGCGATCGATGCAAATCACCTTGGGCACGGGCAACGCGGTGTGGGTGGCCAGATACACCAACATGCGGCCTTCCAGGGCCAACGCGTTATGGGGGGTGTTGTCGCCGCCATCGCCGAGTTTGGCCACCAAATCTTGCCCGCCGGGCATTGTGGCTTTGTAAACATCGCCCACACAACCGCCGGAAAGGGCACCGATGCCGGCCGGGCGGTGGCCGACGATGGATTCGATGCGGTCGGAAAGGTGCGTGTGGCGCATGAAAAGCTTTCAAAGGTGTTTGGCGCGAATGTCGGCCAGTAACCCTTTGGCGGCGTCTTCGATCAGGTCAAAAACCGCATCGAAACGGCCGTCGTAATAGGGGTCGGGCACGTCGCGGCGGTTCGTGTGCGTGGCGAAGTCCAAAAACAGATGCAGCCGATTTTCATGATCCGGTGGGCAAATGGCCAGCAGATTGCGGTGATCAGATTGCGGTGATTTTCTTGATCCATGGCAAGGATATAGTCGAATTGTGTGAAATCTAGATGACGCGCTTGGCGCGCCCGCAGGCCGCTGATGTCGATGCCGCGCCGCTTGGCTTCGGCCTGGGCGCGGGAATCGGGCGGCGAACCGACGTGGTAGGCGGCGGTTCCGGCGCTGTCGATGGTGAAATGGTCCGCCAGCCCTTCGTGTTCGACCAGATGGCGGAACACACCTTCGGCGGTGGGGGAACGGCAAATGTTGCCAAGACAGACGAATAAAACGCTAACCAAGGGGGGCCTCCCGGGTTTGGTGCCGATGGATGGGCGGGATTATCCGGTCGGGCCGTCGCTCTGGCAAGGATTACTCGTCCTAAAAAGGAGCAAATGCACAATTTTCAAAGGGTTATAAGCCGGATTCGTTGGCCAGGCGCAAATCGTCATAGGCGTTTAGGTCGCCGGCATAAATGGTGCCGACGATGCGCTGGATATACAGATCGCCGATTTCCGAATACCCGTGCAAAAAGGGCGCAAGGCCCAGGCCCGTGGGGTACACCCCTTCGGCGCGCAGGGCGGCGCGCTGCTGGCGAAAGGCGCGGTAGGCCGCATGGGTGTTGAGCGTTTTCATAAACGAACGCACGCTCAAACGCCCGCTGGAAAAGCTTTTGACCTTAAAGGGGGTGGCCGAGGCATTGAGCGAAACGGGGATCAGCCCCGGGGCCCCGTCATCGTAGGTGCGCTCGCCGAAAAAGGCGTTGCCTTCTT
>WRPH01000066.1 GCA_009773375.1 Paracoccaceae bacterium
AGCGATACCTTGATCGTATTTGCCACCGGTCAGGCGGGCAACCCGCAACCGACCAGTCCCACCGATCCGTTGGTGGCGGATTTCAAACGCGCGCTTGATGATCTGCTGCTGGATTTGGCGCACCAGGTGGTGCGCGACGGCGAGGGTGCGACCAAGTTCGTCGAAATCACCGTCACCGGGGCGGACGGCGACCGCGCCGCCAAACGCATTGCGTTGTCTATCGCCAATTCCCCCCTGGTCAAGACCGCCATCGCGGGCGAGGACGCCAACTGGGGCCGCATCGTCATGGCGGTGGGCAAGGCGGGGGAAAAGGCCGACCGCGACAAACTGGGCATCACCATCGGCGGCGTTCAGGTGACCGATTACGGCATGCGCGTCGAAGGGTATGACGAAGGCCCGGTTGCGGCGCACATGAAGGGGCAAAACATCATCATCCATGTCGATGTCGGTGTCGGCATCGGCCAAGCCACGGTGTGGACCTGCGATCTGACGCACGGTTACATCGCCATCAACGCGGATTACAGGTCGTAAGACCAGGGGCGCAAATATGTCGCAAATGGGCTGCATGTCGGCGCTTTTGGCGGTGAACATTTCGGTCATCGAAGCGCCGCGCCTGCGCCTGCGCCGTTTGACGGATGATGATATTCCGGCCTTGGTATCGGGGTGCAGCCCGTGGGAAGTGGCGCGTTATACCGCGCACATTGCCCATCCTTATGGCGAGGCCGACGCGCGCGAGTTTTTGCACGGCGCGGTGATGGACCGCAACGCCAATACCCGCCATGTGTTCGGCCTGGAAACCCGCATCGGCGGCGATCTGATTGGCTGCATCGAAGTCAACATGGGTTACGGCGGCGACACGTTTGGTTATTGGATCGGCGTCGATCACTGGGGCCAGGGTTATGCCACCGAGGCGGCGCTGGCCCTGTGCCGCTTTGCGTTTCAAAACGCGGGCAAGGATGAACTCTGCGCCGCCGTGCATCCCGACAACGGCGCTTCTGCGCGGGTGCTGGAAAAAGCGGGCTTCGTTTATGACCGCACCGAGTTCGGCCTGTCCGGGCGCTGCGCATCGGTTGCGGCGCGTGTTTATCGGTTGACCGCTAAGGATTGGTTTGCCCGCGAAGCGGCCAAGCCAAAATTGCTGGTCAGCG
>WRPH01000015.1 GCA_009773375.1 Paracoccaceae bacterium
GCAGGGCCGCGCTTCGGGCTACGAAAACCAGTAATCGGTTTTCTCGATCACCAAATCTTGGTGAGGGCCGCATCCGGGACGGGATGCGGCCTTTTCCATGCCGAAAGCTGGCAAACCTCCTTAATGCCGCCACGCCTGCATCCCGATTCTGGCCATATTTCCAGATCAGAAACAACGCTGTGAGTGTGGTGTGCAAAGCGCGCTGGTTGGAAACGACGATCTGCGCTGACCGGCTGGCTGGTCAGGCACATGCTGAAACTGAGGCTTATTCTGCCGCGACATGTGTCTGGCGGGGTGTAAAAGGGGAAAGGGTTCAATATGCGAATGGTGTTCGCACTTGTGCTTGCGGTCGGTCTGGCACTGGCTGGGGCTGCGGTCTACATGGCGCAAGGCTATATCAACAAGACCGAAACGGCGTTGCAGCAAGAGCTGAAGATCAAGGCCAAGACCGGTGGTCTGGTCGAGGTGTTCGTTGTCAACAAGCTGAAGAACTACGGCGATCCGCTGACGAAAAACGACGTGCAGATGATCTACTGGCCAAAGAACACCATTCCGGAAGGTGCCTTCCTTGATCCGGCGCTGATGTTCCCGGAAGACGCCAAAAACCAGCCGCGTTATGTGCTGCGGCAGATGGAAAAATACGAACCGATCCTGGCCGTCAAGGTCACAAATCCGGGCGAACAGGCCGGGTTGAACGGTGCCATCGAAAAGGGCATGCGCGCCTTTGCCATCAAGGTGGAAGCCGCCGATTTCCTGCAACCGGGCGACCGGGTTGATATCTACTGGACCGGTTCGGTGCAGGGTGTCGAAGGTGAAATGACCCGCCTGATCGAAACCACCATGAAGATCATCGCAGTTGATCGTAACGACAAGGGCGGTGCCGCGGCGGGCGAGATTCAGAACCGCACCATGACGGTGGCCGCCTCGCCCGAACAGGTTGGCCGCCTTGCGCAGGCGCAGGCCACCGGTCGGCTGGTGATGGCACTGGTCGGCAACGGCGACGAAATTGCGTCGGGTCAGGTCGAGGTGGATACCAAAGCGATGCTGGGCATTGAGGCAGCGCTACCGGCAGCCCAGGAAGCCGAGACCAAAGTCTGCACGATCAAGCAGCGTTCCGGTGACACCATCACTGAAATTCCGATCCCCTGCACGAACTGAGCTGGCGAACCGATGCGGCGCGACCACTGTCCATAGTGGTCGCGCCGTTTCACTTCCACGAATTGTTGCGGGCTGTTGCCATTTATCCACATAAGGAACGGCCTCCAACCATTTGATTCTTGCAAAAAAACAGCGACTCCGTCATTCTTGTTCCTGGATTGGGCAGCAAAAGACCCGACCAGAGGCGTGATCGAAAGGGCAGGTCACATGTATATGCGTAGCTTTCTTGCCGCCGGATGCTTGGGGATTGCCTTGGCATCCACGGCGCTTACCCCCATTCTGGCGCAAAATCTTCGGGTCATGGAAGGCTCTGCCTCTGCCCCGCTGAACGTGCCGATGAACCGGGCCGTGGTGGTGGAAAGCGATGTATCTTTCGCCGAACTCTCCATCGCCAACCCCGGCATCGCCGATATTTCCACCCTGTCGGACAAGTCGATCTATGTGCTGGGCAAGACCCCCGGTCGCACCACGCTGACGCTGCTTGGCCCGGATGGCAAGCTGATCTCGAACGTCGATGTCCACGTCACCCCCGATATTGCCGAGTTCAAGGAACGCCTGCAGCAGATCCTGCCCGGCGAAAACATCGAGGTGCGCACCGCCAATGATGGCATCGTGCTGTCGGGCACCGTGTCTTCCACCGCCAAACTGGATCGCGCACTTGATCTGGCCGAACGCTACGCGCCGGAACGGGTTTCCAATCTGATGAGCGTCGGCGGCACCCAGCAGGTGATGTTGAAAGTCCGCTTTGCCGAAATGCAGCGGTCGGTGTCAAAGAACCTGTCTTCCTCGCTGGCGGTATCTGGCGGCAGCAACTTTGGCGTGTCGGGCGAAAGTGGCACCTGGCTGAACGATGGCAACAGCATCTCGGGCGACTCCGTCACCGTGCGCGACAACGCCAACGCCGGCATCGCCTTTGGCTTTTCCGCAGGCTCGCTGGAATTTGCCGTGTTGCTGGAGGCCTTGGAATCAAAAGGCGTCGTGCGCACGTTGGCCGAACCGAACCTGACCGCGCTATCCGGGCAAGAAGCGAAATTCCTCGCCGGCGGCGAATACCCGATCCCGGTCTCCAGCAAAGACGGTATCAGCGTCGAATACAAACCCTTCGGCGTGGAACTGAACTTCACCCCGACTGTCGTCGATGGCGATCTGATCAACCTGCAGATCAACGCAGCCGTATCCTCGATTGATACCACAACTTCTGTCACGCAATCGGGCTTTTCGGTCAACGCCTTCAAGCGCCGCGAAACCTCGACCACGGTAGAAATGCGCGACGGCGAAAGCTTTGCCATCGCTGGCCTGCTGCAAGATGATTTCCGTGACCTGAACGGTCAGGTGCCGTGGCTGGGTGACATTCCGATCATCGGCGCACTGTTCCGCTCTGCCGAATATCAGCGCGCGCAGTCGGAACTGGTGATCATCGTCACCCCGCATCTGGTCACGCCCACGCGCGGCGAAGCTTTGGCCCTGCCGACCGACCGGGTGAAGATCCCCTCGGAAAAAGACCTCTTCCTGTTCGGCGATGTTGGCGGCAAACAAAAAGGCGCTGCGGGTGAAGTCGCCCGGCAAGATTTCAGCGGCTCTTATGGCTATGTGATGGAGTGATGTGATGACCCTGCGCTCCTTTTGCCTGATCACCGCATCCCTGCTGGCACTTTCCGCCTGCGACATGGGCAAATTCAACGGCGAGCTTGGCGCCGAGGTGGATGAAGGCGGCTTCGGCAACGCCACCATGAACAACACCATGATCCAGTCGGGCGAACGCGATTTCACCATCGCGCTGGCCGAACGCTTTGCCGCTGAAGTGCCCTCGACCATCACCTTTGCCTTCAACAGCTCGGCACTTACAGATGAGGCCCGCGCCACGCTGCGCCAACAGGCCGATTGGATCCGCCAGTTCCCGGAAGTGCGCTTCCGCGTCTATGGCCACACCGATCTCGTCGGCTCGAACGCCTATAACAAGGCGCTTGGCATGCGTCGCGCCAAGGCCGCCGTCGGCTACCTGTCCAGCCTGGGCATCGGCACCGCCCGGCTGGAGGCTGTGGTTTCCTATGGCAAGACCCAACCGATCATCCAGACCTCTGGCCCCGAACATCGCAACCGCCGCACTGTGACCGAGGTGTCCGGTTTCGTGCAGAACAACCCATCGGTGCTGAACGGCAAGTATGCCGCGATCATCATGAAAGAATATGTGAAAAGCGCCAAGCCACAGCACCCCCAAAATACGGTCATTGTGACCGAAGTTGATCCTGCCGCCGCGCAGTAACCCGAACGGCCCGCCCACTCGGCGGGCCGCTTCGTTTCCGATAACGCGGCCAGATCGCTAAAAATCAAAGATTGACGATCTTTTAGCCCCAATATCGCCACCATCCTCCAGCACCTTGGCTTCAATGGGAACAGTGCGCGCGCCAAAGGCCGCGTGTGATGCCCGGATTGACCCGATTCGCGCCCAAAAGCGCCGGGACGACGGTGGGTAGTCTTGGAAGGACGATGAGACGATGACGAGCGTGGCCAACTTGCAACCGGATCCGGCACCGATTCTGGCGTGCACGATCTCGCGCGATGTGCAGAATTTCGAACTGCTGATCGACGACATGGAAAATGAGCTGGGCGAAAGCTGGGGCGATCTGGGCTTTGAAGATGCGCTGATCTTCCTGGGCCAACCCGAAGCCGCCACCCTGCAATTCGTCGCCATCGCCGTCGATGCCGAGGATGAGGCCGATCTCAGCCGCATCACCGAAGTCATCCGGGCTGCAAAGGCACATTCGATCAAAGTGATCTTGATTGCCAATCAGGTCGGCCCGATCGCACTGCACCAGCTGCTGCGGCTGGGGGCCGAAGATTTCGTGCCCTACCCGCTGCCCGATGGCGCGCTGCACGAGGCGATCGAACGCATCAAGCAGCCCGCCCCGGTGACGCCGCCCCCCGCTGCCGCGGCGGTGCAACCGGCCGCGCCGCCGCCCATTGACGAACCTCATGCCGAGGCCCATCCCGCCTTCAAGGCCAAGGGCGACCGCAACGGCGTCGTGCTGCCGGTGCATGGGCTGGCGGGCGGCTGTGGCGCATCCACCTTCGCCACCAATCTTGCCTGGGAACTGGCGACAATTTCAAAAAATGACGCACCACGCGTCTGCCTGATCGACCTTGATTTCCAATATGGCTCTGCTGCGACCTATCTTGATCTGCCGCGCAAAGAGGCGGTGTTCGATCTGCTGTCCGATACCGGCAGCGCCGACAGCGATGCGCTTCTGGCCGCGATGCTGACCTTCAACGACAAGCTGCATGTGCTGACCGCGCCGTCAGACATGCTGCCGCTGGATATTGTCACACCCGATGACATTGGCCGCATCATCGACATGGCACGGGCGAATTTCGATTTCGTCATCGTCGATATGCCGCGCACCATCGTTGCCTGGACGGAAACCGTGCTCAGCCGCGCCCATGCCTACTTTGCCCTGATGGAACTTGACCTGCGCTCGGCGCAAAACGTGCTGCGGTTGGTGCGGGCGCTGAAAGCCGAGGGCCTGCCGCATGAAAGGCTGCGCTATGTGCTGAACCGCGCGCCAAAATTCACCGATCTTTCGGCGAAAAGCCGCGTGAAGCGGATGGCCGAAAGCCTGGATATTTCCATCGACGTGCAACTGCCTGACGGCGGCGCGCAGGTCACGCAAGCCAACGACCACGGCCTGCCACTTTCGGAAAATGCCGGCAAGAATCCGTTTCAAGAAGCCAGATGCCGCTCCGGCGCAGACCACCGCCCGCCCTGCGGCTGCGGCACCTGTGCCCAAGCCCGGCATAGCGTCGCGCCCGATGCCCGCCAGCCCTGCGGCGCGCCCGCCCGCCGAGGCGGTCGCCGCCGACAAGGAAAAGAAACGCAAGGAACGCTTGGGCGAGTTGAAACAGGCGCTGCACAAGCGGCTGCTTGACAACCTTAATCTGGCCGCACTCGAACAGGCCTCGGAAGCCAACCTCAAGGCCGAAATCGCCGCGATTTCGACCGAGGCTCTGGAAGAAATGTCGGTCGTGCTGCCGAAAGAAGACCGCGCAACGCTGAACCAGGAACTCTATGACGAGGTGATGGGCCTTGGCCCGCTGGAGCCGCTGCTGAAAGACGAAACCGTCAATGATATTCTCGTCAACGGCCCCAACCGCATCTTCGTCGAACGCTCGGGCAAGCTGACGCTGACCGACATCACCTTCAAGGACGAACGCCACCTGCTGCGGATCATCGACAAGATCGTCTCCGCCGTGGGTCGGCGCGTCGATGAATCCAACCCTTATTGCGACGCGCGTCTGGCCGATGGCAGCCGTTTCAACTGCATGGTGCCGCCGGTCGCGGTGGATGGCAGCCTTGTTTCCATTCGGAAATTCAAGAAGGAAAAGCTCGGCATCCCCGATCTGGTCCGCTTTGGCGCCTTTACCGAGGAAATGGGCCTCTACCTGCAAGCCGCCGTATCCTGCCGGCTGAACGTGATCGTCTCGGGCGGCACGGGTTCGGGCAAAACCACCACGCTGAACGCGCTGTCCTCGTTCATCGACAACACCGAACGCGTGCTGACCATCGAAGACACCGCCGAACTTCAGCTGCAACAGGTCCACGTCGGCCGGATGGAAAGCCGCCCCGCCAACGTCGAAGGCAAGGGTGCGGTGACGCAACGCGACTGTCTGCGCAACGCGCTGCGGATGCGCCCCGACCGCATCATCGTCGGCGAAACCCGTGGCGAAGAAGTCATCGACATGTTGCAGGCGATGAACACCGGCCACGACGGGTCGATGACCACGATCCACGCCAACTCTGCCCGCGACGGCATCTCGCGCCTTGAAAACATGGTCGCGATGGCCGGGATCGAAATGCCGCTGAAAGCCGTCCGCTCCCAGATCGCATCGGCCGTGAACCTGATCGTGCAAGCCTCGCGCCTGCAAGACGGCTCGCGCCGCATGGTGTCGATCACCGAAATCACCGGCATGGAGGGCGAGGTCATCTCGATGCAGGAAGTCTTCCGCTTTGAACGGCTTGGCGTTGAACCCAACGGCAAGATCATCGGCCGCTTCAATGCCACCGGCGTGCGCAGCCACTATTCCGACCGCTTCCGGCAGTGGGGCTACGATTTGCCCGCCTCCATCTACGAACCGATCATCTGAGGGATATCATGCAGATTTCAGCCGCCCCTCTTATCTATGTCCTGATCTTTGTCGCCGTGGTGGTGCTGGTCAACGGGCTTTACCTTGTGGTGTTTGGCAAATCCATCAGCCTGAACAACCGCATGAGCCGCCGTCTGGCGCTGCTCGAAAAGAACAACAACCGCGAAGAAGTGCTCGAACAGCTCCGCAAGGAAATGAGCCAGCACATGAATTCACGCGGTATTCCGCTGTATTCCATTCTGGCCACCAAGGCGCAAAAGGCCAACATCGCCTTTACCCCGCAGCAACTGGTGATGATCATGGCGGCGATGGTCGGCGTGGCCTTCATGGGGCTGACCATCGGCACCCAGGTGTCGTTGCCGATCCGGGTGATCGTGGCGGTCGGCATGGGGGTGGGCGGGGTTTACGTTTGGGTCAACGGCAAGGCCAAGAAGCGCATGGCGCTGATGGATGAACAACTGCCCGATGCGGTGGAACTGATGGTGCGGTCCCTGCGCGTCGGCAACCCCTTCGCCAGCGCCGTCGGTATCGTCGCCAAAGAGGTTCCCGATCCGCTGGGGTCAGAATTCGGCGTCATCGCCGACGAGGCCGCCTATGGCCGCAATATCGCCGATAGCCTGAAAGCCTTTGCCGAACGCATGGATAGCCAGGATTTGCGCTTTCTGGCCGTTGCCGTGACCATCCAGCAAACCTCGGGCGGCAACCTCGCCGAAATTCTCGAAGGTCTGTCCAAGGTGATCCGCGCCCGCTTCAAGCTGTTCCGCCGCGTCAAGGCGATCACGGGTGAAGCGAAATGGTCGGGCATGTTCCTGTCATTCTTCCCGATCGGCGCGCTGATCATGATCAACATCATCGACCCGCACTACTATGACGAGGTGTCGAAATCCCCCGCCTTCATCCCGGCCTGTCTGGCGGTGGCGGTGTTTCTGGTGATCAACATCATCTTCATGCGTATCATGGTCAACATCAAGGTTTGAGGGCGCTATGGATTTCCTGAACACAATCAATGCGCAACTGACCGATCTGTTTGGCCCGCTTGGGCCGCTGCTGGCGCTTGGCATGGTCGGGCTTGCCCTGATTGTCGGCGTTTTGCCGCTGCTGATGAAGAAGCAGCCTGAACCCTTCGACAAGCTGAAAGCCCTGCGCAAGGCGGTTGAAAACAACACCGCGGGTCAGACGGCCGTGCTGCGGCATTCCGACAAGGCCGACAAGCTGGAAAAATTCGCCTCGTTCCTGGAACCGCAAGACGAAGTGACAATGACAGCGTCGCGGCTGAAAATGGTGCGCGCAGGCTACAAAGAGAAAAACGCCGTGCGCACCTTCCACTTTGCGCAGCTGGTGCTGGGCATTGGTCTGTTGGCTTTGGGTATGCTTTACACCATGGTCGGCAACGACGGTGCCGAAGTGACGATGCAGGTGATGATCATCTCAACCCTGATGCCGGGCGGCTTGGGCTATTACCTGCCGATCTACTGGGTCAACAGCCGGGTGCAGAAACGTCAGGCCGAAATCGTCTCGGGCTTTCCCGATGCGCTTGATCTGATGCTGGTCTGCGTCGAAGCCGGGCAATCGCTCGATCAATCGATCAACCGCATCGCCAAGGAAAGCCGCGCTTCCTGCCCGGCGCTGTCGGAAGAATTCGAAACCGTGGCACAAGAGGTCAAGGCTGGCAAAGAGCGGATCAAGGTTCTGAAAGACATGTCAGAACGCGTCGGCATCGCCGATATCTCGTCGTTCTGCACCACCTTGGTGCAATCGGCCTCGTTCGGCACCTCGATGTCAGACGCGCTGCGGGTCTATTCTGCCGAAATGCGTGATAAACGCATCATGCGGGCAGAAGAATTGGCAAACAAGTTGCCGACCAAGCTGACCCTCGGCACAATGCTGTTTACGCTGCCACCACTTTTGATAATCCTGATCGGACCATCGGTTTACGGCATTTCGCAAACCCTTGGCGGCGGTGGCGGCTGAAACTGGGATTTACGCAAGGCAAAGGTTTGTGACGCGAAACGCAGCGATTGTCCTTCTGATCTGTTCTGCCTTGGCCGCCTGTTCCAAAACGGACGGCTTTGGCGCGTCTGGCAAGCTGCAACGCAACGTCCCCTTCGGTGCGGATGCGCGGGAACAAGGCGTTGATGGCCTGCTCGTCGGGCACCGCCTGATGGAAGCGGGTGAATACGAACTGGCGCTGAAAGCCTATCTGCGCGCGGCGGGCGAACAGGGCATGAATGCCGATGTGCTGTCGGCGATCGGCTCGGCCAACCTCAAGCTGGGCCGTCTGGGTCAGGCCGAACAAATCCTGCGCCGCGCGCTGGAGGCCGATGAAACCTCGGTGCCCGCGCTGAACAATCTGGGCTGCGTGCTGATGGAACGCGGCAAGGCCGGCGAGGCGCGTCTGGTGTTCCAGCAAGCCTTCGCGCTCGACAGTGGCCAATCGGACTCCATCCGCGAAAATCTCAAGCTGGCTATCGCGCGAACCAGCCCCGCCGTGTATGATCCCGAGCAAGACGAAAAACCCGTGATGAAACTCGTGCGGCGCGGACACGGCACCTATGTGCTTCTGTCGCAACTCTGAGGATCGAGCAGCAAAGACCAAAAAGGACGCAAAATGCGCCACCCGATGTTTCTTGCCCTGTGCCTGACCGGCGCGGCCCTGCTGTCTGGTTGCGGCGGCGGCACCTCAAATGACGAGGCCAAGCGCGCGATCAAAAGCGTCAACGTCGTCGATGAAACCAATCTCAACGATGTGATGCTGACCGTGGGCGATCCGAAAGAGGCCGTTGCCTATTTTCAGAAGGCTTCCACCGAAAACCCCGACCGTATCGACCTGAAACGCGGGCTGGCAAAATCGCTGATCCGCGCCAACCGTGCAACCGAGGCAGCTTCGGTCTGGACCGCCATCGTCAATTCCCCCGAAGGCAAGCCTGACGACCGCGTCAGTCTTGCCGATGCGCAAATCCGCACCAACAACTGGCCCGCCGCCGAAGCCACGCTGAACACCATCCCGCCCACCGTCGAGACCTTCGAACGCTACCGGCTTGAGGCGATGGTCGCCGATTCCAAGAAAAACTGGAAGAAAGCCGACAGTTTCTATGAAATCGCCGCTGGCCTAACCACGAAACCTTCGGGCGTGCTGAACAACTGGGGTTTTTCCAAGCTGACCCGTGGCGACAATACCGGTGCCGAAAAGCTGTTCATCGAAGCGCTGACCTACGATCCGTCGATGTTTACCGCCAAGAACAACCTGGTTCTGGCCCGCGCCGCCCAGCGCAAATACGACATGCCGGTGATTGAGATGTCGCAGCCCGAGCGCGCGCAACTGCTGTACACCCTTGGCCTTGCTGCGGTGAAACAGGGCGATGTCAACGTCGGCAAGACCCTGCTGCAACAAGCCGTTGATACCAGCCCCACTTATTTCGAGGCCGCCGTGCGCTCGCTCGAAGCTTTGGAAGCCTGATACCATGATCTCGCCGTTCGCCGCCCTCGCCCTGCTGCCCTTCGCCACCGCCATCGGCATCTGGGTGTCGTGGAGCGACATGAAATTCATGAAGATCCCCAACTACGCCGTGCTGGCAATGCTGCTGGTCTGGCTGGTGGTCGGCCTGATCGCGGTGCTGTTCCAAATCCTGCCGTTTCAGCTCTGGCTCTGGGGCTGGGCACTCGCCGCCGCCGTTCTGCTAGCCGGTTTCGTGCTGAACGCGGGCGGTGCCGTTGGAGCGGGCGATGCGAAATTCGCCGCCGCCATGGCCCCGGTGTTCATCCATGCCGACATCCGTTTTGTGCTCGGCCTCTACGCCGCCTGTCTGCTGGGGGCCTTCGCCGCCCACCGACTCGCCCGGCTGATCCCGCCGTTCCGCCGCGCCACCGCCGATTGGGCCAGCTGGACCCATGCCGATTTCCCGATGGGTCTGGCGCTGTCGGGGACACTGATCTTCTATCTTTTGGCCGCACTTCGGCCCCTTTTCTAAGCCAAACCACTCTTTGTTGACACTTCGGGCGCAATCCATGCCCGAATCGCGCAAAGGTGCCGCTGATGAACATGCAAGTGAAGATGGGCGTGCAGGCACCGCCGCAGCCCAAGTCCCTGGCCGAAACCGGCCTGACCTCGGTGATGATGCGGGATATCCTGCTGAAAACCATGTTCCGCATGAACCTCGATCTGGTCTCCGACCTCTCACGCGCCGTGGCCCTGCCTGTGGCTCTGACGCAAGAACTGGTCGATGCCGCCCGCCAACAGCGCCTGCTGGAGGCGAAAGGCACGCTGAACGCCACCTCGACCAGCAATGAAATGGGCTACCAGCTGACCGACGCCGGCAAGGCCCGCGCGCTGGATGCGCTGTCGCAATCCGAATATTACGGCGCGCTGCCGGTGCCGCTTGACGCCTATTCAGCACAGATGAAACGCCAGTCCGTGCGCGATATCAAACTGACCCGCCCCGATCTGATGAAGGGCATGGGCCACCTGATCTTGCCGCCCGACCTGATCTCCAACCTCGGCCCTGCGGTGTCCTCGGGCCGCTCGATCCTGATGTATGGCCCGCCCGGCAACGGAAAATCCAGTATTTCCAACGGCATCCGCGCCGCCTTGGGCGACAAGATCTATATCCCCCGCGCCATCGAATACTCCGGTCAGGTCATCACCGTCTACGACCCGATCGTGCATTCCGCCGCCGAGGAATCGCTCGACGATCCCACCGCGCTGCGCCGCACCGGCAACCGCTACGACAACCGCTACGTCTATTGCGAGCGCCCCAGCGTGATCACCGGCGGCGAACTGACCCTCGACATGCTCGATCTGAAATACAACCCGACCGCCCGCACCTATCAGGCGCCGCTGCAACTGAAAGCCTCCGGCGGCATCTTCATCGTCGACGACCTGGGCCGTCAGGCCGAACCGCCACAAAAGCTGGTCAACCGCTGGATCGTGCCACTGGAGGAATCCCGCGACATCCTCGCCCTGCAATCGGGCGAAAAATTCACCGTGCCATTCGATACGCTGGTGATTTTCTCAACCAACTTCCACCCCAACGAAATCTTCGACGGCGCGGCCCTGCGGCGGATTTTCTTCAAGATCAAGATTGATGGCCCCAATCAGGAAATGTTCCTGAAAATCTTCGCCATGGTCGCCAAAAAGAAGAAAATGCCGCTGGACGAGGCCACGCTGATCCACATGCTGAAAACCAAATATCCCACCATCGCCAACAACTTCGCCAACTATCAGCCGACTTTCCTGATTGATCAGATGATCGCAGTCTGCGAATTCGAAGGCATCCCCTACCAGATGTCGCCGGAGCTGATGGACCGCGCCTGGGGCAACATGTTCGTCAAACAGGAATCGATTGCGAAGTAACCGATCAATCAGATCGAAAATATCAATCACAACATCTGATCGCACAAGCCGATCAGATGTTGACGCCATGTTCCGATCAATTTGATTAAAATTCGCCTTCATCTTGGCAAAAATACTCTGCGGGGGCAGCGGGCAGCGCCCGCGCGGGGGTGCAAAACCCCCGTCCGCCGCCCGCCCAGCCAGCCTCAGCCAAACCGCCGCACCCCGGTTTCCGTCACCATGACATCCAGCCGCTGATCGAATTGATCAATCGGCACCTCCGGCAGTTCCTGCGCCGCAAAGGCAAAGCCCACCGCCAAAGTCGCCCGCTTGGCGCGCAGCCCCTGCAAGGTGCGGTCGTAAAACCCGCCGCCATAGCCCAGCCGATAGCCGCGCGCGTCAAAGCCGACCAACGGCACGATCAAGACCTCTGGCTCGATCCACGCCCCTTCTGCCGGAATCTCGGCGCCAAACGCCCCCATCTCCATCCGGCAGCCCGGCGACCATTCGCGAAACCGCAAAGCCTGCCCGGCCGCGATGATCACCGGCACGCAGACCGGCCCCTGATGCGCCAGCATCGCAGCCAGCGGGTCAATTTCCGTGCGCATCGCCATATATCCGGCCAGCGCGCGGCCACGATGATCCGCCAGAAAATCCGCCAGAATCTCGCCCGCCTGCCCCTGCCCCGCCGCGAAAGCCGCCTTGCGCGCCGCAAACGCCAGTTTGCGGGCCTCCCCTTTGTCGATCATAGCAACACCATGCTTGCCAGCCCCAGAAACGCCAAATACCCCAGCACATCGGTCAACGTCGTCACAAACGTCCCCGAGGCCAGCGCCGGGTCCAGCTTCAGCCGGTGCAGCCCCAACGGCACCAGCACCCCGCCCAGCGCCGCCACCACCTGATTGGTGATCATCGCCATACCCAGCACCAGACCCAGCTTCCAGTCGCCAAAGACCAGAAACGCCGCCAGCCCCAGAATGATCGCAAGCCCGATCCCGTTCAGCAGCCCGCCCACCAGTTCGCGCAAAACCACCCGTTTGGCGTTGGCCGAAGTCAGGCTGCGCGTCGCCAGCGCCCGCACCGCCACCGCCAGCGATTGCGTCCCTGCAATCCCGCCGGTCGATGCCACAATCGGCATCAGCGACGCCAGCACCACCAGCGTCGCAATCGTCGATTCAAACCGCGAGATCACAAAAGCACTGATCGACGCCGTAAACAGATTGACCACCAGCCACGGCAACCGCTGCCGCGCCGTCGCAAACGCGCCGTCCGACAGGCTGGATTCGTCGCCCACCCCAGCCAAACGCAGCATGTCCTGCTCATGTTCTTCATCCAGCACGTTCATCGCGTCGTCGATGGTAATCACGCCAACCAACCGGCCATTGCCATCGACCACCGGCGTTGAAATCAGGTGGTACTGGTTGAACATATACGCCACATCCGCCTCGGTTTCCGTCGCCGGAACCGTGCGGAAACTATCCTCAAGAATCTCTTTCAGCCGCATGTCGCGGCGGCTCGACAACAGCCGCCCCAGCGTCACATACCCCGTTGGTTTCATGCGCGGATCGGCCAGGATCACATGATAGAACTGATCCGGCAGGTGCTCGACCTCGCGCAGATAATCAATCGCCTCGCCCACCGTCCAATGCTCGGGCGCCACCACCACCTCGCGCTGCATCAAGCGCCCTGCGGACCCCTCGGGGAAGGCCAGCGCCTGCTCCACCGCGACCCGGTCGGCGACCTCCAGCGCGCCCAGAATCAGATCCTGCTGCGGCGCATCCAGATCTTCCAGAATATCGACTACATCATCGGAATCGAGCTCGCGCATCGCCTCCGCCACGACCTCGCGCGGCAGCGCCTCGATCACCTCCTCGCGGATCGATTCGTCAATTTCCGACAGAATCTCGCCGTCGATCTCGCCCGACCACAAGGCCAGCAACGCCCGCCGTTCCGCGCCGCCGATCTGTTCCAGCACGTCGGCAATATCGGCGGCATGCAACGGCTCCAGCAGCACCGCCACCCGCGCCGCATCGCCAACCTCCACCGCATCAAGGATCGCCGCCACCCGATCGGCGTGGACTTCGTCTTCGTCCATCAAAGCCAGATCTTCTGCCATACGCGCCTCCTATTGCCCCCTGCATAGCGAAAGCTGTTTCAACGAAACAGAGGCCACGCGGAAATTTACCGCATCTCCATAAGCCTATAGTCTAACCGGGTTTGGCAAGCGGAGTATGCAATGACCGATCTTCTTCTGGGGCAGGTGCTGTCCTTCGCAGGCGACCCCTTCACCCAAGGCCCCGATGCCGCCCGCCACGAAAGTCACGGCGCGGTGGTGATAGAAAACGGCAAGATCGTAGCCGCCGGCCCGGCAGAAACTCTGCGGTCGCAATACCCACACGCCCGCGTCACCGACTACGGCCGCTGCCTGATTTCCGCCGGTTTCATTGATGCCCATGTGCATTACCCGCAAACCGCGATCATCGCTTCCTGGGGCAAACGCCTGATCGACTGGCTCAACAGCTACACCTTCCCCGAGGAAATGCGCTTCGCCAACCGCGCCTATGCTGATGACGTCGCCAACCGCTACTTCGACCTCGCCCGCGCGCATGGCACCACGTCGATGTGTTCCTACACCACCATCCACCCCGAATCAGTGGAGGCTTTCTTCACCGCCGCCCAAACGCGAGGCCTGCGCGCCTTCGCCGGCAAAACCTGCATGGACCGCAATGCCCCCGAAGCCCTGCGCGATACGCCGCAATCCGCCTATGACGACAGCAAACGCCTGCTGCAAAAATGGCATGGGGTAGACCGGCTGTCCTACGTCATCACGCCGCGGTTTTCACCCACCTCCACCCCCGAGCAACTCGCAGCCCTCGGCCAGCTGTGGAAAGAACATCCCGACTGCCTGATGCAAACCCACCTGTCGGAACAAACCGACGAAATCGCCTGGGTGAAAGACCTCTTTCCCCAATCGCGCGACTACCTTGACACCTATGAGTCGCAAGGCCTGCTGCGACCCGGCGCGGTCTACGGCCACGCCATCCACCTGACCCCGCGCGAAAAAGACCGCCTGAACGAAGCCGGGGCCTCAGTCGTCCACTGCCCGACCTCGAACACCTTCATCGGCTCCGGCCTGTTTGACATGTCGCTCGCGCATGCCCTGCGCGTGGGCCTCGCCACCGACACCGGCGGCGGTTCATCCTTTTCGATGCTGCGCACCATGGCCGCCGCCTATGAGGTGGCACAACTGCGCGGCCAGGCCCTGCACCCCTCACAGCTATGGTGGCTCGCCACCATAGGCTCCGCCCGCGCCCTGCACGCCGAACACCAGATCGGCAACATCGCGCAGGGCATGGAAGCAGACCTCACCATCCTCGACCTGCAATCGACCCCCGCCATCGCACAAGCCACCCGCCGCGCCGAAACCATCTGGCAAGCGATCTTCCCCACCATCATGCTGGGCGACGACCGCGCCATCCGCGCCACCTGGATCAACGGCAAACCCGGCTGACCACCGCCCCATTGGCCCACAAGGCAGAAGCCTCCGGCGGGAGTATTTTTGCCAAGATGAAGCGGCGTCTTGATCTTCATCTTGGCAAAAATACTCCCGCCGGAGCGCCAACCGAGCCTGCGCCGCAGGGCGCGGGCGAGACAAAAGCCGTGCCGCGCCAGCGGCTCAATTTAACCGCCGCTGCAACCGATCAGTCGTCGGCCAGTTCCCAGCCATCGGGGTAAAACTCGAACGGCAGCACGATCTCTGTGGCGATCTTTTCCCACTGCCAGACCGTTTCGGCGTCAATGGTGATCGGCCCGATCCGCGCTTCCAGAATATCGCCTTTGTGATGGGTCTTGAATCCCTTGGCCCGCAGCGCCTTTTCCACCGCCGCCCATTGGGTCTCAACCTCTTCGGCCACGAACTCATAGACCACCACCGCCGTCTTCGGCAGCTTCACACCGCGCCCGACCTTGGCAAAGGTTTCGAACGTATCCGCCCGCTGGTCCCGAAAATCATGCATGATCCGCCCCTTTCCGCTGCGTGCTCGGCCAAAACCGAATCACGCGCCGCTTGATATTGCCGCGCTCGCCTTGTATCCCCTGCATTCAAGATTAGAAGAGGGTCCGCGTCCAAAGGCGGTCCCCGGCCGCATCAGGCCCCACAAACCGGAGTTCGCCATGTCCTGGACCGACGAGCGCGTTGAGACGCTCAAGAAAATGTGGGCCGAGGGCCAGTCTGCAAGTCAGATCGCCAAGGAACTCGGCGGTGTCACCCGCAACGCCGTGATCGGCAAGGTGCATCGTCTGGGCCTGTCCAACCGCGTCGGCGGCGGCGCTGTCGAAGCCGATGAACCGGAAGTGGTCGCAGCCCCGCCGCGCGCCGAGCCTGCCGCAAAACCCGCCGCCGCCGAGCCCGCAACACCGCGCCCGACCCCCGCCCCGGCACCCGCCGCCGAGCGTCCCGCCCCGGTCGAACGACCGGCAGCCCCGGCGGCAGCCGCCACCCCGGCCTCGACAGCAATCGTCACGCCGCTGCCGATGCGCAAGGCGATCATTCCCGCAGGCCAGCCGCTGCCACCGCAGCCCTCCGCCAACGAAATCTCGCCCGAGGCGCTGGCTTCGGTGCGCGAAGTTGAAAAGCGCGCCCGCAAGCTGTCGCTGATGGATCTGACCGAGCGCACCTGCAAATGGCCGATCGGCGACCCGGCCACCGAAGACTTCTGGTTCTGCGGCCTGCCGTCAGTGCCCGGCAAACCCTATTGCGAGGCGCATGTCGGCGTCGCCTTCCAACCGATGAGCGCCCGGCGCGACCGCCGCCGCTAAAGTTTTCCCGAAAAGGCGCGAGCATCCCTCGCGCCTTTTTTATTTCATAAGCTTCAATTACCGCCGCCCAGCAGCTTTTCCAGCGCCCGCTGCGCCTCGCCCTCGACCGCCTGATTCAACTGCCGCCGCGCCGCGTCTTCCAGCGTTTCGCCATCCTGCTGCGCGATGCCCAACTCTGCCTCCAGCTTGGCCTTGGCCTCTGCCTCCATCGCCGCCGCGCGTGCCTCGGCATCGGCGCGCAGTTCCGCCTCTTTCGCCTGCAACTCTGCCTGCAGCTTCGCCCGTTCTTCGGCCAGTTGTTCATCGGCCAAGGCTTGCAGATCCAGACTGAACGTCGGGTCCGCCCAAGGCCCCTTGATCAGCAGCGGTGCCGTCAGCCCGCCCGCGCCGGTGTCATTGGCCAACGCCGTCGCCCGGATGCGATATTCCAGATCACGCGCGCCAAGCCCAACCGCGCCCGCTCCTTTGGCGGTGATATAGGGCGATGTCATCAGCATATCCTCGTTGCGCAACACCCCGCCCGCGATCAAGAAACTGCCCGCCAGACTGTCAAAAATCGTCTTCTGCCCCTCACCGACATAAGAGGTGTCCAGCGTCCGCAGCATACCGGCAATATCCAGCCCCAAAATCTCGCCATTGCTCAGGCTGACCGTGCCTGACCCTTCCAGCGACTGCATGATCGCATCCACCGACGCGCCAGACCCCAGAAACTTCACCCGCAGATCACCAGTGCCGACCAGCCGCTGATAGCCACCGAAATCGGCCAGCAACGGCTGCAACGCCATGCCTGCAAACGACAAATCGCCGCCCACCGACAGCCCCTTGCGCCCGTTCACCACAAAATTGCCCGAGATCACCCCGTCATAAGCCGTCACCTTACGGATGTCCGTCACCATCCGGCCACGGTCAATCGTGACCGCCAGTTGCGACGGCCCGAACTTCACCATGCCCAGATCAAGGCTTTCCGCCGTCACCGCCACCGCTGCATCCAGCACCGCCAGCGCTGACACATCCATCTTGTCCTGCGGCCAGCCCTGCGCCTGCACACCGCCGCTGGCACCGCCACCCTGCCCGCCCGAGACAGCAGCCAGCTTCAACGCCCCCGCCACCACCTTCGCCGACAGCTTCGGCCGCGCGCCCTCGGTGGCCAGATCGGCATCCATCGTGAAAGCATTGTCATCCAGAACCACCGCCCCACCGCGCAGATGCAGCGACCCGGCCGTGGTCAGCGTCACCCCGCCAGAAACCCGCACATCCCGCGCGCCAAAGCCCTCGGGCAGCGCCACCGCCCTGCCCGCCAGCGCCGAAATCGCCGCCAGATCGCCCAGGCGGGCGGTCAGATCGCCCTCTGCCTCCAGCGGCCCATGCCCGGCGCGGCCCTTGAACGCCACATCCGCCGCCCCCGCCGTCAGCCGCAGGTCGGTCTCCACCACCTTGCCATCCAGAAAATCCTGAAACCCCGCCACCGTCGCCGCCAGTTGAAACGACTGGCCATTGCGCACCGCCGCCATCTGCAGCTGCGCCGCACCGGTATAAGACGGGATCGCCACCTCGGCCTCGATCCCGCTCAGCTCTACCCTTGTCCCCGCCGCGTGATCGACAAACACCAGCGCGCCGGCCTGCACAATCGCCTTGTCCAGTGTGAACGGCTTGCCCACGCCGGGCGTCGCCGCCGAAACCTCACCGCCCGCGCCGCCACCGCCAAACACCCAGTTTTCCGCGCCCTTGGCCGACCGCTCCAGCACGATGCGCGGGTTGATCGCCTCGACCCCGGTGATCTTCACCTCGCCCGCCATCAGCGCCGCCATGTCGATCGAAATCGCCAGCGCCTCGGCCTGCAGCATCGGGCCTTCCTGCGACCACTCCGCGTTGGAAATCGAGACCGGCCCGGTCTTCACCCCCAGTTGCGGCCAGAATGATGGCCGCACCGCGCCTGTGATCACCAGCTCCCGCCCGGTCAGGCTGTTGAACTTGGCCACCGCCACACCGGCAATCTTTTCCGCCGGGATCAGAAACAACCCGCCCACGGCCAGAACCGCCAACAAAACCAACGCGATAACCGAACGAACCATCCAGCGCATGATACCCTCAAAACAACCCAGAGCCCGAGTCTACGCGCCCCGCCCCATCAAAAGAAGCCACCGTTGCCGGATTGGCAACAACCCGCCCGCCTGAAACAGCCGCCCGTCATCCGCCGGTTACAAAACCCTGTTTTACCGCCGCCGAACAGGAGCCCGCCATGACCGACACCGCCGCCCCCAATGCCCCCTCGCAGCAGGCGATGGATTGGCTGGAAGCAGAACTCGCCGACGCCTTCGACGAAGAATATGAACTGGAGCTGGAAGACGTCCAGCTTTCGCTGGAAATCTCGCGCATTTACAAAGACAAACACCCCGACGGCATCGACCGCCACGTCTATTTTCAGTCCTTGATCCGGCTGCAATCCGAACTGATCAAGCTGCAAGACTGGGTGTCCTATCACAAGAAAAAGGTCGTCGTGCTGTTTGAGGGGCGCGATTCCGCCGGCAAGGGCGGCGTGATCAAGCGAATCAGCCAGCGGCTCAATCCGCGCGTCGTGCGCGTGGTGGCGCTGCCCGCGCCGTCAGACCGCGAAAAAACCCAGTGGTATTTTCAACGCTATGTGCCGCACCTGCCCGCAGGCGGTGAAATCGTGCTGTTCGACCGCTCTTGGTATAACCGCGCCGGGGTCGAACGTGTGATGGGCTTTGCCTCCGAAGACCAGGTGGAACAATTTTTCAACGACGTGCCGGAATTTGAACGCATGCTGGTCCGCTCTGGCATCACCGTGATCAAATACTGGTTTTCGATCACCGACGAAGAACAGCAGATGCGCTTCCTGATGCGCATTCACGATCCGATGAAACAGTGGAAACTTTCGCCGATGGACCTGCAATCGCGCGTCCGCTGGGAACACTACACCAAAGCCAAGGAAGAGATGATGGCCCGCACCAACATCACCGAAGCGCCGTGGTATATCGTTGAAGGCAATGACAAAAAGCGCGCCCGGCTGAACTGCATCGACCACCTTCTGTCGCAATTCCCCTACGAACCCGTGCCGCACGAAGACGTCCACCTGCCCGACCGCGTGTTCAACCCCAACTACGAACGCGCCGTGCTGCCGCCGGAATTGTATGTGCCGCGCAAATACTGACTGTGGGGCGGGGTTGTCCCAGCCGCGCCTCCCGGCACGTCGAAGGCAAAGAATGAAGGTGATGGCACTCTGACGGCGGGAAAAAAGACTTCTATTCAGAAGCTGCCGCGGTTGCATCCCCGTGGCTCGGCACCACATCATGCCTGCCTCACCCCTCAACCGCAAACAACTCCCCCGCCCCCAATCCCTAACAAATCCTGAACGCTTCCGACTAACCCATTGATTTCACTTCCCCCTAAAACGGTCCCGACTCGGGACCGCCCCTACCCTCATCGGCAAATTCCCTGTATACCCGGCCCCATGTCGCAAAATCCGCCCAACCTCCGCCCCGACCTCGCCCCGAAGGCCACCTTCAGCGAAGCCGCCCGTCCCGGCCAGCCGACCATCGGCATGGTCTCGCTGGGCTGCCCGAAAGCCCTGGTGGACAGCGAACGCATCCTGACCCGCCTGCGCGCCGAGGGCTACGCGATCAGCCCCGATTACAAGGGCGCCGATGCGGTGATCGTGAACACCTGCGGTTTTCTTGACAGCGCCAAGGCGGAATCTCTGGAAGCGATTGGCGAGGCACTGGCCGAGAATGGCCGGGTCATCGTGACCGGCTGTCTGGGCGCGGAACCCGAGTATATCACCGGCGCGCACCCCCGCGTTCTGGCCGTGACCGGCCCGCATCAATACGAGGCGGTGCTGGATGCCGTCCACAACGCCGTGCCCGCCAAGCCCGACCCGTTCATAGACCTGCTGCCCGCCTCTGCGGTTTCCCTGACCCCGCGTCACTATAGCTATCTGAAGATTTCCGAGGGCTGCAACCACAAGTGCAAGTTCTGCATCATCCCCGACATGCGCGGCCTGCTGCAATCCCGCCCTGCCCACGCCATCCTGCGCGAAGCGGAAAAGCTGGTGGAAAACGGCGTGCGCGAACTGCTGGTGATCAGTCAGGACACCTCGGCCTATGGGGTGGACCGCAAGCACGACCTCAGCCCGTGGAAGGGCGGTGAGGTCCGCGCCCATATCACCGATCTGGCACGCGAGATGGGCAAGTTGGGCGCCTGGGTGCGGCTGCACTACGTCTACCCCTACCCCCACGTCCGCCAGCTGATCCCGCTGATGGCCGAGGGGTTGATCCTGCCTTATCTCGACATCCCGTTCCAACACGCCGATCCGGGTGTTTTGAAACGCATGGCCCGCCCCGCCGCCGCCGCGAAAACGCTGGATGAAATCGCCGCCTGGCGCCGCGATTGCCCCGACATCACCCTGCGCTCCACCTTCATCGTCGGCTATCCAGGTGAAACAGAGGCCGAATTCCAGACCCTGCTGGACTGGATGGACGAGGCGCAGCTGGATCGTGTCGGCTGCTTCCAATACGAAAACGTCGCAGGCGCGCGCAGCAACGATCTGCCCGACCATGTGCCGGATGAGATCAAGCAAGACCGCTGGGATCGGTTCATGGCAAAAGCTCAGGCGATTTCCGAGGCGAAACTCACCACCAAAGTCGGGCAGACCCTGCAAGTGATCGTCGATGAGGTTGACGCCGAAGGTGCAACCTGCCGCACCAAAGCCGATGCCCCCGAAATCGACGGCAACCTGTTCATCGACGAAGATTTCGAAAGCCTCTCCCCCGGCGATATCGTCACGGTAACGGTCGAGGAAGCTGGCGAATATGATCTGTGGGGGCGGCGTGTCTAGCCGTCAGTTGGCCAGCGTCTTTTCAAAGAAGTTCAGCACAGTGCAGGTCGATTTTGGGAACGCCGCAAAAGGGTCGTAGCCGTGACGCGCACGCGGCTCGGTGACCTTCAAATGGGGCAGGTGCTTTTCAATCAGCACCTGCTCCATCGCATTCACACTGTCCACCAGCAATTGATTGACCTCCCTGCCCGCGTTGACCAGCAGCATCGGTGGAAGCGTCCGGCCGTCCTCGATTTGCTCGACCCGGTAAAGTGGCGAACCTTTTGCAATCAGATCTTCAGCTTGATCGGGCTGTTTTCCGAATATCTTGTAGAAGTCACTGTTCTTGCGGACAGTCCCATAGTCAGACCATTTGTCAGCCGCGATGGTCATGAATCGAGTAGACGGATAAAAGGCCGCCACCGACTGCACTTCGGCAGACGTGCCAAGATAGGGGCACGCGGCGTCATCAAAACTCGTCTCATCGGCGGCCGTCCCCAACAAAAGCGCAAGATGCCCGCCGGCACTGGTGCCCAGAACGCCAATGCGCGCGGTGTCGATCTTGGTCAGTTGCGGGTCGTCGGCGGCGCGGAAATATTGCACGCCGCAGCGCAGGTCCTTGATCGCCTGCGGAAAGTTGCTCTGTGGCCCTTCCCCTGCCTGCGGTCCCGCCAGAGCATAGTTCAGCGTCGCCACCACATAACCACGCGCCGCGACCATCCTGAGATCCGACTCCGGAAACTTGGCGGTCTTGTCACCGCTGACAAACCCGCCGCCATGCAGCAGGATCAACAGCGGGTATTTCCCCGGCGCGGCGGGCATCGCGATGTCATACCGCAAGTCTCGGCCGCCAAGTCTGACGTAGGTCTTGTCAAAGAAATAGTCCGTTTCGCCTTGGGCGGCTGGTTGCAGGGGAAACGGGCATTTGTTCACCACGCCCAGAGAACCCGTCTCAGCCCCGGCAAGGCCGGCAAAAGCAACCCACACGATCAAGACTGCTCGCAAACCCATCAGCCGCTTCCCTTCAGATTGCGCAACGCCGGCCAAGCCCGGTTTGCCTGCGGCGATATCGGGCCACTTCTTGGATATAGTCCATCCTGTCCGGACTTTCGGCAATATTCCGACACTCACTGGTTGCCTGCAACCGATGACAAAGGCTAGCCTGACGCGCCGAGAACACCCAACAGCAGGAGCCGCCATGTCTGATGCCCCGATGATTGCGCAAAAAGCTCCCTACAAAGGTGAGCTCGAAGCGGGGAAAGTCTACTTCTGGTGCGCCTGTGGGCAGTCCAAGAACCAGCCGTTCTGCGACGGCAGCCACAAGGGCTCGACGTTTGTTCCGACGAAAGTGATCGTCGAGGAAAGCAAGACCGCCTTCCTGTGTGGCTGCAAGCATTCGAAAAATGGCGCGTTCTGTGACGGGACTCACAAGTCGTTGTAAGCAGGCCTGGTTGCTGCGACGATTTCCGCGAGCTGCGGCTACAAAACATGCGCGCGAAATATGCGATTTCTGCTATTCTTTCGTTGCGGGGCCCAACCCGCAGCAATGGAAGGGGCGGAAAGATGAATATCTCTCGTGGTTTCCTTGTGATTGGCGCGTGTTACCTTTTGGTGGGCATTGGTTTTGGCATGTATATGGGCGGCTCTGGTGACCGTAGCCTTGCGCCGGTGCATGCCCATATCAATCTGCTCGGCTTTACACTGATGACCTTGTTCGGTCTCGCCTATCGGGTGATCCCCGGTCTGGCCGACGGAGCTTTGGCGCAGGCGCATTTCTGGCTGCATCAAGCCGGAGCTTTGGTGCTGCTGGCAGGCCTGTTCCTGATGATGAGCGGTCGCGTGCCAGAGGCGACCGTTGGCCCGATATTCCCCTTCGCCGAGGGTGCTATCGCCTTGGGCGTGCTCTGCTGGCTCGCAGGGATAGTGCGGGCGGCGCGCTGACGACAGCGCAGCCAAACCCGGCCCGGTCCTGCAAAGGGCCGGGCAAGTGCCAACGATGCCGCAACCCGGCCCGGCATTTCTGTGCCATGGAGCGGCTATGATTGATGAAACCCGCGGTCTCTACCACGAAGCCTGCCCGGTTTGAGATCGGCCATTACCGCAAACAGGCATTGGCCGAAGGCGCGGCGTTGCGCTTTGAAGGCCTGTCCATCGTTGCCGCCTAGGGGCTGACCCCGGATCAGGCGGCGCCGCGGCTGCATGGGCTGCATCAGGGCCGTCTGGTGTCAGGGATTCCGGCATTCCAGTTGCTGTGGGCGCGGCTGTCCGGCTGGCACTGGTTGACCCGCATCACCGCCCTGCCCGGATTGCACGGGCTGGCCAGCGCCGGGTATGATCATGTGCTTGCCCCGCTGCTGTATCGCCTGCATCTGCGGCGGCGGCGGCAGTCTAGCCGATCAGAATAGCCGCCCACGCCACTCCGGCGGCCAGCGCCGTCAGCGCAACTGCCGCCGATCCGCAATCCTTCGCCTTTTTGGCGCGCGGGTCTTGCTGGGTCGAGATGTAGTCAATCGCCTGCTCCAGCCCGGTGTTCAGCAACTCCGCCGCAAGGACCAGCAGGCCAAGGCCAAGGATCAGCCCGCGTTCGGCCCCGCTCAGGTTCAAGGTGAAGGCCAGCGTCGCCGACAGCAGGTTCAGAACCGTCCATTGCCGCAGCGATTTCTCTGTCGCCCAGGCCGCGCGCCAACCGGCCCAGGACCAGATCGCCGTATTGGCAAAGCGGCGCGCTTCGGCGGCCAGAAGATTGCGCATGGTGCCCCCCGTTTTCCTGCATCCAAGCGGATGTGGTGGCGGCTGTCTAGGATTTTGACAGCGCCTCCAGATAGGCGCGCACCGAAGTGACCACATGGGCAAAGCGGTCGCCGCCCAGATGCACCCCGCCATACCAGCGAGTCACCACCACGATATGATCACGCAATTCCGCCCGCTCCAGCATCTTCAGGATCACTGCCGCCGCGCCGGCCTCGCCATCATCATTCTTCACCGCGCCCTGATCGGACAAGATGCAGGCCCAACTGTTGTGAGTGGCCTTGGCGAATTTCTTCGCGCGTTTGAGGTCGGTCAGAAAAGCATCTATCCCGGCGCGACCCTGCACCGGGCCGCCCGACACGGCGTAACGCGAGCCTCGGTCGCGCAGGACGTCTTCGATCTGTAACATGCAAAAACCATACCGGCGCGTGGCGGTGCGTGCCACCCGAATTTCGCACGGCAAAATTCAGGCGGCACACACCCTACCTCTGGCCCGATTGGTCGAGTCGCAGCCGGTCCCAACTCGGGACCAAATTTATCCGTTATATTTCAGATGCTTGACCATGCGATATTCAGGAAGATTTAACGATTGGCCCCGCCCACACCGGTTGCGCCAGAGGTAGGGTGTGTGCCGCGCGCATTTCGCCGGGCGAAATGGGAGGGTCACGCACCGCAGGTCAGTAGAGATCCCAGTCGTCTTCACCCTTGGCGGTGCCTATGGCCATCCAATCCGCCCGCACCCGCGCCACGCGGGTATCGCCCCAGGTGCGGAACACCAGATGGAAACCGGCCTCGGTGATGTTTTCCGCGGTGATATCGGCGCGCGAGGTATGCTTGTGGTCGATATCCCACATCCCGACCGACACCATCACCGAAGGCGGCGCGGAGAAGGCCTCCTTGAACTTGATCACATGGCGGCTTTCGCGGTCGCCCTGCCCCGTCCACATCACGCCGCCATCTGCAAAGTCGGAAAACAGGACGCGCGAGCCCTGTTGGATGCCGACAGTATTGGACGAGATGCGTTTCATGGAAGCCCTTACCTGTTCTTGCAGCGTAACAAGGGAATCAGACAATAAAAGGACTGAAAATGAAAAGGCCCCGACGTTGCGGGGCCCGTTCAGAATTTATACAGGCGTTCAGAAGCCTGCGGCAGCGCGCATCGCCACCAGATCGGCCATCGACTTGTCGGCCGCATCCTTGTCCACCGCCACGGCGGTTGCTTCGGAGGCGTCGGCAATCAGCTGATCCATCAGCGCCGGGGTCAGTTCTTCCACCGGCACAGCGCGTTCGGCCAGAACCGAAACGCCGGTCGCCGAAATCTCGGCAAAGCCGCCGGTGACGACGAAGGATTTAGCGCCTTCGGCCGACACGACTTTCAGCACGCCGGGGCGCAGGGTGGTGATGGTGGGGGCATGCCCCTCCATCGCCGTCAGGTCGCCATCGGCACCGGGGATCTGGACCTCGGACGCCGCGACGGACGCCAAGCGGCGCTCGGGCGACACCAGATCGAATTGCAGCGTTCCAGCCATGATGCCCCCTTAGGCCGCAGCCGCGGCGAGACGCTGGGCTTTGGCTTTCACGTCTTCGATACCGCCAACCATGTAGAAGGCTGCTTCCGGCAGGTGGTCGTATTCACCCGCCACAACGGCTTTGAACGAAGCGATGGTGACATCCAGCGGAACCTGCACGCCATCCGAGCCGGTGAAGACCTTTGCCACGTCGAAAGGCTGCGACAGGAAGCGCTGGATCTTGCGCGCCCGTGCCACGGTCAGTTTGTCTTCTTCCGACAACTCGTCCATGCCAAGGATGGCGATGATGTCTTGCAGCGACTTGTAGCGCTGCAGCACACCCTGAACCGAACGCGCAACCTGGTAGTGTTCGTCGCCGATCACAGCCGGGTCGAGCAGACGCGAGGTGGAGTCGAGCGGGTCCACGGCCGGGTAGATGCCGAGTTCCGAGATCGCACGCGACAGAACGGTGGTTGCGTCGAGGTGGGCGAAGGACGTGGCCGGCGCAGGGTCGGTCAAGTCATCGGCGGGAACGTAGATGGCCTGCACCGAGGTGATCGAGCCAGCTTTGGTCGAGGTGATGCGTTCCTGCAGCGCGCCCATGTCGGTGGCCAGCGTCGGCTGGTAGCCCACGGCGGACGGGATACGACCCAGCAGCGCCGACACTTCCGAACCAGCTTGGGTAAAGCGGAAGATGTTGTCGACGAAGAACAGCACGTCGGTGCCGGACTGGTCGCGGAACTGTTCTGCCAGGGTCAGACCCGACAGAGCCACGCGCAGACGTGCGCCCGGCGGTTCGTTCATCTGACCGTAGACAAGCGCCACTTTCGACTTGGTCATGTCTTCCAGGTTGATAACCCCGGATTCGATCATCTCGTGATACAGGTCGTTGCCTTCACGGGTGCGTTCGCCAACGCCTGCGAACACCGAGTAGCCCGAGTGCACTTTGGCGATGTTGTTGATCAATTCCATGATCAGAACGGTCTTGCCCACACCAGCGCCGCCGAACAGGCCGATCTTGCCGCCCTTTGCGTAGGGTGCCAGCAGGTCGATCACCTTGATGCCGGTGACGAGAACCTGCGATTCCGTGGCTTGCTCGCTGAAGGTCGGCGCCTTCTGGTGGATCGAGCGGGTTTCGGTCGCGTTGACCGGGCCTTTTTCGTCCACCGGCTCGCCGATGACGTTCAGGATGCGGCCCAGCGTTGCGTCGCCAACCGGAACCTGAATCGGAGCGCCGGTATCAGACACCGGAGCGCCGCGAACCAGACCTTCGGTCGCGTCCATCGCGATGGTACGGACGGTGTTTTCGCCAAGGTGCTGGGCCACTTCGAGGACCAGCTTCTTGCCGTTGTTGTCAGTGATCAGTGCGTTCAGAATTGCGGGAAGATCGCCTTCGAACTGCACGTCAACCACGGCGCCGATCACCTGGGTGACCTTGCCTGCCGCGGCAGCTGCTTTCGGTGCTTTTGCCATTATGTTTCTCCGGTTCCTCAGAGCGCTTCAGCGCCCGAAATGATTTCGATAAGCTCTTTGGTGATCGCAGCCTGGCGCGAGCGGTTGTAGATGGTCGTGTACTTGGTGATCATCTCGCCTGCGTTGCGCGTCGCGTTGTCCATTGCGCTCATACGGGCGCCCTGTTCGGACGCGCCATTTTCCAGCAAAGCCGTGAAGATCTGCGTGGCGACGCCGCGCGGCAGCAGGTCGGCCAGAATGGCCTCTTCGCTGGGCTCGTAGTCGTACAGCGCCGTCGCGGCACCGGCCTCGAACTTGGCCGGGATGATCTGCTGCGCGGTCGGGATCTGGCTGATCACCGACTGGAAGCGGTTGTAGAAGATCGTCACCACGTCGCATTCACCGGCTTCGAAGCGGGCCAGAACGTCGCGGGCTATGGCTTGGGCGTTGGCATAGCCGAGGCGCTTGACCTCGGACATGTCCACATGCCCGACCATGTTCGCCGCAAAGTCCCGGCGCAGCTGTTCGCGGCCCTTTTTGCCGACGGTGAGAATTTTCACCGTCTTGCCTGCGGCGATCAGCTCATGCGCCTTCGCGCGGGCAAGCCGCACGATGGTCGAGTTGAAACCGCCGCAAAGGCCACGCTCTGACGTCATGACGACCAGAAGCTGCACCTGCGTGCTGCCCGTCCCGGCCAGAAGCCGGGGCGCGCTTGCCGATGAACCAACCGAGGCAGCCAGGCCCCCCATCACCGCATTCATCCGCTCGGCATAGGGCCGGGCAGCTTCAGCGGCATCCTGGGCGCGGCGCAGTTTTGCCGCAGAGACCATCTGCATCGCCTTGGTGATCTTGCGCGTGTTTTTCACGCTCGCGATCTTGTTCTTCAAGTCCTTAAGGCTGGGCATGCGTTATCTCCCCTGCCCCGCCGTTAGGCGAAGTCTTTCGCGAACGCTGCGATCTCGGCTTTGATGGCTTTCTCCAGATCGCCCGCGACTTTGCGGTCATTCTTGGTGATGTCTTCCAACAAAGCCTTGCCGGTGGTGCGCAGGTGCTTCAACAAGCCCGCTTCGAAACGGCCGATGTCCTTCACGGCGATCTTGTCCAGTGCACCGCTTGTGCCGGCATAGATCACCACGACGATTTCGGCGTTGGTCATCGGCGAGTACTGGTTCTGCTTCATCAGCTCGGTCAGACGCGCGCCACGGTTCAGCAGCTGCTGGGTCGAGGCGTCAAGGTCGGAACCGAACTGCGCGAAGGCCGCCATTTCGCGGTACTGCGCCAGTTCCAGCTTCACCTTGCCAGCCACCGACTTCATGGCGTTGGTCTGAGCCGAAGACCCCACACGCGACACCGACAGACCGGTGTTCACAGCCGGACGGATGCCCTGGTAGAACAGTTCGGTTTCGAGGAAGATCTGGCCGTCGGTGATCGAGATCACGTTGGTCGGGATGAAGGCCGACACGTCGCCGCCTTGCGTTTCGATGATCGGCAGAGCGGTCAGCGAGCCCGAACCGAAATCTTCGTTCAGCTTCGACGAACGTTCCAGCAGACGGCTGTGCAGGTAGAACACGTCGCCCGGATAAGCTTCACGGCCCGGCGGGCGGCGCAGCAGCAGCGACATCTGGCGGTAAGCCACGGCCTGCTTGGACAGGTCATCATAGATGATCAGCGCATGACGGCCATTGTCGCGGAAGAATTCTGCCATCGAGGTTGCCGCGTAGGGTGCCAGAAACTGCATCGGAGCCGGGTCCGAAGCGGTAGCCGCCACAACGATGGTGTAGTCGATTGCGCCGGTTTCTTCCAGCTTCTTCACCAACTGTGCCACGGTCGAACGCTTTTGACCGATAGCGACGTAGATGCAGTACAGCTTCTTGCCTTCATCGTCGCCAGCGGCTTCGTTGTAGACTTTCTGGTTCAGAATGGTGTCCAGCGCCACGGCGGTCTTGCCGGTCTGACGGTCACCGATGATCAGTTCGCGCTGGCCACGGCCAACCGGGATCATCGCGTCAACGGCTTTCAGGCCGGTTGCCATCGGCTCATGCACCGATTTGCGCGGAATGATGCCCGGAGCCTTGACGTCAGCCTGACGACGCTCGGTCGAGGCGATCGGGCCTTTGCCGTCGATCGGGTTGCCCAGACCGTCAACAACGCGGCCCAGCAGGCCATTGCCAACCGGCACGTCCACGATGGACTTGGTGCGCTTGACGGTGTCGCCTTCCTTGATGTCCTGGTCGGACCCGAAGATAACGATACCGACGTTATCTACTTCGAGGTTCAGCGCCATGCCGCGGATGCCGCCGGGGAATTCCACCATTTCACCGGCCTGAACATTGTCCAGCCCGTGAACGCGGGCAATCCCGTCGCCAACCGACAACACGCGGCCAACTTCGGCCACTTCAGCGTCTTTGCCAAAGTTCTTGATCTGGTCCTTAAGGATCGCAGAGATCTCAGCAGCCTGAATTCCCATCACCCAACCTCTTTCATTGCATTCTGGAGAGCCGCGAGCTTGGCCTTGACCGAGGTGTCGATCATGGTCGAGCCGAGCTTGACGATAAGACCGCCGATGAGGCTTTCATCAACGGTGGTGTTCAATTTGACGTCCTTGCCGACCTTGGCTTTCAGGGTCGCCGCCAGCGCTTTCGCCTGATCTGCCGACAAGGCAGAGGCCGAAGTCACTTCCGCGGTCACTTCGCCTTTTTCTTCGGCGATGCGGGCGCGCAGGTTGGCAACCAGCTGCGGCAGCACGAACAGGCGGCGCTTGGACGCCATCAGCGCGATGGTGTTCGCCATCACCGCCGAAAGCCCCATCTTGGCAGCGATAGCCGCCATCGCACGGGCCTGATCTTCGCGCGCCACAACCGGCGAGGCGATCATGGCTGCAAGCTCGGGGCTGGCCGCGATGGCAGCCCCCAGCGCATCGGTATCAGCCTCAAGTGCTTTGAGACCTTTTTCTTCTTTCGCAATCTCGAACAAGGCCTGCGCGTAACGCGAGGCAATGCCCAAGGAGATTGAAGCTGGTTCGGACACGTCAACCCTTCCGCTGTCTAGGCCCCTCCCGGTGCCGCATCCGGGGTTCAACCCATTTGCGGCGCATACTTGGGGCATGCGTCTTTCGATTTTGCGCGTCTCTAGCAGACCAATGCGCACCCCGCAACAGGGAAGGACACTCAATATCCGCGTGCGCGCGTGCGGCATATAGGGCGGTAATTGCCGCAGAGTTAACCGGGTCTGCACCCGCCGGTCGGACCAAGGGCCATTGTTAGCGTTAGCCAACTGGATTGGCAGGGTTAAACCGGCTTTGGTCGGGGTTTGCGGCGGGATTTGTAACGGTTTTCCGACACTGGCTGCGACAGGCCGGACGCAAACCGGCCCGCCGGATCGGTCAGGTTGATTCTACCATGGCAGGCGATGCGGCGCGGCGCTGTGGTTGCGAGGTCTGCGGGCTGGGCACCGCCGCCCCCACGCCTTCCAGCACCCGCAACGGACGGCGCACCACCGCCCCCAGACCGCCGCGCGTCGGGGCATAAACCTGCTTGCTGGCCTCGACCATCAGCACGCCCCCCGCCAGCCATGGCAGGGCACGGCCAAAGCCTTCCCAGAAACCCGAGGTTTTCAGCCAGAACCGGCTGTCAGACGGCGGCGCGAACAGCGAGGTCATGCTGCGTTCGGGGGTGAAGCCGTGCTTCTTCAACTGCGCCTCCAACTGGCTGCCGGAATAGGGGCGACCAAAGCCGAACGGCGTGCCATCGCGGCGCGCCCACAGCCCGGCGCGGTTCGGCACGATGAACAGCGCACGGCCACCGGGGCCAAGCACGCGGTTGGCCTCGTCCAGCACGGCGGCAGGATTGTCCGATGTCTCCAGCCCGTGCATCAGCATCAGCCGGTCAACATAGCCGGTTGCCAGCGGCCACAGGGTTTCCTCGCACAGCACCGAGACGTTCTCCATGCCCGCCGGCCAGGGCATCACCCCTTGCGGCCCCGGCATCAGCCCGATCACCCGCCGCGCCTCGGCCAGATAGGGCCGCAGCAACGGCACCGCAAAGCCAAAGCCCGCCACCGTCTGCGCCGACATCGGCGGCCACAGCTTGACCACCTGATCGCGGATCGCCCGCTGCGCCACCCGGCCCAACTGGGTGCGATAGTAGAAATTGCGCAGATCAAGCACATCAAGATGCATGGCCGGGGGGTTCCTTGCGGTCAAACTGCGGCGATCATAGCCGGATGACGGCGCTTTGCCATGACCATCGGTGATGACAGGCGGCGCACGGCGCGACATCAGGGCCAGCGCCAAAATTCTTGCAAGAATTTTGTCAAATTCTTTGCGAAAGAATTTGCGGGCCCCGGCACGGATGCGGCACTCTGGGTGAAATTCTGGAAAGCGCCCGATGACCCTTGAACTTGTCACCATCCCCTGCCTGAAAGACAACTACGCCTATCTGCTGCATGACGCGGCCTCGGGCGAAACCGCGCTGATCGACGCGCCCGAAGCCGGGCCGATCCTGGCCGAACTGAAAGCCCGGCGCTGGCGGCTGGATCAGATCTTGCTGACGCATCACCATTGGGACCACATCGACGGCGTTGGCGAGATCGTCGAAGCCACCAGCGCCGAAATCCTTGGCGCTGCCGCCGACGCGCACCGCCTGCCGCCACTGACCCGCGCGCTGGTCGAGGCCGACACGGTGAAAATCGGCCGCGAGACCGGCTATGTGATTGACGTTTCTGGCCATACCGTCGGCCACATCGCGTTTTATTTCCCCGTCTCGGGCGTCGCCTTCACCGCCGACAGCCTGATGGCGGGCGGCTGTGGGCGGTTGTTTGAAGGCACGCCGGCGCAGATGTGGGACAGCCTGTCGAAACTGCGGCAATTACCGCCGGAAACGCTGATCTGCTCAGGCCACGAATATACCGCCTCGAACCTGCGGTTTGCGGCCACCATCGAGCCGGACAACGCAGCCCTCACCGCCCGCATCGCCCGCGTCAGCAAGGCCCGCGCCGAAAACCGCGCCACCGTGCCGTCGCGGCTGTCGGGCGAATTGGCGACCAACCCTTTCCTGCGCGCAGGCGAGCCCCATATAAAGGCAAGCTTGGGCATGGCTGACGCGACTGATGCCGAGGTTTTCGCCGAAATCCGCGCCCGAAAAGATAATTTCTGACCGCAAGTTGTTCCCCGTCCATCACATTTTGTGAAGCTGTGGGGAAAATCGGAAATCTTGCAGAAATAGGGCTTGAAGATCGCGGAATAAAACCGATCCTTTACCTTATGAGGCCATGGTTGGAATGGGCCGCTTGCCCCCGCCGACCCGCAGGACAGGAGCACGACAAAGTGCCATCATTTTCTACGACCCTAGAACAGGCCATCCACGGCGCTCTGGCGCTTGCCAACGCCCGCCGCCATGAACTGGCGACGCTGGAACATCTGCTGCTGTCGCTGATCGACGAACCCGACGCCGCCCGCGTGATGAAGGCGTGCTCAGTCGATCTGACCGAATTGCGCAAGACGCTGATCGAATTCATCGACGACGACCTTTCCACGCTGGTGACAGATGTGGAAGGCTCGGAAGCGGTGCCGACCGCAGCTTTCCAGCGCGTGATCCAGCGCGCCGCGATCCATGTGCAATCATCGGGGCGCACCGAAGTTACCGGCGCGAATGTGCTGGTGGCGATCTTCGCCGAACGCGAGTCCAACGCCGCCTATTTCCTGCAAGAACAGGATATGACCCGCTATGATGCGGTGAATTTCATCGCGCATGGCGTGGCGAAAGACCCATCCTTCGGCGAACCGCGCCCGATCACCGGCGCGGAAGAACACCACCACGAAACCCCGAAAGCCGAAGCCGGGGAGGCAAAGGAATCTGCGCTTTCCAAATATTGCGTCGATTTGAACGTGAAGGCGAGAAAGGGCGAAGTTGATCCGCTGATCGGCCGCGAGGCCGAGGTGGAACGCGCCATTCAGGTGCTCTGCCGCCGTCGCAAGAACAACCCGCTGCTGGTGGGCGATCCGGGCGTCGGCAAGACCGCGATTGCGGAAGGCCTCGCGAAGAAGATCGTCGACAAGGAAACACCCGAGATTTTGGCCCACGCCACGATCTACAGCCTTGATATGGGCGCCCTTCTGGCTGGCACCCGCTATCGCGGCGACTTTGAGGAGCGCCTGAAAGCCGTGGTCAAAGAGATGGAGGATCATCCCGATGCGATCCTCTTTATTGATGAAATTCATACGGTTATCGGTGCCGGCGCGACCTCTGGCGGGGCGATGGATGCCTCTAACCTGCTGAAACCGGCCTTGCAGGGCGGCAAACTGCGCTGCATGGGCTCGACCACCTACAAGGAATTCCGCCAGCACTTCGAAAAAGACCGCGCCCTGTCGCGGCGGTTCCAGAAGATTGACGTGAACGAGCCTTCGGTGCCGGATGCCATCAAGATTCTGATGGGGCTGAAGCCGCATTTCGAAGAACACCACGACCTGCGCTACACCAATGACGCGATCAAGTCGGCGGTGGAACTGGCGGCGCGCTATATCCATGACCGCAAACTGCCGGATTCGGCGATTGACGTGATCGACGAGGCGGGGGCGGCGCAACATCTGCTGGCAGAGTCGAAGCGCCGCAAGAGCCTCGGCGTGAAGGAAATTGAGGCTGTTGTGGCCAAGATCGCCCGCATCCCGGCGAAATCGGTGTCAAAAGACGATGCAGAAACCCTGCGCGACCTTGAAAAAACCCTCAAGCGGGTGGTGTTCGGGCAGGACAAGGCCGTTGAAGCGCTGTGTTCGGCGATCAAACTGGCGCGGGCGGGCCTGCGCGAGCCGGAAAAACCGATTGGCAACTACCTGTTCGCAGGGCCGACGGGTGTGGGCAAAACCGAGGTTGCCAAACAGTTGGCCTCGTCGCTGGGCGTCAAGCTGCTGCGGTTCGACATGTCAGAATACATGGAAAAACACGCAGTTAGCCGCCTGATCGGTGCGCCGCCCGGCTATGTCGGCTTTGATCAGGGCGGTATGTTGACCGATGGCGTTGACCAAGACCCGCATTGCGTGCTGCTGCTGGACGAAATGGAAAAGGCGCACCCGGATGTTTACAACATTCTGTTGCAGGTGATGGACCACGGCAAGCTGACCGACCACAACGGCCGGACGGTGGATTTCCGCAACGTGATCCTGATCATGACCTCGAACGCCGGGGCCACCGAGCAATCGAAAGAGGCGATCGGCTTTGGCCGCGCGCGCCGCACCGGCGAAGATACCGCCGCGATTGAACGCACCTTCACGCCGGAATTCCGCAACCGTCTGGATGCGGTGATCAGCTTCGCGCCTTTGGGCAAAGCGGTGATCATGGAGGTGGTGACCAAGTTCGTGCTGCAGCTGGAGGCGCAGCTGATGGACCGCAACGTCCATATCGATCTTACGCCGGAAGCCGCCGCCTGGCTGGGCGACAAGGGCTATGATGACAAGATGGGCGCGCGGCCTCTGGGCCGGGTGATTCAGGAATACATCAAGAAGCCTTTGGCCGAAGAGCTGTTGTTCGGCAAACTGACCAAGGGCGGCACCGTGCATGTCGGCGTCAAGGATGGCGCGCTTGAGCTGAGCTATGAAGAGCCGCAAAAACCCCGCCTGACCGGGCAGAAACCGCCTCTGCTGACGGCGGAATGATCCGGACAGCATTTCTTCTGGCCCTCGCCTCACCGGCGGGGGCCTTTGAATTGGCCTTCCCGGCAGACTGTAGCTTGGGTGAAAGCTGCTATATCCAACAATATGTAGATCACGATCCCGGCCCCGGCGCGCAAGATTTCAGCTGCGGCGGCTTGTCGTATCAGGGGCATGACGGCACCGACATTGCCCTTCCCTCGGTTGCGGCGATGGCCGCGGGGGTGAATGTGCTGGCCGCGGCGGCAGGCAGCGTCAAAGGGGCGCGGGATGGCATTGCAGATTTTGCGCCGAAGGTTCCTGGCAAGGAATGTGGCAACGGCGTTCTGGTTGATCATGGTGATGGCTGGGAAACCCAATATTGCCATATGAAACAAGGCTCTGTGGCTGTGCAGGTTGGTCAGACCGTCACGGCGGGCGCTGTCTTGGGGCAAATCGGCCAGTCCGGGATGGCAGAGTTTCCGCATTTGCATCTGGCGGTGCGGCAGAATGGCCAAAATCTGGACCCGTTCGCGCCCGACACGTTGACCCTGTGCGGGGCAAGCGGCGATGACCTTTGGCAGGCGCCGATTGCCTACCAACCCGGCGGGTTGCTTGCGGTGGGTCTGGCCGACGCGGTGCCGGATTATGCGGCGATCAAGGCCGGTCTCGCCAGCCCCGACCTGCCCGCCACCGCGCCCGCTTTGGTGGTGTGGACTTACCTGTTCGGCGCACGTCCCGGCGATGCGATCCTGTTCGAAATCACGGGCCCCGATGACCGGATAATGACGGAGCGGGTGGTGCTGGAAAAGGCGCAGGCTTTGGCGTTTCGGGCGGTGGGCAAGCGCTTGAAGGCCGCCGCATGGCCGGTTGGGCGCTATCAGGGCGAGGCGGTCTTCCAGCGTAACGGGGTGGAGCTGGGCCGCAGAAGCCTTGCGATCAGCCTCGCACCATAGTTAAGCAACGGTGAATCAGGTCGCGTAAGCCATTGATCTTGCGTCAAAGCAGCGGGTGTCCATATGTGGACACTACCTTTCTGTCAGCTTCAACTCGATCCGCCGGTTCTGCGCGCGTGCCTGCGGGCTGTCGCCAGCGGCGACGGGCTGATATTCGCCGAACCCGGTGGCGGCCAGCCGCTGCGGCGGAAACCCAAGCTGGTCCTGCATGTAGCGCACCACCGACAGCGCGCGGGCCTGCGACAGTTCCCAGTTGTCGGCAAACGCGCCCGTCCCCGACAGCGGCACGTTATCGGTGTGGCCATCGACCCGGATGATCCAGTCAATGCCCGAGGGGATTTTTCCGGCGACTTCGTCGAGAATTGTCACAACTTGCGCAATCTGCGCCACCCCTTCCGGGGCCAGATCAGCCGAGCCGGGGTTGAAAAGCACCTCGGAGGAAAACACGAAGCGGTCACCAACCACCCGCACGCCGTCGCGCCCGGCCAGAAGCTGCGAAAGCTGGCCGAAGAATTCGCTGCGGAATTTCTCCAGATCGGCCTTTTCCAACTCCAACCGCTGCCGTTCGGCGGCCTCCAACTCGGCGCGCTTCTTCTGTTCGGCCGCGACCTGCGCGAGGGCCGAATTCAGCTGGCTACCCAGCGCCTCGATCTGCACATTCGCGGCGCTGTCCTTGGCGGCAGACGCATCCAGCAGCCCCTGTAATTCCTGAAGCTGCAGGCGCAGGGCCGCGATTTGTTGGTTCAACACCTCCATCTTGCGGGCGGCCGCGACGGTCTTTTGCTGTTCGGCAGTCAGCGCCTGCTCGGCTGCGGCAAGAAGCGCGGTCTTTTCATCACCAGTTGTGGCCTTTTTCGCGGCATCGGTCTTGGCGGCGGCCAGCAGCGTGAGAGTTTCCTCTGCCTTTTTACGTTGTTCCTCCAACGCCAAAGTCATCGCCACCAGTTCATCATCCGAGGTTTTCAGCCTGGCCCGAACCGCCTCCAAAGCCGCAGCATCAACCAGACGCCCGGCCTCAGCTTCGGAAATTTTCACCTGTGCGGCCTGCAGTTCAACCGTGGTCGCGTCGGATCTGGCGCGCAAATCGGCGAGCAGAGCCTGCAGAGCGTCGCGGCGCGCGGCGGCCAGTCGAGCTTCTTCGGTGCTCTGGTCGATTTCGGTCCGTGCCTGCGCCAGCGCCAGTTGCAGTGCGTCTTTTTCCGAGATCAGCGTGGCGCTGGCCGCCTCCAGATCGGTGAGTTTCGCAGTCAGCGCCACGTTCTTGCCCCGCGCGTCGTCCCTTTGCGACAACAACGTCGCCACCTGCGCTTCGAAACTGGCGATGCGGGTCTGCGCCGCAGAAAGTTCGCCCTGTTTGTCGGTCAACTGCCCGGTCAAGGTAGCGATCAGCGCCGATTGCTCGTCCCCCTTGGCACGCGCGGCGGACAGATCAGAGGTCAGCGCGCCAACCTGACCTTGCAAGTCATTGACCTTCTTGCGTTCCAGCCCCAGCGCATCCGCAAGCCCTGCAACTTGCGCGGTCAACTCGTCCAACTCGGTTGATTGGGTCGTGATGGTGTCGCGCAACACCGATTGCATCACGGTGAAAATGGTCAGGACGAACATCAGCACCATAAGCAGGGTGGTCACGGCGTCAACGAAGCCCGGCCACATCATCGAGTTGTCGCGCGGCCGACGCGAGCGCATGCTAGCCGCGCCCCGCAGCACCGCGCGCCAATTGGCGGACCGACGCAGTCAGAGCGGAGATGTCGCCGCGCAGATCGGCAAGGCTTTCTTGACGGCCTGCGGACATTTCTTCAAGTATTCTAAGCAGTTGCACGTCGATCGACCGCAGCCGCATCCGACTTTCGGCATCGGAATGCGCGCCGCCCTCGGCGCCGGTCAAGGCGGCAATCAGCCGTTCCTGACCTTCGGCAATGCGAGTCAGCGCGGCAGTCTGGCCGGTTTCGGCCCCCGTCCGCTGCGCCAGTTGTGAAACTGCGGCGGTCAGTTCGGTCAAGCCCTGATCCATCCCCGCGCGATTGGCTTCGACCTGCGCAAACAGGCTTTGCATCACCTCAACCTGCTCGGACAGATGATCAAGCACCGCTGACGTCACGGCGGCTTCGCCGCTTTCGCTGTCACCGGATGAAAAACCGACGCGGGTGATCGACGAAAGCCATTCCTCCAACTCGCGGGCAAAGCGATTCTGGCCGTGGCTTGCAAAGAGTTCAAGCAGGCCCACCACAAGTGACCCAGCAAGGCCCAAAAGCGACGACGAGAACGCCGTACCCATGCCGCCCAACTGGCTTTCCAGGCCCTTCATCAGTTTGGCAAACACCTCCATCCCGGTTTCACCCGCTTGCGGGGCAAGGGACCGGATGGTTTCGACGACCGCAGGAACAGTGGTAGCCAGACCGTAGAAAGTTCCTAAAAGGCCAAGGAAAACCAGTAGGTTGGTCAGATATCTGGTAATGTCGCGGGCTTCATCAATCCGGGTCTCGACCGATTCAAGAATCGAGCGCGCGGAGGAAGACGATAGCTGCATTCGTGCGCCCCGGCTGCGCAGCAACTGCGCCAAGGGCGCCAGCAGACGCGGCGCGGCGGCCTGTTCAAAACCGACATCATGGCGCACGAAGCGTTCGATCCACGACACCGATTGCGCCAGAATGAACACCTGCCAGAAGCAGGTCAGCACGCCCAGGCAGAACACGAACGCGATAAAACTGTTCAGCAGCGGGTTGGTGGCGATGATACCCAGCACAGTGGTGTGGATGATCCACGCCCCGGCTGCGACCAGACTGATCGCCAGCAGCATGGTCACGATCTGGCGGATGGGCTGGCTAAACGTAGTTACTTCGGCCTTGGGTCGTTCCATGTAGGGGTCTGCCCGGCTGTTCTGCTCTGGCAAAGCATAGCAGGCGGCGGGCGGCTGCCAAGAGAAACCGACGTCACATGCTGCGAACTTCTGCGGCGAGCCAGGTCAGATCGACGTCGGCAATGCCCAGTTCGGCCAGATGATCGGCGGTGGCAAACAGATAGTCGCGGTTCGGGCCGCGCCCGCCGACCGCGCCCGCGATGATCCGGGCTTGTTCCGCCAAGGGCAGACCGCCGCAATACTGGTCGTGCTCGGGGTCGATCACATAGGCGAGCGCGGTCAGATCGCGGCCATCGGCAAGCCGCAGCGGCACTTCGCGTTCCAGATAGGCGGAAGAAATCAGCTCGCGTTCGCGCAGTTGCGCCAGGGTTTCGGCCTCGGCGCCGGGCTGGACGCGGAAGGCAACGCCGTCACAACAGGCACCCGGCGCGTGGTCCAGCGCCAGCACCAGACCGGGGGCACTAACGCTGCCGCGATGGTGGATCGATCGCATGCAAAAGCTGCGGTGCCAATCGGCCAGCCGGGCGATCTGACGCTCGGCCACCGGGAACTCGGGGTTCCAGATCAGTGACCCATATCCGAAAACCCACATCGCATCTGGCATTGTCTGGCCCTCCCGTCGGGCTGGGTGTAAGCAGGGTTTCGGGCAATGAAAAGAGGCTTGGATGCGCGCACTTTTGGCAATTGCACTGGCGGCGACAGCGCTTTGGGGCGGGTATTGGTATGTTGGCGCGCGGGCGATCGAGGTCGCGGTGGTGCAGTGGTTTGCCGAACAGCCTCCGGGCGTCGCCAGCAATGCCGGGGTGTCGGTGCAGGGTATTCCGAATCGATTTGATCTGACGGTGACGGAACCGATTCTGACCGACCCGGTCAGCGGCATCGCATGGAAAGCGCCGTTCGCGCAAGTTTACGCGATGACGTGGAAGCCGTGGCACGTCATCGCCGCCCTGCCCTCGGGGCAAGAAATTACGTTGGCCGATCAGGTGGTTCGCGTGGCATCTGCGAAGATCATCGCCAGCGTTTTGCTGCATCCGGGGAAAGAGCTGACCCTGAATGAGACGGTGGCAGAGGCGCATGGGGTGGTGCTGACCTCAACCGCTGGCTGGGAAATTGGTGTCGAGAAGGCGCTGGCCTCGACGCGCGAGGACGTGACGCGTGGCAATACACATCGGTTGGGGCTGGCGCTGACGGGGATCGCGCCGGATGCAGGCTTGATGGCGGCGCTGGCGGACACGGATTTGCCGACGCGCGTCGAAGAGATTTTCATCGATGCCCATGCCGGTTTCAGTGCGCCGCTGGATCGGTTTATGGCCCAGAGCCAGCCTCGTTTGCTGCTTTTGGAGCTCAACGAGGCGCGAGTCGGCTGGGGGGCGCTGAGGTTTTCGGCGAAAGGTACACTGACGGCGGGCCCGGACGGGCTGGCGCAGGGCGAGATTGCACTGCGGGTGGACGGCTGGCGGCGGCTGCCAAAACTGCTGGTCGCGCTGGGTCTGGTCAAGCCCGATATCGCGCCAACACTGGAACGCGCGCTGGAGGTTGTGGCGGCGCAGGGCGGTGATCTGGATGTGGTGCAGATGGTGCTGAAATGTGCCGATGGCCAGATGAGCCTTGGCCCGCTGCCGCTTGGTCCTGCGCCGCAGATGTTCTAGCGGCAGTAAGGCCCGTTGCCGTAATTGGCGATATCAAAATGCAGATGGTCTTCGTGATAACCATCTGATCCGGGGCCGAGCGTGGTGCCGAAGATGCCGCAAGCGGCCTTCTGCGCCTTGCGAATGGTCGTGTTGTAATCGCGCGCAATCGTCCATTCTTTGCCGTCCGAGAACACAAAGCCTGCAATATCAACCGCCCTGCCCCGGCCATGTTCGGAAACTTTCGCGCCCTTCTGGTTGTTGCGGGTGCGGCACATATAGCTGCCGAAAATGTGCAGTTGCACCACCTCGCGCTTGCCGAAGGCCGGGCGCATGCCGTTTTCGATCCAGTTTTTCAGCGCAATCGCTGTGTCACAATCAAAGGTCGCGGCCTGGCTGAACGGGAGGCCCGCAATCGAAGTCACCTTTACAGGCGCGGCCACGCCGCAGCCTTTGGTTTTCGAGCCGATCGGTTTCAGCTGTTCGCCAAGGATATCCGGGTCGCCGCAGACCGATCCCTTGCGGGGCTTCTTGTTTTTCTTGCCTTTTTTCGTGGTAGGCGCAGGTTCGGCAGCCACGGCCACAACTTCTTCGGCGCGGGCGGCAAGACCTGCGGGACGCGGCCGCGGGCGCAGCATGGCGGTTTCGGGCTCGGCAGTTTCGACCTTGGGCAGAGGCACGGAAAGACCGACGGGGCGCGGGCGCGGACGTTGCACCACCACCACAGCCGCGGGCGCGGCTTCGGAGGGCGCAGCCTCGGTCACAACAGACTCGCCTTGAGTGGCCGGGCGGGTCAAGGGGAGAGGGGACTGCTCGGGGGCTTCCGCCCAGACCGACCCCGCCAGTGCGGCGAAAATCAGCGCGAGAGGGGCCAGCCTGCGCATCCGGTCTAGGCCTGTCCGGCGGGTTTCACCGGGGCGGGTGCGCGGCCAAAGTCGGGCGCAGATGTGTCTTGCCCGGCCTCGATGATGCCGCGGCGAATGGCGCGGGTGCGGGTGAAATAGTCAAACAGATGGTCGCCGTCGCCCATGCGGATGGCGCGTTGCAGCACGAACAATTCCTCGGCGAAACGACCCAGAATATCCAGCACGGCGTCTTTGTTGGTCAGGAACACATCGCGCCACATCGTTGGGTCCGACGCGGCAATGCGGGTGAAATCGCGAAAGCCCGAGGCGGAATATTCGATGACTTCGCTGTTGGAAACCTGCGCCAGATGGTCGGCAACGCCCACCATGGTATAGGCGATCAGGTGCGGCGTGTGGCTGACCACGGCCAGAACCTGATCATGGTGGGCCGGGTCCATCTGGTTGACCTTGGCCCCCATCGCCTTGAGCAGGCTTTCCAGCCGCGCCAGCGCTACCGGATCGGTATCGGCTGCCGGGGTCAGCAGCCACCAACGGTTGACAAACAGGGTGGCAAAGCCAGACCGCGGGCCGGAATATTCGGTGCCCGCCATCGGATGGCCGGGGATAAACACAGCGTTTTCAGGGATATGCGGGGCCACGGCCTCAACCACGGCCTGTTTGACCGACCCCACGTCGGTCACGGTGCAACCCGGAGCCAGATGTGGGCCGATCTCGGCGGCAATCGCGGCCATAGCGCCAACCGGGACGGCCAGAACCACGAGATCAGCGCCCTGCACGGCCTCGGCTGCACTGGCAAACACCTGATCACAAATGCCGATTTCCAGCGCAGTAGCGCGGGTTTCGGCCGATTTGGCATGGCCGACGATTTCACCCGCCAAGCCGTTGGCACGCATCGCATGCGCCATCGACGAGGCGATCAGCCCCAGCCCGATCAGCGCCACGCGACGGTAGATCTGCGTCATTTCACACCCTTGAACTGCGCGATCGCGTGCACGACGCGGCGGCAGGACGCCTCGTCGCCTACGGTGATGCGCAGGCATTGCGGCAATTTGTAGCTGGCGACCCGGCGCACGATCAGGCCCTGTTTTTGCAGGAACAGGTCGCAGGCCTCGGCCTCTTCGGCGCTAGCAAAGCGGGCGAGGATGAAATTGGCAAGCGAGGTGTCCGACGGGATGCCCAGCTCGGCCAAAGCCTGCGCAAGCCAGCTGCGCATGCGGGCGTTGTCGGCACGGCAACGGTTGACGAAATCCTGATCGCGCACGGCGGCTTCGGCGGTTTCAAGCTGGGTGTTCGACAGGTTGAACGGACCCCGGATGCGGTTCAGCACGTCGATGATCTGCTTGGGGCCATAGCCCCAGCCGATGCGCAAACCGCCCAGACCGTAGATCTTTGAAAAGGTCCGGGTCATCACCACGTTGCTGCGCGATTCAATCAGAGCGAGGCCCGCATCGAAGCCTTCGACGAATTCGGCATAGGCGCCGTCCAGCACCAGAATGGCTTGCGGCGGCAAGCCATCGGCCAGCCGTTCGACCTCTGCCGCCGAAATCATCGTGCCGGTCGGGTTGTTCGGGTTGGCGATAAAGACCAGCTTTGTCCGCCGGTTACAGGCCTTGAGGATCGCATCGACATCGGTGGTGCGTTCGCGCTCGGCCACCTCGACCGGGGTTGCCCCGACCGCCAGCGCCGAAATGCGATACATCAGGAAGCCGTGTTCGGTAAACACCACCTCATCCTTGGCGCCGGCATAGGCCTGACAGAGAAAGGTGATGATTTCATCGGAACCCACACCGCAAATCACGCGGGAGGCATCCAGACCATGCACATCGGCAATCGCGTTGCGCAACGAAAGGTGGTCGGTCGACGGGTAGCGGTGCAACTGATGCACTGACCGCGCGAAGGCATCCTTCGCCTTGTCAGACGGGCCGAACGGGTTTTCGTTCGACGACAGCTTCAGCACATTGGTCACGCCTGCGATGGTGGCCTTGCCGCCTTCGTAGAGTGCGATATCCATGATGCCGGGCTGCGGGCGGATTGCGTCGTTCATCAGATTCCCCAACTGTTGCGCGGGTTTTAACGGCGGGTCGGGGGCAATGCCAGCGACAATTGCCCCCCTATCCGCGTCAGACCGCCAGGAAGTTGGTGAACTGCCACGGATCGTCTTCGTCGCGGTCCTCGGCAAAGCGGTTGATGCGGTTTTGTAGCGGCGTCCAGTCGGTGTAGTGGCATTCAATCCGGCCCAGATAGGGGCGCTGGACTTCAAGGCAGCGGGCGTGGTCCATCTCGTCGGATTCCACGAAACCGGCGTTGGGGTTTTCCGCAACCCAGACCATCGCTGCCAGAACGGCAGAGGTCACCTGCATGCCGGTGGCGTTCTGGTAGGGGGCCAGCGCGCGCGCCTCGTCAATTGACAGGCGCGAGCCATACCACATAGCACCCTTGGCGTGGCCATAGAGGAAGACGCCCAGATCATCGCCACCAGAGACGATCTCATCCACAGTCAGAATGTGTTTCTTTTCAGGGAGTTGCCCTGCCCCGTTGACTTCATGCAGCGACAGGATCGCATCATTGCAGGGGTGATAGGCATAGTGGCAGGTCGGGCGATACAAGGCGCGGTCGCCATCCCAGACGGTGTAGTAATCCGGGATCGACAACGATTCATTATGGGTGACGACATAGCCAAATTGCGGACCCACATCCGGGCACCACGACCGCACGCGGGTATCGGCGCCGGGACGGTCGATCCAGATCGCATAGCCAGGACCATCCTTGAAGCGGTGGCCCAGCGGCGGCAGCTTTTTCTCATGCGTGCCCCAGCCAAGCTCGGCGGGCTGATAGCCTTCCGACAGCAGGCCATCCACCGACCAGGTATTGACGAACACCCCCTGCGGCTTTGGTTTGGCCGAGATTTGCGTGTCGCGTTCCGCCACATGCACACCCTTGACGCCCAGGGTCATCGCCAGTTGCGCCCAATCGGCTTGCGTTTTCGGATCGGCAGCCACGCCGGTATCGGCGGCGAGCTTCAAAAGCGCCTCTTTGAACAGCCAGCTGACCATGCCCGGATTTGCACCGCAGCAGGATACCGCCGTCGGCCCACCTACGAATTGCTTGCCCAAAGCCCGCACCTTTTCGCGCAGCGGGTAGTTGGTGCGGTCGGCATTCGGCAACGGCGAGCCAAAGTAAAAGCCCGGCCAGGGTTCGACGACGGTGTCGATATACTGCACGCCAAGTTCCTGACACAGCAGCATAAGTTCGACGCTATCCACATCCACCGACAGGTTGACAACAAAGCCGCGACCGTTCGGGAACAGCCCGCGCAGCACCGACGCATAGTTGTCTGCGGTCAGCGCCAGCGGCAAATGCGCAATGCCATGTTCTGCCAGAATATGCGCGAATTCGTCCGACGGCTCGATCACGGTGAACTGGCTGCGATCCAGCTGAATATGGCGCAGGATCAACGGCAATGTGCCGCGACCGATGGAGCCGAAACCGATCATCACCAAGGTGCCGTCGATGCGAGTGTGAACAGGATGTGTCATATTTACCTCAATGCTTGTCGGTTTTGGCCGAAAACCAATCCATCAGCGCCAGCAAGACGCCGGACACCACGAAAGTCAGATGGATGATCACCATCCATTGCAGGGTTTCCATCGTCACCGTGTAGGCCGAGGCAGGTTTGCCCAGCGACATGAAAACCTTCAGCAGATGAATCCCGGAAATCGCCACGATCGACGCGATCAGCTTCATCTTCAGGCCTGAAAAATCCACCTTGCCCATCCAGTCGGGCCGGTCCTCGCTATCCTTGATGTCAAGCTTGGAGACGAAATTTTCGTATCCAGAGAACAGCACGATCAGCAGCAGGTTGGCGGCAAGCGACAGGTCGATCAGCGTCAAAACCGCAAGAATGCCCTGATCTGCGGTCATTGTCAGGGTTTTCGGCAGGTAATAGGCCAGTTCCTTGACAAACAGCACCGCCATCATCGCAAGGCTGACCACCAGCCCCAGATACATCGGTGCCATCAGCCAACGGCTGGCAAACAAGCCCTGCTCGAACTTGGTTTCAATCGAGGGTTTCACAGACATCGCAGGCCTCCAGTTGAAAACGAAAAGGCCCGCCATAAAGGCGGGCCCCCGTCTGCCGATAGGGGCAGAAATCAGTTTTTCGCGTAGTATTCGACGACCAGGTTCGGTTCCATGACAACCGGATACGGCACGTCGGACAGGCCCGGCGTGCGGACGAACTTCACGGTCAGTTTCGAGGTGTCGACCTCCAGATAGTCCGGGGTATCACGCTCGGTCAGGGCCAGTGCTTCGGCGATGATCGCCAGCTGACGCGATTTGTCACGAACGGCGATGATATCGCCTTCCTTGACGCGGTAGGACGCGATGTTGACGCGGCTGCCGTTGACGGTGACGTGGCCGTGGTTCACGAACTGACGCGCGGCGAACACGGTCGGCACCAGCTTGGCGCGGTAGACGACAGCATCCAGACGACGCTCCAGCAGACCAACCAGCATCTCGCCGGTATCGCCCTTGACGCGTTCTGCTTCGGTGTAGATCTTGCGGAACTGCTTTTCGGTCAGGTCGCCGTAGTACCCCTTCAGCTTTTGCTTTGCGCGCAGCTGGGTGCCGAAATCCGACAGTTTGTTCTTGCGACGCTGGCCGTGCTGGCCGGGGCCGTATTCACGCTTGTTCACCGGGGACTTCGGACGCCCCCAGATGTTTTCGCCCATGCGGCGGTCAATTTTATACTTGGCAGACGTGCGTTTGGTCACGGCTGATCTCCTTCTTGCGTTACGAAGGGCGTTGTCCTTTGCCTTCCGGCCGACAGGGTTCTTCTTGCGAAGTCCACCAACACCAATGAAAAGCCCCGGACTTTCATCCGGGACTTGCGGCCTTATACAGTCGGGCGTTGCAGAGTCAACAGCCCCTGCCCGCCTTTAAGCTGCCAATTCATGCCGCAGGATCGCGGCTTCGGAGCCCGAGATATTGCGGCGGGCATAATCGCCATAGACATGCGGGTTAGCCTCGATTTCCGGCAAGATGTTCAGCAGGCCAGCGCGCTGCACCGGATCGACGGTATCCAAGGCGGTGTTCGACGGGTGGAAGCTTTCGGTTTCCAGCCCGTTGGCCCAGACGATATTGTGCCGCTGCAGCAGGATATGCACATATGTCACCTCGCGCAGGGCATGATCGACGGTGATCGTCGCATCGTTGACCAGATCCTCCGCGGCAACCAGCACTTCCGAGGTGTTGAACAGTGCCTGCGCCGCCGAACCCGTCACCAGCATGCGGTGTTGTGGCGAAACCAACAGGTCTTCGTCAGGGCGGTAAAGCCCCATCGCGTTGGCCTTGAACCGGATCGGCCGCAGGTGCGGCATGGCATAAAGCCGCGCGCCGGACATGCGGCGATGGCCGCTCCACAGCACCTCTTGCGGGCCGTTGTCGCGGGTCAGGATCTTGTCGCCGGGGCACAGCTGGCGGATTTGCCGCAAGCCGTCGGGGGTTGATATCCGGGTATCGGGGGTAAAACAGATCACCCCACCCGCCGCCCGCGCGCCCGCGCCACTGTGGGTGCGGTCGATCGAGGTGCGCACCACCCACAGATCCTGATCGCAGGGCGGCAGATCGCCGACCAGCATCAACAGTTGCGCGCCGGTATCAGGGACAGGAATGACGGTGACGGTGAAAGAGTGGTGACCATCGGTGACGATAAAGCCCTGATCCGGCAGATCGGTCTGCGGATCCTCCCGCCCAAGATCGGGCACCGTTTCGCCCCCCACCGCCGCGCCGACCAGACGGCGCACCATGCGCGCCGCACGTTTTCGAAGATCCGCCGCACCCTCGGCCCGTTCCAGAAGCAACAAGCCTTGCGGCCCGTCCACGCGCACAGCTGCACCCGTCCAGCGCCACACGGCACCGACGGTGAGAAGATCGAGGGACGCGGCCTTGAGGCCGTCTACTTCCGTTTGTGACCAGGATATGACGAACGTGCCCAGAGAGCCCGTTTTCATGCCTGTTTGCCTGCTCGTTTTTTTGTTTCTTATTGGGAAACGTTAACAGGGGTTTAACGGCATTTCTATGGCAAATCCGCAACAGACGTGCGGAATGTGCAAGATTAAAACTTCAGGTTGAGGTTCAGCGAGCCGACCAGCTGCCCCGTGGGTTGCTGATCAAACTCGGGGCTGAGGTAAGTCACGCCATAAAAGGCCGAAGCCTTCTGGCCCTGCCAATGCACCCCGGCGCGCAACCGCGAGCGGTCTTCGCTGCGGGTGGCAAGGCCACTTTCCGGCAGCAGGGCGGTGTCAAACACCTGCGCCATATCACCGCCCAGCACAAAGCTAAGGCTTTGATCCCGCGTACCTTCAACAGCACGATAGCGTTGGCCGGTGGCCCCGTCGCGCACCATCAGATCATCGCGACCGAGCGTGCCGATCACCAGATCGCCCCCTACCCGCACAAAGCTTTCCACCCCGGCCTGTGCCTCGACAAACGGGCGCAGGCTCATGCGGTCGTTGACCGCCATGGTGCGACCGAATTCCGCAACGAAGGTTGGATAAATGCCATTGCCGATCTGATGATCCACCACCAGCGGCTTGGGCAGGCCGATCATGTTGTGGATCCATTTCTGGAAATTACTGATGCCGGTCTGCGGCCCGGTCAGAACCAGATCGGCACCAAGGCTGACATCGTTGCCACGCCAATCGTACTGGGTGTGCATGCCGAACGACAGCATGGCGGCATAGCGGCGGTCAGTGACCGGCGGGGAAACGAGATTAGCAGGCGCGACAAGTTGCCCGGAGGCGCGAAACTCCAGCAATTCGCCGGGCGCATCCGGCAGGCCGCCCTGCCAGCCAAAACCGCGCACCCGGCTGACCTGATAGCTGCCCGTGCGCCAACGATCCTTGCCATCGCCGATGGCATCATTGCTGAACATGCGACCCCAGCCAAGAGTGACACGGTCTTCGGCAACGGCAGGCAGCGCCGACAGCAGCGCGGCGGCGATCAACAGCGGTTTTACAAAGTTCAACATAGCGCCCTGGCCCTGCCCCGGTTTGTTCAGTCTTGTCTTGGTGCAATTGCACTATGGCAATATAATGGAAAATACTTCCCTGATATGCAGGAAAAATCTTTTCGCTGAGGGATGTGCAATGGCCACACAATTCTATCACGACGAGCGCTGCCTGTGGCACTCGGGCGGTGAGCAGGCGCTGTTCATGCCGGTGGGCGGCTATGTGCAGCCACCCTCGGCCAGCGGTTTCGCCGAAAACCCGGAAACCAAGCGCCGCTTCAAGAATTTGCTGGAGGTGTCGGGGCTGTGGTCGCAATTGCAGGTGCAATCGGCGGCCCCCGCCAGGCGCGAAGATTTGCTGCGGGCGCATACGCCGGCCTATCTGGACAAGCTGAAGACGATGTCAGACGCCGGTGGTGGCAATATTCCGCCGCATTTCGCGCCGTTCGGGCCGGGCAGTTATGAAATTGCCTGCCTGTCGGCGGGACTGGTGAAACAGGCGGTTGAGGCTGTGCTGACGGGGGGTGCGGACAATGCCTATGCGCTGTCGCGGCCGCCGGGGCATCACTGTTTGCCCGATGCCTCGATGGGGTTTTGCCTGCTGGCGAATATCCCGATTGCACTGGAGGCGGCGCGGGCCAAGCTTGGCCCCTGTCGCGTCGCGGTGGTGGATTGGGATGTGCATCACGGCAACGGCACCCAGCACGCCTATTACCACCGCGCCGACACGCTGACGATTTCGCTGCATCAGGAAAACTGCTTTCCGCCCGGCTATGGCGGGGCGACAGATCGCGGCGCGGGGGCGGGCGATGGCACAAATCTCAACATTCCGCTGCTTGGCGGCTGCGGACATCTGGCTTATCTTGACGCTTTCGAACTATTGGTGATCCCGGCGCTGCGGGCGTTCAAGCCCGATCTGATCGTGGTGGCTTCAGGGTTTGACGCCTCTTGTGTCGACCCTTTGGCGCGGATGATGGCAACGTCGGAAACCTTTCGGGCTATGGCCGGGCTGCTGATGGCGCAGGCAAAAGAGCTGTGTGGCGGCAAGTTGGTGGTGGCGCATGAAGGCGGCTATTCCGACGTTTATGTGCCGTTCTGCGGGCTGGCGGTGGTCGAGACGATGCTGGGCAGCCGCAGCCCGGTGATCGACCCGTTTCTGGAACCGTCCGAACTGCAACAGCCCCCGGCGGATCTGATCGCGTTCCAACGCGCAAGGCTGGCGGCACAGGCCGCCGTTGTGTTTGGCTGATCGCCGGGTCGGCTGATCTGGCGCGATCACAAAGGTTTTCCGCCCAAGCCCAAGCTAACCCTTCCCTGTGCTTGCAGCAGCCTGTATCATGACGCTTGGAATGGCCTGAAACGGCCTTGGGGCAGCAAATCCGCCAAAAAGGCGGGGACGCGCGACAACGCGGCGCGCAAAGGAGCAAAGCATGACAGGTATCGCAATGCGGCGTCTGATGTTGGCGGTAACGGCGGCGGCGCTTCTGACAGGGTGTCAGGAAGGTTCGGGCCTTCTGGCGGGCAAGCCGAAAGCTGATGCAACTGACGCCGCTGCCGCTGAACCGGGTGCCAAACCCCCGGTTGCGGGCGCGAAATCGGTCAAACTGGTGGACCGCGACGTTGAAGCGCCGCAGATTTTCCAGGCCACGGATCAGGCCTTGTGGGATGGCCGCCCCTCGCTGGGCGGCGTTTGGGTGGCCTCGCCGGATGCCAAGGACCCCGAGCGGGTGATCCTGCGCAACCCGGCGAACGGCAAGTTCGTGATTGGCGCACTGTTCCGCCGCGAGCGCGACAATCCCGGCCCGGCACTGCAGATTTCCTCGGATGCAGCGGCGGCGCTTGGTCTGCTGGCAGGCCAGCCTGCGAAGATTTCCGTGATTGCCCTGCGCCGCGAAGAAGCGCCACAAGTTGCCCCCAATGCCAACAAGCCGATCCTCGACGCAGCGGAGACTGTTGCCACCGAAACGCTTGACCCGATTCCGGGCGCGGCTGCCGCGATCAACCGGGCGGAAGACAAACCTGCCAAAGGCGGCAAACCCGTGGCCCCCGCCATTGCGACGGCCCCGATTGCTTCGGCACCGATTGCAACGGCCAAACCTGCAGCACCTGCCCCGAAAGCCCCTGTTGCGACGAGCAAAGGCGGGCTGATCCAGATCGGAATTTTCTCGGTCGAAGCCAACGCCAAGCGGGCGGCTGACACGCTGAAAGCTGCAGGCATCGCAGCCGATATCCGCAGCGAAACCGCGCAAGGCAAAAGCTTCTGGAGCGTGACAACCCGGGGCGACAAGGCCGTTCTGGCCAAGATCAAGCAGGCGGGCTTCAAGGACGCCTATTTCCTGAAAGGCTAAGCTGATGATGTTTCGTTTCTTTTCCGCAGCCGCAGCGTTTCTGATCGCCTGTCTTCCGGCGCAGGCGTTTGAAACCCGTGCACAGGCGGCTTGGGTTTATGATGTGACCACCCATACCGTGCTGATGGACAAGAACGGCGAGGCTGCGCTGCCCCCGGCTTCGATGTCGAAGCTGATGACGGTCAACATGCTGTTTGAAGCGCTGAAGGATGGCCGGGTAACGCTGGACACCGCTTTCGGCGTGTCGGAACGCGCCACCAATATGACGGCGGCGGGTGGATCGACGATGTATCTGCAACAGGGCGACCGCCCGACGGTGGATGATCTGATCAAGGGCATGATCATCAACTCGGGCAACGATGCCTGCGTGGTGGTGGCCGAAGGGCTGGCGGGCACCGAAGAAGCATTTGCGGAGCAGATGACCGAACGCGCGGCGGCCTTGGGGTTGGAAAACTCGCAGTTCGCCAATTCCAGCGGCTGGCCCGACCCCGGGCAGCGCATGAGCATGAAGGATCTGGGCCTGCTTTCCGTGCGTTTGATCGAGGAATTCCCCGAATTGTACACCGTGTTCGGCCAGACTGAATTCAACTACAAGAACCGCGCTCCGGCCAATGCCAACAACCGTAACCCCTTGCTAAAGCTGGGTATTGGCGCGGATGGCTTGAAGACCGGCCACACGCAGGAAGCGGGTTATGGCATGGTTGGGTCGGTCAAGCAGGGTAGCCGCCGCATCGTGTTCGCAATCTCGGGCATGACGTCGGACGCCGAGCGCGCCGAAGAGGCCGAGCGGATTGCGACCTGGGCGTTCCGGCAGTTTGCGTTGAAAACCGTGGTCAAGGCCGGGGTGCAGGTGGCACAGGCCGACGTATTCATGGGCGAGGCAGATACGGTTGGGTTGGTTGCGGGCGCAGACGTGCAGCTGCTGATCCCGGCTTTGGCGCAAGACGGGCTGAAGGCCGAAGTGGTGTATAGCGGGCCGCTTGAGGCACCGATTGCAAAGGGGGCCGAGGTGGCGCAACTGGTGATCACCGTGCCGGGCCTGCCCGAGCACCGTGTCACGTTGCAGGCAGAAACCGATGTCGCCACGGGCGGTTTTGTCAAACGGCTGACCGCAGCGGCGCAGAAGTTGCAGGCCGAATATTTCGGTGCCGAGGCTCCGGCCAGCTGAATGGCCGGGCTGTTCCTGTCCTTTGAAGGCATTGACGGGTCGGGGAAATCGACCCAGGCCCGTTTGCTCGCCGAGACTTTGCGGGCGCAAGGCCATGTGGTTTGTCATACCCGCGAACCCGGCGGCAGCACGGGCGCAGAAGAAATTCGCCGTCTGGTGCTGGAGGGCGAGGCCGATCGTTGGTCAAGTGAAACCGAGCTGCTGCTGTTCACCGCCGCCCGCCGTGACCACCTGGAAAAGACCATCCGCCCTGCCTTGGCGCGCGGCGAAGTGGTGATTTCTGATCGCTTTGCAGACAGCACCCGGATCTATCAAGGCCTGACCCGTGGCGATCTGCGCGACACGGTGGACCAGTTGCACGCCCTGATCATCGGGGTGGAACCCGATCTGACCGTGCTGATCGACATTGATCCCGGCCTTGGCCTGTCGCGTGCTGTGGCACGCGCGGGTAAGGAAATGCGCTTTGAGGACATGGGGTTAGAGGTGCAAGTCAAGGCGCGCGATGGCTTTCTGGCACTGGCCGGCGCGCATCCTGCCCGGTTTCGCGTGATCGATGGCGCGCGCGCGCCCGAAATGGTGGCAGCCGATGTTCTGGCCGCCGCAACGGCACGGTTATGAGCGAAGACCTTCCCGAACCCGACCGGATCGAGGGCGCGCCGCATCCCCGCCACACCGCGCAGCTGATCGGGCAAGCCACCGCCGAGGCGACATTTCTGCACGCCTTCAACGGCACAAGGCTGCACCATGGCTGGCTGATCACCGGGCCGCGCGGGGTTGGCAAGGCCACATTGGCGTGGAAAATTGCGCGGTTTCTGTTGGCGACGCCTGATCAGGATGGCGGGATGTTTGCCGCACCGCCGCCGGAAAATCTGGATATTCCAGACAGCCATCCGATTGCGCACCGGCTGGCGGCGCTGACGGAATCGCGGATGTTCCTATGCCGCCGCGCCCCGAACGAAAAGCGCGACCGGCTGCAAACCGTGATCTCGGTCGACGAGGTGCGCAAGATGAAATCCTTCTTCGCCCTCTCCGCAGCCGACGGCGGTCGCCGAGTGGCTATCATTGACTCCATTGATGAAATGAACCCGAACGCCGCCAACGCCCTGCTGAAACTGCTGGAAGAACCGCCCGCGCGGGTGACGCTTCTGATGATCTCGCACCAGCCTGCCAAGCTGCTGCCCACCATTCGATCGCGTTGCCGCGAGTTGCGGCTGGGGCCGCTGTCGCCGCATGATCTGGCGGACGCGCTGACGCAAGCCGGTGGCGATGTCGCGCCCGAACATCGGGTAGCGCTGGCGGAACTGGCGGGCGGCTCGGTGGGCGAGGCGTTTCGGATGACCAATCTGGACGGGCTGAAGCTGTATGAAAACCTTGTGCGGCTGTTTGCCACCCTGCCCCGGCTGGACCGCCCGCGCGCGCTGATGCTGGCCGAGGCGGGGGCGGGCAAAGGCAGCGAGGCGCAGTTTGAACTGATCGTGACGCTGCTGGATCTGTTTCTGGCGCGGCTGGCGCGTGCGGGCACCTTGCAGCAGCTGCCGCCCGAGGCTGCGCGCGGCGAAGGCGAATTGATCGCGCGGCTGTCCCCCAGCCCGGCGCATGCGCGGGAATGGGCGGATGTGGCGCAACATCTGGGCCTGCGCGCCCGGCGCGGCAAAGCGGTGAACCTTGACCCTGCCGCGCTTCTGATGGATATGCTCTTGCATATCAATGAGACGGCGAGACAGCTCGCTTAGGGGTGGCATATGGCCTTCGAAATTGTTGACAGCCACTGCCACCTGGACTTCCCGGATTTCAACGACGAGTTGGCGCAGATCATCTCGCGTGCGCAGGAAGCGGGCGTCAGCCGGATGGTGACGATCTGCACCAAACTGCATAACGAGCCCGCCGTCCGCGCGATTGCCGAGGCGTATCCGGGCGTCTACTACGCCGCTGGCACCCACCCGATGAGCGCCGCCGAGCAGCCTTTGGCTACGGTGGATCAGCTGGTGGCGCTGTCAAAGCACCCGAAATTCGTCGGCATTGGCGAAACCGGGCTGGATTACCACTACACCGCCGAGAGCGCCGAGATTCAGAAGGTCAGCCTGCGGGTGCATATTGAGGCCGCGCAGGAAACCGGGCTGCCGCTGATCATCCATGCCCGCGCGGCTGATGAAGATGTGGCGCAGATATTGGCGGAAGGCATGGCGGTGCGCCCCTATTCTTGTGTCATGCATTGCTTTTCCTCGGGTGAGGCATTGGCCAAGGCAGCGCTGGAGATGGGGTTTTACCTGTCGATGTCGGGGGTTGCGACCTTTCCGAAGTCGCAGGAAATTCGCGACATTTTCGCCAAAGCACCGCTGAACCGCATCTTGCTGGAAACCGACAGCCCCTATCTGGCGCCGCCGCCCTATCGTGGGCGGCGCAACGAACCGGCCTATACCGCCTTTACCGCCAAGGTCGGGGCGCAGGTGTTCGGCGTATCCGAGGCAGAATTCGCGGCCGCCACCACCGCCAATTTCGACCGGCTGTTCAGCAAGGCCGCGCGGAAAGCGCAGGCGGCATGATGGCGACGTTGCGCTTTGTAATCCTTGGCTGTGGATCGTCGGGCGGTGTGCCACGGCTCGGCGGGGATTGGGGCGATTGCGACCCGACCAACCGCAAGAACCGCCGTCGTCGCTGTTCGATGCTGGTAGAACGCCATGCGGGCGATGCGGTGACGCGGGTGCTGATCGATACCTCGCCGGATATGCGCGACCAGTTGCTGGATGCCGGGATCGGCAGCCTTGATGGCGTGGTTTACACGCATTCGCACGCAGACCACACCCATGGCATCGACGACCTGCGTCAGATCGTGTTCAACATGCGCCAGCGCCTGCCGGTCTGGGCCGATCCGCCGACGCAAGATGCGCTGCTGTCGCGCTTTGCCTATGCATTCGTGCAGCCGCAAGGCAGCCCCTACCCGCCGATCCTCGACCTGCGTTCGATTGACGGCAGCTTTGAGGTGACGGGAGCAGCGGGGCCGATCAGTTTTACGCCGTTCCGGGTCGATCACGGTTCGATGGACGCGCTGGGGTTCAGGGTGGCCGGGCTGGCCTATGTGCCGGATGTGGTGGCGATCCCGGAAGACAGTTGGCAATATTTGCAAGGGCTTGACTACTTTGTAATTGATGCGTTGCGCCGCAAGCCGCACCCGACCCACGCGCATCTGGACCTGACGCTGGAGTGGATCGCGCGGCTGAAACCGGCGCAATCGGTGATCACCAACATGCATCTGGATATGGATTATGCCACGCTGGTCGATGAATTGCCCAAAGGTGTGGCCCCCGCCTATGATGGCATGGTGATCAGCTTCGACAACGTCGCATGAGCGCGCTGCTCGACGTCATTCTGCCGGTTTTCGTGATCATCGGCTTTGGCTATGCGGCGGCGCGGGGTGGGCTGTTCCATGACAGTGCCGTTGACGGGGTGATGCGCTATGCGCAAAGCTTCGCGCTGCCGCTGTTGCTGTTCAAGAACATCGCCAGCCTTGATCTGAGCGCGGCCTATAACCCCGGCATGATGCTGTCGTTCTATATCGGGGCGTTCAGCGGCTATGCCTTTGGCTTCTTTGGCGCGCGGCTGATTTTTGGCCGTGCCTTGCCTGATGCTGTGGCGATTGGCTTTGCCTGTGCCTTTTCAAACTCGCTACTGCTGGGTGTGCCGATCACCGAGCGCGCCTATGGTGCCGAGGCGCTGGCGGGGAATTTTGCGATCATTTCGATCCATGCACCGCTGATCTACACCTTTGGCATCGTGCTGATGGAGTGGGCGCGCAATCGGGCGGAGCCGGGGCGGTCACATGCCGATCTGGCGCGGCAGGTGATCAAAGGCGTGTTTACCCAACCCTTGGTAGTCGGGTTGACGGCGGGGTTCATCGTCAACCTGTCCGGCCTGCCGCAGCCGGGATTTTTCGCGGCATCGGTTGATATGATGGCGCGATCAGGCCTGCCTGCCGCGCTGTTTGGCTTGGGCGGCGTGCTGTGGCGCTATCGGCCCGAGGGCGACAAGGGGCTGATCGCCATGGTCTGCTTTGCGTCGCTGGTGCTGCATCCCGGCATTGCCTATGGCCTTGCGCGGTTCGGCTTTGGGTTGGATATCAACGGCTTGCGGTCGGTCACCATCACGGCTGCAATGGCGCCTGGGGTGAATGCCTATATGTTTGCGCATATGTATGGCGTTGGCAAGCGCGTGAGCGCCAGCGCCGTGCTGGTGGCGACCGGCCTTTCGATCTTCACCACCTGGGGCTGGCTGCATGTTTTGCCGTGAGGCCGACGATTTAGATGGCGGAATGCGCCCTATCGCGCGCCGCGGGCATGAAAGATGAAGCCGAGGAAATTCAGCAGAATCTGCGCCGCCAGAATGCTGGTCGATTGCGTCGGATCATAGTCCGGCGCAACTTCCACCAGATCCATGCCGACAACCTCGTGCCGGTTGGCAATCGCCTGCAACATCTCCAGCACTTCATAATAGAGAAAGCCGCCATGGCTGGGCGTGCCGGTTCCGGGTGCGATCGAGGGGCAAAAGCCGTCGATATCCAGCGTCACATAGACCCGCGCCCCCGCCGGAATGCGGTCTACCACGCCATCGGCCCCCAAAGCCCGGGCCTGCCGCACCGAGAGGATATCGGTGCCCATCGCCCGCGCTGCCTCATAGCCTTCGCGGGTGGTCGAAGACACGTTGCGGATACCAACCTGCGTCAGCCCGGTGACATAGCTTTTCTCGGCAGCCCGGCGCATCGGCGAGCCGTGGCCAACTGTTACGCCATGGCGTTCATCGACAAAATCCAGATGCGCGTCGATCTGAAAAATGTGAATATCCCCCTGCCCCTCAAACGCCTCGATGCAGGGGATATTCACCGAATGGTCGCCGCCGATCACCACGGGCAGCGCCCCCGCCTCCAGCATCGCCTGCACGCCCTTGCGGATATTGGCATGGCTGCGCGTGGTGTCGGTATGGATGATATCGGCATCACCGATGTCGACGATCCGCACCGATTGTGGCAGGTAGGTGCAATCGTCTTCGTGATCATAAGCCCCGGCATGGCCAAAACTGAACAGGGTGGACGCTTCGCGCACCGAGCGCGGGCCAAAACGGGCGCCGGCGCGGAACTGGGTGCCAAAATCGAACGGCGCGCCCATTACCGCCACGTCGGCGTCGATGCTGGACCAGTCTTCGACATAGGGTCGCTTGCCGAAGGTCGAAATACCGACGAACGGCAGATTCAGGCGGCCTTTGTCATAGCTGTTGGTCATCGTGTTTCCTTACCGGGGGGTCACGCCGCGCAGCCGCTCCGACCTGCGCCGCAGCAATTCCACCGTCGCGAGCAAGCAGATCGAGACGATCACCAGAATGGTCGCCACCGCCAGGATAGCCGGGCTGATCGCTTCACGGATGCCGTTGAACATCTGCCGCGGGATGGTTTGTTGTTCTGGCCCCGCGATGAACAGGACCGCGACCACCTCGTCGAACGAAGTCACGAAGGCAAACAGCGCACCAGAGATCACCCCCGGCAAGATCAGCGGCATCACCACTTTGAAGAACGTGGTGCGCGGGTTTGCCCCCAGTGAATGCGCGGCGCGGATCAGCGATTGGTCAAAACCGGACAGCGTTGCCGTCACGGTGATGATCACGAAGGGAATGCCAAGAATGGCGTGGGCGGTGATCACCCCAAGGTGCGAGTTGGCAAGGCAGCCCTTGTTCGACAGGAAAACCCCGAAGATCTGCCCCATCGTGCTGTCAAGCGGGATGCAAGCCTTGGCGTAGAAGAAGCTCATCCCCACCGCGATGATGATGATCGGCACGATCATCGGCGAGATCAGCGTCGCCATGATCAGGCGGCGATAGGGCATTTCCGGCCGCGACAGTCCGAGTGCAGCGATGGTGCCCAGCGTCGTGGCCAGAACCGTTGCCCAAAGGCCCACCCAAAGCGAGTTTTTCGCCGCCTTGATCCAGGTGGCTTTCTCCCAGGCCAAGCTCCACCACACGGCATCGCGCGGGCCTTCCGGTGCCGGGTGGCCCAGGGTCAGCAGCGTGTCATACCAGCGCAGCGAATAGCCGTCGGGGTCGAAAGCCAGCATTTTGGGGCTGAAGGTGAAATAGGCCTCGGCGTTGAAAGACAGCGGGATCACAATCAGGATCGGTGCGATCAGGAACAGGAAGATCAGCCCGCAAATCACCTTGTAGGTCAGGTGCCATGCTTTCTCGAGCGGGGATGCGTAGATCGGTAGTGCCATGATATCACCCGAGTTTCAGACGGTCGATGCCGACAAGCCGGTCATAAACCCAGTACAGCAGAAGGATCGCGGCCAAAAGCATTGCAGCGATGGCGGCGGCGAGCGACCAGTTCGATTTCGTCATGTGGAAGCTGATCAGGTTGGAAATCAGCTGACCATCGGCACCGCCGACCAAGGCCGGGGTGATGTAGTAGCCGACCGCCAGAATGAACACCAACAGCGAGCCTGCGGCGATGCCGGGCAAGGTTTGCGGCAGATACACCCGGCGGAAAGTGGTCCAGCTGGTGGCACCAAGGCTACGGGCGGCACGCGCATAGCTGGGCGGGATCGTCCGCATCACCGAATACAGCGGCAGGATCATGAAGGGCAGCAACACATGCGTCATCGCGACGATTGTACCAGTCATGTTATACATCATGGTCAGGCGATTTCCATCGTCGAGCAGGCCCAGCCCGACCAGCATGTCATTGACAATGCCCTGTTCCTGCAACAGCGCGATCCACGAGGTCGTCCGCACCAGCAGCGAGGTCCAGAACGGCAGCAGCACAAGGATCATCAGCAACGATGATTTCGCCATCGGCAGTGTCGCCAGCAAATGCGCGACCGGGAAGGCCAGCAACAAGCACAGTACGGTAATGATGCCCGAGACGAGGAAGGTTTTGAAGAACAAAAACAGATAGATGCGTTCCTTGTCACCGCCCTGTGCCCAACCGTCGTCGGTCAGCTTACGATCTGCGGCAACCTTGTAGAATTCAGTGGTGTATTTGCCGGACGCAGAGCGCATCGCAGCCCACAACCTTGGTGCGCCCCAGTCGGGATCGCTGGCCAACAGCGCGTCTTTGAACGGCGGCACCATGTTGGCGGCCTCGCGCGCGCCGGCTTTGAACATCGAGATCGAACCGGGCACGGTATAGTTGATGCGGGTGCCTGCCATGCCGGTCGTCCGGTCGGTCTGCATCAGCGCAAGATCTTTCACCAGCGCGGCATAGGCCTCTTCGGGGACATCTGTGGTGGCCACATCCGGGTTGGCCGCGAACCAAGCCGACAGGCTGGGCGCCGTGGTTGAAAAGCCGTCGTGTTCGACCGAGCGCTTCAACATGTAAGCAATCGGGACCAGAAAGCTGAGCAGCACAAAAATGAGCAATGGCAAGACCAGCAGGAAAGCGCGGCGCTTGGCGCGGGCTTGCGCGGTAGCCAAGGCGGCCTTGAGCGGGCGGCCATCGGCGGTGGTCAACAAAGCAGTGGTGGCGTCGGCCATCCGTCATCCCCTTTGGCAGGTTCCGGGCGCAGCGACAAAACTGCGCCCGGTCTTGATCAGGCGTGACGTTCCGGCCCAAAATCAGGCCGAAACACCAGTGCGATTACTGCGACAGCCAAGCCTGGAAGCGCTCGTTCAGTTCTGCGTCATGGTCCACCCAGAACGTCGCCGAAGTTTCCAGCGCATTACCCATGTTTTCCGGAGCGGTCGGCAAGTGCGGCGCCATCACGGTCTTGCCGTCCTTGAAGACGATCTCGGTGGCCAGCGACGATTTACGCGCCGGGCCGTACGAGATTTGCTGAGCCGAAGCGCGCAGACCTTCGGTCGAGGTCGCGAACTTCACGAACTCCATGGCATCAGCCGCGTTCGGGGCACCCTTCGGCACGACGAACATTTCGTTTTCGTAGATCTGGCCATCCCAGACGATCTGGAAGGGTTTGCCTTCGTTCATCGCTGCTGCGAAGATGCGGCCGTTATAGGCCGTGGTCATCGAGACTTCGCCATCAGCCAGAAGCTGCGGTGCCTGAGAACCAGCTTCCCACCACACTACGTCTTTCTTGATGGTGTCGAGTTTGGCGAACGCACGATCCACACCCTCGGGCGTGCTCAGAACGTTGTAGACTTCAGCAGCGGCAACGCCGTCGCCCATCAGAGCCAGCTCCAGAACTGCTTTTGCGCCCTTGCGCAGGCCGCGCTTACCGGGGAATTTCTCCAGATCGAAGAAGTCAGCCGCAACTTTCGGGCCTTCCGGGAACTTGGTGGTGTCGTAGGCGAACACGTTCGACCAGATGTCGGTCGAAACGCCGCATTCGGTCACTGCACCGGGGATAAAGTCGTCGGCAGCCGGGGTGCCATCGGCACCAGCGGGCAGCGAGGCGGCATCGATCGGCTCCAGCACGCCTTCGTCGCAAAGACGGATCGCATCGGCATATTCGACCGAGGCCACGTCAACAGTGACGTTGCCTGCTTCGACCATCGCCTTGATCGCCGGTGCCGGGTTGTCGCTGTCAACCATGATGGTAGCTTTGCCGGTTGCAGCCACGAAAGGCTTCACGAAAGCCTCGTTCTGCGCTTCGCCATAAGCGCCGCCCCACGACATCACAGTCACGTCAGCCGAAGCGGCAAATGCAACCGTGCTGAGCGCGGTGGTCAGGATCAGAATTTTCTTCATTCGGTAGCTCCCAGTTTGGAATAAGGACGTTTGTTAAGGAGCCGCGTCCCTGCGGCTGCCCTCCGGCAGAAAAACGGAGGGAATTACATTGGATCAAGCGCGCGGGCATCCTGCGGATCCCAGCCAACGCTGATCTTCTGGCCGGGGCTCAGGCGCGTCTGCCCCAGCGTGTTGCGCATCTTCATCACAAACCCATCCGAGCCGGCAACCTTCAGCACGGCACGCAGAATGTCACCCATATAGATGACTTCCAGCACTTCGGCGGCGATGGTATGGGCGCCCGGCGGCATCATTTCGGGCTTGAATTCAACCCGCTCGGGACGGATCGAGACCAGGGTTTTCTGACCCTTTTCCTTGATGTTGACGGCGGTCGCGTCGATCAATTCGCCGGTGGCCAGACGCACCAGCGCCTTGTCGCCAGACAGTTCTTCGATGGTGCCAGGCAGCTTGTTGTTTTCACCGATGAACTGGGCAACGAAGCTGTTTTCCGGGCGTTCATACAGATCTGACGGGCTAGCAAGTTGTTGGATGCGGCCATCGTTGAACACCGCAACCCGGTCCGACATCGTCAGAGCTTCGCCTTGATCATGGGTCACATAAACCACGGTGATGCCAAGACTTTCATGCAAGTGCTTGATTTCAAACTGCATATGTTCGCGCAGTTGTTTGTCCAGCGCGCCAAGCGGTTCATCCATCAGCACCAAAGCCGGGTCAAACACCAGCGCACGGGCCAAAGCGATCCGCTGCTGCTGCCCGCCCGAAAGCTGCGCCGGGCGACGGTTGATGAAGGAATACATCTGCACCATGTCCAACGCGCGCTTGACCTTGGCCTCGCGGTCAGACTTGCTCATGCCGCGCACTTCCAGCGGGAAGGCAAGATTTTCACCGACTGTCATGTGCGGGAACAGAGCGTAGTTCTGAAACACCATGCCAATGCCGCGCTTGTGCGGCGGCACTTCGTTGATGTTGGTGCCGTTCAGCATGATCCGGCCGTTCGTTGCGGTTTCGAACCCGGCCAACATCATCAGGCAGGTTGTCTTGCCCGAGCCTGATGGCCCCAGCATGGTCAGGAACTCGCCCTTTCCAATCGACAGGTTCAGGTCTTTGACGACCAGAGAAACGCCATCATAGCTTTTCTGAACATGCTCAAAAGCGACGTAAGCGTCGTTCGGGCTGGATGCAACCACGCCATTCTCCCCATTTGTCCGGCAGTTTTCCTGCGCTTGTCAGATACGCTTAAGGCAATGGCCCTACCGATGGCAATTGCCTTCTGCGCTGCGCAAAGTTGTCACACGCATTCGCGGCCAATCGGGCATTTTGCGCCGCATTTGCCGTATAGAACGGCACTTATTGAACGGCAGTGCAGCCAGATCGGCTGCGATCATGACGCCACTGGGACAGACCAAGGCGGAATCAACCCGTGGTGATAGCGCTCACTGATTCCCGGACGCCCGCCACGCGCTGGTCATGCGACAGCAGATCCGGCAAGCGCACTGCCAGCCAAGCCTTCGCTTCGCGGCGCGACAGCAGGGCCATACAGCGCGGGCCATAATGTTGAGCCAGACTTTTTGGGGCCTTTGCCGCGTCTGGCGGCACCTGTGCCAGAATTGCGTGGCGAACTTGCAGCATATCCTGCGGCAGCAGCGCCGCCAAGGCGACCGCACCGGGGTAAAAGCTTTCCACCAGCGCGCCTTCGGCAAATACCAACGCATGTCGGGGCAGCAGGAAATGGTGATAGTCCACCCGGCGCAGACCGTGCGCAACCCGCGCCTGCGCGTCGAATTCGGCCAGATGGCGGGCCCGGACAAGCGCGGGACCTGCCGGGCCTGTCACATAAACCGCGTGTTGCGGTGAAAGGGTCAAGACGCGCCGGGCACCAAAGGCACCGGTGGCCAGCCGGATCGGGCGCAAATGGGAGTGCACAGCCAGATTGATGACGGTTCGGTGCCCACACCATAACACCGGCTCTGCCTGCCCTGAAGAGGTCATCACCAGATCACCCACAGCCAGATGTTCGACCGCGCGCTCGCCATGCGGGGTCAGAATCCGGGTTCCTGCTGCAAAGCATGGCACACCCATCGCGTGCAGGACGCCGGGTTGCGCCGCGAAGGCCGGGCTGACCCCGGTCAGCACCACGCTTTCCCCGCCGGGGAAGGTCAGGCAGAGCCGTCAGGATTTCGCAGGTCTGACACATCCAGTTGATCGGCGGTAAAACCGCCGGTCAACGCCGTATCAAAGTCACTGATCACATCGGCGCCACCCGCCGCGCGCAAATCGAACCTGTCGTTGCCGCTGCCGCCTGTCAGCAGATCGTTGCCAGCGCCACCCTGCAAGACATCGTTGCCGCTGCCGCCGTCGAGCAGGTCATTCTCACCGCCACCATAAAGCCAATCGGCGTCGTCCCCGCCATAAAGACTATCCTGCCCGGCGTCACCCGAAAGGGTGGCACTGCCGGTCTGGTCTGAAAGGTAGTCATTGCCATCGCCGCCAAAGGCCGCGTCATTGCCGGTGTTCGTCAGGATCAGATCGTTGCCGCTGCCACCGTAAAGCTGATCATCGCCGAGGTTGCCGTTCAGCGTGTCATCGCCCGCGCCCCCCCAGATACTATCGTTGCCGTCATCGCCCGAGGCGAAATCGTTGCCACTGCTGCCCGTAATCGAATCGCCACCACCACCGCCGTTGACATTCACGCCGCTGCCGACTGCACTTGCGTCGATGGTGTCCGCAAGACCGCTGCCAGTGACCACCTCGATCTGGCTGAAACTGCCCGTCGCCGCACCGCCATTGTAGCTGTAGCTGCCCGCCTCTGTGCCGGTAAAGGTAACGCTGACGCCTTGGGTGGCCGGGTTGGTGAAGCTCAGCGTATCCCAATCGCTGCCGGTTTCGCCGCCTGTGATCGTATCCGTTCCGTCCGATCCGCCGATCAGAAAAGTGTCCCCGCCGTCGCCGCCTGACAACAGGTCGTTACCCGCGCCACCATCGAGAGTGTCGCTGCCGTCGCCGCCATAAAGCGAATCCGCGCCGACGCCACCAGACAGACTGTCAGAGCCAGCCTCACCCATCAGAAGATCGTCGCCCGCACTGCCCAGCACGGTGTCATTGCCCGCCCCGGCCCAGACGGTGTCATTTCCGCTGCCAGCATCAATCAGGTTGGCGCCGCTTTCGACTCCTTGCGAGATGTCGTCGATCAGATCGCGACCGGCACCGCCAAAGACCGTGTCATTGCCTGCGCCGAAATAGATCGTGTCGTTGCCCGCGCCACCGGTGATGAGGTCATCGCCCGCCATACCGAAAAGCTGCACGTTTCCTGTCGCGGCGGCGGCATTCAGCGTATCATCATAGCTTGTCGCCGCAATCGCTTCGATTTCCGAGAAACTGCCGCTTGCGCCGCCCTGATAGACGTAACTCCCGGCCTCGGTGCCACTGAAGGTCACACTGACGCCCTGGGTTGAGGTATAGTTGGCAAAAGTGATCAGGTCATTGTCGCCCGCGCTTTCACCGCCAAAAATGGTATCGCCCTGGTGATCGTCGGTGATGGCAAAGCTGTCGGTTCCAGCCCCGCCATAGAGGCTATCGCTACCCTGTGCCCCGGTCAGCCAGTCATCGCCTTCACCGCCATAGAGACTGTCATTGCCAAAGCCGCCATTGATCGAATCATTCCCCAAACCGCCGTCGATGCTGTCGTCACCGGATTCGTCGGACGACCAGCCGCCGAAGCTGTCATTGCCGTCGCCCAGCGAGACGGTGTCGTTGCCACTGCCGCCGAAAACGCTGTCATCGCCCGCCTCGCCCAGCAGCGAATCGTTTCCTGTGCCGCCAAAGATCGAATCCTTGCCATAGCCGCCGTAAACGGTGTCGTCGCCATCATCGCCGTAGACGGTGTCGTCGCCATATTGCGACACGATCAGATCATCATTCGCGCCGCCATAGGCAAGATCGCCCAAAGGCGCTGCATAGGTGAAGGTCTGGTTGCTGGCACCGGTAATGGCGTCGAGGTAATAATTCTGATCGTCCAACAGCACATAATTATTGCTGGTCAGCGTCGAGAATGAATAGGTCTGCCCGGTCGCTATTGTGGTCACAAATTGCTGGTTGCCAAGACTATCAATCCACCACAGCTTTACCGGCCCATCGGCGTTGTTGACGATGGTCAGAGTGGTCGGAAACCCCAGCGCGCCGCTGGCCATTGCGCTGCTGCTCAACCATTGACCGTCCCCAATGATGGTGTCGTTGCCAGTGCCGCCGTAAAGACTGTCAACGCCCTGACCGCCAACAAGGTTGTCTGCTCCGGTGCCGCCGTCGAGCAGATCATTGCCCGCCCCGCCCGAGGCCGCATCATTACCGTTGCCGCCGTAGACAGAATCTGCGCCGGTGCCGCCATAGAGTTCATCGTTACCGTCAAAGCCGGATAGCGTGTCGTTGCCCGCTACGCCCAAAATCGTGTCGTTGCCCGACCCGCCGACCATGGAGTCGTTGCCGCTGGTGCCTGTTACCATGTCAGATCACCGCCATAAGACGCAAGTTCGGCATGGCAGGCGACGGGGGATGCAGGACAGACATGGGGCCTCGAACGTGAAACGCACACAGGTGTGCGAAACCCGAGCCTAAGGCCAACAGCCTAACCCAAAGTTAAAAGCCCAATTTTATGGAACTGCCGCGTCTTGGTGAGCGATTGCTCAAACCACCTTGCCGGATTGGTGCGGATGAAAAGACTCGAACTTTCACTCCGATTAAAGAACAGCGACCTCAACGCTGCGCGTCTACCAATTCCGCCACATCCGCACTGATCCGGCTAAGGTGGCGGCTGTTTAGCTGCACAACGGTCGGATGAAAAGGGGGATTCTGCACCGGAACGCAGACAAGCCCGCTGCCCGGTTGCATTCTGCCACGGCCCGCGCCATTTCTGAGCGGTATCAAGAGGACAGGCCCATGACCGCAGTTGACTGGCAGCATCTTCCGGGGCTTGCTCCCTATGCCGAGACCCTTGCTGCAATGGAGGCGCGGGCCGCCGCGATCGCCGAAGGGCGCGCCGCCGAGGCGGTCTGGCTTCTGGAACACCCGCCGCTTTACACCGCAGGCACCTCGGCGCGGCGCGAAGACCTGACAGACCCGGATCGGTTCCCGGTGTTCGAGGCTGGGCGCGGCGGCCAATACACCTACCACGGGCCGGGCCAGCGCGTTGCCTATTGCATGCTGAACCTGAATGAACGCGGCCGTGATGTGCGCAAATTTGTCTGCGCGCTGGAAAACTGGGTGATCGCCACGCTGGCCGAATTCAACGTCAAGGGCGAGCGCCGTACCGGACGGGTCGGGGTTTGGGTGGTGCGGCCCGACAAGCCAGCCAACCCCGATGGCAGCCCGCGCGAAGACAAGATCGCCGCCATCGGCGTCAAGCTGCGGCGCTGGGTGTCGTTTCACGGTATCTCGATCAATGTCGAACCGGATCTGTCACATTTCGGCGGTATCGTGCCCTGTGGCATCCGCGACCATGGTGTCACCAGCCTTGTCGATCTTGGCTTGCCTGTCACCATGGCCGATGTCGATGCCGCGCTGGCCCGCACCTTCCCGCGGTTTTTTCCTTAAGAGATAGGACATATCGCCACGCTGTAATTGCATATCAATCGCCAAAGGCTCACAGATTGGGGGCGAATCCACAAGCGACTCAGTCGCACCCGCTACCGATGAGGACATCATGACCAAATTTTCCCTGATCGCTGGGCTGACCCTGGCAGTACTTGCCGCTCCGGCCTTTGCCGGGGACGCGGCCAAAGGCGAAGCTGACTTCAAAAAATGCAAAGCCTGCCACTCGATCATTGCTGATGATGGCACCGAAGTTGTCAAAGGCGGCAAGACCGGCCCGAACCTTTATGGTGTGATCGGTCGTCAGATCGGCTCGGTTGCTGATTTCAAATACGGTGAATCGATCGTCGAAGCCGGCGAAGACGGTGCCGTCTGGGATGAGGCTTCGCTGGCTGCTTATGTTGCTGACCCGGCCGCTTGGCTGAAAACCGCCACCGGCGAAGATGACGCGAAGTCGAAGATGACCTTCAAGCTGGCAAAGGGTGGCGAGGATATGGCCGCCTATCTGGCTTCGCTGAAACCGGCGCAGTAATCCGCCCTTTCGGCCACACGATCTGCCCGGTTGCCCGACATGGCAGCCGGGCTTTTTCATGCCCGCTCGCCCCGGTCGGCGGGATGGCCTGCAAAAGCGGCACTTCAAACGTGAAAAATTGATCCAGATCAAACTTGAAGATTGCTCTGCCCCATGCGGCAAACTAAACACGCAATTGTAATCCGGCGTGAGAGCTCACGCGCGGACCAGTAATGCAACGACAACGGGAGATGCCAATGGCCGACGCAGCCATCCATGGCCACGACCATGAGCACAAAGGGTTCTTCACCCGCTGGTTCATGTCGACGAACCACAAGGATATCGGGATCCTTTACCTGTTCACCTCGGGCCTCGTCGGCCTGATTTCGGTGATCTTTACCGTCTACATGCGCCTGGAGCTGATGGAGCCGGGCGTGCAATACATGTGCACCGAGGGTATGCGTTTTGTGGCAGATGCCGCGCAGACCTGCACCCCCAACGGCCACGTCTGGAACGTGACCGTCACCGCGCATGGCATCCTGATGATGTTCTTCGTGGTGATTCCGGCGCTTTTCGGCGGTTTTGGCAACTATTTCATGCCGCTGCAAATCGGCGCGCCGGACATGGCCTTCCCGCGGATGAACAACCTGTCCTACTGGATGTATGTCGCTGGCACCTCGCTGGCAGTTGCCTCGGTGCTGTCGCCGGGGGGCAACGACCAACTGGGTTCGGGCGTGGGCTGGGTGCTTTACCCGCCGCTGTCGACCAACGAAGGCGGCTACTCGATGGACCTCGCGATTTTCGCGGTTCACCTGTCGGGGGCCTCGTCGATTCTGGGCGCGATCAACATGATCACCACCTTCCTGAACATGCGCACGCCGGGGATGACCCTGCATAAAGTGCCGCTGTTCGGCTGGTCGATCTTCGTCACCGCATGGCTGATTCTGCTGTCGCTGCCGGTGCTGGCAGGCGCTATCACCATGCTGTTGACCGACCGTAACTTCGGCACCACCTTCTTCCAGCCCTCGGGCGGCGGTGACCCGATTCTGTATCAGCACATCCTGTGGTTCTTCGGCCACCCGGAAGTGTATATCATCGTGATCCCGGCCTTCGGCATCATCAGCCAGGTGATTTCGACCTTTTCGCGCAAACCGATCTTTGGCTACCTGCCGATGGTTTACGCGATGGTTGCAATCGGCGTGCTGGGCTTCGTCGTCTGGGCACACCACATGTATACAGTCGGCATGTCGCTGACCCAGCAATCCTACTTCATGCTGGCAACCATGGTGATCGCGGTGCCGACCGGCATCAAGATCTTCTCGTGGATCGCAACGATGTGGGGCGGCTCGATCGAATTCAAGACGCCGATGCTGTTCGCCTTCGGCTTCCTGTTCCTGTTCACCGTCGGCGGCGTGACTGGCATTGTGCTGTCGCAGGCTCCGGTCGACCGCGCCTATCATGACACCTACTATGTCATCGCACACTTCCACTATGTGATGTCGCTTGGTGCCGTGTTCGGCATCTTTGCCGGGGTCTACTTCTGGATCGGCAAGATGTCGGGCCGCCAGTATCCGGAATGGGCGGGCAAGTTGCACTTCTTCATGATGTTCATCGGCTCCAACCTGACCTTCTTCCCGCAGCACTTCCTGGGCCGTCAGGGCATGCCGCGCCGCTACATCGACTATCCCGAGGCTTACGCCTACTGGAACTACGTCTCGACGATCGGTGCCTTCATCGCCTTCGCGTCCTTTGTGTTCTTCATCGTCATCGTGTTCTACACCCTGTTCGCAGGCAAGCGCGTGACCGAGAACAACTACTGGAACGAATACGCTGACACCCTGGAATGGACCCTGCCCTGCCCGCCGCCCGAACACACGTTCGAGCAGCTGCCGAAGCGGTCCGATTGGGATCACAGCCACGGCCACTAAGGTTTGGTAAAATGAGAAAAGCCCCGCAGCAAAGCGGGGCTTTTTGCTTTTCAAACTACCGATCCGCACTGCCCCCTTTTCTTGTCAAACCGGCGCGCTATGATTTCCGCATGCCCTACGAATGGCTCCCCTCAGATGGCGATACCCAGCGGCTGCATCTGTGGCCCTACCGCTCGCTACCCCGGCGCGGCATGGTCTGGTTTATTGGAAGCACTGCCGCGTTGATCGCCCTGCCGCTGCTGGTGCTGCTTGGATCGCCGGTGCTCTGGGGGCTGCTGCCATTTTTGCTGCTGACCCTGTGGGGAATCTGGACCGCGCTGAGTCGAAGCTTCAAAGATGGCGAGACTCTGGAGGATCTACGGCTTGACCGCGACGAGATCAGCTTGACCCGGCATGACCGCAAGGGGGAACATCGCTGGCAGGCCAACCCGCACTGGGTTCGAGTCACGCTTCACAAAACCAAAGGCCCCGTGCCAGACTATCTGACCCTTACAGGCAATGGCCGCGAGGTGGAGCTGGGGGCGTTCTTGTCACCCGAGGAACGTCTCGCGCTGGACATTGAGCTAAGAAGAAGGCTCAGCGCCACGCGTCGAGCCTAAATTCTTTGCAAAAGAATTTAACCAAAATCCTTCAAAAGGATTTTGCGCCTTAGCCCAGCCGCGCCTTGATCAACCCGCCGACTGCGCCAAAATCCATCATGCCGGTATATTTGCCCTTCAGCACCGCCATGACCTTGCCCATGTCCTTGAGGCTGACAGCGCCCGTTTCCGCCACCGCCGCCGCGATCGCCGCTTCTACTTCATCCGCGCTCAGCTGTTGCGGCAAGAATTCAGAGATCACCTTGATCTCATTCAACTCTTTCGCCTCCAGCTCGGGCCGCCCGCCCACCGCATAGGCTTTTGCCGATTCCTGGCGTTGCTTCACCATCTTGCCCAACAGTGCCAGAATATCGGCATCGCCCACTTCACCGCCCTCGCCGCGCGCGGCGATTTCACGGTCTTTGATCGATGCAGAAATCATCCGCAGCGCCGAAAGCCGCTCGGCTTGCTTGGCCCTCATCGCCTCTTTCACCGCCTCTTGCAGCCGCTCGCGCAACGCCATCTTCCGCACTCCTTGAAACTCTTCGCGACCATACACCCGCGCCCGTTTTCGCGCAACCGAACCCGCAAAGCGCAAGCCTTTGATAACCATATGAAATCCTTTTGCGGCAAACCCTTGACCCTGCCAGCCCCTGCAACTAGTGTCCGGCAGATTTTGCCAATGGGAGTCGCCACCATGCCCACCTCCTCCGAAACCCGCCCGACCGCCTGCATCGCGCTTTCTGACGGCTCGGTGTTCTATGGCCATGGCTTTGGAGCCAAGGGGGAAACGGTGGCCGAGCTGGTGTTCAACACCGCGATGACCGGCTATCAGGAAATCATGACCGACCCGTCTTACGCGGGTCAGGTTGTCACCTTCACGTTCCCGCATATCGGCAATACCGGCGTCAACGTCGAAGACGACGAAACCGCCATGCCGGTTGCCGCTGGCATGGTGGTGAAATGGGACCCGACCGAGCCGTCGAACTGGCGTTCTACTGCTGATTTGCAGAGTTGGCTCGCGCAAAAGGGCCGTATCGGCGTTGGCGGTATCGATACGCGCCGCCTGACTCGTGCCATCCGCCAGCAAGGCGCACCGCATGTGGCGCTGGCCCACGATCCGGCGGGCAACTTCGACATTGGCGCGCTGGTCGCAAAGGCGCGCGCCTGGGCAGGTCTGGTCGGGCTTGATCTGGCCAAGGATGTGTCCTGCACGCAATCCTATTCGTGGGATGAACAGTTGTGGGCCTGGCCTGCGGGCTACACCAAGCGCAGTGGCCCCGGCCTCCGTGTGGTGGCGATTGATTATGGTGCCAAGCGCAACATCCTGCGCTGTCTTGCGTCGGCGGGTTGCGAAGTCACCGTGCTGCCCGCCACCGCCACCGCCGAAGACGTGCTGGCGCTGAGCCCTGAAGGCGTGTTCCTGTCAAACGGCCCCGGCGACCCCGCCGCAACCGGCGCTTATGCCGTGCCGATGATTCAGGGCGTGCTGGCGCATGATCTGCCGATGTTCGGGATTTGCCTTGGACATCAGATGCTTGCGCTGGCCTTGGGTGCCAAGACAGTCAAGATGAACCACGGCCACCACGGCGCCAACCATCCGGTAAAAGACCTGACCACTGGCAAGGTGGAAATCACCTCGATGAACCACGGCTTCACCGTGGATAGCCAGACGCTGCCAAAAGGCGTCAGCGAAACCCATGTGTCGTTGTTCGACGGTTCAAACTGTGGCATCGCAGTGGATGGCAAGCCGATCTTCTCGGTGCAATACCATCCGGAGGCCTCGCCTGGCCCACAGGACAGCTACTATCTGTTCGAGCGGTTTGCCGAGGCGATCCGCGCCCGTCGCGCAGCTTAACCGACAGGAAAACCAGAATTTTACGGCAATTCGCCCGGATATTCTGAGTGAATTAATGAAGCGTTAACTCTTCGTGCGCAGGTTGGACCTGCCGCCCGGAGGGTTCATGTTGTTCACGCCGCTTCGTCCTGTTCATAATCTTGCCACTGTGGGACGATCGGTCCGGGCAGCTGCGCTGCCACGGCCATCCATGAAGACTTTTGCAGCGGTGCTGCTGCAAGACGGACTGGTTGCGCCGCATGCCATGACGCAGGTCTTGGCCCTGCAAGACCAACTTGGCCGCCATTTGACAGATATTCTGTTGGCGCGCGAGGTGCTGCCTGCACTGACGCTTTACGAAGCCATTGCGCAGCATTGGCAGGTCAGCGTTGCCGATCTGGCCAAGCGGCCGCCGGACCCTCGGCTGATGCAGCAGTTGGGCACTGTCGATGCATTGACCAACGGCTTGCTGCCGTGGTGCAAAGCCGGGCAGGTTACAGTGGTTGCAACCGCTTACCCCGATCAATTTCAGCGCCACAAGCCGCGGTTAGAGGCGGTCTTTGGCCCGGTTGCATTGGCTGTTGCGCCGATGCATCAGATTGAGACTGCCGTTTTGGCCCTGCATGGTCCGCGTCTGGCAAGGGCAGCGGAAACCAGAGTTGCCCCAGAAGAAAGCTGCCGCAATTACCACAGCACGACCTTGCAACGTCCGGCGCTGCTTCTTGCATCCATTCTGGCAATTTTCGCCTTTTTCCAACCGCTTGGCTTTCTGTTCACCGCCTTCGGTTTGGCAACTCTTGCCATGCTGGCCGCGAATGTGATGAAGGTCATCGCCCTCTTGCTGATGCACCGCCCTGAACCTGCGGCGCAGAATCCGCCGTTTGTTGCGCACTTGCCCACCGTGTCAATCATCGTGGCGCTCTACCGCGAGAGCGACATCGCCCCGCGCCTTGCTGCCCGGCTGGGCAAGCTGGATTACCCGCGTGACTTGCTGGATATTCTTCTGGTGGTCGAAGCCGAAGATCAACTGACCCGGACCGCGCTCCACCATGCCGATTTGCCGGGCTGGATGCGGGTTATCGTCGTGCCGGACGGGTCGGTCAAGACCAAGCCGCGGGCGCTGAACTATGCGCTCGATCATTGCCGTGGTTCGATCATTGGTGTCTATGATGCCGAAGATGCGCCTGAATCCGACCAGATCCGCAAGGTCGTGGATCGTTTTCACCAACGCGGGCCCGAGGTGGTGTGCCTGCAAGGCGTGCTGGATTTCTACAATCCCCGCAGCAACTGGCTGGCGCGCTGTTTTACCATTGAATATGCCTCGTGGTTCCGCATGTATCTGCCGGGGATCGAACGCATGGGGCTGGCTGTCCCGCTGGGGGGCACCACGCTGTTTTTCCGCCGCCGCGCACTGGAAGCATTGGGCGGTTGGGATGCGCAAAACGTTACCGAGGATGCCGATCTTGGCCTGCGACTGGCCCGCCACGGCTATCGCACCGAACTGATCGACACCACCACCTTTGAAGAGCCAAACTGCCGGTCCTTGCCTTGGGTCAAGCAACGGTCACGCTGGATCAAGGGCTATATGATGACGTGGCTCACCCACATGCGCAATCCGCGCCTGCTGTGGACGCAACTTGGTCCACGCCGCTTCATCGGCTTGCAGGTGCAATTTCTGGGATCGGTGCTGCAGTCGCTGCTGGCACCGCTGTTGTGGTCATTCTGGCTAGTACCGTTTGGTGTGCCGCATCCAGTGGTCCAGACGATAAATCCCGCCGCCTTCACGTTGCTTTATGTCAGCATGTTCGCCGTTTCAGCGCTGACCATCGGCTTTGACATCGCCGGGATGCGCCGGACCAAACACCGGCTGAACCCGCTGTGGGCCGTCAGCCTGACGTTTTACCACCCGCTTGGCACCCTTGCCGCCTACAAGGCACTGTGGGAGCTGCTGACCAAGCCCTTCTATTGGGACAAGACCAGCCACGGTCATTTCGACCTTTAGCGCGTCTTCAACTCGCCCGCATCCACCCGCAGCCGGGTTTCGAACGCCTTGGAGATATGCGATTTCAACGCTTGATAGGCAGCATCACCGTCGTGCGCCTCGATGGCGCGCACGATCTGGTCGTGTTCGGCCAAAGCCACTTCGTCGCGACCCTCTGCAGCGAAGGACGTGGTCGCCATCAGGGCCATCGACCGATGCACCAGATCCAGTTGCTGCACCAGAAAGCGGTTGTGGCTGGCCAGATGGATCAGCTTGTGAAACCGCTTGTTGGCGCGCGACAGCACGCGCGGGTCGCCGCCCAGCAAGGCCCGGTCATCCTCGACCATGCAGCGCAGCACGCGGATTTCCTCATCCGTCGCATGCCGCGCCGCCAACCGTGCCGCCAGCCCTTCCAGCTCGGTGCGCACCGTGTAAAGCTCCGCCAACTGGTTGTGATCCAACGAGGCGACAATCAGGCTGCGGCCATCGCGTGACAACATGCCTTGGGTTTCAAGCCTTTGCAGCGCCTCGCGCACCGGAGTCCGCGATACGCCCAGCCGCTCGGCCAGTTCGGATTCCACCAGCCGGTCGCCGGGCTTGTAAACCCCTCCCTCGATCGACTCCAGGATCAGCGTGTAAGCGTCCTTTTGCACGGCCTGCCCTCCAAATTCTGCCGCACACTAGAGCGGGATGGGTTTGCATGGAACAAGATAAATTGAAAAAGTCTTCGTGCGGATAGCCCAGCCAACGCTTTGCGATTTCGCGCAACCCTTTCCCGCCTGAACCGCCGGCGTCACATGATCAAGCGATTGCCGTGCCGCGCGGTTCGCGCTATCGCTGCTTGATGGTCAAACAACAGTTCCATCATGTCACCGCCTGGGTCTTCGACCTCGACAACACGCTTTACCCGCCGCAATTCCGCTTGTTCGACCAGATCGAGGCGCGGATGACCGCTTGGGTAATGCAGGCGCTTGGGGTTGGGCGCACCGAGGCGAGCCGGCTGCGCCAGCACTACTGGGATCACTACGGCACCACGCTTGCCGGGCTGATGCGCGAACATGACATCGACCCGGCCCCCTATCTGCAAGACGTGCATGATATTGATTTCTCTGTGCTTCCTGCCGACCCCGAACTGGCCGCCCGCATCCGCGCCCTGCCCGGCCGCCGCATTGTCTATACCAATGCCTGCGAGCCTTACGCCCATCGCGTGCTGGAAGCGCGCGGTTTGACCGGTCTGTTCGATGCGGTCTATGGCGTCGAGCACGCGGGCTTTCGCCCGAAACCGGAACGGGCTGCCTTTGAATCTATTTTTGTGCAAGATGGCCTGAACCCCGCCACCGCTGCGATGTTCGAAGACGACCCGCGCAACCTGGCTGCCCCGCACGACCTGGGCATGCGCACGGTGCATGTCGCACCCAAACCGCTGAAATCGCTTCATATTCACCACCACACCGATGATCTTGCAGCCTTTCTGGCCAAGTTGATCTGACCTGCGGCAATGCACCGCGTGGGCGGGGGCGCGAAAACAAATATCTAGGACTCAGCAAAGGAGTCCCAGATGACCGCATCCATCCGCCTGCCCATCCTCACCCCGCTCGCCCGTGATATCGGCCGCGACATCAACATCGTGTTTTACCTGCTGACCATCCTGCTGACTGGCGTGGTGCTGGCGGTGAAAACCTGGGGCCTTGTCGCGCTGGTGATGTGTGCGCTGCCGGTGGTGCCCTTGATGTTCGTCTTTTTCATCTACATTTCCCTGCCCTGAGCCGGGACGCTTTGTCGCTTCGCTTTCCGCAGGCACAGGCGTAAAACTGCGGGCAAAGGGGCCAGACATGACACGCATTTCCACCGATATTCTGATCTCTGGCGGTGGGGTGGCCGGGCTTTCCGCCGCCGCCGCCTTCGGTAGCCGCGGGTTTTCGGTGATCTGCGCCGACCCGACCGCGCCGGTCACCAGCATGGAAGCCGAAGGTGCCGACTTGCGCACCACCGCCTTCCTGCACCCGTCGATTCCGGTGTTGCAGGCGGCGGGACTGTGGCAACGGCTGGAGCCCTTTGCAGCCCCCCTGCAAATCATGCGCATCGTCGATGCCGGTGGCCCTACACCTGAGCCGCGCGTGATCAAGGATTTCGACGCCGCCGATATTTCCGACCAGCCCTTTGGCTGGAATCTGCCAAACTGGCTGCTGCGGCGGGAAATGGTGGCGCGACTGGCAGAGTTGCCAAACGTCACCTTCCTGCCCGGCATCGCCACCACCAAACTGCTGACCCGCGAGGCCGAGGCTTTGGTTACCCTGTCAGATGGCCGGAAAGTCAGCGCCCGACTGGTGATCGCCGCCGACGGCCGCAGGTCGACTATGCGTGAAGCCCTTGGTATTGCTATAAAAACCATCCGTTATGGACAGAAGGCGCTTGCTTTTGCGGTGCGCCACAGCCTGCCGCATAACAATGTCTCGACCGAGATTCACCGCTCCGGCGGCCCGTTCACCTTGGTGCCACTGCCCGACCGCGACGGCCAACCCTGCTCCGCCGTGGTCTGGATGGAAACCGGCCCCGAGGTGCAGCGCCTCGCCGCCCTGCCAGTCGCCGAGTTTGAGGCCGCGATGAACCTGCGCTCTTGTCAACTACTTGGCCCGCTGACGCTGATCTCGCGGCGCAGCGTCTGGCCGATCATCAGTCAGATCGCCGAACGCATGGCGGGCGAACGGGTGGCGCTGATCGCCGAAGCCGCGCATGTTGTGCCACCCATCGGCGCGCAGGGGCTGAACATGAGCCTTGCCGACCTGACCGCGTTGCTCGATCTGGCGCAAGCCGACCCGGCGGGGCTTGACTCGGCGCAGATGCTCGATGCCTACCACCGCCGCCGCCACCTTGACGTGAAAGCGCGTGTCGCCGGGATAGACGCGCTGAATCGCGCCTCGATGATCGAAGGCCAGATGCTGCGCGACCTGCGCGCTGGCGCCCTGAACGCGCTCTACTCGATTGCCCCGGTGCGCAAGACGCTGATGAAAGCCGGGATCGGCGTGCGGTAGGTTGCGCTAAAGCACCGCCTCAACACCGCGCCGCAGCCGCGCCAGTGTCGCGGCGACGTCCTTCAGCTTGTCCAACCCGAACAGGCCCAGCCGGAAGGTGCGGAAATCGGCGCCCTCGCCGACCTGCAGCGGCACACCCGCGGCAATTTGCATGCCCAACTCACGGAATTTGCTGCCATTTTGCACTGCCGGATCATCGGTATAAGAAACCACCACCCCTGGTGCTGCGAAGCCATCGGCAGCGACTGACACCACGCCGCGCACAGCCAGCATCGCTCGCACCGCCCGCCCCAGTTCCCATTGTGCCGCCTTGGCCTCGGCAAAACCCATCGCTTTGGTTTCCAGCATGGCGTCGCGGAAACCGACAATCGCATCGGTCGGCATGGTGGCATGATAGGCATGCCCGCCACCCTCATAAGCCGCCATGATGCTACGCCATTTCTTCAGGTCCAGCGCAAAACTGTTTGAATTCGTCTCTGCCAACCGCGCTTCGGCGCGCGGCCCCATCACCACGATCCCGGCGGCGGGCGAAGCAGACCAGCCCTTTTGCGGGGCTGAAATCAGCACATCCACCCCGGTCGCCGCCATATCCACCCAGATGCAGCCCGAGGCGATACAGTCGAGCACCATCAGCGCCCCCACCTCATGCGCCGCAGCCGCCACCTGCGCGATATAATCGTCCGGCAGGATGATCCCGCTCGATGTCTCCACATGCGGCGCAAACACCGCATCGGGCCGCGCCTCACGAATTTTAGCGCAAACCTCGTCAACCGGAGGCGGCGCAAAAGCCGCCTGCGCGCCGTTGCCGGTCTGCCGCGCCATCACCACCGTCGATCTGGCTCCAGCGGTAGGAAAACCAGCCATTCCGCACGATCAGCGCATGGCCCTGCCCGAACTGCCGCGCCACCGCTTCCATGGCGTAGGTGCCGCCGCCGGGCACCAAGGCAACCGCAGATCCGCCATAAACCTCTTTCAGCAGCCCCGAAACATCGCGCATCACCGCCTGAAACTTCGCCGACATGTGGTTCAGCGAGCGGTCGGTGAACACCACCGAGAATTCCTCTAATCCATCGGCATCAACGTGCGGGTGCGGCAGCTTCATGGTTTCCTCCCAGATAGACGCCCAGCCTAAAGCTGTTCCCGCCACCGCAATAGCTTGAATCCGCCAAAAACAGCTTCATCTTGGCAGAAATACTCTCCGGGGGCGGTCGCGGTTTCGCCAGAAACTGCGGCCTGGGGGTGGAAAACCCCCATCTGCGTCAGCCCAAAGGCCCCGGCCTGCGTTCTTCGGTCAACAACACGTTCGCCTCCACCTGCCCCACCCCCGGCAAGGTCATGATCCGCCGTCGCAGCACCCGCTCAAAATCGGCAATGTCACGCGCCACCACCCGCAAGCGATAGTCGAACAGCCCCAGCACATGCTGCACCACCTGCACCTCGGGGATCGCCATCACCGCGCGTTCGAAATCCTCCAGCGAAACCCGGCCCTTGGTGGCCAGCTTCACACCCAGAAATACCGTCACGCCAAAGCCCAAAGCCGCGCGGTCGGCATCCACCCGTGCGCCCGCGATGACCCCAGCTTCTTCCAGCCGCTTCACCCGTCGCCACGCCGCTGGCTGCGACAGGCCAAACCGCCGCCCCAGCTCCCCGGCTGAAATACCCGCATCCAGCGACAACGCGCGCAAGATTGCCCGGTCCAGATCATCCAGATCCATCATAGTGGCAGCCCTTCGCTATCCTTGATCGTGGCGATCAGCATCAGCGCATCCACTTCCGCGATATGCGGCAAGGCCAGGACGCGGCGCCGATACACCTCTTGATACTGCGCCATATCACGCGCGATCACATTCAGGCGCACATCGACGCGGCCCAGAAAGGTTTCAATCGCGACCACCTCCGGCACTTCGCGCGCGGCGGCGATGAACTCGTCAAACGCGCGCGGATTGGTCTTGTCGAGCATAAAGCGCAACGACACCTCTACCTCGTAGCCCAGCTTGCGCCAGTCGATCACCGCCCGCGCGGGTGCAATCACCGCCGCGTCGGTCAGCCGTTGCAACCGCCGCCACAACGTCGCCGTCGTCACCCCCGCCCGATCCGCCAGATCGGCCCGCGACAACCCCGGTTCGGTCAGGTAGTGGCGCAATATGCGACGATCTGTATCATCCAGCTGCATGATTTTCTTACTCTAGACACTTTCTTTGCATGATTTATCCACCAAATCGCATTTTCAATCAAACAATGCACGGTCTAAATTGCAAAAATCCCTATGCTCCGCCCATCAACCCAAGAAGGAGCGCCCAAATGCGCGTTTATTACGATCGTGACTGCGATGTGAACATCATCAAGGACAAAAAGGTCGCCATTCTCGGCTACGGCAGCCAAGGCCACGCCCATGCGCTGAACCTGCGCGATTCGGGCGCGAAAAACCTTGTGGTCGCGCTGCGCGAAGGCTCGCCTTCCGCCAAGAAAGCCGAAGGCGAAGGCCTGAAGGTCATGGGCATCGCCGAAGCCGCGGCTTGGGCCGATCTGATCATGTTCACCATGCCCGACGAGTTGCAGGCTGAAACCTACAAGAAATACGTCCACGACAACATCCGTGAGGGTGCTGCGATTGCCTTTGCCCACGGCCTGAACATCCATTTCGGCCTGATCGAGCCGAAAAAGGGCGTCGACATCATCATGATGGCCCCCAAAGGCCCCGGCCACACCGTGCGCGGCGAATACACCAAGGGCGGCGGCGTGCCTTGCCTTGTGGCGGTGCATACCGATGCAACCGGCAAAGCGATGGAAATCGGCCTGTCCTATTGCTCGGGTATCGGGGGCGGCCGTTCGGGCATCATCGAGACCAACTTCCGTCAGGAATGCGAAACCGACCTGTTCGGCGAACAAGCTGTTCTCTGCGGCGGTCTGGTCGAACTGATCCGCATGGGGTTCGAGACGCTGGTTGAAGCAGGTTACGAGCCGGAAATGGCCTATTTCGAGTGCCTGCACGAAGTGAAGCTGATCGTTGACCTGATCTATGAAGGCGGCATCGCCAACATGGATTACTCGATCTCGAACACCGCCGAGTATGGACAGTATGTCTCCGGCCCGCGGATTCTGCCCTACGACGAAACCAAAGCCCGCATGAAAGCCGTGCTGTCGGACATCCAGTCTGGCAAATTCGTGCGCGACTTCATGCTGGAAAACGCCGTTGGCCAGCCGACGATCAAGGCGTCGCGTCGTTCGAACGACGAGCACCAGATCGAGCTGGTTGGCAAGAAGCTGCGCGACATGATGCCGTGGATTTCCAAGGGCAAGATGGTTGACCGTTCGCGGAACTGATCAAATACGCGGGGCTGCGGAACGATCCGCAGCCCCAGCCTTGCGCTAAACCGCTTATTGCTTAGGCGGGTCCAGCGGCAGCGTCGCCGCGTAAGCGATTACGTCAACCGCATATTCAAACGGGAAGGCGCGCAGGTTGATCATCTGAACGCCGGTGTGCGCGTTCAGGATTTTGTTCATCACTTCGTCAGGCACTTCCACCGCTTCGGTACCGACATAGTTGTGATTTCCGTCAGAGCCCCAATCCATCAAGCGGCCATCAAAGCCATGACAGGCCGCGCAGGTGGTCTGAAAGATTTCGCGACCGCGATTGACGTCGCCTTTGTTCACCGTGCGGGTTTCGTAATCAAGGAAACTGCGCATATCGACCTGCCCCCGACTGACGAAGGCAGCCACTCTCAGCATTTCCTCATCCGAGATCATCTCGACAGTATAGGGGTGATTGGCGTCGCGCAGCGTCGCGGCAATCTGATCGACCGGCTTGCCGATCGCCCCGTTAATGCCCGCTATCCCGGTAAAGTGACTGCCTTTGGAATAGATGCCGTCTTTGCCCAGATAGTCCCAACCGTGGCATTCTTTGCAGCGCCATGTGCCATAGCCGGTTTGATCCGCATTTGCCCCAACCGGATAGGCCGGGTTGGTGCCTTCCACTTCGTCCCGATCCAATGCCGAGGCCCAATCATCGTAAATGCGCCCGCCTGCGGCCAGCAACCAAGGCTCTGACGGGTATTCCGGCGCGCCATGCACGAAATCCTGTGCGGCACCGGGATGCATGTAGTCTTTGTTTTCGTCGTCAGCATAAGCCACCGCTGCAAGTGACAGCGACAGTGCAGAAACCGCAAAACCTATCCGTTTCATCATCACGTCCTCCCGTTGCATTGCCCCATTTTGGCACTTGGTTATCGGGTTTGTCGAACACTGGTCCAAGCCCATCTTTCTTTTCGAAGCAGTCGGGAGGTGGTGCTGTGTGCGGACCCGCCCTGAAAGCAGCAGCGCAATCTGAACGCGTTCGCGCAACAGTCATCAAAGCGCTTGCGCCAGCGAAAAAACGCCGATTAAACTTTAGTTTATGCGGTTCATCCAAAATGCATAAGCCGCACACAACCATAGATTGTGTTTCACATTTAAAATTCAACGCAAAGGCCGCCATGCCAAGATTCGCCTCGATGGCCACCCGCATGCACCTGTTATCAGCGATCCAGTTGACATGTGGGATTGTGTTGATCTTCGACATCGGCGGCGAGATTCATGAGGAATGGCTGCGCGACCGCCCCTTTGCCGGCATGACCCGGCTGCACCTGATTGTTGAATCCTTGGCGACGGCACTCTTGTTCATCGGCTTTGCTTTGACGATGAGCCATATTCGCGTGCTGCGCCATGCAGAGGCCGCCAAATCGCAGTTGCTGGGGTCGCTACGCGGCCAATTCGATGTGATCTTGCACGATCACTTCATCCGCTGGGGCTTGTCCAAAGCCGAAACCGACATAGCGTTGCTGTCGTTGCGCGGCCTGAAAATCGCGGAAATCGCCGCGGCCCGTCACACCCGCGAAGGCACCATCAAGTCACAGCTGAGTACCATCTTCAAAAAATCGGGGGTGTCGACGCGGACAGAGTTTTTGGCGCTGTTCATGGAGGAATTCCTTGACCATGGCGCCAATCACCCAATCCCGACAACCGATAGCGGCTAGAGCAAGTCTCTTACACCGCCGCCTCTACCGCGCCGACGATTTCATCCACCACGCAGCGCAGCAGCGCTTCGTCCTCGCATTCGGCCATCACCCGGATCAGTGGCTCGGTGCCAGATTTGCGGATCAGGATGCGGCCCTTGCCCTTGATCGCCTCGGTCTTGGCGGCAATCACCGCCTGCACCGCGTCGGCCTTCAGCGGCTCCAGCCCGATCGCGTATCGGACATTCTTCAGCATTTGCGGCACGGTTTCGAATTGCCGCACCAATGCGCTGGCCGGCAAACCGGTGCGCGCCATTTCCGCGAGAAATTGCAGGCCCGCGATCAGCCCGTCGCCGGTGGTGGCATAATCGGTCATCACGATATGGCCGGATTGCTCGCCGCCCAGATTGAAGCCGCCGCGCCGCATCGCTTCAACCACATAGCGGTCGCCAACGGCGGTGCGCTCCAGATGCAGGCCGCGCGCGGTCATGAAGCGCTCCAGCCCCAGATTGGACATCACCGTTGCCACCAGCGTGCCACCATGCAAACGGCCTTCATCGGCCCAACGCCCGGCCAGCAACGCCATGATCTGATCGCCGTCCGCCACCCGCCCGGCTTCATCGAGGATCATCACCCGATCGGCGTCACCATCCAGCGAGATCCCGACATGCGCACCATGCGCCACCACCGCTTCGGCGGCGGTCTGGGTGTAGGTTGACCCGCAGCGGTGGTTGATATTCTTGCCGTTCGGCGACACCCCGACCGGGATCACCTCGGCCCCCAATTCCCACAGCACTTCCGGCGCGGCCTTGTAGGCGGCACCGTTGGCACAGTCGATCACCACTTTCAGCCCGTCCAGCCGCAGCCCTGCGGGGAAGGTGGTCTTGACGAATTCCTGATAGCGCCCCACCGCATCGTCAATCCGCTTGGCGCGGCCAATGTTTTGCGGTTTTGCCGGGATGATTTCGCCTTCGACCAGCGTTTCGATCTCAACCTCGGCAGCGTCAGACAGCTTGAAGCCATCCGGGCCAAAGAACTTGATGCCATTGTCATTGTGCGGGTTGTGGCTGGCCGAAATCATCACGCCCAGATCAGCGCGCATCGACCGGGTGAGGAACCCGACCGCCGGGGTTGGCACCGGCCCCAGCAGCATCACATTCATGCCCGTGCTGGTCAGCCCCGCCGTCAGCGCGTTTTCCAGCATATAGCCCGACAGCCGAGTATCCTTGCCGATCACCACCCGGTGCGCCGTGCTGCCATCGCGGCGAAAGAACCGCCCCGCCGCAGCCCCCAGTTTCAGCGCCATCTCGGCTGTCATCGGGTAGGTGTTGGCAGTGCCGCGCACGCCATCGGTGCCGAAAAGTTTGCGGGTCATGCCGCGCCTCCTGTTGTTGCGGCCTGCCACAAGGACAAAGCCTGCCGGGTTTCGGCCACGTCATGCACGCGGATCATCTGCATGCCCTGCGCCACCCCCGCCAGGGCCACCGCAAGGCTACCCGGCATGCGTTTGGCGGCATCTGCCTCCGCACTGATGGTACCGATAAAGCGTTTGCGCGAGGCCCCGAGCAGCACCGGAACCCCCAGATTGTGAAACAGCGACAGCCGCGACAGCAGCGTCAAGTTGTGCGCCAGCGTCTTGCCAAAGCCTATACCAGGATCAACCGCCAGCTTTTCGCGCGGAATCCCTGCCGCCAGCGCTTCGGCCAGACGCGCGGCAAGTGCATCGTAAACGTCCAGCAGCACATCATCGTAAAAGGGGTCGTCCTGCATCGTCGCTGGTGTCGCAATCGAGTGCATCAGGATTACCGGGCGGCCTGCCGCGGCCGCTACCCGCGCCATTGCCGGATCAAATTGCAGCGCAGTCACATCGTTCAGAATCGTCGCACCCGCCGCAAAAGCCGCCTCGGCCACAGCGGCCTTGCGCGTATCAATCGAGATCGGCAGCTCCAGCCCGCCGTGCCGCAGCGCTGCGATCACCGGGGCGGTGCGGGCGATTTCTTCGGCAGCCAGCACCTCTGCCGCGCCGGGGCGGGTGCTTTCGCCGCCAATATCCAGAATATCCGCCCCCGCCGCCATCTTGCGCGCCTGCATCAGCGCGGCTTCGGGACGCAGGAATTGGCCACCATCGGAAAAGCTGTCCGGCGTGACGTTCAGAATTCCCATGATGCGCGGGCGGTCCATCGCAAGGCCGCCAAACGCCGGGCGCGCGCTCGACAGCCGGTCACGGGTTTCCCCGTCAAGCTGCGCCACTGGAACGATTCGGGCGATTTCCCCGCGATGGAAAATCTCGGCATGGGAAAACCAGCACCAGCCCCCGGCAAGCGGCACAGCACCAATGGGGCGGGCGGGGTCTGTCATCGGGATCGGGCGAATATAGCTCATGAACCTGTCGTAAATCGCCCCTGCCGGTGTCGCAAGGGGGAAGCGTCAGCCGTGATCGACCTGCACGCGGCTTCCCGCCGGAAGTGCAACATCGCCGTGAACGATCAGCCGGTCCGCCGCCATCAACTCTGCCAGCCACAGCGCCAAAGCCACCGGCTCGCGGCTGTGCGGACCATCAACGGCATCCAGCACCAGCTTGGACGGTGCCCAGACCACCAGTTGACCGCGCTTGATCGCCCAGTCGATTTCGGTCCGCGTCGCCATCACCACGCAGCGAGGATCACGCGCTGCCAGTACCCAGGCGTTCTGTTCGATCGCCAGCAGGTCCACCCGGCGCTGGGTCGGCTTGTGGCCGGTTTGCGGGCGCGGAAGGTCAGGCAGGCCCACGGTCAGGATCACTGGGCGGCCCTGCGCCTGCCAGCCATCAAGCCGTTTGGCCAGATCGGGGGCGGTGATGCTGGCATTGTCCAGAAACACCACCAGCGGATGCACGGCGGCTTCTTGCCCGTCTTGGCCCACCACCTTGACCGCCACCTCGGCGCGGCTGCGCACGATTTCAACACCCAGCTTGTAGGGTCCGACATCCAGCTTTTCGATCCGCACGAACACCCGCATCGCTTGCGGCTCGGCCAGAATGCGTTCAGCCAGCCTTTCGGCCAAAGTCTCCAGCAGGTTCAGCCGTTCAGCGGCAAGTTCAGTCGCGATTGCCTCGGTCAGCGTGTCGTAAGACAGGATCAGATCGACGTCATCGTTCAAAGGCTGCGCGGCGGGGCGCACCTCGACCACGATGTTGAACATCACCCGCTGAGTATGGCCGCGCTCTTTCTGGAACGCGCCAATATCCACCTCGACGATATGGTCGCGCAGCGAAATCCGGTCACGCGGATCGGCCCCGGCAGAGGCGACAGAGCGCTCTTCGGGGTGGGCAAAGGCAAGGCGGATGTCGCTGGTCATGGGGTCCCCGAAAGGCGATGCGCGTGAGGGCAAGCTACAGCCTGCCCTCGCTTGCGCCTAGTCCGAACCCGACAGGAAGCGCAAGGGGCGCGACCAAGGCAGACGACAGTTTTCTTCCGTCGGCCGCGTGCGCGTCAGGGCTGGCGGTAAAACAGATGCGCGCCGATAGCGGCGGTCCGCGGGAAGCGCTGTGCCCATCCCGGACGCACCGCGCGGGTGTGGAAATGCGTGGCACCCGCCGTCAGCGCGCGCGGCGCACCATCCAGCATCACCCGCGCGATCCGGCCCGCCAGATCGGCAGCGCCTGCATCCGCCATAACGTCGCGGTTGCCATCGCAGTTATAGGAAAACTGGCAGCTGCCCTTGCCGCCCTGCTGCACGACACCACAGACCGATTTCGGATAGGCGGGGCTGTCAACACGGTTCAGGATCACCTCGGCCACCGCGAACTGACCCTTCAGGGTTTCGCCACGGGATTCGAAATACAAAGCGGTCTTCAAGCACTGCCACTGTTCATCCCCGGCAGGGGCAGTCTGCGTGTAAAGCCACTCGGGCGAGTATTCGATCAGCACAGGCGCTTGCACGCCGGGCTTCTTCTTGTCGGCCTTGGCAGGCTTTTTCGGCTCTACCTTTGGCCCGACCGCCATCGCGGTCAGCTTGGCCTCTGGCAGCGCATCGACCGCCTTGTGTTCCGCCCCAAGGAGCGTTGCGAATTGCGTGCCGATCAACGACGTCGGATCGTTGGAATGGCTCACCGTCACATCGGCGTAGGCCGCCCCGCTAAGGACGCAAGCTGCCACAACGGCAGTCGTCCAGGCTTGGTGGAAGCGCATGTATGTATCCCGGTTTGTTTCAGCAGCGTCGCAAGAGAGCAGCCCCCAGCGACGAGGGATTGGCCTAAACAACGAATCCGGACCGGTCTACCCGCGTGGCAAATTTACAACGCGTTTTTCGTACATTTGAGCGGATTTCCGCGCAAAACCTTAAAGCGTTACATGCACTTCGGCTTGCAAATTCATGATATTGTGGTGCTTTTCCGAATATCCACACGATCAGCCAAAGCCAGATGAGCCGCCGCCAAACGCGCCAACGGCACCCGATACGGGCTGCACGACACATAATCGAAGCCCGCCTTGCGGCAAAAGCCTATCGATTCGGGGTTGCCGCCATGTTCACCACAAATTGAAACCGTCAGGTCTGGCCGAGTCTTGCGGCCCCGTTCGCAACCGATCAGCAGCAACTCACCCACGCCGTCCACGTCCAGAATGTGGAAAGGATCTTCCGGAAACACTCCCTGCTGGACGTAGGTATTCATGAAGCGCCCCGCATCATCGCGCGACAGGCCGTAGGTCATCTGCGTCAGATCGTTGGTGCCGAAAGACAGGAAAGCTGCGTGCTGCGCGATCTCGCCAGCGCGTAGCGCGGCGCGCGGGGTTTCCACCATGACACCCAGCTTATAGTCAAACGCCACCCCGGTCTTGACCCGGACCGAGGCCGCAACCGCGTCGATATGGGTCTTGACCAGCTCCACCTCGCGCCGGGCCGACACCAGAGGGATCATGATTTCCGGCACCACCGGCGTGCCTTTGCGGGCAATTTCAACCGTCGCCTCGAAGATCGCCTGTGCCTGCATCGCATAGATTTCCGGCAAGACCACCCCCAGCCGGACGCCGCGCATCCCCAGCATGGGGTTGAACTCAGCCAAAGCCTCGGCCCGCCGCGTGACCTCTGACAGCGGGCGATCCAAAGCCTCGGCCAACTCGCGCAAGCCCTCGCGGCTGTGGGGCAAGAATTCGTGCAACGGCGGATCGAACAGCCGGATGCAGACCGGCAGGCCTGCCATGATCTCGAACAACTGTACAAAATCGGCGCGCTGCATCGGAAGCAGCCGCGCCAGCGCCGCCGCGCGGTCTTGCGAGGTATCGGCGAAGATCATTTCGCGCATCACCACAAGGCGGTCTTCGTCAAAGAACATGTGCTCGGTCCGGCACAGCCCGATGCCTTGCGCCTCGAACTGCCGCGCCATCGCGGCATCGGCAGGCGTGTCGGCGTTGGCACGAATACCGATATCACGGAAGCTGTCGGCCCAGGACAGCAGCTTGCGGAAGGCATCGTCCAAAGCAGGCGCCAGCATTTCCGCAGCCCCCGCCAGCACATCCCCGGTGGTGCCATCGACGGTGATCAGATCCCCCTCGCCGAACACCCGGCCATCGGCAGCGACCATGCGTTTTTCCTTGGTATCCAGCCGGATGCCGGACGCCCCGACCACGCAAGGCACGCCCAGACCACGCGCGATCACCGCCGCGTGGCTGGTCACGCCACCACGTTCGGTGACAACTCCCACCGCCGCGTGCATGCCGCGAATATCTTCCGGCGCGGTTTCCCGTCGCACCATGATGCAGGGCTCCCCCCGCGCGGCAGATGCCTGCGCCGCTTGCGAGGAAAACACGATCCGCCCCACCGCCGCACCGGGGCTGGCGGCAATGCCCTTGGCAAACACATCACGCGCCGCCCGCGTATCGACCTGCGGGTGCAGCAGCGCCGACAGCGCCCGAGGCTCCACCCGCAACACCGCTTCTTCGCGGCTGATGATGCCATCATCGGCCAGCGCCACGGCAATTTTCAGCCCGGCGCGATCGGATCGACCGACCTTGATCGCATCCAGCACGGAAAGCTTGCCGTCCTCGATGGTGAATTCGATCTGCATTTCCTCGCGCAGTTTTTGCCGACACACCGCGCCATGCCGCACCAGATCGGCGAAAATCTCGGGCGCGATATCTTCCAGCGAGGGGCCGCGCTTGTCACGGGTCAGGTAGATCGCTTCGGTCTTTTTCAGCGCATCGCGGCCTTGGCTTTGGCCCAGATAGCGGCCCTTGATCAGCGGCAGGCCAGTGACGGGATCAATGAACTGCATCACACCCGAGCCGGAAATTCCCTGCCCGATACCCTGCGCCATTTCCTGCACCACCAGCCCCAAGGCGGCTTCGACAGGCGCGCCTTTGGCCTGACGCAGCAGCCGGGCCGACGTGCCCTCCCACGCCCGCGCCATGCTGCGCAGCACTTCCGACAACTGCTTGGCAGGGTCTTCCGGAAAGGGTTCTTCCATTTCGCGTTCGTAATGCCGCAGCGCATCGCGCAGGCTATCGGCATTGGCCATACCAGAATCGAACATATCGGGGTCAAGTCGGGCGACATGTGTGGCGTAGGCTTGCACAAAACGCAGATAGAGCGCGTCTGCCGCCTCGCGACCATTGGTTTCGACCAACCGCGCATGTTGCGCGGCGTTCATGCCGATATTCAGCACCGTGCCCGGCCCGCCCCAATCAGGATTTTCCGGCGAGGGTCGCACCGAGATCAGCGGCATCGGCCCGAAATGCGACAGGATCGCCCGCGCGTCCACCGGATGCCCTGCCGCAATCGCCCGCACGGTCTGGCTGGGCAGCGCCACGGTTTCGGGCACAGGCAGGTCCAGCCGCACTAGCCGTTGCAGGCATTTCGCCCGCCAGCCATGCGCGTTGGTGCGGATATCGGCCGAAGGGGTGATCTCGGCGAATTCGGGAAGCGGGGTCGGTTTCTGCATTGCGGCGACTTTCTTTTGCGCGCGCAGCTTAACCCGATACGCCTGCGGCGCAAGCGAAACGATTTTTTGCGCAAAAATCGGAAGGGGGGCTGTCTTGCCGGGGCAATGCGGCCCCCCGAGGATATTTGCGCAGAGAGGATGACCGATGCGCGGGTCAGAGTCAGCCGTCAACCTTGGTCAGATCGGCCACGCCCGAGCAGATCGCGCGGATGCGGTGCAGCAGGTTCAGGCGGTTGCGGCGGATGATCGGGTTTTCCGCGTTGACCTGCACCGCATTGAAGAACGCGTCGGTGGGCGCGCGCAGTTGCGCCATCGCGGCCATGGCGGCGGCGAAATCTTCGGCTTTCATCGCCGGTTGGATGGCGGCTTCGGCGGCGTCAAGGGCGGTAAACAGCGCGCGTTCGGCGTCGGTTTCGGCGAATTTCGGATCGGCGCCGTAAGAGTATTCGACACCGTCCTTGGCCTCGGCCTGCGACAGGATGTTGTTGGCGCGCTTGAAGCCTTGCAGCAGGTTGGTGCCGTCTTCGGTTTTCAGGAAGGCGGCGAGGGCCTCGGCACGTTTGACCAGCAGGGTGAGATCGTCGTTGCCGGGCATGGCCAGGCAGGCGTCGATGATGTCGTGGCGGATGCCCTGATCTTTCAGGAAGACTTTCAGGCGGTCGTGGAAGAAGGCGAGGAGGTTCGAACCGGGATGAGGGACGTTGCTAAAGTCCATCGAGAATAGCCGCTTTTCGAAGTCGCTCGGACCAGATTTTAACCGTTTGTCAGCAGCTAATTTGGATCGCCATTCTTGGAACACGCTTTCGGGAACGCCAAGTCTTTCGGCTGCTTCCTTGTCGGCTGTGCGTTCTTCCGATTCAATTTCCCAGCGCAGCTTCAGGTCAAGCGGTTCATACCCTTCGAGAATAATCTCCAACAAAGAACACCGCACTGAGTTATCAATAATTAGGCGCATCGCACCCAGCGCAGCACGACGAAGAGCAAATGGATCTTTTGAGCCAGTTGGCTTTTCGTTGTGCCACCAGAACCCGGTCAGGGTGTCGATCTTGTCGGCCAGCGCCACGGCCACAGACACCGGCTCGGTCGGCACGGTATCGGTCGGGCCAAGCGGCGAATAGTGGTCGCGGGCGGCGAGGGCCACCGCTTCGGGCAGGCCAGCTTCACGGGCGTAATACATGCCCATCAGGCCTTGCAGTTCGGGGAATTCGCCAACCATGGCAGAGCGCAGGTCGGCTTTGGCAAGCTTCGCCGCCTGTTCGGCCAGATCGGCATCGGCACCGACCAAGGGGGCAATTTCGCGCGCCAGCGCCGCGATGCGGGCGATACGGTCGGCTTGGGAACCGAGTTTGTTGTGGAAAGTGACGGATTTCAGCCCGTCCAGCCATTCCTCCATCCCGGCTTTCGCCACCCGCAGATCGTTTTCCCAGAAGAATTTCGCATCCGACAGCCGGGCCGACAGCACCTTCTGGTTGCCCTTCAGGATGGTTTCGCCATGGTCGGCGGTTTCGGTATTGGCCACCGTGACAAAGCCTTCAATCCGACCGGTCTTGGGGTTTTTCACCGAAAAGAACTTCTGGTGTTCCTTCATCGAGGTTTGCAGCACCTCGGGCGGCAGACCAAGGAAGGCCTCGCCAATGCGGCCCATCAGCGGCACCGGCCATTCGACCAGACCGGCGACTTCGGCCAAAAGCCCGTTGTCCGGCACGACTTCCATGCCAGCGGCAAAGGCCAGATTCTGCGCGCCCTGCCAGATCGCGGCTTCGCGTTCGGCAGAATCCAGCACGACAGAGGCGCGCTTCAGCTTCACCACATAATCGTCAAAGCCCTGCACCGAGAAGCGGCCCGCGCCAAGGAAGCGGTGGCCTTCGGTGGTATTGCCAGCCGCAATGCCATCGACCGACAGCGGCACCACATGCGCGCCCGCCTCGTCCGACAGCAGGCACAGGATGGATTGCAGCGGGCGCACCCAACGCAGGCTGCCGTTGCCCCAGCGCATCGACTTCGGCCACGGGAAGTTGCGGATGGTGGCTTCCAGCACCTCGGCAATGATCGTGGCTGCCGCGCGACCGGGCTTTTCGATTACCGCGAAATAGACCTGCGCCTTTTTGTCGTCGCGCACCTCAAGCTGGTCTTTGCTCAGGCCGGTTGATCGGAGGAAGCCTTCCAGCGCGGCAGCGGGCGCATCGGTGCGCGGGCCTTTGCGTTCTTCGCGCACTGGCTTGCTTTCCGCCGTCAGCCCTTCCACCGACAGCACCAGACGGCGCGGGGTGGAAAAGGCCCCAGCCGAAGCATAGGTTAGCCCAGCCTCGACCAAGCCATTGGTGATCAAGGATTTCAGATCCTCGCGGGCCTTTGCTTGCATCCGCGCCGGGATTTCTTCCGAAAAGAGTTCGATCAGCAGGTCGGCCATTTATTGCTCCACATCCGCAGATAGCTGGTGCCACGCATAGGCGCGGCCATCGGGGAAAACCGCGACAACGCGGTCGATTTGCGGCGCGATATTGGCTTGGGACAGGAAGGCAATCGCCTCGCCCTTTTCCAGCGCCTCGCCGATCTTGGCGGCATCAAAGCAGCCAAACCACGACGGGCCGTTCAGCGGCACCGCATCGGCATAGATCTTGTAGGTTTCGGTCAGCATCGCCTGCGACAGGGGCGTGTGAAAGCAGGCCCGGAAGCGCAAGGGCGAACTGTCGGCGTCGATGCCTTCGACGTCTTCGGCCAGGATCGGTTCGGGCAGGCCACTTTCGATCAGGGTCAGTTTGATCTCATTGCCCGGCTGGAACACGGCCGGTTGATAAAAGGCGTATTCTTGCAGCCAATACATGGCGATACCGGCAACGGCGGCGACTAGCACAATGAGACCTCCGACGATCTTGCCATTCACGCGTTTGCCTCCGCCGGGGCGTCCTGACCGGCTTCGGTCTGCCGGAAGGCATCGGCGCATTTCTTCGCCAGCGCGCGGACGCGGCCGATATAGGCTTGGCGTTCGGTGACGGAGATCACCCCGCGCGCGTCGAGCAGGTTGAACAGGTGGGAGGCCTTGATGGTCTGGTCATAGGCCGGGTGCGCCATGATGATGGTCTTGCCCGTCTTCGGGTCCAAGGGCGCAAAACCCAGCAGGCGCTGGCATTCAGCCTCGGCATCCTCGAAATGGCGCAGCAGTTGCGCGGTATCGGCGCCGTCAAAGTTGTGGCGGGAGTATTCTTCCTCGGTCTGCCGGAAGATGTCGCCATAGGTCAGGGGAATGGGTGCTGCCGGGTCGTTGAACGGCATGTCCATGACGTGATCGACGCCAAGCACATACATCGCCAGACGCTCCAACCCATAGGTGAGTTCACCAGAAACCGGGCGGCAATCATGGCCGCCGACCTGCTGGAAATAGGTGAACTGGCTGACTTCCATGCCGTCGCACCAGACTTCCCAACCCAAGCCCCAAGCGCCCAGCGTCGGGCTTTCCCAGTCGTCCTCGACAAAGCGGATGTCATGCAGGCCCATGTCGATGCCGATGGCTTGCAGGCTGCCCAGATACAGATCTTGCAGGTTCGACGGCGATGGTTTGATGATCACCTGATATTGATAGTAGTGCTGCAAGCGGTTGGGATTTTCGCCATAGCGCCCGTCTGTCGGGCGGCGCGAGGGCTGCACATAGGCCGCAGCCCACGGCTTCGACCCCAAGGATCGCAGCGTTGTGGCGGGGTGGAAGGTGCCTGCGCCCACCTCCATATCATAGGGCTGCAACACCGCGCAGCCTTGCGCTGCCCAGTAATTCTGCAAACGCAAGATGATTTCCTGAAAGCTGCGCGGGGCTTTGGGGGCGTCAACCATGGCGGACCTCTTGAAATGTTGCCACTCCATAGGCAAGAGGCAGCCAAGGGTCAATGCGGCGCTTGGCTTGCGCGCGGAAAGCGCGTGCATCCGGGCCATGCTCTGCTAGGTTTGGCGAAATTTGCCGCGTGTTGCGCATAGATGATTGGACGACAATATGAGACTTCGGGTGTTGGTGATATGCGTGCTGGCCGCGCTTGGCGCGGTGCGTGCGGCTGTGGCGCAGGAACAGGCTTGGGTGCAACTGGAAGCCCAACCGAGCCTGACCGAAGCCGAAGACCGCGCCCGCACTTTGGCCGCCGAGTTTCCCGAAGTGGCAGGCTTTCAGATCGCCGAGGGCTGGTATGCCTTGTCGTTGGGGCCTTACAGCCCCGAAGAGGCCGCAGGCAGGCTTTCTGACCTGAAACGCGCAGGAGCGATCCCACGCGATGCCTTTATCACTGATGGCAGCACCCACCGTCAGCAATTCTGGCCGATAGGCCGGCTTGCTGTCCCCGAGGCTGCTCCTGCAGTGGAACCGGCCGTTGATGTCGCCGCGACGCCAGAGGCCGCCGTTGCAACGGATGAAACCGTGGCCGAGGCCCGCGCCTCGGAAGCCGAACTTTCCCGCGAAGACCGCATGGCGCTACAACAGGCGATGGCGTGGTATGGCGTCTACGAGGCCAAGATCGACGGCGCCTTTGGCAAGGGCACCCGCGCCTCGATGGCGGCTTGGCAAGAGATGAATGGCTTTGAGGCGACCGGCGTGCTGACATCAACCCAGCGCGCCGCACTGCTGGCGAATTATCAGGCCGATCAGGCCGAGTTCGGCTTTGAAACCCTGACCGAAGCTGAGGCGGGCATCGAGATTACCCTGCCGATGGCGCTGCTGCAGTTCGATCATTACGAGCCGCCGTTCGTGCATTACATCGAAAGGAACGGGTCTGGCTTGCGGGTGATCCTGATTTCGCAGCCGGGCGAGCAAGACAGCCTTTATGGCCTGTATGATGTGCTGCAAACGCTGGAGGTGGTCCCCGCCGAGGGTGAACGCCGCCGCGAAGAGCGCAGCTTTACCATCAACGCGCAGTCGGCTTCGGTGCAAAGCTATGCCTATGCCGAGGTAAAGGGCGGCATGGTGAAGGGCTATCTGGTGGTGTGGAACCCCGTCGATGCCGAGCGGATGAGCCGCATTCTGCCCGCGCTGAAAGCCAGCTTCCGCCCGGTAGGCGACAAGGCGCTTGATCCCGGTCTGGTGCCGATGGATGCGGCGGCGCGGTCGGGGCTGATGGCGGGGCTGGAAGTGAAGACGCCGAAACTGTCGCGCTCGGGCTTCTTTGTTGATGCTGCCGGTTCGGTGGTGACCACGGTTGAGGCGGTGGCGCAATGTGGGCGAGTGACGATTGATCACGACACCGAGGCTGTGGTCGCGGCGCAGGATGCGGCCAGCGGCATTGCCATCCTGACGCCGAAAACCGCGCTGGCGCCGCAGGCCTTTGCCCGCCTGCAAACCGCCCCGGCGCGGCTGGGCGGTGAGGTGGCGGTGGCGGGCTATTCCTACGCAGACAAGCTGCCCGCGCCGGTGCTGACCTTTGGCACGCTGGAAGAGGAGGCCGGTTTGAACGGCGAGGCCGGGCTGTCGCGTCTGGCGATACCAGTCCTGGCGGGCGATGCGGGCGGGCCGGTGCTGGACCAGTCCGGGGCGGTGCTGGGCATGCTGTTGCCAACCGCGCCGAAGGGGGCAAGACTGCTGCCCGATGGCGTGGCTTTTGCCGCGCAGGCTGGGGTGATCGGGCAGGCTTTGACGGCGGCTGGGCTGGTGCCGACCACGACCACTGCGGGCGATCTCGCCACGCCTGACGCGCTGAACGCGGCGGGGCTAGGGATGACCGTGCTGGTGTCCTGCTGGGAATGAGGCTGTGGTGTCCACATGTGGACACCGGCCTGCATGACGCATAATCAAGGGGTTATGGGTTGGCCTTTACGCATTCTTAAGACCTGCGCGATGCAGCAACGCGGGTCTGGACAGTCTGAAAAGAGGTAGGGTGCGTGATTTCACGCACCCTTTTTCTTCAACCCGCGGTGCGTGCAAGCACGCACCCTACCATCATCCGACGTGATAGAGGCTGGCGAACAGCTTGGGGTCCAGGCTGTCGGCGGCAAAGGTCGCGCCTTCGGTCAGCACCGACACGGCGTCGTGGCTGTGCAGGCTTTCCTGATGGCTGGCGACGATGCGGAAATCCCCGACGCGCGGGTCAAGCTGCAAGGCCAGACAGAAGCTGCGCGCGGCATCTTCGACAAAGATCGGGTTGGCGGCGTTCAACTCGGCAAAGGCCTGTTCATCCTCACGCTTGACCATCACTTGCGTTTCGGTCGGCACGGCGGCACGGGCGATCTCGATCAGGTCTTCGAACCACAGGCATTTGTCGCCGACCAGTTCCACCGAAATCCGCGCCACCGAGCGTTGCGAATGCGGTGTTGCCAGTTGGCCGCGCGTCATCCGGGCGTGTTCCGACAGTTCCAGCGAGCACGGGCAGGTCGAGGAATAGACGAAATCAAGGTGCATCAGCCGCTTGCGCACGCCGCCCTTGTCCACCAGTTCCAGCGCGATATCATAGTATTGCCAGCCCGACAGGCCAGAGCGCAGGCTTTCGACCTTGACCGGGAAGGAAAACCGCATCTGGATACGGGCGTCGAACGACACGAGGTCTTTCAGGTAATCTTCCAGCGCATGTTCGATCACGCCGAACGAGAAATCGCGTTCGGAATGGGCATAGAACGACCGCATGATGCGGCTCATATTGATGCCCTTCTTCTCGGCCTCCAGCGAGACGGTGCCGGTCACCGAGGTTTCCAGCGTCAGCGGGCCGTTATCGCGGGTGCGGTAGCGGATCGGCAGACGGAAGTTGGAAATCCCGACGTGCTGAATCACTTGCTTGGCACCGACGATCAGGCTGGAGGGGCCGTTTTGCAGATCGGGCATCGAGTCTTTATAGGCGTCGGACACCTCAAAATCGGTCGGGTAGTCGCGCGACAGCACAGGGTAGCCCTGCCCCACCAAAGCGCCCGCATCCAAAGCTGCGATATCGGCATCCGAAGCCCGCTGCGCCCAGGCGCGCAGGGTGGCCATGGCGGCTTCCGCCTCGGCCCGGCCCGGACGGTGATCAAGTTCTGGCATATGAATGTTCATGGCAGCGCTCCCCAAACTGGTCGCAAGCCTGCAATATAGGGGATTTGCCCCCTTTACCCAAGCCCGTCCGAAGGAATACGCGCGAAAGGCGACATTGGATTAACAATCGCGCTGGTTTTGCGTTTGCAGGCGAGGCTCTGGCCCCGCCTGCCGGTGTGGTGCTGCGGTCAGATCGCGGCGAGCGCGGCTTGCAGATCGCCGATCAGATCGCCGACATCTTCCAGACCGACCGACAGCCGGATCAGGCCGGGGGTGATGCCCAGCGCGTCTTTTTGCGGCTGCGGCAGGCGCTGGTGGGTGGTGGTGGCCGGATGGGTGGCGATGGATTTCGCATCGCCAAGGTTGTTGGAAATCTTGATGATCTCCAATGCGTTACAGAATTTGAACGCCGCCTCTTTGCCGCCCTTGATGTCAAACGTCACCAGCGTGCCGCCGGTGCCCATCTGCGCCATCGCAAGTGCATGTTGCGGGTGCGAGGCCAAGCCGGGATAGATCACCTTGGCAATCCGGTCGTCGGTTTCCAGCGCGCGGGCAATCGTCAGCGCCGAATCGGCCATCGCACGGCAGCGCAGATCCAGCGTTGCCATGCCGTTGAGCATGATCCAGCTGGTGAACGGGCTCATCGCGGCGCCGGTGTGCTTCAGGTAAGGCTCGGCCACCTTGCGCACGAAGTCCTTGGTGCCGCAGATCACCCCGCCCAGCGCGCGGCCCTGACCGTCGATGTGCTTGGTGGTGGAATAGACGATCACGTCAGCGCCTTGGGCTGCGGCGTTGGAAAACACCGGCGTGGCAAAGACGTTATCGACGATCACCAGCGCGCCCACGGCATGGGCGATCTTGGCAACTTCGGTGATATCGACCAGCTCCAGCGTCGGGTTCGACATCGATTCGAAGAACACCGCCTTGGTGCCGGGGGTGCAGGCTGCGCGCCATTGATCGAGGTCTGCGCCATCGACGAAGGTGACGTTGACGCCGAAGCGGGTCAGCACCTCTTCCAGAATATAGAGGCACGAGCCGAACAGCGCGCGCGACGACACCACATGATCGCCCGCCCGCAGCATCGCGGTCAGCGCGCCGTTGACGGCGGCCATGCCGGAGGCGGTGGCAAAGGCGTCTTCGGTGCCCTCCAGTGCGGCGATGCGGTCTTCGAACATGCGGGTGGTGGGGTTGCCGTAGCGGGCGTAGATGAATTCGTCGTCACCGGCCTTGATGAAGCGTTCTTCGGCGGATTCGGCGGTGGGGTAGACGAAGCCCTGCGTCAGGTAGATCGCCTCGGCCATCTCGCCGTATTGGCTGCGGCGCGAGCCTTCATGCACCAGTTTCGTACGTGTTTTCCAGTCTTTCGTCATCGTGCAGGCCCCCTGGCCAAAAGAAAAACCCCGAAACCAAAGGGTTTCGGGGCTGCGCACCCTTACCCTCTTTAGCGGTTTGTTTAACGTGGCCCGCAATCCGGTAACAAAGCGCCACGGGCATCGGGATAGCGCGGGGGGGCGGAAACGTCAACCGCGACAAGATCAGCTGGCGGAGGCGTAGCCTTCCTGCACGGTGCGCACGATGGCGGTGCGAATGATGTTCGACAGCAGGGGCAGCAGGCCGAAATAGAGCAGCCAAGTGGTTTGCGAGGCGTGCAGGATCAGGGTTTCATTCGCCAGCACCATCGCCAGATGATAGATCGCCATCGCCCGCGTCAGCACCGCGTCGGTGGCGCGCATTTCCGGCTGCGGCCAGCGAAAGCGGGTGATCGAATAGCTGCCGTCCACCACGTCGATGATATAAAGCGCTGCGGCCAGCAGGAAATACAGGCTCAGGAAGCGCTGGCACAGCAGCGGGTCGGCGGTCCAGATCAGCAGGGCCAGCGCGCCGGGGCCGCAGATCAGGATCAGCAGGGTGGTGGCGGGCGAGGAAAAATGCGCGCGGGTGCGGCGGATCATCGCGTCGGATTTCATCGCCAGCCGCAGGCCCATGCCCAGCACGAAAGCCACCATGAAGGTGGTGGTTTCATCATCCAGCCAGACCCGCAGCAAGGGCCAAGCCAGGATCATCAGCAGGCCGGGCACAAGGATTTCGACCGGAAACGGGGTGGTGCGTCGGAACATCCGACCAAATTGCGCCATAGCCTCGACCACGCCAACCAGCATCTGCACATCACCGTTGATTTGGGCCTATTGATTTGGGCCGTTGATTCAGGGCGTTTGTGGCACTGCAATCGGGCAGAGGCGCGACGGGATTATGGCGATCAAAAGCCATTAACCATTTCTGGTGAAACAATCCGTTTCGCCGCGCAGGTCAGGGCTGGTCGGGCGGGGTTTCAAGCGCATAGCGCTGCAACAGCTTGGATTGGCTGAGAAAAAAACCGAACAGCGCGATGGTCAGCCCGAAGGTCTTGAAATTGACCCAAGCCTCGGTGGACAGGGTGCGCCAGATCACCTCGTTGGCCAGCGCCAGCGCGAAGAAAAACGCGCAAAGGCGGCGGGTCAGGATCATCCAGCCTTCGGACTGCATCGGCAGCGCCTCTTCCATCACCAGTTTCAGATAGGATTGGCCGCGCAGCAAACCGATGCCCAGCAGGCCGCCGAAAGCCAGATAGAGCAGCGTCGGTTTCATCTTGATGAAGCGTTCGTCATTCAGCCAGACCGACAACCCGCCCATCACGATCACCAGAACCAGTGTCATCAGCTGCATTTTCGACAGATGCCCGGTCAGCTTCCACAGGATCGCGGTGGTGGCCATGATCAGCACCACGAAGATCGCCGTCATCACGATGAAGCCAGAGTAATCATTGCCAAGGATGTGAAAAGTCTTGTCCTTGAAGAACCGGAATCCGGCGAAGAACAACACGATGGGGCCAAGCTCCAGCCCCAGTTTCAGCATCGGATTCACTTTTGCTTCGGCCATCGCCCTACCCCGCCCATTCCATCACCACAGCCCCTAGCGCAATCAGCGCCATCAGACCAGTGCGCGCAAGCCCGACCTTTTCGCCCAGCACCAGCCAGCCGATCAAGGCGGCAAACACCGTGGAGGTTTCGCGCAGCACCGCAGCCTCACCCACCCGGTCGAGCCGGGTGGCCAGCATGATCGCGCCGAACGAGAAATAGGCGGTGAACGCGCCCAGCACACCACGTTTGAGCAAGGGCACTGCCTGCGCGCGGGTCAATGCGCGCAGGCGACGGTGCATCAGTGCCGGGATGAAGATGCCGTCGATCAGGAAGAACCATGCCAGAAAGCTGAACGGGTCGGCGGTGGCGCGGATGCCCCAAGCGTCGTAGGTGGTGTAGACCGCGACCAGCGCGCCGGTGGCCACAGCAAAGCCCAGCGCGGGTACCAGCGTGTCGCGGTCTTGCGTGACGTGGCGCAGGTTGTAGGCGGCAAGGCCAAGGATGCCCGCGACCAGAATGCAGACGCCAAACCATTGCAGCGGCGCGTAGGTTTCACCAAACACCAGCCCCGCGCCGATCACGGTGAACAACGGCCCCGTGCCGCGCACCACCGGGTAAACCACGGTATAAGCGCCGCGATCATAGGTCATCGCTTGCAGCAGCTTGTAGATGGTGTGGATCACGAAGGCCCCGGCGAAGATCGGCCACATATGCGCCTCGGGCCACGGCACCACGAACAGCGCCACCGGCGCGGCCATGCTGGCATAGCACAGATCAATCATCGCGCGGGACAGCCACGGGTCGTGCCTGCCCTTTTGCAGCGCGCCAAACAGCGCGTGCAGCACGGCAGCCAGCAAGGCAAGCACCAGCGCAAGGTCTTGGCCGGTCGGGGTGCCTGCGATGGAAACGAGCCAGTTTGACATTATTCACACAGCTCTTTTGGCGGGCAACCGGGGCCAGCCCCGGACCCCGGAGTATTTAGGCCAAGATGAAGGCAGCTTAATCAGGCTGTCCGACCAGAGCGCGGGCGAAGTCTTCGGGGTCGAAGGGGGCAAGGTCATCGATCTGTTCGCCGATGCCGATGGCGTGGATCGGCAGGCCGAATTTATCGGCAAGTGCCACCAGCACGCCGCCCTTGGCGGTGCCGTCGAGTTTGGTCATCACAAGGCCGCTGACATCGGCGATCTTGCGGAAGATTTCCACCTGATTGATGGCGTTTTGTCCGGTGGTGGCATCCAGCACAAGGATGGTGTTGTGCGGTGCGGTCGGGTCTTTCTTGCGGATGACGCGGACGATCTTGGAGAGTTCCTCCATCAGATCCTGCCGGTTTTGCAGCCGACCTGCGGTGTCGATCATCAGCAGATCGGCACCATCGGCCTGCGCTTTGGTCAGCGCATCGAAGGCAAGGCTGGCCGGGTCGGAGCCTTCCGGCGCGGTCAGCACCGGCACGCCGGCGCGGCTGCCCCAGACTTGCAGCTGTTCGACGGCGGCGGCACGGAAGGTATCGCCCGCCGCGATCACCACCGATTTTCCGGCGGCTTTGAACTGCGAGGCCAGCTTGCCGATGGTGGTGGTTTTGCCGGAGCCATTGACACCAACCACCAGCACCACTTGCGGTTTTTGCGGGTAAAGCGGCAGCGGGCGGGCCACCGGCGTCATGATGCGGGTGATTTCGGCGGCAAGGGCAGCGCGCAGTTCCGATGTCGAAACGCGCTTGCCGAAGCGGCCTTCGGCGATATTGGCGGTGACGCGGGTGGCGGTTTCGACCCCCATATCGGCGGTGATCAACAGCTCTTCGAGGCTTTCGAGCATGGCATCGTCAAGGATGCGGCGCGGCTCGTCGCTGCGGCCCAGCAGGCGACCGATCAGGCCCGGCTTGGCCTCGGGTTCCGGTGTTGGGGCGGTTGTTGGTTCGGCCACCAAAGCCTCCAGCCCTTCGCCGATCTTGTCGGACGAGCGGAACATCCGGTCTTTCAGCTTCTTGAAGAAGGACATGCGGGCCTCGGGGTGGGGTTCGGTTTCTCTCCACCTAGTCAATTTGGCCGTGGTTTGGAAGGGCTCAGCCCTGCATATCAAGCCAATACAGCATCGCGCCGAACAGGATCGCCGTCTGCCCGAGCCAATAGGCGGGCCAGAGCGCCAGACGCAGGGCGCGTTTGAGCCGGGGCGGGCGGGCGATGAAGATTTCAATGGCCAGCAGCAGATCGGACAACACGAACAGGGCAGCGCCGGACCAGACCACCGGGCGGCCCCCATGCGGTGGCAGGGCGATGGTGACCGCCGCCATCAGGCCGATGACCAGAACGTAGCCCCGCACCGGCCAGCGCAGGCGGGATGTGTGGGGCGAGAGCCAGAGTTCGGTCGAGGCCAGCAGGGCAAACAGGCCGCAAAACGCGGTGATCTGGCCTGCGCCGATGGCAAACCCGCCAAGACCCGCCGCGCGCTGCGCCATCGCCACGGCATAGGCCAGATGGCCCAACGCAAAGGCCGCCATGCCGGCCAGAAAGGCAGGCTCGCCGCGCCGCGACAGGGCGAAGTCGCCTGCAGCTCCGAATGCCAGCCCGACGAGGATCAGCGCAAGGCCGGGGCCTGCGAGGATCGCGCCTGCCAGCACCAGCCCGGCTGTGGCGGTGGTTTTCAGCAGGGTGCGCGGCCAGCTGGGCTGATCTTGTGCGGCGTAAAGCAGCCAATAGCCGCAGGCGGCGAGGCTGGGCAGCAGCAGGAGCGCGATTTCCGAGGCTGCAAAGAGATTGGCGTGCTGCACCTGCGGCTCCTTGGCACTGGTTCTGGCGGATTGTCATGCTAGATTGCGCCGATGCAAGAGATGACCTCACGTCCGCTTCCGATGGTGCTGTTTGCGCTGGCCTCTGCGACGCCGCTGGCGCTGTTTGCGTTGGGGATTTTGTGGGGCGGTGTGTGGGTGCTGGCGGCGCTGGTCTATATGACGGTGTTTGCGGCGCTGCTGGACCAGATCTCGGGGCTGTTTGCAGGCGATGCGCCGGAGGGGGCGGAGTTTCCTGCCGCCGATGCGATGCTGGTGGTGCTGGCGCTGGGCGCACTGGGGCTGATGCCTGCGACGGTCTGGGCGGTGGCGGGCGACAGTGGCTTGTCGGGCTGGGGGCGGCTTGCGGTGTTTGTGGGCGCGGGGCTGTGGTTTGGGCAAGTTGCCAACCCGACCGCGCATGAGCTGATCCACCGATCACCGCGCGGGCTGTTCCGCTTAGGCGGGCTGGTCTACTGCTGGCTGCTGTTCGGGCATCATACCTCGGCGCATCGGCTGGTGCATCACCGCCATGCGGCCAGTCTGGATGACCCGAATACGGCGCGGTCGGGCGAGGGGTATTATGCCTTTCTGATCCGGGCCTGGGCAGGCAGTTTCCGGCTGGGCTGGGCGGCAGAGGATGCGTTGCGGGCGCGGCGGGCGAGCAAGCCGGGGCTGCATCCTTACGCGGTCTATATCGGTATGGCGGCGGTTTGCGTGGCTTTGGGCGTGCTGATTGCCGGGCCGCTGGGGGCGCTGGCGTGGATTGCGCTGGCGGCTCATGCGCAAAGCCAGCTGATGCTGTCGGATTATGTGCAGCATTACGGGCTGTTACGGGCGCGGCTGGCGGATGGGCGGCTGGAGCCGGTTGCGGCAAGGCACAGCTGGAACGCGCCGCATTGGTTTTCCTCGGCCTATATGCTGAACGCGCCGCGACATTCCGATCACCACGCGCACCCGACGCGGCCCTATCCGGCGCTGCGCCTGCCGCCGCCCGATCAGGCACCGCACCTGCCGTGGCCGCTGCCGTTTGCCTGCCTGCTGGCGTTGTTCCCGCCGCTGTGGAAGCGTGCAATCCGGCCCCATCTGAAGCCGTGGCGGCTTGCTGCCTGAGGCGGGTTTCGGGTCTGGTCTTTGGCCAGTGCGCGCGGCAAGATGGCGGCGATGGAGGCCCTGATGCGTCATTTGCTTGTTGTTCTGGCTGTCCTTGGCGGCCCTGCCTTTGCGCAAACCCCGACCAACCAGACGCCGATGAACGGGGCGGAGTTTGAGGCTTATGTCACCGGCAAGACGCTGACCTATGCCACCGATGGCTTTGTTTATGGCACCGAGCAATACAAGGCCGGGCGCAAGGTGATCTGGGCCTTTACCGCTGATGAATGCCGCGAGGGGTCGTGGTATGAAAGCGGATCGCAGATCTGCTTTATCTATGAAGACCCGAACAATCCGCAATGCTGGCTGTTTTACAAATCCGATAGCGGCTTGCAGGCGGATTTTGTTGGCGAGGGCGGCGGGGCGAGCCTTTCCGAGGTGGAACAATCCGACGGGCCGATGGCCTGCATGGGGCCGGAGGTTGGGGTTTAAATGACGGTTGGTGCCGTCTCGGGTGGCATCGAGCCACCACTCGGCGGCGGCTGACGCGCCTGCTTGGCGTCTGCTGGCGTTAGAACAGGCTGGCTTGTTCGGGGCCTTTCGGGCCGGGTTTCTTTGCCGCACGGGTGCCAAGGCTGACGCGGCCATCGGCAAATTCAATCTCCAGCGCGGGGGATTTTTCTGCCGCCGCCTTGCTGGTGATCACATGGCCGTCGCCGCGCACCACCGCATAGCCACGTTTCAGGGTTTCGGCATAGCCGAGCGTTTGCCGGGTGCGGTCCAGCGCCTCCAGCCGTTGCGACAGCGCGGCCAGCCGTTGCGCCGGGGCCGCTTGCAGGCGGGTATCCAGCTGCGCCAGCTTGACGCGGCCTTCGGCGGTCTTGCGCCCGGCATCCGCGATCAGCCGGGTCAGCGCCAAGGGCAGCCGCGACGCCCATTTGTCAAAGGCGGCGTGTTTGCGTTCAAGGCCGCGCGCGCTGCGGTCGTTCAGGCGCAGGCCGCTGGCCGACAGTGCCTCGCGCCGTCGGGTGATCAGGGCCAGCAGGGTTTCGAGGCGCAGGCGTGACGCGACATTGGCGAAGCCCGCGCGCTTTTTTGAGGCCGCCATGCCCAGCGCGCCGCCCAAGCGCTGCACGGTACCATCATAGCGTTGCCGCGGCGTGGCCAGCAGCGCATCGAGCCGGGGCAAGGCGCGGGCGAGATCGCGCAGTCGTTGGCCGCGCAGCGCCAACCCCTGCGCCAGCCCCCGGCTTTTGCGCGCGGTCAGCGTATCCAGCGCCGCCAGCAGTTCCAGCCGCACCGGCACCGCAAGTTCCGCCGCAGCCGTTGGGGTGGGCGCGCGCAGATCGGCGGCATAGTCGATCAGGGTGGTGTCGGTTTCATGGCCCACGGCGGAAATCAGCGGGATACGGCTGGATGCTGCGGCGCGGACGACGATTTCCTCGTTAAAGCCCCAAAGGTCTTCAAGGCCGCCGCCGCCGCGCGCGACGATGATCAGATCGGGGCGCGGGATCGGCCCGCCCGCTTCTATCGCGTTAAAGCCGCGAATGGCGGCGGCGACTTCCGCAGCACAAACCTGACCCTGCACCGCCACTGGCCAGATCAGCACATGGCGCGGGAAGCGGTCGCGCAGCCGGTGCAGAATGTCGCGGATCACCGCGCCGCTTGGCGAGGTGACAACGCCGATCACGCCCGGCAGATAGGGAATCGGTTTCTTGCGGGCGGGGTCGAACAGCCCTTCCGCCCCCAGCGCCGCCTTGCGCTTTTCCAGCATCGCCATCAGCGCGCCTGCCCCTGCCGGGGCCACATCATCGACGATCAGCTGATACTTCGATTGGCCCGGAAAGGTGGTCATCTTGCCGGTGGCGATAACCTCCATGCCTTCCTCGGGGCGGACCTGCATGCGGGCGACCTGGCCCTTCCACGACACCGCATCCAGCGTGGCGCGGTCATCTTTCAGTGCGAAATAGAGATGCCCCGAGGCCGGACGGCTGACCCGGCCGACCTCGCCGCGCACCCGGACAAGGCCGAATTCGCCCTCGATCACCTTTTTGACCGCACCGGACAGTTCCGAGACGGTGAATTCCGGCGAATTGCTGGCGGCGGGGGATTCGAACAGATCAGACATCGGCAACCTTGTGTGACGCGCGTGCAGACCTTATGACGCCATCAAGCAAAGGCCAAGCGGGCAAGGGCCTGCACAGCTAACCTATGCGGGGGCGCGTCATGAATATCCTGATCCTTGGCAGCGGCGGGCGCGAACATGCGCTGGCCTGGGCGGTGAAGCAGAACCCGAAGACGGATCGGCTGATCGTGGCTCCGGGCAACGCGGGCATTGCGATGCTGGCGGAATGCGCCGATTTCAACATCCTTGACGGGACCGAGGTGGTGGCGTTCTGCGAGGAGAACGCGATTGATTTCGTGATCATCGGGCCGGAAGCGCCGCTTGCGGCGGGCGTGGCAGATGCCACCCGGGCGGCGGGGCTTTTGACCTTTGGGCCGAGTGCAGCGGCGGCAAAGCTGGAGGCATCGAAGGGTTTCACCAAGGAAATCTGCGATGCCTGCGGCGCGCCGACGGCGGGTTATGCGCGGTTCACCGAAGCGGGGCCTGCGAAGGACTATGTGCGCGCGCAGGGGGCACCGATCGTGGTCAAGGCCGATGGGCTGGCGGCTGGCAAGGGCGTGATCGTTGCCATGACCGAGGCCGAGGCTTTGGCGGCAATTGACGACATGTTCGGCGGCGAATTCGGTGCGGCTGGCGCGGAAGTGGTGATCGAAGAATTCATGACCGGGGAAGAGGCCTCGTTCTTCATCCTGACCGATGGCGTCAACGCTTTGCCGATCGGCACCGCGCAGGATCACAAGCGGGTGGGCGATGGCGATACCGGGCCGAACACCGGCGGCATGGGGGCCTATTCGCCTGCCCCGGTGCTGACCGACGCGATTGCCGCCCGCGCGATGGAAGAAATCGTGCTGCCGACCATCCGCGAGATGGCGCGGCGCGGCACGCCCTATCAGGGGGTGCTGTATGCGGGCCTGATGATCAAGGACGGTCAGTGTCGGCTGGTGGAATACAACGCCCGCTTCGGCGACCCGGAAACCCAGGTGCTGATGATGCGGCTGGGCGCGCAGGCGCTGGATCTGCTGCTGGCCTGTGCCGAGGGGCGGCTGGATAAGGCGCAGGTCAACTGGGCTGATGATCATGCGATTACCGTGGTGATGGCGGCCAAGGGCTATCCCGGCGCTTATCAAAAAGGCTCGGTGATCCATGGGCTGGCGCGACTGCCGGAAGACAGCCGTCATATGTGCTTTCACGCGGGCACCGTGGAAAAGGATGGCCAGATCGTTGCCAATGGGGGCCGGGTGCTGGCGATCACCGCGCGCGGCGACACCTTGGCCGATGCCCGCAACCGCGCCTATGCGATGATCGACCATCTGCGCTGGCCCGAAGGCTTTTGCCGCAGCGATATTGGCTGGCGGGCGCTGCCGTGATCGTCCGCGACAAGCCCGGCCCGCTGCAACTGCTGTTTGCGGTGCGCGGGTCGGTCTTGCCGCATATCTGGCGCGAACTGGCACTTGTGACGCTGGTTGCCATTGCGATCACCGCTTATGATCGGCTGGTGCAGCCGCTGGCACATACCGGAGCGGCACCGTTTGCGGTGTTCGGCACCGCGCTGTCGCTGTTTCTGGGTTTTCGCAACAACGCCGCCTATGATCGCTGGTGGGAGGCGCGCAAGCTGTGGGGCGGCTTGCTGGCTGACAGCCGCAGCCTTGCCCGCGAGGCGGCGCTGTTTCTGCCCGACCCTGCGCTGCGCCACCGCCTGCTGCGGCTGAACCGCGCCTTCCTGCACCTGCACCGCGCGCAACTGCGCAAGCTGCGCCTCGATCCGCAGGCCGAAGCGATGACCGCCGCCGTGCCCTGCCCCAGCTTTGCCACTACGCCAAACCCGCCCTGCGCCGCGCTGACCGAAATGAACCTGCTGCTGGTGCAGGCGCACAAGGCGGGCGGGCTGGATGGCTTCGGCGCGATGACGCTTTCCGACCGGATCGCCGGGCTTTCGCTGGCGCAGGCGGGGTGCGAACGCATCGCTATCACGCCGCTGCCCTATGTCTATTCGCTTTTGGTGTTCCGCACCTCGTGGCTGTTTGTGCTGCTGCTGCCGCTGGCGCTGATCGAGCCTGCGGGCTGGCTGACGCCGCTGTTCACCGTGATCGTCGCCTATACCTTTTTCGGGTTAGCCGAAGTCACTGAAGAGCTGGCGCATCCGTTCGGCGCAACCGCCAACGCGCTGCCACTGGATGCGATCTGCCGCGCCGCCGAAATCAGTCTGGCGCCGCATCTGGACGAAACCGCGCCGGAACCGCTGCAACCGCAAGATTTCCGGCTGGATTAGCGCCGATTGGCGACAACTGCGCCACGCGGCCAAGATAGATCAGACGGGCGCTTGCCCTATCCCCGGCACGCAGCTATGTAGCACGCGATTTTTCTAGCCAGAGACAGGGAAAAGGCGATGCCGCTTCTCGTTATGAAATTCGGTGGCACATCGGTTGCCGACCTCGCGCGCATCGAAAATGCCGCGAAGAAGGTGCAGGCCGAGGTGGAGCGTGGCTATGACGTGATCGTCATCGTCTCGGCAATGTCGGGGGAAACCAACAAGCTTGTGGGCTATGTCGAGGGCACCTCCAAGCTGTATGACGCCCGCGAATATGACGCGGTGGTCGCGGCGGGTGAAAACGTCACCGCCGGGCTGATGGCGCTGCGCTTGCAGGAAATGGGCATAGCGGCGCGGTCGTGGCAGGGTTGGCAAGTGCCGATCAACACCACCTCGGCGCATAGCTCGGCGCGGTTCGTGTCGATCCCGCGCGAAAATATCGACGCGAAGTTTGCCGAAGGTTTCAAGGTGGCGGTGGTCGCGGGCTTTCAGGGCGTTTCGCACGAAGGCCGCATCACCACGCTGGGCCGCGGCGGATCGGACACCACGGCAGTCGCCTTTGCGTCGGCCTTCGGGGCAGAGCGTTGCGATATTTATACCGATGTGGACGGCGTCTATACCACCGACCCGCGCATCACCGAAAAAGCCCGCAAGCTGGACAAGATCGCGTTTGAAGAAATGCTGGAACTGGCCTCACTGGGCGCGAAAGTGCTGCAAACCCGGTCGGTTGAACTGGCGATGCGCTACAAGGTGCGGCTGCGGGTGCTGTCCTCGTTCGAGGACACCGATGAAACTTCTGGAACTTTGGTCTGCGACGAGGATGAAATCATGGAATCGAAAGTTGTTTCCGGCGTAGCCTATAGCCGCGACGAAGCCAAAGTGACGCTGGTGCGGGTGGAAGACCGCCCCGGTATCGCTGCTGCGATCTTCGGGCCGCTGTCCGAAGCGGGCGTCAACGTCGATATGATCGTGCAGAACATTTCCGAAGTGGAAGCCGGCAGCGCCAAGGGGGCGACCACCGACATGACCTTCTCGTGCCCGACCAATCAGGTTGCGCGGGCGAAAAAGGCTATGGAAGACGCGGTGGCGGCGGGCATGATCAGCTATGATGATCTGGTGGTCGATACCGACGTCGCCAAGGTTTCGGTGGTGGGCATCGGCATGCGCAGCCACGCCGGGGTTGCTGCGACCATGTTCAAGGCGCTGTCGAAAGAGAACATCAACATCAAGGTGATCGCGACGTCCGAAATCAAGATTTCCGTGCTGATCGACCGGAAATACATGGAACTGGCGGTGCAGGCGCTGCACGACGCCTTTGAGCTGGACAAGGTCTGAGCCAGAAGCGTTCTGAATAAAACCGCCGGAAAGCACAGGCTTTCCGGCGGTTTTGCTTTGGGGCGTCAATACACTGTCGCAAACGCACTGGGCGCGTGCGAGGCCAGCACGATCACCTTGCAGCCATCCTGCACGCGGTCGTGCAGATCAATCACGTCCTGATCCAGCAGGCGGATGCAGCCCGAAGACACCGCCCGCCCCAGATATTTCGGCTCGCAGGCGCCGTGGATGCGGTAGAGCGTGTCTTGCTTGTTCTGGAACAGATACAGCGCCCGCGCACCCAAGGGGTTGCCGGGGCCGCCGGGCATGCCGCCGTTGGCAACCGAATAGGGCTCAAATTCGGGCCGCCGCGCGATCATCGAATCCGGGGCTTTCCACACCGGCCATTTGCGGCGGAACTGCATCACCGCATCGCCGTTCCAGGCAAAACCCGCCGCCCCGACGCTGACGCCATAGCGCAGCGCGCGGCCACCTTCGGTGATCAGGTGCAGATAGGCGGCATCGGGATCGACGACGATGGTGCCGGGCGCGGCGAATGCAAACGGGTTTGCCACCTCTTGCCGCCAATGCCGGGGATCGACAGTGCCATCGGGCACCGCTGGCACCGGATGCGGTTCGGTCAGAATGGCCCCGTAGCGGGCGGGCATCGGCGGGGGCGGTTCAGGTGGGGCGGCGACGGGTGCCACGACAGGGCGGGCGCAGGCGGACAGGCTTGCGGCAGCAGCCGCAGCCACAAAGGCGCGTCGGGTCAACATGGGATATCCTTCGAAATCTGCAGGGATCAGGGCCGACACATCGGTCGGGCGCGGCGCTCAGCAGGATCTTGGAGGTCCGAGCGGTGGTGACGGATCACGTCCGATTGCGGAAAGATCGGCGCTGGCACGCGGATGCGCCAAGCGTTGCGTTCCGGCGACAGCTGAGGCTTCGGGCAGCAGGCCCAGCACAGGGTTGCAGGCAGATCCGGGCAGCACCGGGCCACGGCAATGCTTTGTCGAAACCAGTTTGGCATCGCTTCGCATTGTGGCAGACGCCTCATGGCCGGCCGCCCAATCCTGAACGAGCGCGCTTTGCGGCGCGGTTCTGCCAGTTGGCATCTGCTTTGCGAAAGCCCCCCAGGGCAGCAGCACCAGCACCAGAAACAGCGCGAAGAAAGAACGAAGAATGTGCATGTGCCCTTGGTGCCACATCAACAAAAGCCTGTCGAGGCTTCGAGGCCGTGATCCCGGCCCGATCCAGCCACGATCCGATCATCTGTTTTCACATGGCCGTGAACTGGCCTGCGTGCCCCAATTGCTTGCCACCCAAACAGGCGGGCACCGCGGCGCTGGCCAAAATTTGCGCAGATGAGTGGTGGCCCCGGTGAAACAGACACATCCTCCGGATTTTCCCCACTCCCCTTTGTTACAAACCTGTCCTATAGAGGGAGAAAGCCATTTGGACCGGATATATGCCAACAGAGCGCAGTGACAGTGACAGCCGCAAACTTCTGCGCCGCCTGCGTGATGTGCTGGGCAACAAGGCGAAGGGGCAGGACCGGCTTGACCAGATCACCAAGCTGATCGCCGGGTCGCTGGGCACGGAAGTCTGCTCGATCTATCTGTTCCGCGACCCCGAAACGCTGGAACTTTGCGCCACTGAAGGGCTGAAAAAGGCCGCCGTGCACCAGACCCGGATGAAGCTGGGCGAAGGTCTGGTGGGCCGGGTCGCTCGCAACGGCTTGCCGATCAATACCGCCGATGCACCGTCTGAAAAAGGTTTCCGCTATATGCCGGAAACCGGGGAAGAACTGTTTTCGGCCTTCCTTGGCGTGCCGATCCAACGGGTCGGCGAAAAGCTGGGCGTGCTGGTGGTGCAATCCAAAGCCGCCCGCGCCTATTCGGAAGACGAGATTTACGCGCTGGAAGTCGTGGCCATGGTGCTGGCCGAGATGACCGAGCTGGGGGCCTTTGCCGGCGATGGCAACGGCATGGGCGCGCTGCACAAGCAACCCGTGCTGTTCCGGGGCGAAACCGGGCAGGAAGGCGCTGCCGAAGGCCGGGTCTGGCTGCACGAGCCGCGCGTGGTGGTGACCAACCCGGTGGCAGACGATCCCTTGACCGAGATCGACCGTATCCGTGAGGCGGTCGGCGTGCTGCGGGTTTCGGTCGATGATCTGTTGTCGGCGGAAAGTCTGGACAAGGACCAGAAGCAGGTGCTGGAGGCTTACCGGATGTTTGCACATTCGCGCGGCTGGCTGCGCCGGATGGAGGAAGACATCGCGCAGGGCCTGTCGGCGGAAGCGGCGGTTGAAAAAGAACAATCGGCAACGCGGGCGCGGCTGGAACAGGTGCCGGATGCTTACTTGCGCGAACGCCTGCACGATCTGGACGATCTGTCGAACCGGCTGCTGCGGATTCTGACCGGGCAAGGCAAGGATACCGGCGCCGAGATGCCGGACAATCCGGTGCTGGTGGCGCGCAATATCGGGCCGGGCGAATTGTTGGAATATGGCCGCAAGCTGAAGGGCGTCGTGCTGGAGGAAGGCTCGGTCGGCAGCCATGCCGCAATCGTGGCGCGGGCGCTGGCGATTCCGATGGTGATCCACGCCGAACGCATCACCAACGAGGCGCTGAACGGCAACCCGATTCTGGTCGATGGCGATCAGGGTGTCGTGCATCTGCGCCCCGAGGATACTGTGGCGCGGTCGTTCCGCGACAAGGTCGCCATGCAGGCCAAGGCGATGGAGCGCTATGCCTCGTTGCGTGATCTGCCTGCGACCACCAAGGATGGTGTGACGATCAGCTTGCATATGAATGCCGGGCTGATGGCCGATCTGCCGTCGCTGATCGGGTCGGGGGCGGAAGGCGTCGGGCTGTTCCGCACAGAACTGCAATTTCTGGTCCGCAACCAGATGCCCCGCCGCGAGGAATTGGCGCAGCTTTACAGCCGGGTGATGGAGGCGGCGCAGGGCCGGCCAGTGGCCTTCCGCACGCTGGACATCGGGTCAGACAAGGTGCTGCCCTATATGAAGCCGCAGGATGAACCCAACCCGGCGATGGGCTGGCGGGCGATCCGGGTCGGTCTGGACAAGCCCGGCGTGCTGCGGATGCAGTTGCAGGCGCTGATCCGCGCCAGCGGCGAACGGCCCCTGTCGATCATGTTCCCATTCATTTCCGAACAGGCCGAGTTTCTGGAAGCGCGCGGCCATGTGCTGCGCGAAATGCACCGCGAGAAAAGCCTTGGCCATGTGGTGCCGAAGGCATTGGAAATCGGCGCAATGCTAGAAACGCCCAGCCTTGCCTATGCGCCGGATGCGTTCTTTCAACTGGCGGATTTCATCTCGATTGGCGGCAATGACCTGAAACAGTTCTTCTTCGCGGCGGATCGCGAAAATGAACGGGTGCGCAAGCGCTATGATACGCTGAACGCCTCGTTCCTGACCTTCCTGCAATTCATCGTGGCCCGCTGCGCGGCCTCTGGCACCAAGCTGTCGTTCTGTGGCGAAGATGCCGGGCGGCCGATCGAAGCCTTGGCCTTCGCGGCGATCGGCATGCGCAACCTGTCGATGCGGCCAGCCTCGATCGGTCCGGTGAAGGCACTGCTGCGGCGGGTCAATCTGGCCGAAGCGCGGGCGGTGATCGACAAGGCCCGCAGCGAAGGTGCCGAAACCGTGCGCCCGGCGCTGATGGACTGGCTGGCGACGCAGGGCGAATAGGCGTCAGGCCTCAGTGCGACCCATGCTGTCGCGGTCCCGTTCATAGCCTTTGAGCGGGAACGGCGGCAACCACGCCTCGCGGCGGATCGTCCACAGCTCGTAGGTTGGCATCAGTTGGTCGGGGGCATCCAGCGAGCCCAGATTGACCTCGACCTCATCACCACTGCGGGCGAAGACGGATGACCCGCAGTTCGGGCAGAAGAATCGGCCAGCATAGGCGCGGGTCTCGCCGCTGATTGTCACCGCGTCTTGCGGAAAGATGGCGCTGGCGTGAAAAAGCGCGCCGTGGTGTTTGCGGCAATCAAGGCAATGACACAGGCCGACGCGGAAGGGCTGGCCGCGCGCCTCGATCCGGACATTGCCGCACAGGCAGCCGCCACTGATCAGGTCCATGCTGAGGCTCCTTTCTGCACGCGCGGGTCAGGCTTTGGTGATCCGAGGCGGCTCGATGGCTTTGGCGAAAGCGGCCACCACCGCTTCGCCACCGCTGGTTTCGGCCATCCGCATCAGCGCAAAGCGGATGCGGGCGATTTCACGGTAATAGGTCAGAAACGCCGCGTTCAGCGCTGCACCCGAGAGCGCGCCGAGCACCGGCACCGCTTGCGCTGCAAGCTTTTGCCCCATGCTGGCGGCAAGGCGGGGGGCGACGGTGGCAATGACCTTCTGGATCGCCGCGCCAGACAGCGTCATCCGCGCCGACAGGAAGGCGCTGTTCACCCCGTCATCGCCCTGCAGCGGGCTGCCAGCGGCGAACACCTCCAGACAAGCGGCGCGGATACCGGGTTCTGATGGGTCATAGCCCGCGCGGATCGCCTCGGCGCGGATGGCGTGCAGGAAGACGGTGATGGTGACCGGCAGTTCGGCCACCGAGGTCAGCACCCCGCCTGCGCCGCCCGCAGCCCCGGTGGCCATTGCCGCCAAGGTAGACGCGCTGCGCCCCATCTGTGGGCCTTCCTCGGCCAGACCGGCCAGCCCATGCGCCGCCGTCAGCGCCGATACCACCGCCCGATCAATCTGCGCCCGCAGCGGCGCCGGGATCAGTGCCATCTGCTTTTCCAACCCGCCGCCCAAACGGTTCACCAAGGTCATCACCGGCCCGTTGGCGCGCTTGTAGGCACCGGCAAGCGCGGCGATTTCACTGTCATTGACACGGGGGCGCAGGGCGGGAAGCTGGGTCATACCGCCAATGTGGGGGCATCAGGGCTGCGGCGCAATCCCTACCGCTCCGGTGGCCTTGGTCACGGTGCCCTGCACGTTGGCCCAAGCGCCCTTTTTCAGCTCCAGCCCCAAAATGCGGTCGGGGTTGGTCGGGGGGGGCATTTCCACCCCGTGCAGTTTCCTGAAGCCAAAGCGGCTGTAATAGGGCGCGTCACCGACCAACAGCACCCGCTCCCAGCCCAGGCGGCGGGCCTCGGCCAGACTTTCGTTGATCAAGAGGCCGCCGAGCCCCTCACTCTGGCGGGTCGGGTGGACAGCAATGGGGCCGAGCAACAGCACGTCTTCGCCGCCGACTTCCGCCGGCCAATAGCGGATCGCGGCGGCGAGGGTGCCGTCATCATCACGCAGGATCAGGCAGAGGGCGGCAACGGTCGGCACACCATCGCGCAGCCGGTAGGACGACAAAGCGGTGCGGCCGGGGGCGAAGCAAAGGTCATAAAGCGCCTCCACCTCCCACCAGTCGGCTTCCGTTTCCTCTTCCAGTCTATACACCGGCGCGCCCCCGCAGAATCATTCCAAAACGCGGGTAACATGGGGGAAAGGCAGGATCAAACCTGAATGCGGCAGGCGGCAGGCACGGTCAGCGGAAGAAGTCTTTCAGTCTGGCCAGCGGGCTTGCATCGGGCTGCGGCACCGGGGCGGCGGCGGGTTCGGGCTTGGCAGGTTTGGCAGGCTTTTCCGCAGCAGATGACCGCGCCGGGGCGGTGCGCAAGGCGACGGCGTTCATGAATTTCGCAGGCTCGCCATCGGCAAGGCTGGCAGCACCGTCGGAAATCCCGCGCAGCAGATCGCCGAGCCAATCCTGATCCGCTTTGGCAAAATCATGCAGCACATAGCCCGCCACGGCGTCTTTGTGGCCGGGGTGGCCGATGCCAAGCCGCACCCGTTGGTAGGCGTCGCCGAGATGGCCGTGGATCGACCGCAACCCGTTGTGGCCGGCATGGCCGCCGCCCTGTTTGACGCGGCATTTGCCGGGGGCGAGGTCGAGTTCATCGTGAAAGACGGTCAGGTCGGCAAGGTCGAGCTTGTAGAAATCCACCGCAGCGCGGACGGATTGGCCCGACAGGTTCATGAAGGTTTCCGGCTTCAGCAGCACCACTTTCTCGCCGCCCAGACGACCCTCGCAGGCCATGCCCTGAAACGCGCGTTTCCACGGCGAAAAGCCGTGGTCGGCGGCGATGCGATCGAGCGCCATGAAGCCGATATTGTGGCGGTTGCCGGCATATTTCGCGCCGGGATTGCCCAAGCCTGCAAAAAGTTTCATCTGCCCGCCCTGCCCCGTTTTCTGCGCTGTCTGGCCCGTTGCCTTACATGCCCGCAGGCGGGGCCGGATGCAAGGCCAGTGGCGACGGTCCCAACTCGGGACCTTTTTATATCTAGTGTAATCAATGGCTTCACTAGGCCGCATTAAGGAAATCTTTATACTTTCCGCCGAAACTGTCACTACACCCGCATCGCGCGAGGTAGGGTGCGTGTTCACACGCACCGCTGGCCGCAGCTTGACTTCGGGCAGGGCAGAGGCCAGCCTGCGCGAAAGCCGCAGCCATAGCGGCTGACAAGACAGGTTTGGGGCGGGCGTGCGGATCACCGTGCTGGCATCTATGCGCAACGAGGGGCCGTTCATCGTTGAATGGGTGGCCTGGTATCGCATGCTGGGCTTTACCGATGTGGTCATCGTCACCAACAATTGCACCGACCGCTCACCTGCCTTGCTGGATGCATTGCAGGCGGCGGGCTGGGTGCAGCATATCCGCTGCGATATTCCGCCGGGCAAGCCGATCACCCGCACCAAGCTGAAAGCCGCCGTGCCGGAAAAATCCGTGCGCAGGGCCAATTGGCTGATGGTCTGCGATGTCGATGAGTTTCTGGTGATCCATCGCGGCAAGGGGCTGATCGGCGACCTGATCGACCTTTCCGCCAATCCGCCGCCGTTTCTGGGCATGTCGATCAACTGGAAGGTGTTTGGCAGCGCAGGCCGGGCGGCGTTTGAAGATAGCCCGGTGCATCAGCAATTTATCTATGCCTGCCCGCGCAAGCATCTGCTGTCGCGCTTCATCAAGTCGATCTACCGGCTGCCAAAGTATTTCGGCGGCATCGGCGAACACAGCCCGCGCCGGTTCAACTTTGAGCGCAGCGGTCAAAGCTGGGGCGATCCGGGGATGATCTGGGTGAACAGTGCGGGCCGCAAGCTGCCGCGCTGGTCGCCACGCGAAAGCTGGCTGAACGGGCTGTCGGAAAACTACGTCACGCATGAGGTGGCGCAGATCAACCATTACATGTTGCGGTCGGACGAAAGCTTCAGCCTGAAACGCGGCACGTTGTCGCCGGTGGCCTTGGGCAACCGCTATCGGCAAAGCTACTATGATGCGGCCAACGCGGGGGGCGAGCTGGATGCGTCGGCCTTCCGGTATGCGGATGCGTTTGCGGCGATCTTTGCCGAAGCGATGGCGCTGCCGGATGTGGCGCGGCTGCACGCGCTGTGCTGCGCCGATCATGTGCAGGCGATCGTGGAAAAGGCCGGGGGCCAGGCCGGGGACGATCCGCGCTATCGGGATTTTCTGGCGCGGGCCGAGGCTTTGGCGGCGGCTGCGTCTTAGACCCTTCACAGCAAAAAGCGCAGCAGGTTGCCCTGCCGCGCCTTTCGTAACCTTATAATCCGAAAGAATTATTCAGCGGTTTCGACGTAACCTGCCGGAGCCGCCACGTTGGCGATCACGAAGTTACGGTCGATGGTGGGCTTGGCACCTTCCGGCAGCACGACATCGCTGATGTGGATCACATCGCCGATTTTCTTGCCGGTCAGGTCAACGGTGACGTGATCCGGGATATCGCCCGCCAGCACGTTCAGTTCGACGTCATTGCGCACCACGGTCAGGGTGCCGCCCTTTTTCAGACCCGGCGACGCTTCATGGTTGATGAAGGTGACGTGGATGAACAGGTTGATGCGGTTTTCGTCGTGCAGGCGCATCAGGTCGATATGCGTCGGCAGGTCTTTGACCACGTCGCGCTGCACAGCGCGGCAGATCACATGCACGTCCGGCTGGCCTTCAACCTTGAGGTTGAACAGCGACGACAGGAAGCGGCCGGCTTTCAGGCGCTTCAGCAGGGCGTTGTAAGGGATCTTGATCGGCTGCGGCGCGGTGTTGTCGCCGTAAACGATACCGGGAACGAAGCCATCACGACGTGATTGACGAGCGGCCCCCTTGCCTGTCCCCGTACGAGCTTCGGCGTGAAGATCAAGGATCTCGCGTGCCATAGTGTTTCTCCATAAATATATCCGCCAACGTTCAAGGGTGCATGGCGCGACCGGGGGCCTATAGCGGGGAATCGCCGGGAAGGAAAGCGGTTTTCTGGCGTCGCGGCTGGATCGGGCATGTCGGGGCCGGGATAGCGGACGGGCGGGCGCAAGGCTAGATCTGGCGGGTTTGCAGGAGCCCGAGATGTCGTTTGTCACCACCTTTCGCATTGCCCGGCCCGCCGTGGCGGCCTTTGCCGCGATGGGGGTGCTGTGGGGCAGTTTTGCAGCCGACCTGCCCGATATCAAGGCGATGCTGGATATTGATGAATCGCGGCTGGGGGCGTTGATGTTCATGACGCCGATTGCGGCGGTGATCGCGATGCTGGTGGCGCCGATGGCGGGGGTGGCGTTTGGCCGCTGGGCCTTGCCTGCGGCCTGTGCGCTGATGTGTCTGGGTTTTGCGCTGCCGGGGCAGACCGCAAGTCTGTGGCTGTTTCCACTGGCGATGATGGCGTGCGGGGCGGGCACCGGGCTGACCGATGTGCTGATGAACGCCCGTGTGGCGGCGCTGGAAAACGCGCGCGGGGTGCATCTGATGAACCTGTGCCATGCCGCCTATTCCTTCGGCTACGCGGGCGGGGCGATTGCCACCGGGGCGCTGCGCAGCGCGGGCTGGTCTCCGGCCTGGGTGCTGGGCAGCATGGCGCTGCTGGCGGCGCTGGTGTCGCTGGCGACGATTGAACAGGATGGCCGGATTGACGGGCTGGCGCGACCCAAAGGCAAGGGCGCGGCGCATCTGGGGCTGGTGCCGGTGATCGGTGGCGCGATGGTGCTGATCGCGTTTCTGACCGAGAATGCCGCAGAAAACTGGTCGGCGCTGCATATCGAGAAAAGTCTGGGCGGCAGCCCGGCGGATGGCGCGATGGGGCCTGCGCTGATGGCGATCACCATGGGGGTGGCGCGGCTGTTCGGGCAAGGCTTGGCGGGGCGGATCGCGGCGGTTTGGCTGCTTTCCGGGGGGGCTGCGGTCTCGGCCACTGGCGCGCTGACGGCGGCTTTGGCGACCAGCCCCGGCATGGCCTATGCCGGGTTCATCGTGATGGGGATCGGGTCATCGGTGATCGCGCCGACGGTGTTTTCGCTGGTCGGAAGGCTCGCCAACCCCGAAGCGCGGGCGCGGGCGGTGGCGCGGGCCACCTTGCTGGGCTATTTTGGCTATTTCTTTGGCCCGCCGCTGATCGGCTTTATCGCAGGCCAGTTCGGCCTGCGCTTTGCCTTCGTTTGTGCCGCCGTCATGCTGGCAGGCATCCCGCTGCTGGCGCGGGTGCTGTTGCGACGCTAGACGATCTGATCGGCGTCGAACTGCATCGTCACAGTGCCGGTGATGTTCAGCAAGGTGATCGAGCCACTGGCCCAGCTGATCAGCGTTTCGGCTGGGGTGCCAGTGACGGTGACATCGGCATGGCCGAGCGGGCCAGTGAAATGGATCAGCTCGCCCGCCGCATAGTCGAGGATGGTGTCGTGACCGGGAAAGCGTATCGCGGCCTGCGTTACCATCCACGGTATCGGACCCGCCGCCGCCGAACAGCAGATCAGAGCTGCCGCCACCCGAAATCGCGTCGTTGCCCGCATCGCCGTAAACCGTATCCAGCCCCAGACCGCCGTCGAGCCGATCCGCGCCCAGACCGCCATAGATCAGGTCGCGCCCGGCGTCGCCCATCGCGGTATCATCGCCCATACCGCCATAGATCGTATCGGCGCCGGTCAGGAAATCGAGGCCGCTGTCGCCCAGCAGCAGATCATCGCCCGCGCCGCCGACAAGCAGATCGCCGCCGTTGCTGCCATCCAGCGTATCGGCGCCGTCGCGGCCATAGAGCCGGTCGGAAAGCGCCTCGCCAAGGATGCTGTCGTTGCCAGCCGCGCCAAGGAGGGTGAAGCGTTCAAAGCTGATAAAATCGCTGAAATATTGATCAAGCCCGGTGCTGGCGGTCAGCACCAGCGCCCCGGTCAGGCCGCTGAAGCCCAGCGTGGCATAGCCAAACTGCGCGATATTGGCGAAATCGAGGGTCAGGCTATCGCTGCCATTGCCACCGCTGAGGCCGATATTGCCGAATTCATCGCGGCTGATCGGTTGCCATATCTGGCCGAAGGCATCGTCAAACCCGGTCAACTGACCTTGCAGGGTTTCGATATTGGCCAGCCCGCCGCCGATCAGCGCGCCCAGCACGACGCCTTGCGCGGCATTGGCATAGTTGAGGATCGCGGTATCAGCCCCGTCGCCGCCATAGGCCAGATCAGCGGCGGTCAGATCGGTGAACAGATCATTGCCCGCGCCGCCTGACAACGTGTCAATGCCTGCGCCTGCGACCAGCACATCGGCCCCTGCCCCGCCATAAAGCAGATCGCCAAGGCTGCCGGCAAACAGCACGTCTTCGCCCGCGCCGCCGTAGACGGTATTGGCAAAATCGCCCATCGCGAAGGTATCATCGCCTGCGGTGCCGTGGATCACAAACCGCTCAAAATCAGTGGCGCGCACGCCTGCGTCAAAGCGGGTGCCGCCGTTGGCAAAGCTGACCCCCATCTCGGTGCCGTAAAACTGCACGGTGACGCTGGTGATGCCGGTGGCAAGGCGGTAATCGGCCACCAGCAGATCGCTGCCCGCCCCACCGGAAAGATTGCCGGAAATCGAGGCATCGCCCAAGCCGTAAGCCCCGGCGATGAAGCGGTCGTCATGGCTGGTCAGCTGACCCGACAGACCTTCGATGCCCTGAAACGCGCCGGTTTGCGCGGCGAGGTTGAGGGTGACGCCAGTGGCGCGGCTGGCAAGGTTGAGCCAGACCGTATCTTGCCCCGCGCCGCCAAACATCGCATCGCCGGATTTGTAATAGAGCAGGTCATTGCCCGCGCCGCCATAAAGGCTGTCGCGCCCAAGCGATCCGCCAAGCGTGTCTGCGCCACCATAGCCATAAATCGTTTCGCTGGCGGCGGTGCCCGGAAGGCTGTCTGCGCCAACGCTGCCCGGCACCAACAAAGGCGCTGCCATTGATTCAATAAGTCCGCCCATAGTAACCTATTAAAATATAATTCATTTTTTACTGTGGCGGGGAAAAGCCGCGCCTGCAACCGATCATTGATTGCAGGCGGCAGTTCGGCGCGAATGAGGATGTTTTACACCCAGTTGCCTTCAAAATCGGCAGGCACCAGCACATGTTCGCGGCTGATCTGGCTGGCCTTTTGCACGCCGCACAGCGCCATCGAGATATCCAGTTCTTTCTGGATCACCTCCAGAGCCTTGGTGACGCCCGCTTGCCCCATCGCGCCAAGGCCATAGATATAACTGCGGCCGATGAAGGTGGATTTCGCGCCCAGCGCCAGCGCCTTCAGCACGTCCTGACCCGAGCGGATGCCGCTATCAAGGTAGATCTCGGTCTGATCGCCAACGGCGCGGACAATCGAGGGCAGCACCCGGATCGAAGACAGTGCGCCATCCAGTTGCCGCCCGCCGTGGTTGGACACGATCATCGCATCAGCGCCAACGTCGGCGGCCATGCGGGCGTCGTCGGCGTCGAGGATGCCTTTCAGGATCAGTTTGCCGCCCCATTGATCGCGGATGCGTTTGACCTTGTTCCAATCCAGCAGCGGGTCGAATTGCTCATTAGCCCATTTGGTCAGATCTGCCAGATCGGTGACGCCCTTCACATGGCCGACGATGTTGCGGAAGGTGCGGCGCGGCGTGCCCAGCATGCCCAGCGCCCAAGCGGGTTTGGAGGCGATGTTGATCAGGTTCGGCAGCGTCAGTTTTGGCGGGGTGGACAGGCCGTTTTTCAGATCCTTGTGGCGCTGGCCGAGGATTTGCAGATCCAGCGTCAGCACCAGCGCCGAGCAGTTGGCCTTGCGGGCGCGTTCGATGATGGCATCAACGAAATCTTCGTCCTTCATCACATAGAGCTGGAACCAGAACGGCGTCGGCGAATGTTCGACAATGTCTTCGATCGAGCAGACCGACATGGTGGACAGGGTGAACGGCACGCCGAACGCTGCGGCGGCGCGGGCGGCCTTGATCTCACCATCCGGGTGCTGCATGCCGGTCGATCCCACCGGGGCCAGCGCCACCGGCATCGCAACCGGGGTGCCGATCATGCTGACCGCGCTGCTGCGCCCGGTCAGATCGCGGGCAACGCGCTGGCGCAGGCGGATCTTGGCGAAATCGGTGGAGTTTTCGCGGAAGGTCTGTTCGGTGTAGCTGCCCGACTCCGCGTAATCGTAGAACATCTTCGGCGTGCGCTTTTGGTACAGCTGCTTGAGATCGTCGATGCAGGTGATCACCGGGGCGGAGAGGGGCATGGCGGCGGGCCTTTTGTTGAAATTGGTCATGGATGATTACCAATTTTCAGGATTTCTGGCAAGGTCGGTTTTGATGGGCGCGGTGTGCTGCTGGGCGGGCACAGACCGGGGGTTTCACACCCCCGGACCCCGGTGGGATATTTGAGGACAGATGAATGAAATTTTAGTTAAATTTTAGGTGGTTAGAGCGGGGTTACGCTGCCAATCAGGGCGGCTTGGCCATGTTTTTGGCCCATGGCGTCTGTTACCGTCCACAGGATGGTGTTGCTGATGCGAAAGCGCCGCCCCTTGGCGGAGATGCGGATGCCCTGATAATCTGCGACATGGCCTTGCGTCAGGGCGGCGGCCAGCAAGGCGCTGCGGTTGGATTGGATATCGGGATCGGCTTCGGCCGAGCGGCGTGAGGGCAGCTGGGTGAAGCTGGGCCAGTCCATCTGCCACAGCGCGAGGGCCGCGGCGTTGGCGTAGCGGAAGATCGGGTCGGCTTCGGTGCCATGGCTGACCAAGGGCTGTGGGTGCAGCCATAGCGCGGCAGGATCGGTGGGCAGGGTCTGGCCGGTCTGGCGGTGGAAGCTGTCGGCCAGAAGTGCCGCGTAGGCGGCGGCTTCTGGCGCGAGGTGGGGCTGCGCGCGATCAGGCAGAATGCGCGCCAGCGGCGAGGCTGGCCACGAAGGCCAGGATTTCCGGCACGGGCTTGCCGGTGCTGATTTCCTTGACGATGGCAGAGCCGACCACGCAGCCATCGGCGACGGATGCGATGGCCTGTGCGGCCTCAGGCGTGTTGATACCGAAGCCGACGATCACCGGCAGGTCGGTGGAGCGTTTGATGCGGGCGACTTCGGGGCCGACCTCGGACGCTTGGGCGGCGGCGGCACCGGTGATGCCGGTGACCGAGACGTAATAGACGAAGCCCGAGGTGTTGGTCAGCACTTTCGGCAGGCGCTTGGCGTCGGTGGTCGGGGTGGCAAGGCGGATGAAGTTCATCCCTGCCTTTTGCGCCGGGATGCACAGCTCGGCGTCTTCTTCGGGCGGCAGATCGACGATGATCAGCCCGTCAATCCCGGCCTCGGTCGCTTGCGGCAGGAATTTTTCCACTGTGCGCGAATAGATCGGGTTGTAATAGCCCATCAGCACGATCGGGGTGGTAGTGTCGGTGGCGCGGAAGGCCCGCACCATCGCCAAGGTTTTATCCAGCGTCATGCCGGCTTCCAGCGCGCGTTGGCCGGCAAGCTGGATGGTCGGGCCATCGGCCATCGGGTCGGTGAACGGCAGGCCCAGTTCGATGATATCGACCCCGGCACCGGGCAGGCCCTGCATCACCGCCAGCGAGCGTTCGACATCGGGATCACCCGCCATGATATAGGCGACGAAGGCCTTTTTGTTCTGCGATTTCAGCCGCGCGAAGGTATCGTCGATTCTGGTCATGTTCCGGCCCATCCCTGCAAGTCCAGCACGGGTTTGCACGGGACAGGGCGGAAAATCAATGCCCGATCATGCGGTGCGGTTCAGGCGGCGAGGGTGATCATCCATGTGGTGCCAAAGCGGTCTTTCAGCATGCCGAAACAGGGCGACCAGAAGGTTTGGCCCAAGGGCAGGATGATCTGGCCGCGCTCGGACAGTGCCGCAAAGACGCGGGCGGCGGTTTCAGCATTGGCGGCACCGTGAAACACGCTGGGGCTGGCCATGCCATCCGGCGGATTGCCGGGCATGTCAGCGGCCATCAGGGTGGAGCCGCCGGCGCTGAACTGGCCGTGCATGATCAACTTTTCCGCACCCGCCGGAGCCGCACCCGCCGGAGCCGTGCCGGGCGGGGCAGTTTCGGGCGGGGCAGTTTCGGGCGGGGCGTCGGAAAACGCCATCAGTTGCAGGTCGGTCGCGCCGAAAATCTGCGCGTAGGCGGTCAGCGCTTCGCGGGCTTGACCGTTGAAAGACAGGTAGGGGACGAAGGACATGGGCTTACTCCTGCTGTGCGGAAATGATCCAATGCGTGCCGAAACGGTCTTTGACCATGCCAAAGCCGGGAGAGAAGAAGGTGGGCTTGAAGCCGTCGATGATGCTGCCCGCCTCGGCCAGCGCGTCAAACACCCGGCGCGCCTCGGCGACGTCTGGCGCGGATTGCATCACCGAAAACCCGGCTTGCGCCTCGCCCGCAACCCCCGGCGGATAGTCTGACGCCATCAGCGTGCCATCATAGATCGTCACTTGCCCGTGCAGGATGCGCGGGCTGTCGCGCCAGCCTTCGGGGGCATCGGGGCCAGCGGCGTAAGGCATGGTTTGCACGGTGCCGTTGAAGACTTGCGCTTAGAAGGCCAGCGCCTGCCCGCCTTGGCCTTGAAAATGGATATAGGGCAGCGTCGGCATCGGAATCTCCTTTACAGCTGCATAGTAAGCCAGCAAGCTAAGTTATCAATCATCTTGAGGCTGGCATGGCGACGATCCGCTTCACCTCGCATCTGGTGCGCCACCGCCCTGCCCCGAAGATCGAGGCGGTGGGTGCGACGGTGGCCGAGGTGCTGGCGGTGGCCTTTGCCGATGATCCGTTGCTGCGCGGCTATGTGCTGGATGAACAGGGCCGCCTGCGCAAACATGTGAATATTTATCTGGACGGCGATTTGATTGAAGATCGCTTGCGGCTGTCGGACCCGGTTGCGGCGGGGGCCGAGATCTATGTGCTGCAAGCCTTATCAGGCGGTTAGGGGGATTTAGGATGGCAACGCTTTGGGTCGGCACCCGCAAGGGGCTGTTTCGCTATGATCAGGGGGCGGCTGATCAGGGGGCCGCGGATCAGGGGCCGGCTTGGGCGCAGGTCGGCAAGCCTGCGTTTCTGGCGGCTCCGGTGACGTTTGTGCTGGATGATCCGCGCGATGGCGGGCTGTATGTGGCGCTGAGCCATGGCCATTTCGGCTGCAAGCTGCATCGGTCGGATGATCGCGGCGCGTCTTGGGTGGAACTGCCTGCGCCTGCATTCCCGGTTTCCGATGCGCCGGATGCGCCCGCGCTGGAGCTGATCTGGTCGATCGTGCCGGGCGGCGCGGATGAGCCGGGGGTGCTGTGGGCGGGGACGATTCCGGGCGGGCTGTTCCGGTCGGAGGATCGCGGCGCAAGCTGGCAGATCTGTGCCGGGCTGTGGGACAGGCCCGAGCGCGCCCGCTGGATGGGCGGCGGCTATGATCATCCGGGGATACACTCGATTCTGGTTGATCCGAGGGACAGCGCACATGTGACGGTGGCGGTTTCCACCGGCGGCGTCTGGATCACGCGGGATCGCGGGGCAAGCTGGACCTTGGGCGGTGTGGGCCTGCGGTCGGATTACACCCCGCCGGGGCAGCAGGAAGACCCGCTGTTTCAGGATGTGCATCTGCTGGCCGCCCCCGCCTGCGACCCCGCCCGGATGTGGTGCCAGCATCACAACGGCATCTTCGTGTCGGAGGATGGCGGGCTGAATTTCCGAGAAAGCGTCGGCGTGAAGCCTTCGGTGTTCGGCTTTGCGGTGGCGGCGCATCCGCAGGACCGCGATCGGGCGTGGTTTGCCCCGGCGATCAAGGATGAATTCCGGGTGCCGGTGGATGGCAAGCTGGTGGTGACAGAAACCCGCGATGGCGGCGGCAGCTTTGCCATTCGCGATCAGGGCCTGCCGCAGCTGGAGGCTTATGATCTGATCTACCGGCACGGGCTGGTGGTGGATGGCAGCGGAGAGCGGCTGGCGATGGGGTCTACGACCGGCAATCTGTGGGTTTCAGGCGATGGTGGCGGCAGCTGGAGCCAGCTTTCGGGCACCCTGCCGCCGATCGCCTGCGTCACCTTCGCGCGCTGACCGGCTTCATCTTGGCCAAGCGGATTGCGTCTGATCGGGTTCATCCAGTCAGACGCAATCCGCAACAGTCACAGGCCGATCTTGTCTTGGATTTCCTTCAATCTGAATCAGATTGAAGGAAATCCGCTCTAAATACGCCCCGCGCGGAGCGCATCCGGCAGCGCAACAAGACCCCTGTTTGCAGGGAATCCCTTGACCCCACCGCCCGCCATGCCTATGCGCAAGGCGGCTGCGGACTGGTCGGGCAAAGGGGTGTCGCTATGGGTTTCAAGATGGGTATCGTGGGTCTGCCGAATGTCGGCAAATCGACCCTGTTCAACGCTTTGACCCGCACGGCGGCGGCGCAGGCGGCGAACTTTCCGTTCTGCACCATCGAACCCAACGTCGGTGAAGTCGCGGTGCCGGATGCGCGGCTGGAAAAGCTGGCGGCGATTGCGGGCAGCAAGCAGATCATCCCGACGCGGATGACCTTTGTCGATATCGCGGGGCTGGTGCGCGGCGCGTCCAAGGGCGAAGGTCTGGGCAACCAGTTCCTTGCCAATATCCGCGAATGCGACGCCATCGCGCATGTGCTGCGCTGCTTTGAAGACGGCGACATCACCCATGTCGAAGGCAAGATCGATCCGGTAGCCGACGCCGAAACCATCGAAACCGAGCTGATGCTGGCCGATATGGAAAGCATTGAACGCCGCCTGACCGGGCTTGCCAAGAAACTGCGCGGCGGTGATCAGGACACGCTCGATCAGGACCGCCTGCTGCGCGCGGCGCTGAAGGCGCTGGAGGCGGGGCATCCCGCCCGCAGCATCAAGGTTTCCGACGATGATCAGCGCCAGTGGCGGATGCTGCAACTGCTGACCTCGAAGCCGGTTCTGTATGTCTGCAACGTCGAGGAATCCTGTGCGGCGTCGGGCAACAGCCAGTCGGCGCGGGTGGCTGAAATGGCGGCCAAGCAGGGTGCTGCTTCGGTGGTGATCTCGGCCAAGATCGAGGAAGAAATCAGCCAGCTGGCGGATGAAGAAGCCGCGATGTTTCTGGAAGAAATGGGCCTGCACGAGGCCGGGCTGGATCGGCTGATCCGTGCCGGTTACGAATTGCTGGGGCTTGCGACCTATTTCACCATCGGCCCGAAAGAAGCCCGCGCCTGGACGATCCCGAAAGGCACGCTTGCCCCGCAGGCGGCGGGCGTTATCCACGGCGATTTCGAAAAGGGCTTCATCCGGTCCGAAACCATCGGCTATGACGATTACATTGCCGGAAACGGTGAAGCGGGCGCAAAGGAAGCCGGCAAGTTCCGAGTGGAAGGCAAGACCTACGAGGTCAAGGACGGCGACGTGCTGCACTTCCTGTTCAACGGGTAAACCAGGTTTGTCCATGCGTGGACAGAGGCGCTGCGCTATATAGATCAACGGGTTAGCAAATGCCTGTTAACACCCCATTAGGGATTTGAGGCCGGGGCTGATACGGCGACCATGCCGCGATGATTGCTTGCCTTTCTCGGGCAGATCGGCGCTATGTGTCGCATATTCAGACAAACCCGCAGGTTAAGTCGCTCAATTCCAGTCTTTTCGCAAAAATGGATTTCCTTGCGTGGCGAGACGCGCAGATGGCCGCCATTTCAACACAACTGGAAGATGCCTTGCCGGCGTTGATCCAAGAGCTTTCCGAACAGGTGGACGCTGCTGACATCTTCACCCTGGTCAAGGCAGCCGCACCTTTCAAAGCCAAAGCCGACAAGAAACTGCAAGACTGGAAAGAGGCGCAAGCTCATATCGCCTTGGCACGCGCTGAAACTGCGCTGGACTCCACGCTTACGGCGATGAGTGATGAGATCAGCATGACGTCGGATGTCTGGGACACGCTGGCAAAGACGATTCCGGCAGCTGCGGGGGTCGGCCTTATTGCGGTCTCGGTGGCGGCGATCCCGACAGTGGTGTCTTTTGCCACCATCACCACCAGCACATTTGCGATTTTCAGCACGGCGACGATCAGTTGGCCGCTGTTCGCGGTTGGCACTCTGGTCATCGGCACGGCGGCGGCGCTGGGGTCCACCTCGCTGCTAAGGGCGCAGGAAAAAGCGCGCGAACGGTTGAAGCTGCGGGTGATCCGCGAGGCGGAGAGATCGATTCTTGGTATCGGCCAGAAACCCGGTGCCCGCTGTCTGCTGAACGATATTCAAGCCGCCGTGCTGTTGGCGGGTCAAAACCGGATTGGAGAACACCAATGACCGCCCTGCTTTACAAAATCCCGGAACTCTTTGTTTCAGGCGTGGCATCTGGAAAATACAAACTGGTTGGCGCAATCATCCAAGAGGTTGTCTCGGGCCGCGTCATGGGCCATGTGCAGCAGACGGGCGCACTGGATCAGGCGTTGAACCTTGCAATGCCGGTCTTGGGCAAAGCATTTCCACCGCTGCAAATTCTGTCATCCTTGTCCGGCGTGGCTTCGGTGGTTCAGAATGAACAGATCAAGTCTCGCCTGACGGCGATGCAATCTTCGCTGGGGTTGATCCAGAATATGCAGGTGGCCAGTCTGGCGGTGTCGGGGCTTGGTCTGGGTGTTTCGGTGGTTGGCTTTGCCGTGATGCACCAGCGCTTGCAGGGCATTGCGACGCATCTGAAAACGCTGGATGACAAGATAGAGAAAGTTACCGCTGATCGCCGCAGCGATGAATTGCGGGTGATCTTTGCCGATATTTCGACCGATCTGGAGGCTGTGGATACGCTGTCCAGCCGGGTCAACAAAACCAATGCGGCAGATGCTGCGCAGCGCGGTCTGGCGCAATCTGCGGGGCGGCTTGAAGACCAGTTTCGGATGCAGGCAGACAAGGCGCAATCAGAAGCGGCGAATACGGCTGACCTGGAGATGTTGTGGTCTTTGGCCGCTGCAATCCGATTGTGCCACGAAGCCGGGATGCGCGCGATGTTTACCGTGAACGAACTTGCCGCAGCGCAAGACCTGAGCGCGCGGCAGGCCAATCGGTTTCTGGATCTGAGCCTGCCACTTTCCCCCGATGCACTGGCGCGGCTGTGCGCGAGTGGGGCCAGCAGTGCCGAGGCCAGCACCGTTGCGCGGCGGGCCGCTTTGCCACAGGCAGAAAGTCTTGTGCGCGGTTTGCGTGACAACGTTGCAAGTATTGCCAGCCAATCCGAACTTGCCGCAGCACTTTTGGGCAAGCACATCACAGGCCCGCAATATTTGAGCGAGATCGCAGAGGAAAAGACCGCGCCTTTGCTCTATTTACCCGCATGAGGCCAAACCGGGGTAGGTTGCATCGGCACTTTCTACGAAACCTACCCTGCTTTCCCTCTTGCCCCCGCCCCGCTGCCTGATTAAATATCCCGCAACGGAAGCGTGGCTGAGAGGCCGAAAGCACTCGGTTGCTAACTGAGCGTAGGGGGAACCCTACCGTGGGTTCGAATCCCACCGCTTCCGCCACTTACCCTTATCGAATGTGATGATTGTCCCTCAGGACACCGTTTTTTCTTTTGGTTTCAAAGGGGTTTACGGTGGCGATCCGGACTGCGGAGACTGCCAAACAATCCGAAATTGGTCTCTGAAGGCCTGGTGTCTCTTTTCGACCGAACTTCACCCTGCGAGGTTCGGATTCAAATTATCGCGCCTTTTCATAGTGTTGTGATTCTTGGGAAACCGAACCGTTCGACAGTGCAGTTGGATGGCGGACGGTGCTGGGAGCAAGAATATTGGCGATTGATCGCCAAAACGAAAGCCGCCGCCGGGGCTTCCGGGCAGCGGCTGTCCTGTCTTGGCTGTGGCGCCGATCATCGGCCTATGGTGTTGATGTGGCGGAGGCCTGGACCGATACCGGCAAGGTTGCGGTCCGGCAGCCAGTTCAATGCCTTGCGGGTGGTGCGGCCTTCATTCCCTTCGGTGAAGGTGCCACATTTGTCCCAGCAATACGTCGCGACTTGGTGATGGGAGAGCCAAATGCAGCACGGATGGCCATTGCGGATCTGCGTTAGGTGGGACCTGGGGTCTCAGGCTTTCGAGAATACGACGTCGGCTTGTTCAGCCCATGGCAGTTCGATGCATTCCCCAAGTTCGACCAAGGTGATTGCGGGAATTTCACGCTTGTAGACCAATCGCTTGAGAATTTCGGGGGCGAGATAGGCCAAGCGGATATGGCGACCGATGAAGCGGTCAGTCACGCCCACAGCACTCGCAAGGTCTTGCACCGTGCCGAACTCGCCGGCTTCCATGCGCCGTCGCCATGACCAAGCCCGGCCGATGGCGCGCAGGACATGCGGGGCTTGGGTTTGGTCTTCACTGGGGAGATAATCGGCGGGCGGCATGATCTTTGGCCGCCCGTTCTTTTTGCGCAGCTTGAGTGGCACGAAAATCTGGACTGTTTCAGATGGGCTGTTCACGCAGCTGCCTCCGTTTTGCGCGGCATCATCAACTCCCGCATGACGCCCGCGATGCCATCCGTCCGCAGATCGATTACCATCCCCTCGCCTGTGACGGTAACCCGGCGGACCAGAAGCTGAATGATCCGCGCCTGTTCGGCGGGGAAGAGTTGGCCCCAGATCCCCTCGAACTCATTCAGGGCGGCAATGGCCTTGGCTTCAGTGATTGCGTCATTGCCCCCGCGTCCTAAGGTGGCAATGATCTGCGCTGTGGTTTCGGGTGTGCGCAACACGCGACGGATTTCCCTGATGACGGCGCTTTCCACCGTATCGGCGGCAAGGCGGAGGGGAATGCCGTTGTCAGGCGTTTCGCGATTCTTCAGAAGGTCCATCGACACGTAATAGCGATAACGGCGGGTGCCCTTCTTGGTCGAGGATGGCGTCATGGCTGCGCCGGTGGCGGTGAACAGCAGCCCTTTCAGAAGGGCCGGGGTTTGCGCACGGCTGTTGTTAGCCCGCTTGCGCGGGCTTTCGCCCATGATGTCATGCACCTGATCCCAAAGCCGTGCGTCGATGATGGGCTCATGCTCACCGGGGTAAGCCTTACCTTTGTGCAGGGCCTCACCGCGGTAAGTGCGGTTGTTCAAGAGCCGGTAGAGATAGCCCTTGTCCGCCAAGGTCCCCTGTTTGGTGCGGAACCCTTCGCAACGGAGTTGCTGGGCCAGAACGGTGGCCGAACCCACCTCGACGAAGCGCGCGAAGACCATGCGCACCGAGGCCGCTTCGGCATCATTCACCACCAATTTGCGATCCCGCACATCGTAGCCAAGGGGCACGTAGCCGCCCATCCACATCCCCTTCATTCGCGAGGCCTTCACCTTGTCGCGGATGCGCTCGGCGGTGACCTCACGTTCGAATTGTGCAAAGCTGAGCAAAATATTCAGGGTCAGCCGCCCCATTGATGTGGTCGTGTTGAAACTTTGGGTGACCGAGACGAAGGTAACGCTGTTGCGGTCGAACACCTCGACCAGCTTGGAGAAGTCCATGAGTGAACGCGACAGACGGTCGATTTTGTAAACCACGACCACATCCACAAGCCCGTCCTCGATATCGGCCAGCAACTGCTTCAACCCCGGCCGCTCCAGGGTGCCCCCTGAAATCCCCCCGTCATCATATTGATCGCGCACCAGCGCCCAGCCTTCGGATTTCTGGCTGGCGATATAGGCCTCGCAAGCCTCGCGCTGCGCGTGGAGCGAGTTGAACTCTTGCTCGAGGCCTTCCTCGCTCGATTTGCGGGTGTAGATGGCGCAGCGCAGGCGCCGTGCGGGTTTTGCTGAAAGATCCTTCATGCTTGCCCCCGCTTGCTCTCGCGAAGGCCAAAGAAGCGGTAGCCGTTCCAGCGCGTGCCAGTGATGGCACGCGCCACCGCCGAGAGTGACTTGTAGCGCCGGCCCTGCCAGTCGAAGCCGCCGTTCAAGACGGTCACCGTGTGGGCGATGCCGTCCCATTCGCGGATGAGCTTGGTGCCTGCCACCGGGTTTCGGGGATCGGCGATCTGCGCCTTTCGGGTCAGCGTTCCCTCGACCTCATCTGCCAAGAGATCAAGAAGCCGGCGGGTTTGCTTGTCCGGCCCGCCATAAGTCAGTTCCTGAATCCGGTAGGCCAAACGGCCCTCCAAAAAGGTGCGGCTGTTGTTTGGGGCGGGTGCATCAAAGAGGGCCTGCCATTCGGCCTTCAGCGCGGCAACGGGCATGTCCTTCAGCGCGGCCAGGCGGGCAAGGATGGGGTTGTGCTCTGTCATGCGGTTCTCCTGTGCATTGGAGCCGCAGTACCGCTCAGGTCGCCCGAGTTGTGTAGCGAACTTTCTCTATATAGATCAGACTGTTGCGATAAATCCGGCTGGAACAGGCGCCGCAGGCCAAGGGCCAGGAGGCCGTAAAGCTCAGAGCGGCGCTCATGCACCGTCATGCGGTCGGGATGCAGGGGATTGGGGCGGTTCATGGCATAGCAGTCCCTGTTGGCTCTGCTCTGTCTTTACTCAGCCAGTTTCAAAACTGTGCCACCCCCGTGGGAGCGGACGCGTATTACATCTCGCGCCCGCACCAGCGCACGCGGCCGATAATGTTGATCTCTTCCGCCAGACATTCGTAAGACGAATATCGGGTGTTGTCCGAATTGATCCGAAGCCGTGGCGGATCGCTCATCGGGATGTATTCAAGCCGCTTGGCGACGAGCCCCATGCCGTCGTGCAAAACAAACACGCCGGGCGGCTGCGGGTTGCGTTGATTTAGATCGACCAACACCGTGTCGCCGCTTAGCAGGGTCGGCGTCATGCTATCTCCGTCCACCGCCATCACACGCAACATGGAGGGCGATGCCCTCAAGCGGTCACGGATCCAGGCCCGACGAAAATGGTAATCGCGCCCGCGCGAGGGTTCGACGTCGATCAGAGCCCCGCCGCCCATAGACGGGCGGGCAGTGACTGATTGGATCGCCACGAACTCGTTGTCGTAGTCTTCGGTGATCGGGGTTTCGCCCTCGAGGCTGCCTTTGCCGGTGATCAGCCACTCGGGGCTTACCAGAGCGACGGCAGCCACCCGGGTGAGTTTCTCGATGTTTGGCGTCAGGGATTTTCCGCGCAAGATGTCATAAACGAAGGTGCGGTTCACGCCCGCGGCGCGGGCGACTTCCGCGACGGACATGCCCAATTGGCGAATCCGCGCCTTCAGGCGCTCGCTGATAGAGATGGACATGGTTATCCCCAAGATGTTCGGCAGTGTGGAAAAGATAGGATTGTGAGGTCGCCGTCAAGGGCGTATGAACAATTCATGAACATTGATGGGCTGCGGGGGGCGATTCCATGGTTATAGAACGCGACTGTTTGGAACTGGGGGAAGTGGCGACAGAGTGGGAACTCACGGATCCGGTCATCCGCCAGCTTGTCGGCAAAGGCCAGTTGCGGCTCTCTGTGCGCTTGGTAACGCAGCGGGTGGAGCTTAGCTATTGGGAGACGGCGGAGGATGGGCAATCCTTCCGGGTGCCCCTGGGAAATGACGTCATCAGCACGGTGGCAGACCTCTCGACGCGCGATGCATATGCGCTGGTGCGCAATGGCGAAGGTGTCATCTACGGGGTCGAACTGCCGGACCAGAGTTTCGCGGAGTTGGGGAATGGTGAGGGGCTGCATTTTTCTTTCCTCGACGCGTTGGTGCGTCCGGAAAATATCAAGAAATTGCAATCGCATATTGCCGAAGCAGCGGCGCAGAAGGATGCGCTCGCGTTTGATTTCAGGCGCTTCGCGTTCAAAGGCGAGCGCTATGCTTTTACCTTCCAGCAGGCACAGGCCCTGCGTCATATGTATGATACCCGGCAGGCCGGGGTGCTAGAAGTCCACCACCTCGATATTCTGGAAGCGGCTGGCTCCGTGTCGCAGCGTCTTGGCAGCTTGTTCAGCCGCAGGCCCGGTTGGAAAAACCTGCTGCAGCCAGTCGTGGGGCACCGCGGCTATTATGCCCTCGAGCCGGAGTTTGCCGCCATGCTGGGCCGGGTGAGTCGTTAATCCGATCCGCCTTTATGATCCTGATGCCTGCCCACCGGATTTCGGTGGGCTTTTTGTTGCCTCGTGGGCCCAAGCGATTCGTATGCAGTTGGTCTGCGCTTGTCGGCGCTCGTGTGCACTTGTCGGCATTTTGATCGGGGGGAGGAAATCTCTCAATCAAATCAATGCATCAAAAATCTTCAGGCGCATCCCACATGTAGGACGACCGCATACAAGGTCTTTGGCACCTTTGCTCCATCAGCAGTGACGGAGAACAAAATGCCAAACGACATCCAAAGGGCAAAGCAGAGGGGCAAAGCCGCCCCGAAGGCGACGCGGCGACTGTCCCTTGACGAATTGCAAATTCTGCAAGCCCAGGCGGCAAGCGGGGGCGTCAAATTGCAGCGCAAACTCCGCCTGCCAGCGCAGGACGCTGAAGATATGAGCCAAGAGCTGTTGGTCAATCTGCTCTCGCGGCTTGCAGGTTACGATCCTGACCGGGGCTCCTTGGGCGCTTATGCGCATGTCGTGATGCGCCATCACGCAAGTCGGCTTGCCGATCGCTATTGCCGGAACCTGACCGCGCAAGGCGGGCATGCCTTGCCTCTAACGGTAGTGGAACACCTTGCGGTCTCACCGGCGTGGGAGGCCGCGTCGGAAGGGCTCGTTGTGCATCAAGGCCTGAAAGGCCTGTCGGGGGCAGATCGGCGCCTTTGCCACGCCTTGTGCCAGCATTCGGTCGCCACGCTCACCATGGCGGGCTTTGGAAGCCGCTCCAGCATTTACCGCCGCATTCGCGACCTGCGTCCCGTTCTCACGCTTTTTGGGCTCGGGTCAGGCTGGGACGTTTTGGCGCGCGCCTGAGTAAAGGGGAGTGAGGAGATGACATTCATGACAGCTGTAATCGACTTGCGCCCCTCTGACGGGCTTTCGGAGATCCAGTTTTGCGCCTGGGTGGCGCAGGCATTGCCCGGGGATCGGCTCGAATATCACCGGGGGTTCCTCGCCTGCGACATTACCCCGGTCGTCTCAAAGCTTGGGGATAATGAGCGCAAGGAACTGAGGCTATTGGCGAGCCGCGCCTATTGGACGGAGGCCAAGGGGTTAGTCCACCTCGTCCAGAAACGGCTTGGACCGGACCGGTTTTCTTACATCGCGATCGCGCGCCCCAAAACGGGCGGATCGAGCATTGCCGTGACGCAACTGTCTGCCGTCGCGGCCTGACCTCTTACACCGAAAGGAAATCCAATGACTTATCCCGCAAATGCCCCGCGTGTGGACGACATGCTCAACATGGCGACCGGTGATTTGGCACAATTGCCTGTGGAATTGCTGGCGGCGCTGCAAGGTGAACTTGACCACGCCACGAAGCAACTGAAGGCTGCGACGGCGCGGTTCAGCACCGCGCTTGAGGTGCGCTACGCCACGCGCGCCGCCGAGGCCCGCCGAGCCTGTGGCAAAGACACCGGCACGGTCCGCCTCATTGATGGTGATTACGCCGTGGTGGCCGATCTGCCCAAACGCGTCGACTGGGATCAGGAGAAGCTCGCGCAAATTGCCCGGAATATCGCCGGCAGCGGCGAGGATCCTGCCGAGTTCATCGACACGAAGCTGAGCGTGTCGGAGCGCAAATATGGCGCCCTGCCGTTAAGCTGGCGTGAGGGGTTCGAGCCTGCGCGAACGGTTGGGTTCGGCAAGGCCAGCTTCAAGCTCGAGCCCGCTGACGCCCCCTGACGACAGCGGCGGGGACGCCCTGACCGCAAGGCTGGGCAGGCTCCCCTTCGGCGCCCGGTCACCCCCCGCCGCTGTCGCCCCCCAACAACAACTGCAAGGAGAGCGCTATGGCATTGCGCATTATCACCGCCGACGAACGGTTGTCGGCTTCTGAAAACAAGACATCGCTAGCCGTCTTTGGCCCGCCAGGCGTGGGGAAGACCACGCTGATCAAGACGCTGCCCGCAGACAAGGCGGTGTGCTTCGATCTAGAGGCGGGCATGAAATCCGTGCAGGACTGGCGCGGGCCCAGCATCCCGATCCGCAGCTTCACCGATTTCCGCGATCTGGTGATCCTGATCGGTGGCCCGGACCCGGCACAGCATCCTGGCAGCTATTACGGCGCGGACTACCACGCCTATGTGCAGGCGAAATACACCGACAGCGGCCTGGAAGCCTTTCTCAAAGATCGCTCGATCATTTTCGTCGACAGTATCACCGATCTGACGCGGCAGGCGATGGCCTATGCCAAGCAGCAGCCGGAGGCATTTTCGGACCGAACGGGCAAGCCGGATGTGCGTGGCGCCTACGGGCTTCTGGGGCGCGAGGTCATTCAGGCTCTGAAGCACTTGCAGCATGCGCGCGGCAAGACCGTCATCTTCGTCGGCGTCTTGGAAAAGCTCACCGATGAGTACGGGGTGTCGTCCTGGGTTCCGCAAATGGAAGGCACCAAAGCTGGCCGCGAATTGCCGGGCATCGTCGACCAGGTCATCTCGATGCAGCTTTTTGGCAAGGATGAGGAAGGCGCCTGGACGCTCAACGAGAAATCCACCGACCGCCGCCTTGTGTGCAAATCCGGTAATCCCTGGGGCCTTCCCGCGAAGGATCGCTCAGGCCGTCTCGATATGACCGAACCACCCGACCTTTCGGCGCTTCTGGCAAAGATCGACGGCCGCCCGGCATCGAGCCCTCGGATCGCCCCCGTCACCCCCTTTGTCTAACTCGGAAAGGACATATCCCATGAATTACGACCTGAACGACGCTGGCCCGCAAATGGCTCCGATGGGCGAGATGATCCCCGATGGCACTTTTGCCAAGGTGATGATGAAACTCCGCCCCGGTGGTGCCAATGGCGCCAGTGCAATGGATGCGGGGCTTTTGAAAGCCTCGCCGCATAGCGACGCCAAGATGCTCGACTGTGAATTCACCGTCACCGAAGGTCCCTATGCCCGACGCAAGTTTTGGCAGAACTTCACCGTGGCGGGTGGCAAGCTTGATGAAAAGGGCCAATCGAAGGGCTGGAACATCTCGAAAAGCACCTTCCGGGCGATGATCGACAGCGCCCTTGGTCTCAGACCCGATGATTTGAGCGACGCGGCCCGTGCCAGACGTGTGATCGGTGGGCTGAAGCAGCTCGATGGCATCACATTTGCCGCGCGGATCATGGTCGATGTCTCGGACAACCCGAATTACCGCGACAGCAACAAGATCGCGAATGTGGTGCTGTCGAATGAGGCACCCTATGCCGCGATCATGCGCGGGGAAACGGTCGCGCCCGAGCCGGTAAATGCGCCGCCGCGCAAATCTGCAGCGCCGGTGCCTGCCGCATGGACCGCACAAGCCCCTGCCCAGGCAGGCTGGTCCGCCCCGGCGGCGCAAGCACAGCCCGGCACGCCCAAATCTGCGACACCGCCTGGTGGTGCTCCGGCCTGGCTGAACAGCTAAGCCCATGACCCCGGATGCATGGCAGGCGCATGTCACGCGCGAAGCAGCAAAGGATATCGGCAAATGGCTCGAGGCCCGTGGAAGACTGGAACGGCCTATCGCAAGCCTCAGGCTTACGGAGCTCGACGCCATGGCCTCGGTGGCCATCAGCCGCTTCGTCGTTCTGGTGTCCCACAAGATCCGGGAGGCCCCGGGGGCGCATCAGGAGTTCGAAAACCTGCTGATGGGGTGAGCGGCGTCCCTGAAACCCTCCCGGGGAGGGTTTCAGCCGCGAAGCGGAGGAGCCCGGACGTTTGCGGGGTTTGCGGCCGAGAAGCCCGCGGCTTTGGCTTCTGCCTGCGCCTGCAGTGGTCGCGGTTTCCGTTCCACCAATTCTGTTCGCGCCGGTGCCAGGACATCGGCGCGGATCTCGCCAAGAGGAGCCACGGAATGATTGATAAAACAGCACGCGAGGCACAGGCCATCCGGGATGCCCGCAAGGATTTCGCGGAAGCATTGACGGCGCTCGGCCTGATGGCCCCGTTTTTCGACCGCACGGCTGCCGAGATCGATCAGCTGATCGAGGCGGCGGTCACCGGCTACATCGACAGCATGCAGACCCAAGGCGCGCAGCCTGAACGCGATGGCTGCCTGCCCGCAGATCCCATTCCATTTTGAGGTGGTACCAATGATTGATCTCAACCACGGGTCTGGCACGCAATACGCGACACCTCAGGCCCTTCCCGGCATCACCAATGCTTTAGGCGCGGCCATCGATCGCGCTTTGGAGGCCCGCAATGGTGCCGAGCGACCACGGACATACGTGAGTTCGTCTGGCCTCGGTCGGTCCTGTCTGCGCCAGATCCAGTATGATTTTCTCGCTGTGTCGAAGGATGAGGGGCAGAACTTCGCGCCCAAGACCCTGCGGATATTCGAGGCCGGGCACCGGTGCGAGGATATGGTCGCCAGTTGGCTGAGGCTGGCCGGGTTTGACCTGCGCACCGAACGCGACGATGGGCGGCAGTTCGGCTTCACCGCCCTGGGCGGTCGGTTCAAGGGACACATCGATGGCTGCATCGTCAGCGGCCCGGTCGCAATGCCCTATCCTGCGCTTTGGGAAACAAAGGCCCTCGGGACCTCCAGTTGGAAGGACACGGTCAAGAGGGGCGTGGCGGTTTCCAAGCCCGTCTACGCAGCACAGATCGCACTCTACCAAGCTTATCTGGATCTGCCCAACCCGGCTCTGTTCACGGCGCTCAACCGCGACACGATGGAAATCTACGCTGAATTGGTGCCGTTCGATGCCGCATTGGCACAGCAGATGAGCGACCGCGCTGTTGCGGTGGTTCGGGCGTCGGATGCACAGGACATACTGCCGCGCGAGGCGGTCGAACCGACCTCGGTCGTCTGTAAGGGGGGCATGGCCGCTGGCCATTGGCATCCACCCTGTGCCTGGGCGGAGCGGTGCTGGAGGGCCAAGCGATGATCCCCTACGGCTATGAATTCAAACGGCTCGCGCCGCAATTGCGCCTCAAGTCCATATACGGTTTCCTTTTGGAGGGGCTTGAAACGGCACCGGTCTATTATTTTGCGGATCAAGCGGCGTTTGACAGTGACGAAGTGGAAGCACTTGGCCCCTTGCTCATGGCGGAGCATTTGAAGCTGCCACACCCGGCGGTGATCTTCGAGGTTAAGGATCGCCATCCCGACCGTGACGCGTTGCTGGTTTACGCGCGTCAGTTTGAGGACCGGGTCGAAGCTGCGTTGTTCTCTCGCTGGAAAAAACGCCTGCGCTGGACCGATTGTCTGGCCCACGCCGTTTTTGCCGCACCGGGTTGTGCCGAGGTCACAACGCATCCCGAGATCAGGCAGGATCAGGCCAAAATGTACATGGACGCAGCCTCGGGCATTGTCTGGCGCGCGTTAAGCATCCTGGCCTTCGCGGGCGACGACAAACCGCGCAAGGTGATGCCCGCCCTACGCCGCCCCTATGCGAAAGCAGGTGTGAGCGGTTGGACCTGGCACCAGATTACGATTGATGTCGCGCGTGCCCGAGCAAAAACCCTGGACCTCGGAGGCACACATGCCAGCCCGCGGTGGCATATCCGTCGCGGCCACTGGCGCCAGCTCGCTGACGGCCGCCGTGTCTTCGTGAGCGAATGCCAGGTCGGCGATCCTGGGCGTGGTGGGGTGGTCAAGGACTATATCGTGAAAGGAGCAGCCGCATGACCAGTTTCATCCCCTCTAACGGCCAGGCGGCTGCCATTCGCGACATCAAGGCTTGGTTCGAGACCCGCACCGATGAGCAGCAGGTCTTTCGCCTGTTTGGATACGCGGGCAGTGGCAAATCCACAGTGCTGAAGTTCGCACTCGAGGAACTTGGCCTTGCGCCACACCGCAGCGCGCGCGACAGCTCATGCGTACCCGGCGTTGTTACCGCCACGTTCACCGGCAAGGCGGCGCTGGTTTTGAGCCGCAAGGGCACGCCCGCGCGTACCATTCACAGCCTGATCTATTCAGTGACAGAGGCCACGGAAGAGGAAGTCGAGGCCGCCGCCAGGAAAGTGCGCGAGGCGGAAATCAGCGTCAGATCCTTGTCCGGGTTCGATCGCACCGCGGCCGAGGCAGGGATTGAGGCGATGCGCCAGGCGTTGTCGGCGATGAAAAAACCGCGCTTTGCGCTGAATTCGCAAAGCGATGCCGCCGAGGCCAAGCTGATTGTGCTCGATGAGGTCTCCATGGTTGGCGACGACATGGCCCGCGATCTGATGAGCTTCAAAAAACCCATTCTGGTGCTGGGTGATCCGGGGCAGCTTCCCCCGATCAAGGGCGAAGGCGCTTTCACCAATGCGGCTCCTGATGTGATGTTGACCGAAATCCACCGCCAGGCAACCGAGAGCGCGATCATTCGCTTGGCCACAATGGCGCGCGAGGGCCAGCCGATCTCTTTTGGCAGCTATGACGACCATGTCGCCAAGATGCACAAGAACGATATCACCCCGGATCAGGCGCTGCAGGGCGGGCAGTTGATTTGCGGTATGAACGCGACCCGGCTGCAGTTGAACAATGCGATGCGCGGGGCGGCTGGTCTGGCCGATGGCGTCCTGCCATCAGGTGCCACCGAGAAAATCATTTGCCTGAAGAACCAAAACGATCTCGGGCTGATCAATGGCATGTTCCTGACGCTCGAGGATATCGTGGATGAGGGCAGCCTATATTTCTCGGCCGTGGTGACGGACGAGGACGGCCGCCGGGTGGGAGCGCCGGACCCCAAAGGCAAACCGGTCCGCCTGCGTATCTACAAAGGGCATTTCGAAGATCACATCGCTTTCGATCGCACGCGCCATGATCGGGATTGGAAGGAGAAAAAGCACCTGACCGAGGCGACGTTTGGCTGGGCCATCACCGCGCACAAGGCGCAAGGCTCGCAATGGCAGAATGTCATCGTCTGGGATGATGGGCTCGGGCGCAGTGAGCTCGACCGCCGCCGCTGGCTCTATACGGCCATCACCCGCGCCGAGCGCGGCCTTGTGCTCTTGGCCTGAGATGTGCCCCATGATCGACCTCAACGATGTCTTCGTCCCTGCCGCCCGCCATGATCTGAACGCTGTCAAGGCGCGGCTGGCAGATACGGCCCGTGATTGGCTGCCCTCGCTCTTTCCCGAAGCGCGGCTCAGCCATGACAAGCGGTCGCTGCGCTGTGCAGACCTTTCCGGCCGCCGCGCACGTGGTGAGGGCTCGTGCATTATCCATCTTGATGGGCCTTATGCGGGCTGGGGCTTCGATTTTGCGACGGGCGAGCGGGCGGGGCCGATTGACATGATCTACCACGCCACGGGGATGAGCGAGGGGCGGCTTTTCGATGAGGCGGCCCGACTTGCGCATCTGGATCGCGAAACAGCCTCACGGCCGCGGCCCGTGGCTTCAGCCCGCCCCGATCACAACCTCGAAATCCGCCGCATTCTTGATGGATGCGCCCCGCTGGCGGGCAGTCCGGCTGAAATTTATCTTCGTGCACGCGGGCTTAGTGATCCGGGCTCGCCGGATCTCCTCTCCCATCCAGACCTCACGGATTACGATAGCCGTCGCGGCTGGCCGGGCATGGTCGGCATTCCGCGTTTGGCCAATGGCGATCCGGTCGGCGGTATTCATCGCACCTTCCTGCTTGATGACGGCAGCGGCAAGGCGCCTGCGGGCAAGAAAATGCTGGGCACGATCGCAGAGGCAGCGGTGCGGCTGTTTCCGATGTCGGATGATGGTCATCTTGGCGTGGCGGAAGGGATCGAGACGGCGCTCGCCGCCCAGGCAATATTCGCGACGCCGGTGTGGGCGGCCTTGTCAGCCGACGGCTTGGCGCGGTTCAAATGGCCAGCGGGCACGCGCCGTGTCACGATCTTTGCCGATGCGGGTGATGCAGGACGTCAGGCGGCTGCCACATTGTCGGACCGGTTAAATATGGCGGATATCGCCAACGAGGTGGTTGCCCCGCTGCACGGTGATGATTTCAACGACGATCTGCTGAAGGGGGCCGTAAAGACGGATTACAACCGTGCGGAAATCCCGCTCGTCGCCGATGGCACCGAAGCGACGATGTTTGCCGCAGATCCGGAATCTGCCGCCACCGCGCTGGCCACCGCAACCGAGGCGCTGACCAATCCGCCCGATATCACCGAACTGGGTAGCCTCATGGGGCGCATCGTCAAGGAGCGGCTTGAGCCCATGGAAGAACGCCATGTGCTGTCATTGATAAAGGCACGCACCGGGATTGCGATGTCGATCCTGGACAAACAGCTTGGCGTCCTGCGCCGCCGTTTGAACAGTACCGGCGAAATCACGAAACCCGCTGCCCGCCCGACCTGGGCAAACCGGTTGCGGCTGGATCTTTCAGGGACGCCCGAGCGCAACGAGGCCAATGTCATTACCGCACTGAGTTCCGATCCAGCTTTTACGGGGACCCTTGCCTTCGACGAATTCCGCCAGGAAGTGGTTGTGTTTAACCCCGCGCCTTGGGATGGCGCGGAATTGGGCTACCCGCGGCCGTGGGAGGATAGCGATGACATCCGGCTGGCCGAATGGCTGCAGCATCGGGACGTGAATGTCGCGCCCCTTGTTGTTGGCCGCTCAGTTGGTGCTGTCGCCCGCGAACATCGCATTCATCCGGTGCGCGCCTATTTCGATACTCTGACATGGGATGGCACACCGCGTCTGGAGACTTGGACCAGCCGCTATCTCGGTGCCGAACCATCCGATCTGACCCATGCCATGGGCAGCCTGTGGCTGATTTCGGCCGTCGCACGCATCTGTCGCCCGGGCGTGAAGGCAGACCATATGCTGATCCTCGAAGGCGAACAGGGCGCGCGCAAATCGACCGCGCTCAAAATACTTGCGGGTGAGGACTGGTTCACCGACGAGTTGCCGGACCTCGGGTCCAAGGACGCGGCCATTCACATGCAGGGCGTCTGGATTGTGGAAATCGCGGAACTCGACGCCATCGGCCGGGCGGAGGTCTCGCGCATCAAGGCTTTTCTGACCCGCACCACAGATCGGTTCCGCCCGCCCTACGGCCGCCACACCGTCGAGATCAAACGCCAATGCGTCTTTGCCGGCACGGTGAATCCGGACACCTATTTGCGCGATGAGACCGGTAACCGTCGTTTCTGGCCGATCCGCTGCGGCGACATCGACATTGATGCCCTTGCGCGGGACCGCGACCAAATCTGGGCCGAGGCCGTGGCCCGGTTCAAGCAAGGTGCCATCTGGTGGCTCGAGGACAGGGATCTGCTGAAATCTGCGCGCGAAGAGCAAGATAAGCGCTACCAGTCGGACGCCTGGGACGGGCTGATCGATCACTGGCTGACGCATGAAACGCGCAGTGTGAACAAGGGTTATGCCGGCTTTGGTGACTGGCAGGATGAAGAGTTCGAGCGGCCGGAGCCCCTGCGAGATGTATCGGTCGGAGAGATTCTGGCAGAAGCAATCGGAATTGAACCGGCAAGGTGGACGAAACCGGATCAAATGCGCGTAGGCTCCTGGCTAACCTCCAGAAATTGGAGGCGGTATCAACGCCGAACGGGTGACGCACGAGAATGGCGATATCGCAAACGCCCAAAATGATGGCTTCGCGCCAGGACGTCGATGACGCGCAGTCGAGCAGGTGGGGCATCCGATGGGGTGCCCCTTGGCTTTTGTGGTGTCACCAGCATGCGTTTGTCACCATCTCCCCCATGCAATGGTGACAGAAATAATCCAGTGAAAACAACGCCGTCACCATTGTCACCACTGGAAAGCCCAACTTCCTTTCTTATACATATACACGTGTATTCAGGGGTGGCCTTATGCCTTCCTGTACATACAAAGCCATTTAGTGGTGACAGGTGGTGACAGTGATGACAGCGTTGTTTTTATTGAGATAATTTTGTCACCAGCCATTGAGGCTTGTGGTGACAGGCGGTGACAAGGATCTGAGTGCTGGACGCGATGGAAATTCCTTGCCCGGCCGAGTCCGCGCCAGTATTTTGGTCTTGACCAAAGCCGAAGGCCCACACGAATTCGTGAGCCTTCACCATGAACACAAAAGAGCTGATCCCGACCCAGACGCTGCCTGAGACCTTCGGCGGCGACAAAACTATTATTGCCCTCGACCTCGGCACCACCACCGGCTGGGCCATCCGTGGCTTCGATGGCCTCACCACCAGCGGCACCGTCAGTCTCAAACCCGGCCGCTACGATGGCGGTGGTATGCGCTACCTGCGCTTCACCAACTGGCTCACCGAGATCGACCGGTTGTCTGGGCCGATCGAAGCGATTTATTTCGAAGAAGTGCGCCGGCACGCGGGCACTGACGCGGCCCACATCCATGGCGGTCTTCTCGCAGTCTTGACCAGTTGGGGCGAATTGCGGGGCATTCCCTATCAGGGCGTGCCAGTTGGAACCATCAAGCGCCACGCCACCGGCCTGGGCAATGCGAACAAACAGGCCATGATCGATGCCGCGCGCAGGCGCGGATTCAGCCCCGCCGATGACAACGAGGCAGATGCCATCGCGATCTTGCTCTGGGCAATCGAGACGCAGGGAGGGCTGGCCTGATGGGTATGCGCTTCACTCCCAAGGGTTTCGGCGGCCAGCGCCGTGACCCTGATCAGGTCAAGCGCGACGGCTGGCATGAGCAGCACATGCTGGCGGTCTCGCTCGACGATCATCGGCTCACTTGGCCGGAACGCGAACTGGTTCGCCAGCTGGGCGAGAAACTCTACGGCAAGCTGCCAGCTATGCGGGAGGTGCGCCATGGCCGATGAATGGACGCGCGCCATGGTGGCTGATCGGCTCGAACTCGCGGCAGAGGTCATGTGGGCCCTGCCCCCTGTACGTGCGCAGGGCTATGTCAGCACCTGGCCTGAATATTTGCACAGTTTTGCTGATCAGGTCGAGCAAGCCCCGAGACTGAAACGGCCGCTGCCGTCTCCGCGCATGATCACGGAGGCAGACGAGGCGATGCTCTGGCTGCGATGGGTCGAGAAGGATATCGGCCAGATCCTTTGGGCGCGTGCCAACCGTAAAGCCTGGAAGGGGATTTGCTGGAAACACGGCATCAGTCGGGCGACCGCTAACCGCCAGCATGAATACGGGCTTGCGGTGATTGTCTGGCGCCTCAACGGGAGGAACGTGCCGCGCAAGAGGTCGATGGCGTTTGTCATCCAGCAGACCATTTGAACGAGCGGGCGGCGGTTCACGCTGCCGCCCTGTCAAGCATTTTCGTTCGCATGGGACATTTTTCGGTGGGACACTGCAAGCTGTGACAGATTTCTTCCGAGGGGCTATAAGAACGATAAGCTGCTCGCATTGGGTATGAGAGTGGATGGTGACGGTGGTGAGTTCGATGTGGGAAATTGATATCGTTTGACCCGAAAAAACCGTCTCCGCTCAAAATGCTACACCTCATAACCCATTGAAATTGAACGGGTCCCTTCTCTTCGTGACCGTATTCGGGGGGGCGAGGCGCGAGGGTTTCCCAGTGACACCCCGAAAAATACCCGTTTCGTTTCGCCTTCACGCGAACCCCAACAAAACAAAGGCCTGACAGCCTGACAAACTGCGCCAGAACCGAAACGGGGATCAGACCCCATTTCGCTTTGGGGCCCAGACCCGTTTCGCTTTGCGAGCCTCGGGTTCGCGCATCAAGCATCCTCAAGGACACCGCCATGGACGTCGTCGACCTGCCGCTCGAGCAGATCATTCCCTATGCGCGCAACCCGCGGCGCAACGAGCAGGCGATTGCGACGGTCGCGGCCTCGATCCAAGAATTTGGCTGGCGGCAGCCCATCGTCGTGGACGAGGCGATGGTGGTTCTCGCCGGGCACACGCGGCTGGAAGCGGCCCGCAAGCTCGGCTTCATGACCGCGCCGGTGCATGTCGCCAAGGGGCTGACGGTCAGCCAAGCACGCGCCTTCCGGATCATGGACAACCGTTCCAGCGAGAACGCTGAGTGGGACAAGGACCTGCTGAACCTCGAACTGGCGGACCTGCTGGAGGCTGATTTCGATCTCGGGCTGACGGGCTTCACAGCCGACGAATTGAACGCGCTGATGTCTAGCCTCGAGGAGGGTACCGGCCCGCAGGAGGGTGAGGACGATGTTCCAGAACCCCCCGAGGATCCGGTCAGCCGTCCCGGTGACCTCTGGATCCTTGGCAACCACCGGCTGCTCTGCGGCGACAGCACGGTCGCCACGGATGTCGAGCGCCTGCTTGACACGGTCAAACCGCTGCTGATGGTGACCGATCCGCCCTATGGCGTAGAATACGATCCGAGTTGGCGTAACCAGGCTGGCGCGGCCAAGACAAAACGCACCGGCAAGGTGCTGAATGATGATCGAGCGGACTGGCGTGAGGCCTGGGCTCTGTTCCCCGGCGATGTCGCCTATGTCTGGCATGGCGCGCTGCACGCGGCGACGGTCGCCGAAAGTCTCGAGGTCGCGGGCTTCACCATCCGGTCCCAGATTATCTGGGCCAAGGATCGTCTGGTTCTGAGCCGCGGTGATTACCACTGGCAACATGAGCCTGCCTGGTATGCCGTGCGCAAGTCCTGCAAGGGGCACTGGGCGGGGGACCGCAAGCAGACCACGCTTTGGCAGATTGCCAACAAGGATCAGGACGAAAAGACCGTCCACGGGACACAGAAGCCCGTGGAATGCATGCGACGTCCGATCCTGAACAACTCGAGCCCGGGTCAGGCGGTCTACGAGCCTTTCATGGGATCGGGCACCACGCTGATCGCCGCCGAGACGACTGGACGGGTCTGTTACGGCATCGAGCTGAACCCGGCTTACGTCGATGTGGCCGTCCAGCGCTGGCAGAACTTCACCGGGAAACAGGCTGTCCTCGATGGCGCTGGAACCTCGTTCGACGAACTCAAGACCAAAGAACGCTGAGGAATGGATGACCTGGCTTTACCTTCCTCCGGATGCGCTTCTGGAGCCGGAGACGCATGGCTGTTCGGCCTCTCCCTTTGTTCCGGCGCGGGCGGGCTCGACCTCGGGCTCGCCATCGCCATCCCCGGATATCGTGCTGTGGGCCATGTCGAACGGGAAACCTTCGCCGCAGCCACTCTCGTGGCGCGGATGGAAGACGCGTCCCTGGATCAAGCTGTTGTCTGGGACGATGTTGCAACCTTCGACGGCCGACCGTGGCGCGGCGCAGTGGACATCGTCACTGCGGGCTATCCGTGCCAGCCGTTCTCTGTCGCGGGCAAGCGCCGGGGTGTCGACGACCCACGCCACCTCTGGCCGCATGTCGCCCGCATCATCGGCGAGGTCGAACCGCCCTTCGTCTTCCTTGAGAATGTCGCCCATCATCTCCGCCTCGGCTTCCCCGAAGTCGCCAGCGGACTGGTCGGCATGGGCTACCGCCTTGCGGCAGGCCTCTTCACGGCGGCGGAAGTCGGCGCGCCCCACAGGCGCGAACGGCTGTTCATCCTTGCCATCCGGGAAGGAGACCAGCTGGCCGACCCCGCGCGCCTGCTCTGGGACCCGGTCGAGTGGCGGGAACCGGACGGAACTGCTGCGGCTCTGGCCGACGCCGAGGGCGAGCGCCAACGAGAACCGTCAGACGAAGCCGACGCCCTCGCAGGAAGCGGGTCAGCACGGGATGAACCTCGCGACAACGGCCGCGATGTGGCCGACGCCGCAGACCGACAGCTTTCGCAGTCGGGGCGGCGACAGGCGCGACGAAAAGGGTTTGGACAGGATGGCCAGAGACTGGCCTACGCCGATGGCAACCGACGGCAACAAGCCGAGCGCGGGCAATCGCAAGACGGCCGATCTGACCCATGCCAGCCAGATGTGGATGACGCCGACAGCGCGGGATCACAAGGACGGGTCGACGACATTGGCGAACACGCCTGTGAACGGCCTGCTTGGCCGCCAGGTCCTGGTGACGCCGATGGCTGGGGTGAATACCTCCGATGTGCGCCGGACCTTGAACCCGCTGTTCGTCGAGGCGCTGGTGGGTTGGCCCACCGGGTGGACCGGCTTCGGCTCTGTGGCAACGGCGTGGTCCCCCTGGTTGCGGCGCATGCGCTGCGAACTCTCGCTGCTGAACTGCTGGCCGATGGATGAGGCCGCGACATGAAGCAGTCCCGCCTCATGTCTCTGGTCGAGTCCGTCGCCAACGTGATTGTCGGCTACGGCGTGGCCGTCGTGACGCAGACCCTGATTTTTCCCTTGTTCGGGCTGCACACGACGCTGGCGCAGAACCTCAAGATGGGCGCGGTGTTCACCGTGGTGAGTATAGCGCGGTCCTTCGCCCTGCGGCGGCTGTTCGAGGCGATCCGGATGCGGAGCGCCAAATGATCGACCGCCGCCCCGGAGGGACGGCGGCTATCAACTTGTCGGGGTCTGGTGCGTTAGGCGCCGGGGAGTTTGTACACGCGCCCCCGGTTCTCGACCTTCTCCGAGGTCACCTCGAGCCCGAGTTTCTTCTTCAGCGCCCCGGCCATCGCGCCGCGCACCGTGTGCGACTGCCAGCCCGTGGCGGCGGTGATCTCCTCGATGGTCGCGCCGTCCTCGGCGCGGAGCATCTCGATCAGCTTCGCCTGCTTAGTTCCCATGCGCGGCGTGCGCGCTTTGGGCCCGGCCTCGGGTTCGGTGGGGGTGTCGTTCGCGGGCCCCTCGGTCGGCGCGTCCGCCCCGCGCGCAGGCGCGGTGTTTGCGTCCTCGGTCTCAATGCCGATGACGGCGAGGCCCATGTCGGTGGCGATCAGCGTGGTGCCATGGCCGTCGCCGGTCTCGCGCCAGACGGGCTCGCCCTTGCGCATGTCGGCGTCGACCTCTTGTAGCAGGCCCTTGGCGATCATCGCTGCCACCACCTTTGCGCCTGCGCCGCCCCGCAGGCTCTCGGGCAGTGGCAGGGCGATGTGCTCGGGCCGCTGGGCCGCAGCGCTCAGGATCAGGGCTTGGGTGTCGGAAAGTTTGGTCATCGTCGTCTCCCGTATCGGGGCCGCGGAGTGCGGGCCTTCTACGAGGTCGAGCCCGCCAAATCGGCGGGCGGGACCGGGAAGGCGCCGTCTCAGTCCGCGTATTCGCCTTCCTTGAAGGCGCTGTCGGTGATCTCGCGCAGGCGGTCGCGGTAATGGTTAATGGTGCCGACATGGCCCCAATTTATCTCGTCAGGGCTGGTCTCGAAATGATCCGCGCTCAGGGCGGCGAGCCGCTCCAGCATCGTGTCGATCTCGGCCTTTGCGGCAAGGAAGGCGTCGATGGCTTTTGAATTATCAGTTGTTCGGCGAGACATGGTTTGAACCTCAGCCTTTGCGTTCGATCATGGCGAGGATCGCGACGGCCATGCCGCCGAGGAATTCGCTTCGGCGGAAGACGATCTCGTCGATATAGTTTGCGTCGGCGATGGTGGGATCAACAGCCAGGTCGGCGGCCATATGGGGAAGCAGGCGGGCGGCGGCTGCGTTGTAGCGTTCGGCGATGGTCATGGTGGGCTCCGTGGGTGCGTCGTTTGATGTCCTCAGGTTTGCTCTACTGGGCAGGTTCATCCAGTATAATCGCAGCAATTACATGGCTTTGATCAGGGGCCCGGGATCACTTCATGTCGTCGGCAACCCAACCCATCGGCGTGATAGCGCGGCTGCTCGACCTTTCGGAACGGCGGGTCCAGCAACAGCAACTGAGCCGCGAGGGCGTGATACCGAAGGCTGAGCGGGGGCAATACGACCTCATCGGCTCTGTGCGGGGCTATGTGCGCTATCTGCGCGATCAGGCGCTGAAGGCGCAGGCGGGCGCGCCAGACTATGCCGCCGAACGCGCGCGCTTCATCCGGGCGCGGGCCGACCTCGCTGAAATGGAAGCTGAAGAAAAGCGCCGCTCCCTGATCGCGGCCGAACAGATCGAAGCTGCCTGGATTGCGGTGCTGGCGCTTGTCAGAACCCGCCTCTTGGCGCTGCCTGATCGGCTGGCACCACAAGTTTTTGAACAGTCAACCGTCGGAGACACTCGGAACCTGATCCGCGCCGCCATCCGCGAGGTGCTCGATGATCTCGCACAGCCAGACATTGAACTTGAAGCTGACATTGACCTTGCAGGGGGCCCCGATCCTGAAGCTGACGGTGGCGAAGGCACTGGCAGTTCTGAAGCCTCCGCCCGACCTGACGATCAGCGATTGGGCTGATCAGAACCGACGGCTCAGCTCTGAGGCCAGCGCCGAGCCAGGCAAATGGCGCACGAGCCGCGCGGAATACCAGCGCGGGATCATGGATGCGATCTCGGATCCAGCGGCGGAAACCGTCGTGATCATGTCGAGCAGTCAAATTGAACCGCCCCGGGTTTATCGGAGGGCAAAACTCTCGGAGAATTGCCCCTTATGGAACAGACATCAAAGAAGAAGACCGCGAAGCCCTATTCACCCGAGTTCCGCGAGCGTGCGGTGCGGTTGGCTATGGAACACCGCGATGAGTATCAGAGTGAAGCTGCCGCGCTGACGGCGATCGCGGGTAAATTGGGCTGCTCGCCAGACAGCCTTCGCGTCTGGATGCGACAGGTCCAGCGCGATGGCGGCGATCGGCCAGGACCTACCAGCGCTGAGATTGCGCGGATTAAAGAGCTTGAGCGCGAGAACCGGGAGCTGCGGCAGGCCAATGAGATTCTGCGCAAAGCTTCAGCATATTTTGCGCAGGCGGAGCTCGACCGCCCGTTTCGCAAATGATGGATTTCATTGAGGAATGCCGAGAGGCATTCGGGGTCGAGCCGATCTGCAGGACACTGCAGTTTGCCCCATCCACTTACTACGACCGGCGCGCCGTTGCGCGCGATCCTGACCGGGCCTCGGCCCGGGCCAGATCGGACGCGGCCCTAAGCATCAAGATCGATGCTGCCTGGGACACTAACCGCAAGCTCTATGGTGCGCGGAAGATTTGGCACGTCTTGCGACGACAGGGGGAAGATGCCGCTCGCTGCACGGTTGAGCGTTTGATGCGCAGCTTGGGGATCAGAGGTGTGGTGCGCGGCAAGAAGGTCATCACCACCAATCCTGACACCTCGCAACCCTGCCCGGACGACAAGGTGAACCGCCTGTTCAAAGCGGATCGGCCGAACAAGCTGTGGGTTTCAGATTTCACCTATGTGCCCACATGGTCCGGGACGGTTTATGTGGCCTTCGTAATTGATGTCTTTGCACGGCGGATCGTCGGCTGGCGTGCCTCAACTTCGATGAAGACCCAGTTTGTCCTCGATGCTCTGGATCAAGCGATCTGGCAACGAAAAACGCAGGATAACAAGGGCTTGGTGCACCATTCCGACCGCGGATCGCAATACTTGTCCATCAAGTATACTGAACGCCTGGCGGAGGCTGAGATCGATCTTTCAGTCGGGACAGTCGGTGACGCCTACGACAACGCCCTCGCAGAATGCGTCATCGGCTTGTTCAAGACAGAGGTGATCAACCAGATCGGCCCATGGAAATCGATGCGCGAGGTCGAATGGGAAACCCTCAAATGGGTCGATTGGTATAACAACCGCCGCTTGCTCGGCCCCATCGGATACGTCCCACCAGCAGAAGCAGAGGAGGCGTTCTATGCAAACATGAACTCACTCGATATGGTCGCTTAGTCGTTGAACAAACCACCCTCCGGTAAACTCGGGGCGGTTCAGCTGTTAGCGTCAGACCCGTGCCAGCGGCCTTCGGACCAAGGACCAGCACATCGAAGCCCTGATCGTTATCGAGGTGGCTCTGGAAGCGGTTCACGATCTCTTGGCGCCTGGGGATGGCGGTCGAGCCGTTAATCAGATCAACGTGCTTGAGGCCATAGCGCAGCTTTAGCAGCTCGATGAAGCGGAACTGCATATTGACGTGTTCGATGAAAACCAGAACCCGCTCCTTGCGGGCATGGATGTCATCGAGGATCTCGAAACACGCCTTCAGTCGCCCCGAAAGATCGATGAATTCATCGGCATTCTCGATAGCTGTGATAGCGGGATGCACCGACACCGAGCGGATGTGGTGCAGCATCTTGAGCGCCGCCCCTTTCGTTCCTGTTGCCAGCTTGTCTCTTGCCCGCTCGTAGGCCTCGGCCTGTTCGTCTGGCATAACGCGGGGATGCAGGATCCGCGTCTTTCCAGGCAGTTCCCTCGCCACGTCCTCTTTGAGCCGCCGCAGTGCCATCGGGGGGAGGCCGTCATGTTCTTTGAAGACGAAGTCGTAAAGCAGCTGCAGCCTGCCTTCCTCGGGCGTGCTGTAGAGCTTCCTGAACTCTGTCAGTGGCACCAGTCGCCCAGGAATGAGCTGTTCGAGAATGGCCCAGAGGTCGGTTGTCGAATTCTCGATGGGCGTTCCTGTCAGACCGATGCGGAAGTCTGCATTCATCGCCATGCCAGCTATGGCCCGTAGGGAGCCTGGATTCTTGAGCGCTTGAATTTCGTCAAAGACCAGCGTCGAGAAGCGGATAGCGCCCAAGGAGTGCTGATAGTTCGTCAGCGTCGTGTAGGTCGTCAGCAACCAGTAATTATGGCCAACCCCTGACGCGATGGCTTCATGCAGAAAGGAGAGGTTCAGATGTTCTTCGCCATCAAGAGTATCCTTGCCGTTGGCGCCGCTGTGACGCCGTGCTGATATCCCACTGCCATAAAGCCTGATCAGATGTCCCAGGCCACCTGGGGTCAGGTGACGATCGACTTCTTCCTCCCAGTTTCTGAGGAGCGAAGTCGGGGCCACAATGAGGATAGGCCCCTTGGGTTTGGCGGCCTGCTGCGCCAACTGGGCCTTGAGCCAGGCGAGGAAAGAGATCGTTTGGAGTGTTTTGCCGAGCCCTTGTTCGTCGGCGTTCAGGATGCCAGGGAGACCTGATTTCCAGGCTTCGACCTGCCACTTGAAGCTTTCGACCTGGTGGCCTTTCAGTTTTGTCGTGATGTTCTCAGGCACGACGACAGGGATCAATGCCTTGCGGGGTTCAACCTTGGCTCGCCACTGAACCTGCTCGAGGTTCTCTTTGACATCCAGGATGATCGGGCCCGTGCTGACGGCCTCGGGTTCGGGAGCGGGTTCCGCGTCATACTCTGGTTCAGGTTTGCCCTCTTGTTCATCGATCAGGGTTTGGATCTGGCGGCGGATCGCACGTTCAGTCGTGGGCGAAGCAGCAATATGCTCGCCATCAAATTCAACGCTTTCGCTGCCCTCGCTGATGGCTTGCTGGATCTTCTCTTCGATGACTTCCAGCTGCTCGACAGGCAGCCCCTTGATGAGGCGTGCGACGTTCTCTCCGAAGACTTCTGGCAACCACGTGGTGTGTCCGTCGTCGAATGATTTGGAACATACGGCGTGACTTTGGAGCGGAGAGTTGGGGCTCATCGGGTTTAGATTATGCTGCTTGAGTCTGGTGGTTCAAGCGGCGGTTTTGAATGGTTTGCAGTTTGATGCGCCTCCTTTCAGCCAGGATGGTTTCGCCGCGGCCGAAGTAGACGTCAGCCGGGGTGAGGTTGCCGATACTCTCGTGGTAGCGATGGTTGTTGTAGTGGTCGATGAAGGCGGCGATGGCGGCTTCAAGTTCCCCTTCGAAGAAGTAGTTTTCCAGCAGGATGCGGTTCTTCAGGGTCTGGTGCCAACGCTCGATTTTGCCCTGGGTCTGGGGATGCATCGGCGCTCCGCGAACATGTTTCATGCCCTTGTCCTCGAGGTATTCGGCCAGATCCCCCGCAATATAGGACGAGCCATTGTCACTCAGCAGGCGCGGTTTGTGCAGAACCCTGGCACTGTCACAGCCTGATGCGGCAAGGGCGATGTCGAGCGTGTCGGTGACATCCTCGGCCCGCATGTTGCCGCAGAGTTTCCAGCCGATGACGTAGCGGGAGTAGTCGTCGAGGATCGTAGACAGGTAAAACCAGCCCCAGCCGATGACTTTCAGATAGGTAAAATCAGTCTGCCACTTCTGGTTTGGCGCCGTCGTCTTGTCCTTGAACTCATCCGCAGCCTTGATGACGACGTAGGCGGGGCTGGTGATGAGGTCGTGGGATTTGAGCAGGCGGTAAACTGAAGCCTCTGACACAAAATACTTTTCTGTATCAGTGAACCTCACGGCTAGTTCGCGCGGCGACAGTTCGGGCTCCTCGAGCGCCAGGTCCAGGATCCGATCCCGCACCGCATCGGGGATGCGGTTCCAGACCCGGGAAGGGGAAGAGCGCCTGTCCTCCAACCCCTCGGGCCCATGTTCGACGAAGCGGTCATACCACCGGTAAAACGTGGTGGGTGGGATGCTGATCTTGGCCAAGGTGCGCCTGACAGGCAGATGCGACTGCTCCACCAGCCGGATGATTTCGAGCTTTTCAGCGGCGGGGTATCTCATTCGTGGTCGCCCCCAGCCCCGGTCATGTTTTTTTTGAGCAGACGGTTTTCAAGGCTGAGATCGGCCACCAGTTCCTTGAGCGCCAATGCCTCAGCGCGCAGGTCTTTGACCTCGCCGCTGTTCGCTTGGCGGGCTGTGTCACCGGCCAAACGCTTCTTGCCAGCCTCGAGGAATTCCTTCGACCAACTGTAATACAAGCTTTGGGCAATGCCCTCCTTGCGGCACAGTTCGGCAATGCTGTCCTCGCCACGAAGGCCGGACAGCACGATCCGGATCTTCTCTTCGGAAGAATGCAACTTGCGCGTCGCGCGTCGGATATCCTTCACGACCTGCTCGGCCGGGGCCTTCGTCGTCACGGTCTTCTTCATCATCTTCAACTCCAACTGGGTAAAGATGAGCCGCAAACTCTCCGCTACGCAATCATACTAAACTGTTCCAAAGGCGCTGATGGCGGACAATCGAAAGGACGGGGGATGCGATTGCCAAGCTCAGCCTGATCTGGCTTGGCCTGACCAATCGCCTCACGGCGGCGGTCGCGCCTGCGCTGGAATCCATCGCCAATGCGCTTGGCGATGCGGCCCGTGGCACGGGTGTTCTGGGTGAGGCGATCACGGCGGTCTTTGACAATCTCGGCCGGCTGACAACCTATGCCGCAACTTTTGCCACGGTTATGGCCGGGCGCTGGGTCGCGGGGCTGGTGGCGGCCGCGTTGTCGGTCAAAGGCCTGGCAACCGGGCTGGTGGTGTTGCGCGGCGCTTTGATCCGCACGGGGATCGGCGCGCTGATCGTTGGTGCGGGGGAGTTGGTCTATCAGTACACGCAACTGGTTGGCAAAGTCGGTGGTGTGGGCGCGGCTTTTGGCCTCTTGCGCGATGTCGCGGCGGAAGCCTGGGATCGCCTCGCCCTTGCAGCTACAGCCGCGTGGTCGCGGGTTGAAGCCGGCTGGGCCAATGCACAGGCGGGCATTTACGATGGGCTGCAATCGGCGCTGACGGCTGTCACGGGCTGGGGAAATTCTACGGTCGGGACCTTCCAGGGCGCTTTTGACGCGGTGAAGGCGATCTGGGGCGCGCTGCCGCAGGCGATGGGGGATTTTGCCTATCAGGCGGCGAACGGGCTCATCGGTGGCATCGAGTCGATGCTGAACGCGGTGGTCACGCGCATCAATGGGTTCATTGAAGGGCTGAACGCGGCGCTGGCCCTCCTGCCAGACTGGGCGACCGGTGAGGCTGGCCTGAAGATCGGCACCTTGGAGGCGGTGGATCTTGGCGGGATTACAAATCCCTTCGAAGGCGCAGCCTCAGCCGCAGGCACGGCGGCGGCTGAGGCCTTCCGTGCGGCCATGAGCACGACCTACATTGAGGCCCCTGATCTCTTCGGGGGCATGGCCGAGGCGGCCCGTGGCCGCGCGGCGGGTTACGGTGAGGCGGCCGGCATGCTGTCAGAGGCTGCCGCCCGCCCAATGGCCGCCTGGGAAACCCTCAAGGCAGCAATCACCGGCGCAGGGACAGAGGGCGAAAACGCGCTGAACGGCGCGGCCGCGGCGGCTGGTGCGCTCTCAGACGGGTTTGAAGATGCTGGCCAAGCCGCAGGTGGAGCAGGCGGCACCGCCAAAAAGGCTGCCGAAGAGGCGGCAACTGGCTGGGCACAGGTCACGAAATCCCTGGCTGACTATGCCAAAGGCGCGATGGATTGGGGCAAAGGGCTTGGCGAGACGCTGACGTCGGCCTTCTCCTCGGCGGAAAGCGCCTTCCGACAGTTTGTGACGACCGGCAAGTTTGACTTCAAATCGCTGGTCTCCTCGATCTTGGCGGACCTTGCTACACTTGCCTTCAAGAACGCGGTTTTGGGCCCCTTGGCCTCAGCGCTTTCCGGCGTCTTCGGCGGTGGGATCTTTGGCGGTGGGGCAGCGGCTGCCGCAAACCCCATGGTGACTGCGAGCATCTGGCATGCGGGCGGCATGGTCGGTGCGGGCGCGCCGATACGGGCGGTGCCAGTCACCGCATTTGCAGATGCCCCTCGGATGCATTCGGGCGGCAGGGCGGGGCTTCGGCCAGATGAGGTTCCTGCAATCCTGCAAAGGGGCGAGCGTGTGCTTAACCGTCGTGAGGCGGCTGGGTATGGACGAGGTGCCAGCGCTGGCACCGGCGTGACGGTGAACATCGACGCGCGCGGGGCGCAGGTGGGCGTGGCCGAGCAAATCGATGCACGGCTGCGGGCGGCTATCCCAGAAATCGCCCGCATCGCGAAGGAGAGCGTGGCCGACGGCCGACGCCGGGGTCAGGTGATCTGAGATGGCAATTCCTGTCTTGCCGCTGACGCTCGTGTCCTCGCTCGAGCGGCGGCTCGTCACCTCAGTGGCAGAGGCGCGTTCTCCGTTCACCGGCACCTCCCAGATCCAGGACTGGGGCGCCTCCTGGTGGGAATACCAGATCGAAATGGCGGTGACCCAAGGGGCCAAGGCCCGGCGTCTTTCCGCCTTCTTCGCCGCGCTTGGTGGCCTCCGGGGCCGGTTCCTCTTTCCCGATCCCTCGATCGAAGTGCCGGTGGCGGCGGGCAATCCTTATGTCACCGAGGCGCAGGTGGCGGGAGCCACCTCTCTGCGCACGGCAGGTTGGGGGCTTGGACTTCGCGCGGGGGATTTCTTCCAGCTCGGATCGGACGCAACCGCTCGGCTTTACCAAGTAACCGCAGACGTCACGCCATTCGGAAGTGAGGCGGTGATCAGCTTTGTGCCGCCGCTCAGGGCCTCGGTCCCAGTAGGCACGCTGCTTGGTCTTGATGCCCCGTCGGTCCTTTTGCGGCTGATGGCACCGGTTCCCTCGGTCATCGGCCGGGCAGATCAGCACCGCTTTACGATCTTGGCGCGGGAGGCGCTCTGATGAGCCGCGATCTCACGGTCGCCTTCGCCACTGCGCTGGCCGATCAAAGCCTGCGGCCCGTCATCTTCTTCGAAGGACAGTTTGCCACGGGCTGGGTGCGGATTTGGTCTGGCCTTGGGTCTGTGACTTGGAACGGACAAACTTGGGCCGGGGCTGGTTCGCTGCTCGGCCTCGGGGGCATTGATGAGACCGGCGAGGTTGTGGCCGGGGGCACGGCCGTGTCACTTTCTGGCGTGCCGCTGGATCTGGTGCAAATGGCGATCGAGGAAGCACGCCAAGGCCTGCCAGGGCGCATCTGGCTGGGGCTTCTGGCCGAGAATGGCAGCATCATCGCTGATCCGGTTCAGGCCTTCTCCGGTCGGCTCGATGTCCCAGAAATCAAGGATGATGCCGACACCTGCACGATCACCATCAGCTATGAAAGTCGGCTCATTGATCTGACCGTGGCGCGGACCTGGCGTTACACCCATGAAAGCCAGCAGGTCCTCTTCGCGGGCGATCTCGGCTTTGAATACGTCACCGCGATCCAGGATCGCGAGATCACCTGGGGACGGGGATGATGCACCCCCGCATTGAGCACTGGGAACACCTGCTTGCGGCGGCGATCGACGCCGCACGGGCAAAGCCCTTCGTCTGGGGCGTCCATGACTGCCCGACCTTTGCTTTTGAGACACGCATGATCCTGACCGGTGGCGAAGATATCGCGGCCCTTTGGCGCGGTCGCTACACCACGGCGCTCGGCGGCGAGCGTGTGATGCGCCGTCTGGGCTGGTCCTCGCTTGAGGAGATGGGCTACGCGCTCTTGGGCGAGCCACGCCCGTCTGTGCTTCTTGCCCAACGCGGTGACATCGTCCTGGCCAATACTGGTCTTGGCTTTGGCGTCTGCTCGGGAGCCCAAGCAGTCGGGATGGCACCCGAAGGCCTCGTGACCGTTCCACTGACCTCTTGCCGACTTTCCTGGCCCATCTGACCTCGGAACCACGCCATGCCCTTCATCGTGACAGCCGTCACCGCGATCGCGGGGGCGATCAGCGGCGTTTTGGCTGCAGGCGGAATTGGTGCCGCGCTCTTGCGGATCGGCGGGACGCTGCTTCTCTCCTACGCGGCGCAGGCTCTGATGCCGAAACCGCAGACCACGATGCAGCCGCGGACGGTGACGATCCGCGAGCCCGTGGTGGCGCGGGATCTTGTTTATGGCCGCACCCGCAAGGGCGGGGTCATCGTCTTTCTTCATTCCTCAGGATCGGAGAACCAATACCTCGATCTGGTGATCGTGCTGGCCACGCATCGGGTCAAATCGATCGGAGCGATCTATTTCGAAGGCGAAGCGGCGGTTAATGCAGCTGGGACCGCGCAGGGCCGCTGGGCCGGAAAGGTCGTTGTCGAGAAGAAACTGGGCGCCGCAAACCAGACGGCCTTCGCGGGCCTTAAAGCCGCGCTGCCCGACATGTGGACCGAGAACCATCGGCTTCGGGGCTGTGCCGCAATCCGGCTGCGGCTCACCTATGACAAGGACGCCTTTCCGGGCGGCATCCCGAACATCACGGTCGATCTCGAGGGCAAGGACGACATCTGGGACCCGCGGACCCAAACCGCGGGCTATTCGGAAAACCCCGCCCTTTGCTTGGCTGACTACATGGCCAACCCGACCTGGGGCATCGGCGCGCGCATCGGCCAGTCTGACGGCATTGATGAGCTTTCCCTCGTCGAAGCGGCAAACATCTGTGACGAGATCGTTCCCCTTGCAGGTGGTGGATCCGAGCCGCGTTACGCCTGCAACGGGGTGATCACGCTTTCGGAGGTCCCGAAGACGATCATCGAGGGGATGCTTTCGAGCTTCGCCGGTCGCTGCGCCTTCTCGAGCGGGTCTTGGCGCATCCACGCAGGGGCTTGGCGCGCGCCTGATGTGGCGCTCACTTCGGACCATGTCCGCGAAGGCGGGCTGACCTTAGCTACGCGCGTGACGATGTCGTCGAACTTCAACGGCGTGCGTGGCCGTTTCGTGAGCCCAGAGAATGACTGGCAGCCGGATGACTTCCCGGCCTATGCGAGTGATGTTTATCTCGCCGAGGACGGTGGGGAGCGGCGGTGGCGCGATATCTCGCTGCCCTTCACGATCTCGGCCTCCATGGCGCAGCGGCTGGCCAAGATCGAGCTGGAACGCGCACGTCGACAAATGACGGTGCGGCTCTCAGGGAAATTGTCGGCTTGGGCCGCGACGGTGGGGGATGTGGTGACGCTCTCCTATGCGCGCTGGGGCTTTGCCGCCAAACCCTTTGAGGTGCATGGGGTGAGCCTTGATCTAACCGCCTCGGGCGATGGCGCACTGCTCCTGCCGGAGTTGGTCCTGCGCGAAACCTCGCCCCTCGTCTATGACTGGTCTGCGTCCGAGCAGCAAATCTACGCAGCTGCCCCACGGACGGCTTTGCCCAATGCCTATGACATCCCCGCACCTGGCGCGCCGCAGGTCACCGAAGACCTCTATGTTACGCGGGACGGGGGCGGCCTGAAGGTTCTGGCGCGGATCACCTGGGAGGCGTCGCCCTCGGGCTTTGTGGCGCAGTACCAGCTGCAGGCGCGGCAAGGCGGGATCGGCGACTGGATCGATTATGGGCGGACGGATGGCACCACACTGGAAATCCGCGACATCGCGCCCGGAGCTTGGGCTTTCCGCGTGAAGGCGATCTCGGTTCTGGGCGTTTCGTCGAGTTGGCAGACGAGCACCGTTGAAATCCTGGGGCTCACCGCCCCTCCGGCGCAGCTCGAGAACGTGACATTGCAAACGGCGGGCGGCCTCGCGATCCTGAAGTGGACGCGTTCGGCCGATCCCGATGTGCGGGTCGGCGGCAACATCGTGATCCGCCACTCGAAGGAAGCGACGGCCACCTGGGCCGACAGCTATTCCATGGATCGGGTCTCGGGCGGTGAAGCCATCGCCGTCGTGCCCCTGAAACCCGGCACGTATCTCGTCAGGGCTGAAGACAGCGGCGGCCGCGCCGGGCCTGAGACCCGGGTCTCGACCAAGGGTGCGCAGGTTCTGGCCTTCTCGCCTTTGGGTATGCTGCAGGCCGATCCGGGATTTGTGGGTTCAAAGACTGGGCTCAAGGTTGCCACGGGCACTCTGACACTTGCCACGGCGACGGCAAATGGTGTGACGCAGGTCTCCACGATGGAGGGGCAATACGCCTTCGCCGCCGGGCTCGATCTCGGTGCGGTGAAACGTGTCCGCCTCCGATCCGAAATCGGCGTTGCCGCCCTCGCGCTGAACGACCGGATCGACTCCAGGACCACGCTGATGGACAGCTGGGCCGATTTCGACGGATCGGCCGGGGCGGAGATCGATGTGCTCTTCGAGATCCGCGAGACCGATGACGATCCGGCCGCATCGCCGAACTGGGGTCCCTGGAGCCGGCTCGACAACCATGAAGTCGAGGCCCGCGCGGTTCAGGCGCGGGCGTTTCTCACGACGAAGGATGCGTCCTACACGCCCATCGTCAGCCAATTGCGGCTCTATGCCGATGAGGTCGTTTGATGGCGCAGACATCCAGCTTCGTGATCGCGAACGACGCAGGCGCGGCCGTTCGGGCGCGGATCAATGAGGTGATCGCGGCCCTGCAGTCGACGAGTTCGGGGGCCTCGGCGCCAACAGCAACGACGGCGGGCATGCTCTGGGTCGACACCTCGGTCTCTCCACCGGTTCTGCGCCGACGGAATGCCACGAACACGGGCTGGGACGCGCTTCTCGATGCGGCAGGTAATCTGGCGGGGCTTGCCAACACCGCCATGGCGCGCACGAACCTCGGGCTCGGCACAATGGCTACGAAATCCGCAGCCGACTACGACGCGGCAATCGCGGCAAAAGCGGCGCTGTCCGGGGCAACCTTCACCGGCGTGGTGACCGCCCCGAACTTCGTCTCCTCGTCGGATGCCCGGTTGAAGTCGGAGGTCGAGACCATCGCCGATGCGCTGGCGCTTGTCTGCGCCCTGCGCGGCGTGCGCTTCACCATGGATGGTAGCCGCCAGATCGGCGTCATCGCCCAGGAGGTCGAGGCTGTGGTGCCCGAAGTCGTGCGGGTGGGCGAGGCCGGTCAGCTCTCGGTCGCTTACGGCAATATCACCGGCCTTCTAATCGAGGCCGTCAAGGAACTCACCGCCCGGGTGGCGGCGCTCGAGGAGGCACGCCCATGACTGATGGTGGGTTCATCGACATGATCAATTCGGTCTTCGGCGGGGCGGTTACCACGCTGATCGGCGCCTTTACGGGACGGCTTATGTGGCATTCGGGCGAGGTAAAGCTCGGCAATCGCCGCTTCTTCGGCAAGGAGCTTCTCTGGGAAATCCCTGTGGCCGTCGGCATGGCGCTGATCGGCGAGGCGGCGGCGCGTTACATCGGCCTCTCGCAACCCGTCTCAACCGGGTTCGTGGCAACGCTTGCCTATCTGGGCCCGCGCGGGGCAGAGGCATTGCTGACCACTTGGATCGGCCGCAAGAAATAGACCCTGCGCCGTCAAACCAGCGAAAGCGGGAAGGCTTCACCTCGCGTGGGCAGAGCGATAACGTCATCGCAACAGAACAGCACAGGGGCAGTGGCGTGCAGAACGAGAAAATCTATAGCGTCTTCGGCCAGTTCCTTGTTTTTGCAGTTCTCGCCCTGATCGTCTGTTCGGTCTATTGGACGCTGCACGGGTTGATGGGTCTTTCGGCCGGTTTTGTCGGCGACAGGAATAGCCTGCTCTTGGCATTGACCGGAATTGTGCTGCTCCTTCTTCTCGCCCGCCGAAGTGTCACCTTGGCCTTGCTCGCGGTTTTGGTGATTGCCGGTGTGGATCGCGCCTATTTTGCGGGCAGCGATTATGCGTTGGTGAACAGCGTGATCGCAGGCATCTGCTTCCTGATCGCGGCCGTCATGTTCATCGGGGCTCTCTCGGAACGCGTGAAGTTCGCCAATAAGGCGTTGCCACAGGTGCTTATGGTGGTCTTGGGGCTGGTATTCCTGATCCCGGCAGGGCTCATTGCCAAAGTCCTATCCGTGCTGCGGATCCTGCCTAGAAACCCCGACGGCGAATAGGCGGTGCAGGTTTGACCTCGCGTCTGTCGTCCATCCAAGAACTGGCTGATGGCTGCAGCTCCTGAATAGAGCGCTGCCAGCAAGAACGCTGGTGACACCACACAAACCTCAAGCGCCGTCCCGTATCCGGGGCGGCGTTTTTGCATTGCATGGGAGAAGACCATGACGCCTTTTGAGATCGCCCGCAGCTACATCGGAACCACTGAGGGCCCGGGCCCCGCTGACAATCCCGTCATCATGGAAATGTATGCCTCGGTCGGCCACGATTGGGTTGAACATGACTCTGTGGCCTGGTGTGCGGCCTTCATCGGGCATTGCCTCGAGCGGGCGGGGATCCGCTCGACCCGCAAGCTGACTGCACGGTCTTATCTCGATTGGGGCGTGCCGGTGGAGATGGCGGAGGCCCAGCAGGGCGACATCGGCGTGATCCCCCGCGGCAGTTCCCGCTGGCAGGGCCATGTGTTCTTCATCGACCGTATTGAGGGCCAATGGGTCTGGGGCCTCGGCGGCAATCAGGACGACGCCGTCAATGTGAAGCGCTATCCGGTCGCAAAGCTCCTCGGGATACGGCGCGCAGGCAATGTCGCGCCTGTCGTGACGATGTCCGTCGAGGCGGTACAGCGACGGCTGAAGGACCTCGGCTATCACGAGGTGGGTCAAATCGATGGAAAGATCGGGCCGCGCACCCGCGCCGCCATCCTGGCCTTTCGGCAGGACAACGATCTTGCCCTCGTGCCGATCATCGATGTGGCGCTGATCGACGCCCTGACCACGGCGCGTCCGAGGACGGTGGCGATTGAGCGTGCGACGGGCGGGCCGGAGAGCTCGCGCATCTTGGCCGCGTCAAACGCCCAGATCGCGCTTGGGGCTGTGGGCTATGCCGGCATCGCGATCAGCGACGTCGCACCGCTGGTTGGTCAGGCCGAGGAAGGACGTGATCTGGTGACGCGCCTCTTCGACGTCGTGGGGCTCGGAAGCCACGCCCCGGTCATCATGCCCGTACTCGGGGCAGCAATCTTCCTTGCGGTCATCGTGCTGGCATGGAAAGCCCGCGCGGCCCGGATCGAGGATCATCGGACAGGGCGGACACCATGATCGCAATCGTCAGGCGGCTCGTCACCGCTTTTGGCCAGCGCGTTGCGCTGTGGGCCGCCCTCATCCTGATCCTGGTCTCTGCCCTGCGCATCGCCACACGCCAGGGGCGGCAAGCAGCTGAGGCAGAGTTTGCCATTCGCGCGGCCGAGGCCCGCATTCGCGCGCTGCGCACATCCCGCGAGGTTCACCATGAGATCGAGACTTTGCCTGAGGCTGAGCGTGATCTCCGTCTTGATCGCTGGATGCGCGACTGATCCCGGTTTGCGCTCGGGCTGTGACTGGGCAAAGCCGATCCGGCCGTCGCGGGCGGATCAGTTGAGCAGTGGGACCGCGCGCCAGATCCTTGCGCACAACGAGACAGGCGCAGAACTCTGCGGCTGGCGCCCGTGAAAATCTACCTCACCGATCAGTTCTTGCCGCAGCACTGCTTGTATTTGCGACCCGAGCCGCAGGGGCAATGATCGTTGCGACCTGCCTTGGGCTCCGATTTGAACGGCTGGCCGGGGAGATTGGCAGGCATCGCGCGGGCCAGTTCGGGGCGTGACTGGTGCAGGATCGTCGCCACGCAGTTCGGGATCAAATCGGGGGCCTCTTCATCGATCTGGTCGATCTCTTCATCGCTGAACTTGCTGTTCCCGATGTAGATGTCCTGCAGCGCCATGATGAATATCATGGTCTCGCGGGCCTCGTTGTCGGCCCGATCGAGAAGGGCTTCCCAGGCCTTGGGCCGCAAGGCCATGGCGCGGGTGAACCCATCGATCCATGGCTCCCAGAGGGTCTCGTCGCTGTTCGTATCGATCTCGTAGATCGGTTCGACCCAGAGCGATTGCGTGATCCGGGCGGCGACGTCATTGTAGTGGGCCATCACCGCCCCGATCGTCTCCTGCGCCGTGGCGAGGTCGGGGAATTGTGCGTCCCCCGTGACGCCCCAGACCTGTGAGAGCCAGTCCGAAGGCGGGATCATCTCGGGACAGGCCAGAAGGCCCGTCACAAAACCATCGAGCTCGCTCACTGTCATCGGTTCGTTCTCGACGGGCAGCGCCTGCAAGAGTTCTTCCAGACGGTCCAGCCGTTCGTCGTCCTGATCCATGATGCGTCCCTCCCGTGGCCGCGCATCCTTTAGGCGAAATGGGCTGAATTCTCAATCGAACTCGTTCTGACCCGGCCGCTCGAATGGTCTGTGGAGGCCTGCATGACCACGTCACTTCAAGAAGGTCCGGTGATCCTGATCGGTTATGAATACCGGCTGCAGTTGCAGGCCGAGGCCGATCTCTTCCCCGAGGGGGCCAGCTTTGTGGGCCAAGTGCGCAGCGCGATCAGCACCGCGACGGTGGTGGCAGAACTTTCCAGTGCGGCGGGCAGCGTGCTGCGCGTGGATGTGCGCACGCTGGAAATTGTTCTGACCCCTGACGTGACGGCCAGCCTCGCGCCAGGCGGCATTGTTCTTGATCTCGTTCGCACCGATCTGACACCCGACCGGCACCTCGGGTTCGTGCTGGAAATCCCTGTGGTTCTGCCCGTGACGAGGCTCGCTGTCTCTGCGGGGCTTTGAACCATGGTGGCAGCACTTGAACTTCGACCCCTGACCGGGCCGATCCGTTTGCATTTGAGATCCAGCGAACCGATCCGGCTTCGCGTTCTGGCGGGTCCGGTGGCTGTGCGGCTTCTCGGTCAGCCCGGGCCTCAGGGGCGAACGGGTCTGCAAGGCGACAAGGGCGACACGGGTGCGCCCGGGGTCACCATTCTTCCGACCGACGCTCCCATCAACGGAGGCTTCTTCTGATGGCCAATACGATCCAACTCAAACGCCGCGTCTCGGGCGTAGCGGGTGCACCAGCCGCGCTCAAATCTGGCGAGATTGCCCACAACGAGGTTGATGACACGCTTTATGTCGGCAAGGGCGACGATGGAGCCGGCAATGCGACCTCGGTCATCCCGCTTGCCGGCAAGGGCAGCTTTGTCGATCTCACCGCTGCGCAAAGCATCGCCGGGGCCAAGACCTTCGTCACCGTCCCGAAATCCTCCGAGGACGCGAGTGCGGCGATAGATCTCGTGCGCAAATCCCAGCTTGATGCAGGGCTGGCCACGAAGGCCGCGCTCGCGCATGCCCATGTGACCAGCGATGTGACGGGGCTGCAATCGGCGCTTGATTTGAAAGCACCACTGGCATCGCCCGGCCTGACCGGCACGCCGACGTCACCCACGGCGGCCGTTGATACGAACACCACGCAGATTGCGACGACGGCCTTTGTACTCGGGCAGGCGGGTGCTACTGCGCCTGCGATGGACGGCACGGCTGCCGTGGGCAGTTCCTCGCGCTTTGCCCGCGCCGATCACATCCATCCGACGGACACGTCGCGTGCGCCACTGACCTCTCCCGCGCTGACGGGCACGCCCACCGCGCCCACGCCTGCAAACGGCACGAATACGACGCAGATCGCAACGACCGCCTTCGTGCGGGCAACCCGGCTTGACCAGCTTGCCGCGCCCGCAGCGGATATCGCCCTTGGCGGCTATCGCCTCACGGGGCTTGGTGATCCTCAGGGCGCGCAGGATGCCGTGACCAAGGCCTATGTCGACCTCACGGTCCAGGGCCTTGAGCCTAAGCAATCGGTGCGGGCAGCCAGTACGGCCAATATCGCAACCTTGTCCGGGCCGATGACCCTCGATGGCGTGGCGCTGGTCGCAGGTGACCGGGTGCTGGTGAAAGATCAGACGACGGCCAGCCAGAACGGCATTTATGTCGTCGCTGCCGGGGCTTGGGCCCGCTCTGCAGATGCAGATACCTGGGGCGAGTTAGTCTCAGCCTATGTCTTTGTGGAAAGCGGCACGGTCAATGCGGATATGGGCTATCTCGTTCGACCTGAACAACACCCATACCATTGATTTTGCACTGAAAGGTGGCGAATTTTGTCGCCGTGACCCGCAGTGTTTTGTATGGTTTTGGGCGAAACC
>WRPH01000067.1 GCA_009773375.1 Paracoccaceae bacterium
ACGCTGCTGGTGGCGTTGAAGCTGCCCGCTGCGCCCGCGCCCGGCGCATTGCCGGTCTGGACCGTCAGCGCGCCCGTGGTGAGGTTGCCCGTGCCTGAGTTGGCCACCACCACGCGCCCGGCGTTGCCTCCGTTGCCCGTGCCGACCGCCGCACCGCCGCTGGCCGTCATGGCCCCACCAGCCATGCCGCCAACGGTCGTGACGCTGACCGTCCCGCCTGCGCCGCCGTTTTGGTTGGTGCCCACGCCTGCTGTGCCGCTGGCAGTGATGGCGCCCAGCGCTGTGATGGCTGCGCCTGTGCTGATGGTGACGTTGCCTGCGTCGCGCCCGTCCAGGGTGCTCAGGGCGTTGACCGTACCGCCGCCTGTGCCGATGGTGCTCGCGCTCAGTGTGCCTGTCGTTGTGATGCTGACCAAGCCGCCATGACCGTTGGCCTGACCGCTGGTGTTCAGTGCAGCCAGCGTTGTCGTCGTCGCTGCCGTGGCGTTGTTGTTCACAGTGATGCTGCCCGCAGCGCCCGCCGCTGTGGTGCCTGTTGATACGCCCGTGCGGGCGTTGAGCCCTCCGGTGCCTGCCAGGCTGATAGTGCCTGTGCTGGCTGCTGCGTTGGTCACGCTGATGGTGCCTGCCGCCCCGCCTGCTGCTGCCGTAGCAGATGCTGCGCCGCCGTTGGCCGTCATGGCGCCAGCGCCAGTGCTGCTCATGCCGCCGGTGTTGCTGGTCACGCTGATCGCGCCGCCGCTTCCACCTGCAAAGCTGGCGCCGTTGCCGGCTCCGCCCGTGGCCGTCACGGTGCTGGCGCCCAGGGTGACTGTGCCGCCGCTTAAGGTGATGTTGCCTGCGTTGGCTCCCGCGCTGTTGAGCCCGACGCCGCCTGTCGAGGTGATGGCCGCCCCGCCTGTGCTCAGCACTCCAGCGCCTGCTGCGCTGACGTTGATGCTTCCGCCTGCCCCTTTGGTGCCGCCTGTTGTCGTCAGGGCCGCTGTCGTGACGTTTCCTCCAGCAAACGTGTTGCTCACGCTGATTGAGCCCGCCGTGCCGCCCAGACCTGTGCCAACTGCCGCGCCCGTTTGTGCCGTCAGCAGACCCGTGACGATGTTGCCGG
>WRPH01000016.1 GCA_009773375.1 Paracoccaceae bacterium
GTCAGACATCAGGTCTCGTGCCAAGCTGGTCTCCATCGCAGATACCAGCTTGAATCACGTTCAGCACGTCCTGTGAATCCCTTTTGTCAACACGGCCTAAAGATATTTGTTTGGTCTTACCAAAGATATTTGTTTGTGCATATGACATAGGCCTGCGGCGGCGCAACTTCAATGACACAAAAGCCAGATCGCGGGTCTGGGGGCGGCCCGGCGCGTCGGTCATCTGTGAAACCGGCGCAGACGCTGACGAAGCGACGAGTTTGTTCACATTTTTGCTACTTTCCTTTGGCAAGAAACCGACTAAGACCGGTTTTTCTCGGAAATGTCCAAATTTCTCCCATTTGGGGTGCTATCGCTTGGGTTGACCGCTTTGCACCAACCGTCTTGGCGTAACCATTTGGCCGAGGTGAGGTGTCAAACCGAAGTGTCGTGGCAACAGGAAAAGGAACCATGCAAATGAAACGGCCCGCGTATCTGTGCCTTTTGGGAAGTGCCCTTTTCCTTTCGGCCTGCGTTTCCTCTGCGCCGGAGGTGCAGCGGTCGGCAAACACTGCCGGGGCGGGCAATCTGTCGGGCAGCGTGATTTCGACAAGTAACGGCCCAGAGACACCACCTGTCAAAGCCCGCAACGAAAAGCACATGTCGATCTATCTGACCGGATACAGCTATTGGGACAACACGCCGCCCGGTTCAGCCGCCATCGCAAAGCCGGTGCTGCGCAACAAGGCCGGTGGCACGGGCACCTATGACGATCCTATTACCATCGCGGTAGGACACATGATTGTCGGTGACCAGCAGTTCCTTGATTTTCCAGCCGGGACACGGTTTTACCTGTCTGAGTTGCGGAAATACGCCATCGTCGAAGATGTCTGCGGCGATGGGGCCTCCCCACAGAATGGCCCGTGCCACACCGGCCACAATGGTCTGCCGTGGCTTGATATCTATGTGGATGGGGCAAGAAGCAAACAATCTGACGCCGCCACCTGCATGAGCCGGATCACGCGGGTTCAGCCCATCATCCAGAATCCGGCCCCCGATTATCCGACCGTGGCGGGCAGCCTGACTGAAAGCGGCTGTCAGGTTTTCCGGGGCTGATCGCGGCGATCGGGGTCTGGCGGCCGCAGTTGGGTCTGGCGGATGATCGCCGGACCTGCCCGCTATTTCAAGCCTTCTGCCGTCGCCGCGCCATGATCGCTTGCAGCACCGCGCAAGGCGGTGATCAGGGTTTCGGCGGCTGGGGAAAGCCGGGCGTCGCGGCGGGTCGAGATGCCGATGGGGCGGTGGGTTGTGGGCAGCGGGATATCCAGCGCCTGCACCAGGCCCAGATCGGCCTCGAAGCGCGCCAGTTGCACCGGCCAGACCGCAAGGTAGTCAGAGCGCAGCACCAAAGCGCGATTGGTCAGGATCGACACCGATTCCACGATGTTGGCAGGGGCGCGCAGACCCTGTTGCCGGAAGCCCTCATCGATCTGGCGGCGCAGGCTGGTTTCCTGACGCGGCAAGATCCACGGCTGGTCGATCAGGCTGGCAAGTGTCAGACCGGATTGGGCCAGCAACGGATGGTCTTTGCGCACAACGATCTGGGCGTAATCCTCGCATAGCATTTCTTCGGCGATACCGCTGCCACTTGAAAAAGCCGGCAGACGCCCGATCACCAGATCAAGTTCACCGGCACGCAGCAGCGGCATCAGCACATCATTGGTGCCTTCAATCACCTTCACCGCCAGCTTGGGCCGCTGCTGGCGGACAGCCGCGATGGCTGTGGGCAAGATCGACACAGCGGCAGAAACCAGAACCCCGACAGCAACCCGCCCGCCAGAGCCTGAGCGCAGATCCTCCAGCTCTTGCCCGGCATGGCGCAGCTGGGTCAGCACAAGCCGGGCATGGGCGATCAGAACCTCGCCCGCTTGCGTGGCGCGCACGCCGCGATTGGTGCGGTCAAACAGCTGCGTACCGATGGTGGCCTCTGCCTCTTGCAGCGCCTTGGTCACCGCGGATTGCGTCAGGCCCACACTTTGGGACGCGGCCAAAAGCGTGCCTTCGCGGGCGATGGCGTCCAGCAGGATCAGGTGGCGGAGGCTGAGATGCGTTTCAAGCCGGGGGATATGGGCCATTCTTGCTATTCCATTTTAGAATATTCAGCGGCGATTACTTCATTTGCTTTCAATATGCCATTGCGGATTACTGGCCGAAAGTAACCGATAGGCCCGCGATGACCGATTATCCTGACTTGAAGCTTTTCATCGACAACCGCTGGCGCACGACGTCTGACACGTTGCCGGTGCTGAACCCTGCGACCGAGGCTGAAATCGGCCGTCTTCCGATAGCGCGCAAGGCCGAGTTGGACGATGCCTTGGCGGCTGCCGAGCGCGGCTTCAGGGTGTGGAGCCGCACCGCCCCGCGCATTCGGGCGCAGATCATCTTGAAAGCCGCCAGCCTGCTGCGCGAACGCGGCGCGCAGATTGCCCCGTCGATCACCATGGAAAACGGCAAGCCGCTGATGCAGGCCAAGCTGGAAGTCATTCGCGGATCGGAGTTCTTCGAATGGGACGCGGGCGAGGCGCAGCGGCTTTATGGGCAGGTGGTGCCGTCGGCCCCCGGTGTGCGCTACACCGTGATCCGCGAGGCTGCGGGGATTGTGGCCGGCTTTGCGCCGTGGAACTTCCCGCTGTCGCAACCGGCGCGCAAGATTGCCGGGGCGCTGGCCTCGGGCTGTTCGATCATTCTGAAAGCCGCCGAGGAAACCCCTGCAGGTGCAATGCATATTGCGCAGGCGTTTCTGGATGCCGGGCTGCCCGCGGGGGTGTTGAACCTTGTGTTCGGCGATCCGGCCGAGATTTCCGGCTATCTGATTCCGCAGGACCGGGTGCGGTTGGTGGCCTTCACCGGGTCTACCAGTGTCGGCATTCATCTGACCGAAATGGCAGCACGGGCGATGACGCCGGTGTTGATGGAGCTGGGCGGCCATGCGCCGGTGATCGTGTGCGATGATGTGGATGCGCAGGCCGCAGGGGTGATGTCGGCGGTGCGCAAGGCGCGCAATTCGGGGCAGGTCTGCACCTCTCCGACGCGGTTTTTCGTGGCGGAAAAATCCTATGCAGCCTTCGCCAAGGCTTTTGCCGACCGCGCCGCGCAAGTGCGCATCGGCAACGGGCTGGACAGCGCAACCGAGATGGGGCCGGTGGCCAACGCCCGCCGGATTGCGGCGATGGAGACTTTGGTGGAAGACGCCCGCGCCAAGGGGGCCAAAGTGCTGTGTGGCGGGGTGCGACCGAACCAGCCGGGCTATTTCTATCCGGTCACGGTGTTGGCCGAAGTTCCTGACGATGCCCGCGTGATGCGCGAAGAACCGTTTGGCCCGATTGCGATCATCAACCCGGTCAGCGGCCTTGATGATGCCATCACCCGCGCCAACGCGCTGCCCTTTGGTCTGGCTGCCTACGGCTTCACCCATTCGGCGGCAAATGTGGACCGGCTGACCAACGAAATCGAGGCTGGCAACCTTTCGATCAACACGCTGGAGGCCAGCGTTGCCGAGGTGCCTTTCGGGGGGGTGAAATACTCCGGCCATGGCCGCGAAGGCGGGGCCGAAGGGCTGCACCATTACACAGTGACCAAGACCATCTCTCATCGGATGGAATTGGAAACCGAGCCGACAGTTGCAGGAGCAAAGCCATGAAATACAGCCGCAAAGACGCCAAATCGCATGCTTTTGCCCATATGAAAGGCATCTGGGCGGCGGCGCTGATGCCGTTCCGTGAAGATTTGTCGATGGATGAAGACGGCTTTGCCGCCAATATGGATCACTGGATCAATGATCTGGGCATTGACGGCTTTTTCATCGCGGGCAAGCAGGGCGAGTTTTTCGCAATGTCGCTGGACGAGCGCAAGCGCGCCTTCGATCTGGCGGTCAAGGCGGCGAATGGCCGGGCGCAGACCATCATGTCTTGTTCGGATCAGAACATGGATGTGGTGATTGATCTGGCGAAGCACGCGCAGGCGTCAGGTGCTGATTACATTGTCGTGCATGCGCCGATCCTGCATTTCTACAGGGCGCAAGACGAAACCCTGATCCGCTATTACGAAACCATCGCGTCGAAGGTCGATATCGGCATCGCGCTGTGGAGCCACCCCGACAGCGGCTATCTGATGAGCCCGCAGCTGTGCAACCGGCTGGCCGATATCGAAACCGTCGTGGCGATCAAATACTCCACCCGGCGCCAGATGTATGTCGAACTTTCAAAACTGGCCAGCGACCGGATGATCGTTTCCACCGCGTCGGAAGAGGAATGGCTGGACAACATTCTGGAGCTGAACTGGCGGCTGTATCTGTGTTCGTCGCCGCCCTACCTGATTCAGACTGCTGTCGATAAACGCATGCGCGCCTATACCGACGCCGCCTTTGCTGGCCGTGCCGACGAGGCGCGGGCGATTCGGGATAGCCTTGACCCGGTGCGCGAGGCGTTGAAGTCAACCCGGCCGCTGGAAAAGCCGCATGCGCATCAGAAATACTGGCAAGAGCTTTTGGGTCAGGCCGGGGGCAGGGTGCGCCCGCCTTGTCTGGAACTGACCGACGCCGAAAAAGCAGCGACGCGCAATGCCTTTGAAACCTGCGGCCTGAAACTGGCCTGATCTTGCGGAGACCTACATGACACGCCTGAGCGCTTTCAACTTCCAGAAATGGATCGACGAACACAAACACCTGCTGAAACCTCCGGTCGGAAACCAGCTGGTGTTCAAGGATGCCGATCTGATGGTCACCGTGGTCGGTGGCCCGAATGAGCGGTGCGATTACCACGACGACCCGGTGGAAGAGTTCTTCTATCAGCTGAAGGGCGATATGCTGTTGAAATTGCACGATACCACGACGGGCGAGTTTTATGATGTGCCGATCCGGGAAGGCGACATCTTCTTGCTGCCCGCCCATATGCGCCATTCGCCGCAGCGCCCACAGGAAGGCTCGATCGGGCTGGTGATCGAACCGGCGCGGCCCGAAGGCGCTTTGGATGCGATCGAGTGGTATTGCTTCAACTGCAGCGCGCTGGTGCATCGCGCCGAAAAAGACCTTGAGTCCATCGTTGATGATCTGCCGCCGATCTATGAGGCTTTCTTCAACAGTGAGACGCTGCGCACCTGCCCGAAATGCGGCACGATTCACCCCGGAAAGAAGCCTCCGGCGGGTTGGGTCAGGCTGTAGATGTTTTAGACTTGAAATAATTTTCAAGCCTGACAGAATGGTCAAAACAACAAGATTTCGACAACAACCGGGAGAATGACATGAAGAAACTTCTTACCACTGCCAGCCTGTTGGTCGCCTCGATGGTGCCCGCCTATGCTGAAGGCACCAAGATTGGCGTGATCACCACGCTTTCCGGGCCCGCAGGGTATCTTGGCGAGCAAATCCGCGACGGTCTGACCTTGGGCCTGCAAGCCACGGGCGCTGCGTTTGAACTTGTGGTCGAGGATGACGGTCGCGATCCGAATACCGGGGTTCAGGTTGCCGACCGGATGCTGAACGAAGAGGGCATCAAGCTGCTGACCGGCATCGTGTTCTCCAACGTTTCGGGCGCGGTTGTGCCCGAAGCGCTGGATGCAGGCGCGATCTATGTCAGCCCGAACGCCGCACCCTCGGGTCTGGCCGGGGCCAAGTGTAACCCGAATTACTTCGTGGTGAGCTGGCAGAATGACAGCCTGCACGAAGCCTCGGGCGCTGCGGCCAAGAAACTTGGCTACACCACCGCTGTGGCGTTGGCCCCGAACTATCAGGCTGGAAAAGACGCGATTGAGGGGTTCAAGCGGGAATTTGGCGGCGAAGTGACTGAAATCTATACTGGCGTCGAGCAATCGGATTTCGCTGGTGAAATGGCGCAGATCCGTGACAAGGCCCCGCAAGTGGTGTTCCAGTTCCACCCCGGCGGTCAGGGCATTGCCTTCCTCAAGCAATACCAGCAGTCGGGCCTGCTGGGCAGCATTCCGATGGTTCTGTCGGAGCCGTCTTATGATGGCGTGATCCTGAAGGCCGTTGGTCCTGCCGCTGTCGGCGTGACCGGCACCACTCACTGGAATGCCGATTTCGACAATGAGGCGTCCAAGGCGATGGTCGCCGCATGGGCTGCCGCATTCCCGGAAACCCCGCTGACCACCTATGCACAGCAGGCTTATGACACCGGGCTGCTGATTGGTGGCGCGCTGAACAAGGCAGGCGGCGAGGATGTGGCGGCGCTGCAAGCGGCGATCAAGGCGGCGGATTTCACCTCGACCCGCGGCCACTTTGCCTTTGGTGCCAACCAGCACCCGATTCAAGACTGGTATATGACCGAGATCGTTGCCGATGAGGCGGGCAATCCGAAGATCGTCACCAAGGAAAAGATCCGCGAAGCGGTGGGCGATGTCTACGCCGCAGACTGCAAGATGTGATGTGAACCGGGCTGAAGGGGACACCCCCTTTAGCCCATTTTCTAGCACCCTTTGACCCAAAGGCGCGGGCAGATGATCCTTTTGTTCGAGCAGCTTCTGAACGGGCTGCAATACGGTGTTACGTTGTTCTTGCTGGCCGCAGGGCTGACGCTGATCTTCGGCATCATGGGGGTGATCAACCTTGCCCACGGTGCGCTTTATATGGTGGGGGCGTTTGCCGCCTCGTGGGTGGCGATCCAGACCGGGTCGTTCTGGGGTGGGCTGCTGGCCGGGCTGGTGGCCTCGGCCATTGCCGGGATTGTGGTGGAATTGGGCGTTATGCGCCGCCTTTACGCCCGCGATCATCTGGATCAGGTGCTGGCCACTTTCGCGCTGATCCTGATCTTCAACCAATCGACAGTGCTGATTTTTGGCCGACAGCCGCTGTTTACCTCAGTGCCCGAGATTTTTTCCGGCTCGGTGCAGATTTTGCCGGGCCTGCCGTATCCGACCTACCGGCTGTTCGTGATCGCCGTGGGTCTGGCGGTGGCGGTGGGGCTGTATTTCCTGATCAACAAGACCCGCGTTGGCATGCTGGTGCGGGCGGGGGCGACCAACCGGCAGATGGTGCGCGCCCTTGGGGTGAATATTCAGGGGCTTTACACCGCCGTTTTCGCCTTGGGCGCGCTGCTGGCCGGGCTGGCCGGGGTGATGGCATCGCCCATCGTGTCGGTGCAGGTCGGCATGGGCGATGAGATCATTCTGGCCACCTTCGTTGTGGTGGTGATCGGCGGGGTGGGGTCGGTCAAAGGCGCGTTCGTTGCCGGGATCGTGCTTGGTATGTTCGACACCATGCTGCGCGCGTTTCTGCCTGCCACCTTGCAGCAGGTGATGCCGGGGCCAGAGGCGCAGGCGCTGGGCGTCGGGCTGTCGTCGATGGGGATCTATCTGATGATGGCGCTTGTTCTTCTCGTCCGCCCGCGCGGCCTGTTCGCGGCACGGGGGTAGGGCGATGAAACGCGAGAATATCATTCTTCTGGTAGTTTTTGTGCTGCTGGCCCTGGTGCCTTTTGCAGCCGAATTCACCGGCCAATCGAGCTGGACCAAACTGGTTGGCCAGGCCTTGATCTATGGCATGGCGGCGGCCAGCCTGAATTTCATTCTGGGCTATGGCGGCATGATCAGCTTTGGCCACGCAGCGTTTTTCGGGGTTGGCGGCTATGTGGTGGGGATCATGTATCACCACTTTGACGCAGGCACGGCGTTTCTGGGCTTCATCCCCGGCACCGACCAGATGCTGATCACGCTGCCCGCCGCCGTGCTGGTGGCAGGCCTTGCCGCAGCCGTGGTGGGGGCGTTGTCGCTGCGCACCGGCGGTGTGCAGTTCATCATGATCACGCTGGCCTTCGCGCAGATGTTCTTCTTCCTGTTCATCTCTCTGAAAACCTATGGCGGCGAGGATGGCATCATGGTGCGGCGCACCAATGCGCTGCCGGGGCTGGATATGAAGGACAAGGCGACGCTTTATTGGGTCGTGCTGGGCTTTGCCGCCGCCTATTACCTGTTCCTGCGCCGTCTGGTGCAATCGTCCTTCGGCCAGATCATCGCGGGCATCCGCCAGAACGAGCGCCGCATGGCCGCGATGGGCATCTCGACCTATCGCTACAAGCTTTATGCCTTCATCCTGTCCGGCATGGGGGCAGGGCTTTCGGGGGCGCTGATGGTCAACTTTCTGCGCTTTGCCTCGCCCGACATGATGCACTGGTCCAAATCGGGTGAGCTGATGGTGATGGTGATCCTTGGCGGCGTCGGCACGCTGGCCGGGCCGTTCATCGGCGCCGGGGCGCTGTTCACACTGGAAAGCATGCTGGCGCGCTATACCGAACACTGGATGCTGCCGGTGGGGATCTTGTTGCTGATCGTGGTGATGACCTCGAAAGGCGGATTGATGGCGCTGATCCGTAAACTTACCGGGGGTGCCAAATGACGCATGTGCTGGAAATTTCCGGGCTGGTGAAGAAATTTGGCGGCCTGACTGCGACCGACCATGTGTCGCTGACTGTCGATACAGGTGAGATTCACGCGCTGATCGGGCCGAACGGGGCTGGCAAGTCTACCCTGATCAACCAGATCTGTGGCGAGATCATCCCGAACGCCGGGCACATTCACCTTGCGGGGCGCGAAGTCACCCGGTTGCCTCCGGCAGACCGTGTGGCGCTTGGGTTGGGGCGGACGTTCCAGATCACCTCGCTGTTGGATGATATGACCGTGCGCCAGAACCTTGGCCTTGCGGTTCAGGCGCGCGAGGGCGGCAATTTCCACATCTTTGATCGGGCTGCCAAACGGGCGGAAATCTGGGATGAAGTCGGGGAAACGCTGAACGACACCGCCCTTAGCCCACGCGCGGATATCGCGGCGGCGGACCTGTCCCATGGTGAGAAAAAGCAATTGGAACTGCTGATGGCGCTGTCGCAGCGGCCTCGGTTGCTGCTGCTGGACGAACCGATGGCGGGATTGGGTCATCTGGAAAGCCAACAGATGATAGACTCTCTGCGCGCTGCCCGAAGTGACTGTGCGATGCTGTTGGTGGAACACGACATGGAGGCCGTCTTTGCCTTGGCCGACCGGATTTCGGTGCTGGTCTATGGCCGTGTCATCGCCGCCGGAACTGCCGACGAAATCCGCGCCAACCCGGCGGTGCGCGAAGCCTATCTCGGGGAGGAGGACGCCTGATGCTTTCTGTGCAAAATCTGCAAGCGGGATACGGGGCGTCGCAGGTGCTGTTCGACATCTCGCTTGATATCAAGGATGGCGAGGTCGTCACCCTGATGGGCCGCAATGGCATGGGCAAAACCACAACCGTCCGCGCCATCATGGGGCTTTTGCCACCCAAAGGCGGCGCGGTGCATTATGACGGCCGCGCCATTGGCGGGCTTGCGCCGGAAAAGGTAGCGCGGCTGGGCTTCGGTCTGGTGCCTGAGGGGCGGCAGATTTTCCCGACCCTGACAGTGCGCGAAAATCTGGTCGCGACGGCGGCGAACCGGCTTGGCGCGAAATCACCTTGGAGCCTCGCCCGTATTTACGATCTGTTCCCGCGGCTCGGCGAACGCGCCGGCCAGTTTGCGGGCACGCTTTCTGGTGGCGAGCAGCAGATGCTGGCGGTGGGCCGCGCGCTGATGACCAATCCGCGGCTGTTGATTCTGGATGAGGCGACCGAAGGCCTTGCTCCGGTGATCCGCGCCGAAATCTGGCATGTGGTGGAACGGCTTAAGAAAGATGGTCAGTCCATCTTGTTGATCGACAAGACATTTTCGGTATTGAAGCGCTTGGCTGACCGCCATTTCATCCTTGAAAAAGGTACGACGGTCTGGACCGGCAGCAGCGAAGATCTGACCCGTGACCATGATCGCGTGCAGGCTTGGGTGGGGGTCTGATGCGTCTGGTTCTGGTGGGGTGGGGTGCGATCGGCGCCGAAGTCGCCCGGCTTTTGCAAGAGCGCAAGGCTCCGGTCGATCTGGTGGCGGTTGCGGTGCGCGACGCAGGCCATAGCCTGCCTTATCCGCTGATCACCGATCCGTCGCAGCTGGCGGCGCTGTCGCCCGATCTGGTGGTCGAGGCAGCTGGCCGTGCCGCCGTGATGCCGTGGGGCGAAGCGGCCCTGGCTGCCGGGGCCGACTATGCACCGGCCTCTACTTCGGCGTTTGCCGAAGATGGCAATCTGGACCGGCTGTTAGGGCTTGCCCGCCAGCATGGCCGCCAGATCGTGATCCCGCCGGGGGCTGTGGGTGGCATGGACGCGCTGTCTGCCGCCGCACGGCTGCCCTTGGCGACTGTCACGCATGAAGTCACCAAACCCGCCATGGCATGGCAGGGCACCGAGGCTGCAACAGTTTGCGATCTGGCGAACCTTACCGATTTGCACTGCTTTTTCGAAGGCTCCGCCCGTGAGGCCGCGCGCCGCTATCCGCAAAACGCCAATGTTGCGCTGATCACCGCGCTTGCCGGGCTTGGCCCCGATGCAACCGTCCTGCGGCTGATTGCCGATCCCGCCGCCAGCGGCAACCGCCACCGGATCATCGCCTGCGGCGACTTCGGCCGCATGGAAATCACACTCGACAATCTTCCGCTGGCCCATAACCCCAAGTCCTCGGCGCTGACCGCGCTTTCGCTGGTGCGGTTGATCGAGAACCGAGCCAACCCTTTGGTGATCTGATGCTGCAAAACGAAACAACCCTGCAAGACGAGACGAAACTGCCGCGCGCGCAACTTGATACGGATTATACTGCGCGCGCGACCGTCAGTGCCGAAGAGTTCGCCCGGATCATCGGGCAGTATCAAAGCCTTTCAGACGAGGCACACGCCTTGCCGAACACCCGATCCGGGTTGATCTTTTGCCCTGAAACCGGCTTGCAACTGGATCTGTTCGGCACCCAGCCCGCCCAGAAACGCCCTGTGGTGGTGTTCATTCATGGCGGCTATTGGCGCGCGCTGTCCCGTGGTCAGTCGGCCTTTGCGGCCCCGATGCTGGCTGCGCAAGGCATAGCCTGCGCTGTGCCAGACTATCGTTTGGCCCCAGAGGCCAGCATCACCGACATAATCGGGGATTGCCGCCGCGCGCTTACCTATCTTTGGCACAATGCCGATGACCTTGGCATTGATCGCGACCGGATCATCGTGACGGGTTCCTCTGCCGGGGGCCACCTTGCCGCCGCCGTGGCGCAGCCGGGCTGGCAGCTGGCGATGGGCCTGCCCGAACAACCGCTGCACGCCTGTCTGCCGGTCTCGGGCCTGTTCGAGCTTGCCCCGCTGGCGGCAAGCCATGTGCAGGACTGGATGCAGTTTACGCAGGGCGAACTGATGGCAAGCCCGCTGCGCCACCCGCCGATTGGCCTGCGCGGTGCCTTGGCGCTTGCTGCCGGGCCGGGCGAGGCGATGGGGTTTCACCGCCAGTCTGCCGCTTTCGCGCAGGTGACAGGGTGGCAGGTGCACGAGATCGCAGAGCGCAACCATTTCGATGTAATCCTCGACCTTGCGGACCCCGCCAGTCGCTTGTCGCACCTGCTGCTTGGACTTCTTGACTAAGTTTTGGGGCATCCGGATTTGTCATGGGCAAGAGCCTTGGCATCCCCACCTCGCGGGTTCGGCGATCAGCCCAGCCGGTAGCTTGCTCCTTCGATCTGAACCACGACAGCGGGGTGCAGCAGGCGGTCCAGTCGCGCGTGGGCGACGACGGGATCGCCGAAGATTTCACCCCATTCGGCGAAACCCCGGTTCGAGGTCAGGATCATTGCGCCCTTTTCATGGCGCGCGTTGACAAGTTGGTAAAACAGGTTGGTGCCGCCGCTGGTTATCGGCAGATAGCCGATCTCGTCGACGATCAGCAGTGAGGCACGGGCATAGAGTCGGATCTTTTCTGCCAGACGCCCCTCACGCTCAGCCTTGGTCAGGGCTTCAATCAATTCCGCCAGGGAACATTGGTATACACTGCGTCCCGCCCTGACCGCTGCGGTGCTGATGGCTGTGGCGAGATGGCTTTTGCCGGTCCCCGGCGTGTCAAGGAAGTGGAGAGCTTCGGCCCGTTTGATGAACTCCAACTGAGCCAGCGCCATGATGCGGTGGCGCGTTGTGGGTTTCGACCTGTCCTGTTTCGGGGTGTCGTCGCGCCGGTTCATCGTCCTTGGCGTGCACCTGCACCTGCCGGCCCGGGCAGGTCAGCTCGTAGTGGCTGCGGGGCTGTCAGCCCGGCATGGCCGGGCGTCTTCCCCGCCCCGGATGATCGCAGCACCATCCGCGCCGTGACCCTGAAAAACCTGCTTGGCCTGGCCAAGCCCGATTGTGGTAACACCTTTCGTGGGCCCCCTTGTGGCGTTTGCAACAACGACCACGCGAGCACATTGATGCCGAAGGAGCGGGCGGTTCCACCTCATCAAGGGAGGTGCCCTATGCCGTCGAGATCCGCACCCGCAGCGTTGAAATAGCGCAGCGCAGCAAAGCGCAGCCCATGGGCTGCTGCATGGTCGCGCAACACCATTTCACATATCAGTTTTGTGCGGCCATAGGGGTTGATTGGATCTTGCGCACAGTCTTCCGAGATTGGCAGCTGCGCGGGGATGCCATAGGTCGCACAACTCGACGAGAACACGATCTTGTCGACACCCGCAGTTTTAGCACCCTTTAGAAGCCCAATCATGCCTCCAAGATTATTGTCATAGTAGAGTCCCGGATTGCGCATGCTTTCACCCACATAGGCCGAAGCCGCAAAATGGATGATCGCGCGCACATCGTGGTCACGCAGGGCGGCGACGACGGCATCTGCATCACGCACATCGCCCTGAACCAATGGCCCAAATTTCACGGAGCGCGCGTGGCCCGTCGAAAGGTTATCAAACGTAACGGGTACATACCCGGCCGATTTCAATGCTTTGCAGGCGTGGGATCCGATAAACCCCGCACCTCCCGTCACCAGGACGGAAATGCCAGACGTCACGATACCATCGAACCTTTCATTCGGTCGGATTTGAGCCGCTGGGCAAACCATGCAATGGTTTTGTCCAGACCCTGATCCAAATCGATTGTTGGCTTCCAGGCCAACAGTTCAGCCGCACGCGAGATATCTGGCCGTCGCTGTCGGGGGTCATCCTGCGGCAGGGGCATGAATGTTATCGGCAGATCAGATCCCAGTTTAAACAAAACTTTCTTTGCCAATTCCAGCATTGTGAACTCACCCGGATTTCCAAGGTTCACAGGCATCTTCGCGGACGAGGCCATCAAGCGCATCAAGCCTTCGACCAGATCGTCAACATAGCAGAATGAACGGGTTTGCAGTCCGGCACCGTAAACAGTCAGAGGCTGACCGCGCAGGGCCTGCACAACAAAGTTCGACACCACGCGACCATCATCCGGGTGCATGCGTGGCCCATATGTGTTGAAAATCCTCGCGATACGGGTTTCAACGCCGCGGTGAGCACCGTATTCCCAGAACAGGGTTTCCCCCGCTCGCTTACCCTCATCATAGCAAGCACGCGGCCCGCAGGTATTCACGTTGCCACGATAGCCTTCGTGCTGAAGATTAATCTCGGGATCGCCATAGACCTCCGATGTCGAGGACTGCAGAATCCGCGCTCCCTTGGCCTCTGCCAGCGCCAGCAGGTTAAGCGTACCATCCACACAGGTCCGAAAGGTATGAATGGGATCTTTTTGATAGCGTGGCGGTGAAGCAGGACAGGCGAGATTGTAAATCTCGTCGATGGGCCCATCAACGCGCAACGGCTTGATGATGTCGTGGCGCAGGAACCGGAACCCGGGACGACCGATCAGCTCGGCGATATTCTCCATTTCACCCGTCACAAGGTTGTCAACACACAACACCGCGCGCCCGCTATCCAGCAGACGACGACACAGGTTTGAGCCCACAAAGCCAGCACCGCCAGCCACAAGCACAACACCACCCCTGCCCCCTGCCCCCTGCCTTCCTAGGCAAAAGTTGCTTCATCTTATGCACGACCATGATATGACTTTCTGTCTACGCGTCCCTTTACGCATCCTCAAGCGCACTGCAAACACTGTAACTGTCTGTAGCCGTTGGCGACGCATTAAAGAAAAGACACCATTTAAACTTATCTATTAAGCTGCTCGCGCCACAATTTTGTCAACATCGTCGCTGATTTTCGCCACATTCCTGCCCAATTCTATTTAGGTCAGACTAAATGTTGAGGAATTTGCTGTAATCACCGCAAGGGTCACAACCCAAAGATAATTTCGATTGAGATTTTTACAATCAAAGATTGCGCAACTCCATCCAGTCGCGCGAATCATGTGTAGATGATTCCTTAAAATAACAATCAGGGATTGCATTTCGCAATCAATAGTTGCGGAGGGCGCAAATTACAAACCTTAGCTTCCTGCTTCAAAATTTACAAGGTTCACTTGACTGCAGAAATTAGGGCTACAATTATCGACGGTCGCAAAAACATTGTCATCGCAGCCCGAGCGATCCCCCAGTCTGTCACAGGCAGCGTACATCGCGCGCAACGTCCTGCGGCCCGCCAGCCCATCTAACGGGCCATGGTACAGCCCTTTTGCTTCCAGTCTCTGCTGCAACACATACATCGCCGCGCGCGGGTTTGCCTTCTGCAACTCAGCGCCCAAGGCTGTGCTGATCCATTCAGGATGAGCCGCGATCTCGGCTCCAATCGAGGCATAGCCCGAACCGCCGTATGCCAGCGAAGCAGTGATGCTCAGATCATACTGCCAAATTTCAGCTTTGCTCAGAAGACCGGAGTAGCGCACCACTGTATCAGTTGCAGCAGCACTGTCGCGCGGGATGTTCATGCCGTTGCCGTCGCGCAAAAGCGAGATCAGAAACTTGGCTGCATCAACATTGCCCATGTCCGCAGCCGCCCGCAATTTGACCACTGCCGCAGGGCCATCAACTCGCATCGAAATGCCCCACATCTGTCGTGTCGCATCCAAAACGTCAATCCGGGTGCTACCCGCAGCACGCGCCTTGGCGGCAAGCCGCCGCTACTGGTGCTGCGCGCCGTCGTGGTCGCATGACTTCCCTATGACCCGAAAGGACATCGTGTAGCTCACCAGCGCGGACCCCAAGCCGAATATGGATCGGTTCCTTTGGGATTTTGAACATATAGCGAACATGCAGTATGCTTGAGACCACCAATCTGAGCATTGCCCTGGAAGAACAACTGTCCATAGATGAACCTGCCATGCGACGCGTCAAAGGCAGCCACGCCACCCGAAATCGACAGCGTAGCCCAAAGCCCAGACAACCAGGACATGGCCCGCAGCTTTCCTGAAACACCAAAGCTTCGCTCTTGACCGGAATGCCCCTAGGAATGGCTGCACGCGCACCGAGCCGGTGCATCCCATTGTTACAGTGACAGCCGTATGTGCGACACTCGCCCCAAATAGAGCTCACGCGCCAGGTAAATCACCGAAGTCCTAGAAAAATCATCGAAGTGCCCAGGGGGTGCCTTCCGTTGCGGCTGCTCACGGGGCAGCAAAGCTCCTCTCACGACGCTGAGCGATCAGGCAATGCGCTCCTTTGGGCGGAAGGACTAAGCCGCTCCGCGGCATTGGCGCCTGTTGCTGGCGTTCGGCTCCCAATTCAGCGTTGCTCTTTGTGTGAAGCCTTTCCGGGCTGACGATGTGGGTCTTCCCACCCGTCAGACAGGAGGTTGCGATGAAGGAGGAGAAGACCACCCCGCTGCGCCAGCGGATGATCGAGGACATGGATATCCGCGGGTTGTGCGCGAAGACCCAACAGGGTCACATTCGCTGCGTTAAGCATTTCGCGTCTTTCCTGGGGCGATCGCCAGATACAGCCAGACCGGAGGATCTGCGGGCCTATCAGTTGCAGATGACGAAGGACCTGGTGTCTGCCACCACGTTCAACGTCCGGATCATCTCGCTGCGGTTCTTTTTCAGCGTCACATGCGGACGCGAAGAGATGAAGCGATACATGCAGTTCCATCGCCAGCCGCGGAAGTTGCCGGTGGTGCTGAGCGTGGAAGAGGTCGCAAAGCTTCTGGCCTCGGTGCCGGGGCCCGGATTGAAGTATCGGGCAGCCCTTGGCATCAGCTACGGGGCGGGGCTGCGGGCCTCGGAGGTCTGCAACCTCAGGGTCCGCGACATCGACAGCCAGCGCATGCTGATCCATGTCGATCAGGGCAAGGGCAGCAAGGACCGGCAGGCCATGTTGTCGCCCAGCCTGCTTGAGGTGCTGCGGCAATATTGGCGCGAGTCCCGTCCCGAAGGCTGGCTGTTTCCGGGCAAGCCAAAGATCTCGCCATTGTCACCCCGACAACTGAACCGAGCCTTCATGGCGGCCAAGGATATGGCAGGGATCACGAAGCCAGCGACCCTGCATACACTGCGCCACAGCTTCGCCACGCACCTGTTGGAGGCCAACACCGACGTGAGGGTGATCCAGGTGCTGCTGGGTCATGCCAAGCTCAGCACCACGGCGCGCTATGCCCATGTCGCCACCAAGACGATCCAGAGCACTGTCAGCCCCTTCGAGCAGATGAAGCTTGTCCAGGACCGGGTGCTCCGATCCGTTGGGCCGGACTGACGCCGGGGCTGCGTGCCCCGGCCATCGCTGGAACTGGCTGACATCTTCCGCACCCATGGCCCTGCGTGGCGGAAGGCCAATGCGGGGCATGTCAGCCTGACCCAGCTCAAGGTGATGTCGGCCATCGAAGCCTGCCGAACCGAGGCACTCGGCGGGCATGTGGCCGGTTGCGCCAGCTGCGGCCATCAGCACATCGCCTATAATTCCTGCAAAAACCGGCATTGCCCCAAATGCCAGGGCCCGGCGGCGCGGGACTGGATGGCCGCGCGCGCCGCGGACCTGCTGCCCGTGGAGTATTTCCACGTCGTCTTCACCCTCCCGGCCGAGATCGCGCAGATCGCCTTCTGGAACAAGAAGGCGGTCTATGACCTGCTGTTCCGTGCCTCGGCCGAGACGGTTCTGACCCTTGCCGCTGATCCCAGACGCCTTGGCGCGCGGCTCGGCATGACGGCGGTGCTGCACACCTGGGGCTCGGCGCTCACCCACCATCCCCACATCCATATGATCGTCCCCGGCGGCGGCCTGTCGCCCGACGGCACAAGATGGCTGCCCTGCCGCCCGGGCTTCTTCCTGCATGTGCGAGTTTTGTCGCGGTTGTTCCGGCGGCTGTTCCTGGAGGGGCTTCTCGCATTGCACCGCGCCGGGGAACTCGCCTTCTTCGGCGATCTGGTAAACCTTGCGGACCCCGCCAGCTTCACCACCTGGTTGGCCCCGTTCCGCAAATCCGAATGGGTGGTCTATGCCAAGCCCCCCTTCGGCGGCCCCGAGGCGGTTCTGGCCTATCTCAGCCGCTACACCCACCGCGTCGCCATATCGAACAACCGCCTTGTCAGCGCCGAAGCCGGGACCGTCACGTTTCGCTGGAAGGATTACCGCATCAAGCAGGGCGACAGGCAAAAGGTGATGCGGCTCGCCACCGACGAGTTCATCCGCCGGTTCCTGATCCATGTCCTGCCCGACGGCTTCCACCGAATCCGGCATTACGGCCTGCTGGCAAGTGCCAGTCGCAGGGCCAACATCGCGAGGATCCGCACCCTGCTCGGAGCGGCTCAACCCGCCCCGGCACCCGAAACGGCAACCGAGCACGCCCCGCTCACCCTGCGTGAACCTTGCCCCTGCTGCGGTGCGCCGATGCGGATTATAGAAATATTCCGGCGCGGCCAGACGCCGCGATCACGGGCACCACCGCAGGAGCAGGCCGCATGATGAAACGCCCATCACTTTGCCTGATCCGCTGCCGGTGCCCCCTCGGGACCTGCATGGCCCTGATTTGCTCTCAGCGGAACAGAATGCCAAATTCGGCAAACAGTCGCCCAGCTTCCTTGCTCAAAGCAGGGGCGGTTGGCGGCGGAAGCCAAGCTGATGCCGAACGCTTAGAACACCGGTTGCCCTTTGTGCGCCATGTGGATGCCGCCGTCGGCGCTCTTTCCCCATAGGCAGCGCCTCGCCCCCCGCGGCTTCGTCCTTCCGAGATTTGTCAACGTGGACCGCCACCACCCGGCGGCGACCGTCGCGCTGCGGTCCACGTCGAAAAACCTTCAGGAAAGCTGCCGTTGGGTCCAGCACTTGCAAGCCTAAGAAAACTGCCAAAACAGTCGTTCGTTGAGGCCTTTTCAGCTTAGATCGTCAGGCGGCGATGGCGTAAAAGCAGGGGCAGGATTGGAAAGTGAGGTCTTCGATCACATTGCCGGATTGAAAACCATCAGCTTCGCGCTTTCATGCCTGATCCGTGGCCGAACCGGCTGGCAAGTCAGCGAGATCGCATTTGGTGCCTGGCAGTTGGGCGGGGATTGGGGGGCGGTGGATGATGATGCGTCGATCAGGACATTGCACCATGCGTTTGATCGTGGCGTCAATTTGGTCGACACCGCCTATATCTACGGCAATGGTCATTCCGAAGAGGTGATCGGGCGGGCGCTGCGGCGATGGTCGGGGCACAAGATTTATGTCGCGACCAAGGCGCAACCGGTGGAATGGCCTGCGCCCGATGAAGACGCGCCGCAGATGCGCGGGCGCTATCCGGCGTGGTATTTGCGGCGCATGGTGGATGACGCGCTGCGGCGGTTGCAGGTGGACCGGATTGATCTGTTTCAACTGCATTCTTGGATGGCCTTGGGCCTCTATGAACTGGACTGGCTGGAAACGCTGAACGCGCTGCGGGTTGAGGGCAAGATTGATCAGATCGGCGTCTCGATCCGCGATTACCGCCCGCAAGATGGCATTGATCTGGCGCGGCTGGGGTTGGTAGCCAGCCAACAGGTCGTGCTGAACCTGTTTGAACAGCGCCCGGCGGGAGATCTGTTCAAGGCGGGGGCGGGCACGCAGGGGTTCATTGCGCGGGTGCCGTTGGATTCAGGGGCACTGGTGGGGCATTGGGATGAAGATACCTATGCAGGCTTTGCGCAAGGATCGGTTCCCGCACAACTTTTCCGTGGCGACCGTTTTGCCGAGACTTTGGCGCGCATGCGGGCATTGAAGGCGCTTTGCGCGCCCTATTACCCCACGCTGGCGGAGGCGGCGATGCGCTATGTGCTGTCCTGCCCGGAACTGTCTTGTGTCATTCCGGGGATGCTGAACCCTGAACAGGTGGACATGAATGTGGTCTACAGCGATGGCGCGCCGTTCCCGGCAGACCTAAAGGCGGCATTGGCAGCGCATGTCTGGCCCCGGAATTTTTACCAATAGGCCAGGGACTTCCAGGGGGATCGCCATGACTCGCCAACTAGAATTGTTACGCCCCGGCCAGATTAGCGCCGAAATGGCGCGTTGCCGAAGGGTATGGTTGCCTTTGGGCACGATTGAATACCATAGCCACCACCTGCCAGTGGGCTTGGACGGATTACAGGCGCATGGGTTGTGTCTGGACGCAGCCGACATTGCGGGCGGGCTGGTCTATCCGCCGCTTTGGTGGGGCACGGGCGGTGGGCACGGGGCTTATCCATGGACGGTCATGATGCCGGGCGAGACCGAATTGTTCGCGCTGCTGTGGCAGACCCTGACGCGGCTGCAAGCCTTTGGTGTGCGGCAAGTGGTTCTGTTCACAGGGCATTTCGCCGATGAACAGCTGAAGATGATTGCCGGGCTGGCCAGTGACTGGAACGCGCAAGATGGGCCACTGACTGCCTTGGCGTTAGGCGTCAATGGCAACTCCGAAGCGCCTTTGCCCCCAGATCACGCAGGGCGGTTTGAAACTACGCTTCTGGCGGCATTTCAACCACAAGCAGTGGATATGTCGCAGTTGCCCCCTGCCAACACGGGCGAGGCGGATGAAGATCCCTTTGGCCCGCAGCGCCACGCACCCGGGCACAGCTTGCATGGTATTTTCGGTGCCGATCCGCGCGCGTTCAGACCAGAAGAGGCCCCCGCTTTGCGCCGATCCATGGCGGTTTGGCTTGCCGAACAGGCTGGGCCAGTGCCATCCGCCGCAGCCTAATCCGGCGCTTTGTCGGGCAGGTTTTCCGGCCCATAAAGCACGATGGGGACCGTTGACACATAAGGCGGAGCAACATGCGTGGCCCCCGCAAAGTTGAAGTGGTTCAGCAGCACGTCAATGGCGAATTGCGCCTGCAATTCGGGGCTTTGGTCGATGGTCAGGGTCATCAGCCCCGCCCGCAACGACTCCCATGTGAACGCCGTCAGCTCATGCCCGATGAACACCGGCGGCCGGCGCAACAGCCCCGCCCGGATCGCCGCCACCACGCCGCGATTGGCCGCTCCGACGTTGTAGACCGCAACGGCGTCGGGATGGGCGCGAAACGCATCTTTCAGCCGTGCTTCGGACCGCACCGGATCGTCGCCGCCCTCCACCACCTGCGCCACGGCGAAGTCTTGCGCATAGCTGGCCAGATTGTCGGCCAGCCCCCGCACCCGGTCGGCATGCGATTGAAACCCCAGATGGTTGCACAGCACAATCACCGGACCGGGTCGCGCCATCCGCGACAGAAAATAGCCCGCCGAACGCCCGGCCTTGCTGTGATCGGTGCCCGCATAGGCCAACCGGGCCGAGCCGGGCAGATCCGAAATCATCGTGACCACCGGCTTGCCGCGCGCCGCAAGTTCGGCGATGGCGTCGCGGATCCGCGAGTGGTCCTGCGCGTAAACCACCGCGGCGTCGCAGGGGCTGCGCAGAAGGGCTCCGGCGATCGTGGTGGGGTTTTCATCCTCCAGCGTGGTGCGGTGAATGGAAACCGAATGATCCATCCGGTCGGACAGGCGGCGAAACTCGATCCCCATGCGCCGGATCAATGGCAGTTCGGGGCGGGCAAGAATCACATTGATTCGCACCATGCGGTGGTGGCTGACCGGCAGCAGGCGTTTCAGGCCCAAGTCGCGCGCCGCTTGCAGAACCTGTTGGCGCACATCGTCCGAAACATTGCCGCGTTCGTTGATCACACGGTCCACTGTGGCGCTGCCGACCCCGGCCAGTCGGGCGACATCGTGTAAAGTTATGCGCGGGCTTCGGATGTTTTTTGTCATTTTTCCAGATATTTAGCGAGTAGTGGCCTGGCGCGCGGATTACGGCCTGATGGTTTTCAATCAACAATCCGATGCGACAATTTGTCAAGCGGTTCTAGAACAGCGCGAACCGGCAGGCAGCAACGCTTGCGGGAGGATGCACCAAGGCACCGGGCAATCCGGTGGGGGGATGAGATGGACGATCTTAAATTTGGCAAACGCAACAAGCGCGGCGATTACGCGCCGAACACGCCACTGGAAGTAGCGCCAATTATCGTCTGGCCGCCTCAGCCGCTGAAACTATTGCGCTGGTTGCCCAACTACATCCTGCCGTGGAATGCACTGTTCATGGCTTTCGCGGCGGTGATCTGGTTCTATCTGACCCCGTCGAAAGAAACTCTGCAAACGCTGGATTGGACGTGGATCGCCTTCATTCTGGTCCGCAATGCGGTGCTGGTCTTCGCCTTTTACGGCGCAATGGAACTGCGGCTTTACATCAAGCGGTCGCAGGGCAACCGGTTTAAGTTCAATGGGCTGTTCCCTGCGGACAAGAAATCCGACGTGTTCATGTTCGGCAGCCAGAACATCGACAACATGATCCGCAGCTTTGGCACCGGCGTGCCGATCTGGACGGCGTATGAGGTGGGAATGCTTTACGCTTGGGCGCATGGCTTTGGCCCCTGGACGACATTTGAAGAACACCCCTGGGCGCTGATCGCGATGTTTGCCATCATCCCGCTGTTCCACGAGGCGCATTTCTTCTGCATCCACCGGCTGATCCACACGCCGTTCCTGTATAAATACGTCCACTCGGTTCACCACAATTCGATCAACCCCAGCCCGTGGTCCAGCCTGTCGATGCATCCGGTGGAACATCTGCTCTACTGGTCCGATATCCTGATCCATCTGGTGCTGCCCTCGCATCCCTTGCTGATGCTCTACCATCTGCAAGTCACTGGCACCGGCGCGGTTGTGGGCCATATCGGGTTCGACAAGATCGAAGCGGGCGATACCGCGATAGATAGCCACGCCTATGCCCACTATCTGCACCACAAGTATTTCGAGGTGAATTATTCCGACGGGATGGTTCCCTTTGATCAGTGGTTCGGCACTTGGCACGACGGCAGCGCTGAAGGCGAGGCCCGGATGGAGGCACGCTTCAAGCTGACCCGCGAAAAGGCCAATGCCAAAGCGCACACGGGCACCTGACGCCCGCATACCAAGGGCGCTGCGGGAGGAGGAGTTTCGCAACGCCTAAACGACCCCAAACCACATAATCCGCCAGCATTGGCGGCAACTCGGAGGAGACGCGACAATGACATTCCCGAAACTTTCCCTGAAATCCGTGCTGATGGCATCGGTTCTGGCCCTGACGGCCTCGGCAGCACTGGCCGAAGGGGTCAGCATCGCGGTGGTTGGCGGCAAGGCGGATGATCCGTTCTTTGCCAAGGTCAAGAAAGGCATTGATGATGCCACTCTGGTGGTCGAAGCCCATGGCGGCAGCGTCAACTATCTGATGTTGCAGAACTATGACAACATCGGCGGTGATGCGGCCAATCTGGTGCGCACCGCAATTTCACAGGGCGCGACGGTCATCGCAGTGCCGAACTGGGTGCCCGATACGCAGGACGAGGCGATCAAGGCGGCGATGGACGCAGGGATTCCGGTTATGCTGTATAATTCGGGTGGGGCCGACAAAGCCAAGGAATTGGGCGCGATCAACTACATCGGCAACGAGGAATATCCGGCAGGTCTGGCAGCCGGTGCCTATTTCGGCAGCCATGGCTTCAAGAACGTGATCTGCGTCAACACCGTTCCGGGCGCGCAGAATCTGGAAGACCGCTGCAAGGGCGTGTCGGATGGCATCACCGCAGAGGGCGGGGTATCCACCCAACTGCCGCTGCCTGCGTCCAGCTTTGGCGATCCAACAGCTGTGGCTGAAGCCATCAAGGCCACGCTGATGAAAGACGCCACCATCAACGGCGTGATCACCATTTCTGCGGGCGATGCCAACTCGGCAGCCATCGGCATTGATCAGGCGGGCGGCACTGGCAAAATTCAACTGGCGTCCTTCGATATGGATGGCGCCGGACTGGATCGGATCAAAGCCAGCACTCAACTGTTCGCGGTGGATCAACAGCCGTGGTTGCAGGGTTTCCTCGCCGTGTCGATGTCAGACGCCTACGCCAGCTTTGGCACCGCCATCGCCACCGCGCCGGTGCTGACCGGCCCTGGGATTGTGGATGCGGCCAACGTTGACGCCACCATCGCCGGTGCTGCGGCTGGCTTCCGCTAAGCCCTAGCCCGCCGTCCGGCCCCGTTTCCTCCCTGGCGGGGCCGGACCTCATCAGACCCACGATCCCTACGCCCGCGCCACGCGTGGCCGAGTGTGCGGATCTGCATCGACGGGATTGCCCCTATGACGAACTCGCCCCCTCGTTTTTCCATCGGCCCACTGTTGCGCCGCCCCGAAACCGGCTCCTTTCTTGGCCTCGCAGCTGTATTCGCCTTCTTCACCTTCTTTGGCGGCACCAGCTTTGCTTCGGTCAGCGGAGCGGCAAGCTGGCTGAACGTCGCGGCGGCGCTGGGGATCATTGCAATTCCCATTGGCCTGCTGATGATCGCCGGAGAGCTGGATATTTCCATCGGCTCACTGGTGCCCGCAGGGTCGATGACGGTGGCGATCATATCCGGGTATTTCCAGCTGCCCATCATGGTGGGCATCGGGGCCGCCATCGCATTGGGGGCTTTTGTCGGCCTGATCAACGGCTTGCTGGTCGTGCGCACCGCTGTTCCCAGCTTCATCGTGACGCTTGGCACGCTGTTTGCAGTCGCAGGCCTGACGCTGGGACTGTCGGTTCTGGTCACCGGCACCACATCCGTGCCGCTGAAAGCCGGACCCGAGGCGAAATGGCTCCTGGGCCGCTTCATCGGCGGCGTGTTCCAGGTCACCATCCTGTGGTGGATCGGGGCTGCGCTGGTCTGGGGGTTCGTGCTGCATTACAGCCGCTTCGGCAACTGGATCTTTGCCATGGGCGGCGACAAAGTGTCGGCCCGCAACGCCGGTATCCCGACCGACCGCATGACGATCCTTTTGTTCATGTGCAGCGGGGCCAGCGCCACCTTTGTCTGTGTCAGCCAGGCCATCCTTTACAACTCGGCGCAGGTGTCGGCGGGGCAATCCTACATCTTCAACTCGATCATCTCGGTGGTGGTTGGCGGTGTGCTGCTGACCGGCGGATATGGGTCTGTGGTCGGGATCATCCTTGGCACTCTGACCTTCGCGGTGGTCAGTCAGGGCATCTACTACACTCCGTTTGACGCCAACTGGGCCAGCCTGATCATCGGGGTGCTGCTGCTGGCGGTTCTGATGAACAATACCTTCCGCAAAATGGCGCTGTCCTACGCGCCTAAGAAGAAAGGAGCCAAAGCATGACCGCTCCCATCCTGAGCCTGCGCAATGTCAACAAATCCTTCGGCCCCATCGATGTGCTGCACGACATCAGCCTAGATCTGCGGGCAGGCGAGGTGCTGTGCCTCTTGGGCGATAACGGAGCCGGCAAATCCACCGTGATCCGGTTGTTGTCGGGGGTGCATCAACCCAGTTCCGGCGCGATTGAAATGGACGGCAAGCCGGTCAAGTTCAACAGCCCGCGCGAGGCCGCTGACCATGGCATCGCGACTGTGCACCAATTCGGCGGCACCTTTCCGCTGATGTCGATCGGGCGCAGCTTTTTCGTGGGGGTGGAACCGACCAAAGGCTGGGGTCCGTTCAAAATCTATGATCGAAAAAAGGCCAACGCCATTGCGGTGGATGCCGTGCAGCGGCTTGGCATCACCCGCATCACCGATGGCGACCGTCTGGTCGGTGGTCTGTCGGGGGGCGAGCGGCAATCGCTGGCCATCGCCCGCGCGGTGCATTTTGGCGCGCGCGTTCTCATTTTGGACGAACCGACGGCTGCTTTGGGCGTCAAGCAAGCCACTCATGTCCTGCGCATCGTGAACGAGGCCAAGCGACGCGGGCTGGCGGTGATCTTCATCACTCATCAGGTCATGCATGCCATGGCCGTGGGCGATCATTTCGCCGTGCTGATCCGTGGGGCCATCGCCGCCGATTTCCGCAAGGGCGATAAAACCCGCGAAGAAATCACCGATCTGATGGCAGGCGGGGCATCGATGGCGACGCTTGAAGCGGAAATCGAAGGCTATATGGACAGCCACGACGGGCATCCCCCACAACAAACTTGAGGCCCAAGATTTTCCCTGGGTGCCACTTCCTCCCAGCACCCCAAACTGGTCCGGGCCGGGGCACCTTCGGCCCGGACGCTTAAGCAAGATTGCACTTTAGGTGTCAATTTCTTGGCTGGCTCTAGCGGCAGGGCATTTTTGAAGTCAATTTCGTTTTGCCCGTTGCCGAAGCAATGTCGGTTTTGGGGCAAACCTTCCAGAAAACGGATGACTGCTATGGGCCGGGCGTGTCAACACTGCCCGCCAAGGGCAGGATCAGGCGGTGTGCGTCGGGTCGGCATGGCTCGGGGCGGGCAAGGCATCCCGTTGCAGAACGGCTGCGAAGAAGCCATCCGTCCCATGGCGCGCGGGTGTCAGTGACAGGTGGTCGGACTGGGTTGCACCCGTAAGATGCGGCGCGGCTTCGGGCACCGACACGAGACGAAAACCAGGGTTGGAGGCCAGAAAGGTGGCGACTTGCGCTTCGTTCTCTTCGCACAAAATCGAGCATGTCGCGTAGACAAGTCGCCCGCCGGGCTTCACAAGACGCGCGGCACTCGCAAGAATCCGAGCCTGCAAGGCGACAAGGTTCTCCAGCCCCAATTCCGGCGCACGCCAGCGGGCATCTGGATTGCGCCGCCAAGTGCCAGTGCCGCTACAGGGCGCGTCGACCAGCACGCGGTCGAAGCCGCCCTTGTGTCTTTTGACCCAACGGTCCGTTTCACTGGCCAGCACCCGTGTTTCGACATTGTGCAGCCCCGCGCGGCGATGGCGTTCGGCACAGCGCTTCAGGCGGGTCTCATTCACGTCGCAGGCAACGATATGGCCCTTGTTCTTCATCTGTGCCGCGATGGCCAGCGTCTTGCCCCCTGCACCGGCGCAGAAATCAACCACGCGCTCTCCGGGCTTTGCATCGACCAAAAGGGCAACAAGCTGCGAGCCTTCGTCCTGAATTTCGATATCGCCGGTTTTCAACCCCGGCAGCCGCGCCAGAGAAAGGCGTTCCCGCAGGCGGATGCCATGGGGCGACAGCCGCATCGACTCGGCGCGAAGCCCCATGCCTTTCAACGCCCGAAGCGTGGCGTCGCGCGTTGTTTTGATCGGGTTGACCCGCAGATCAAGTGGTGGCGGCGCCAGAGTTGCTGCCATCTCGGCCCCGAATGCCTCGCCAAAGCGCCGCTGCAGGGGGCCAACCGCCCAAGGCGGACATTCAAGACGCACCGCCTCGGGCATATCCGGGTGGGCTATTGTGCGGCCCCGCAATTTGACCAGCAGCGCGTTTTCGGGATCGGTCAAGATGGCAGGGGTGAATTTTGAGCCATCGAACAGGCGCTTGATCTGGTCGGGCGCTTTGCCCTCCCCCAGTATGAGCCAAGCCAGCAGCCGGTTGCGCGGGGTATCATCGCAGCTTTGCCGGGCCAGCCACCAGCCAAGCCGGGCACGATGGCGCAAAAGCGCATAAAGCTGCTCCAGCACCGGCCCCCGGTCGCGGTCGTCGAGATGGCGGCGAGCCCGGAAGAAGGCAGAGGTTACAGCATCCGCGGGGCGCGCAGCTGATTCAACTTCACACAAGAGATCAAGAGTGGATTGCAACAAAGTCGGGATCACGATCAGACGGCAAGGTGGGGATGGCTAAGGGCACAGGCTCACGGGAAGGTGCCGGTCGCTGTTCGCGCCTGTTGGCCAGCCACCAGCAACCTTGCGGCGTGTCGCGTAAATACAGCGAAGATCAGCTTTTGAAAACCGGCATTCGCGATCGCAATGGCCAATTCGATGGCCAGAGGCAGAAGTTGACTTCGAAGTCGCCGACCGGCTTCTTAGGCCGTAAGTGTCGATTGGCTGACCCATATATGAAAGCACTGCACTGCATTGTCGTCACGCCAAAATCCCACACAGTGTTTCATCGGCGCAGCTCCATCTCAGACCGCGCCTGAGCGTCCTCCGAGGGCCATCTCATCGAATGACGTGTGGGGGTGCTCAAAACGGCAAGGAGGGTGCTTGGCGGCCTCGCCACGAATCCTGCGGCCGGGGGAACAGTGCGCAGGTGCAGCGAACGAAGCAAAGTGGTGCACCGTCGGTTTTGTTCTATGGTTTGTGCTTTACCTGTTCTTCACCGGGGTCTCCAATGTGCGGCAAGTTCACCCAGATGGCGTCACGGCGCGAGGTCTACGAATTCTCGAACCTGTTTGCTGCCCGGGTCGATGACGAAGTTCGCACCTTCACGCCGATGCGCGCGCTGCCGGTGGTGCATCTGGATCGCAACGGTGAGCGCGTCATTACGCCGATGAACTGGGGCTTCACGGATCGGCGTGGCGATGGGCGTCGGACACCAAAGCACATGCACGCGTGGTGAGACTGTGCATCAGCTGCGGACGTTCGCGGATGCTTTTCACGCCCGACGCGGGATCACCTTTGCTAAGACCTTCAACGAGGGTCGTGAGGTGCCTCAGACCAATGAGGATGGCGAGCGCACTGGAAAGTCGTGGACGCAGCAATGGACCATTCGTCACAAGGAAGGGCGCCCTGCCATCATTGGCGTGATCTACGATCAGTTTGATGTCGGTCGCGGCCCTGAGTGTGAGCTTGTTCAGGTGACGGTGCCTGCCAACCGATTGATCTCGGCAATCACAGACCGGATGCCGCTGTTGCTTGAAGGCGATGACGACATCGCACTTTGGCTTGGCGAATGGCGCGCGCCGATCACCACCCGGCGGCTCGATAAGTTCGCCGCGCGGGTTGTCTAAGAACGGTCGCAGCCCCGCCGGGACCGCGATACGCGCCCAGAACCGACCGTCCTTTTCTTTCCAGTAGCGCAGTTTTCCAGCCGTCGCTCACTCCGATTCTAGCACCAATTTTGGCACTAAAAGCGGCACAAGCAACCGTAAAGCAAGGGTTTTCTTTTATATCAATGGGTTGGAATGGTAGGTCCGGAGGGACTCGAACCCCCAACCAAGGCGTTATGAGCGCCCTGCTCTAACCATTGAGCTACAGACCCAGACAGACTTTGCCTAGCAGATAGCGGCGTGGGGTCAAGTATTGGGGTGAAGAATGCTGCGCGCGAACGAGCTGTGGCGAAAAATGCTGCGCGGGGGCAGGGGTGCGTTGCGCGGGCGCGCGGGATGGAATATGCGGGCGGCAATGCCTTTCAGCTTGGGGACTCTGCCGATGACCACCGGACACAATGGCCTGACTTACGCCGACGCGGGCGTGGATATTGATGCAGGGAATGCGTTGGTGGAACGGATCAAGCCTGCGGCAAAACGCACGCAGCGTTCGGGCGTGATGTCCGGCCTGGGCGGGTTTGGCGCGCTGTTTGATCTGAAGGCTGCGGGCTATCAGGATCCAATTTTGGTGGCTGCCACGGACGGCGTTGGCACCAAATTGCGGATTGCGATTGATACTGGCCGCGTCGATACCATCGGCGTCGATCTGGTGGCGATGTGTGTCAATGATCTGGTCTGTCAGGGGGCCGAACCGTTGTTGTTTCTGGATTATTTCGCAACCGGCAAGCTGGATGTCGAAGAAGCCACCCGGATCATCAATGGGATTGCGGCGGGCTGCGAGGCCTCGGGCTGCGCTTTGATCGGCGGCGAGACCGCCGAGATGCCGGGGATGTATCACAAGGGTGATTTCGATCTGGCGGGCTTTGCCGTGGGCGCGATGGAACGCGGCGCTGATCTGCCTGCGGGCGTGGTTGATGGCGATGTGTTGCTGGGGCTGGCCTCGAACGGGGTGCATTCCAACGGCTATTCCTTTGTGCGCAAGGTGGTGGAACTGTCTGGTCTGGGCTGGGATGCAGCCTCGCCGTTCTCGGACGGGACTTTGGGCGAGGCATTGCTGGCGCCGACGCGGCTGTATGTGAAGCAGGCACTGGCTGCAGTGCGGGCGGGCGGGGTGCATGCCTTGGCGCATATCACCGGCGGTGGTTTGACCGAAAATCCGCCGCGGGTGATTCCGGAAGGGCTGGCCTGCGAGATTGATCTGTCGGCTTGGCAGCTTCCTGGCGTGTTCCGCTGGCTGGCCACCACGGCCAACATGAGCCAGCCTGAACTGCTGAAGACGTTCAATTGCGGTATCGGCATGATTGCGGTTGTGGCCGCAGACCGAGCGCAGGCTTTGGCCGATCTGCTGCGCGCCGAAGGTGAAACCGTGGTCGAGCTGGGCCGCGTCGTCGCGGGCGAGGGCGTTATCTACAAGGGCAAGCTGCTGTGAAGCGTGTCGCGCTCCTGATTTCTGGGGGCGGGTCGAACATGCTGGCGCTGGTGCGGGATATGGTGGGGGATCACCCGTGTCGTGCGGTGCTGGTAGCCTCGAACGATCCTGCAGCCAAGGGGCTGGCACGGGCGGCAGAACTGGGCGTGCCGGTGGTGGCGGTGGACCATCGTGGCTTTGGCAAGGATCGCGCGGCGTTTGAGGCGGCTTTACTGGAGCCGATTCTGGCGGCGAACCCGGATATTCTGTGCCTGGCCGGGTTCATGCGTGTGCTGACGCCAGACTTCGTGCGGCGGTTTGAAGGCCGGATGCTGAACATCCACCCGTCGCTGTTGCCGAAATATCCCGGGCTGCACACGCATGAACGCGCCCTTGCGGCGGGCGATACCGAGGCTGGCTGCACGGTGCATGAGGTGACGGCAGAATTGGACGCAGGTCCGGTTTTGGGGCAAGCGCGGGTGCCGGTCTTACCGGGCGATACTGCGGATGATCTGGCCGCGCGGGTTCTGGTGCAAGAGCACCGGCTCTATCCGGCGGTGCTGCGGCGCTTTGCAGTGGGGGACCGCAGGCCGGTGTTGTTGTAATATCGCCGCGCGCGGCTGCTGCGTCTTTTGCCCAGTATTTGGCAAAGAAACGGCACTTGGGCTTTTCTTGGCGCGCAATGCTGCCTATAGCGGAATTGCGGGATGCCCCCGTGAGCCCATTGCGAAAGACGCCTGATGCGCACGATTACCACCACCGAAGACCTCGCCGCCTTTTGCGAAGCCGCCAAATCCCAAGCTTATGTCACCATAGACACCGAATTTCTGCGCGAGCGCACCTATTGGTCAAAGCTGTGCCTGATCCAGATGGCGCTGCCCGGCAAGGACGGCGATGCGGTGCTGATCGACCCGATCGAAGGATCGGCGATGTCGATGGAGCCGCTGTATGACCTGTTCCGCCACGAGGCGACGGTCAAGGTGTTCCACGCCGCCCGGCAGGATCTGGAGATTTTCTTCGTTGAAGGCCGCGTCTTCCCCAAGCCGCTGTTTGACACCCAGATCGCCGCGATGGTCTGCGGCTTTGGCGAGCAGGTCGGCTATGAAACGCTGGTGAAAAAGATCGCAAAGCAGGATCTGGACAAGACCAGCCGCTTTACCGACTGGTCGCGCCGCCCGCTTTCCTTGGCGCAAAGCGAATATGCCTTGGGTGATGTGACGCATCTGCGGGTGATTTACGAATGGCTGGCGGCGCAACTGGCCAAGAATGGCCGCACCGCTTGGGTCGAGGAAGAACTGGCGGTGCTGACCGAGCCTGCCACCTATACCGTGCATCCCGAAGAGGCTTGGCAGCGGGTGAAGACGCGCACCACCTCGGGGCGGTTTCTGGGCATTGTCAAAGAGTTGGCGCGGTTTCGCGAAGATTACGCGCAAAACAACAACGTGCCGCGCAGCCGGGTGATGAAAGACGACGCTTTGTTGGAACTGGCCTCGACCCGGCCAACCAATCTGGAAGAATTGGGCCGCTCGCGGCTGTTGCTGCGCGAAGGACGCAAGGCCGAGATTGCCGAAGGCATTCTGGCTGCGATCAAGGCGGGGATGGAGATGCGGCAGGAAGATCTGCCGAAACCCGACCTGTCGAAGGATCAATTGCAGGTTAACCCGGCGTTGGCGGATTTGCTGCGAGTGCTGTTGAAGGCGAAATCGGAAAGTCTGGGGGTGGCACCGCGGCTGATCGCTTCGGCTTCTGATCTGGACGCGATTGCGGCGGGTGAACGGAACCTCGATACCCTGAAGGGGTGGCGCGCCGAAGCCTTTGGCGATGACGCAATGCGGCTCTGCCGGGGTGAAATTGCGCTGTCGGCCAAGGGCAACGAAGTGCGGGTCGTGCGGGTTTAACCGCGGCTTTGGAGGAACGGGCGGACGGGGGCTTCACGCCCCCGACGGATTTGCCCTGCAAATCCTGCCCCCGTGGAGTATTTCTGCCAAGATGAAGAAATTTTAGGTAAATTTTAGAGGATTAGCGGCGGCTGGAGCGGGCGTTCTGGCTGCCTTGCACCACGATCTGGCTGATGGCCTCGAGTTTGAGGTTCGACAGGGTATAGGCCACGGTGATTTCGCGCGATTGCTGGTTGACCACACCAGCGGCGGCGATTGGCGGGAAGACGTGGAATTCCAGAACCAAGGTGCCGTTTTCATCAACAGGTTGCGGCACCAGTTCGGCATCCCAGTAGCCTTGGGTCGGCGGCAGGCCTGTGGCGCGCACGATGGCGCCGCCGGGGTAGGATTCGATCTGCATCGACAGCACATTTGCGACCAAGGGGCGCGGGTCTGCCGGGGTTTCAGTGGCCACCACCGCGACCGGGGCCGAGCGTTTGAACCAGTTCAGCGGGTTCAGCTTGCCAGAGAACCCACCGCAGGCGGTCAGCGTGGTCAGGGCCAGAATAGCAATTGTCAGGCGAAAGCGCATGGGACACCCCTTTGGTGATGCCTTTGGGTAGCCGATTGGCAGCGGTTTGAAAAGGCTGCATGGGCTGGACCTTTGGCGTCGCGCGCATTACCTGACGTGCAGTGATGGAGAGACGCATGGCCACGCCCGCTTTTGAAGAAATTGCCGAGACATTCGAGTTTCTGGACGACTGGGAAGACCGCTATCGCCATGTCATCGAGTTGGGCAAGGCGATGCCACCGCTGGACGACAGCTTCAAGGTGCCTGCGCTGAAGGTGGATGGCTGCGCCAGTCAGGTCTGGCTGCGCCCGGTGGTTGCGGGTGGCCTGTTCGATTTTCAGGGAGATTCTGATGCGATGATCGTGCGCGGGCTGATTGCCGTGCTGCATGCCTTGTATTCCGGCTTGCCAGTGGCCGAGGTGTGCAGGGTAGACGCCCACGCGGAGCTGGGGCGGCTGGGGCTGAACGAGCATCTGTCGTCGCAACGCTCCAACGGGGTGCGAGCGATGGTGGAGCGGATCCGCAAGGTCGCGGCCGAAGCCTAAATCACGGCACAGGCGGCTTGGCACCAGATAAGCGCGTCTGCGGAAAGGCGCGGTGCAAGTCGTGCCAGCACCTGCGCATGGTATGCATTCAGCCAGTCGCGGTCGCCGGGGGACAGCAGGTCTGGACGGAGCAGGCGGCGGTCGAACGGCACGAAGGTAAGCGTTTCAAAGCAAAGCTGCGTGCGTTCGGGGTCGCCGCCGGGCAGGTTTGTTGCAAGCTGCACCACGACCAGGTTTTCCAGCCGGATGCCGAATTCACCCTCGCGGTAATAGCCAGGTTCGTTCGAAAGGATCATGCCCGGTTCCAGCTGCACCTCGGAGATGCGCGACAGCCGTTGCGGGCCTTCGTGAACTGACAGGAAAGCGCCGACGCCGTGGCCGGTGCCGTGGTTGAAATCCTGCCCCCCCAGCCACAGCGCATAGCGCGCCAGCGGGTCCAGATCGCGGCCAGCGTAGCCCGCAGGCCAGCGCACCCGGCTGATCGCGATGGTGCCTTGCAGGACGCGGGTGAAGCATGCGCGGGCATAATCGCCGGGATCGCCCACCGCGATGGTGCGGGTGATATCGGTGGTGCCATCCAGATACTGCGCGCCCGAATCCACCAACAGCAATTCATTGCGGCCAATCGCGCGGTTTGACTCGTCTGTCACCCGGTAATGCATGATCGCGCCATGCGGGCCAGAACCGCAAATGGTGTCAAACGAAATATCGTGCAGCGCATTGGTGGCGCGGCGGAAACCCTCCAGCGCCCGCACCACATCGATTTCTGTAAGCCGGCCCTTCGGTGTCTGACTGTCCAGCCAGCACAGGAATTCGACCATCGCCGCGCCATCACGCAGATGCGCCTCGCGCATGCCTTGAATTTCGGCGGCGGTCTTTTTGGCTTTCGGCAGCCGACACGGATCGTCGCCCCAGGCCACGGCGATGCCTGCCTCTTGTAACTCTGTCGAAACCGCCAAGGGGGCGGTGGCGCGGTCCACCCGCACCGGGCCTTGCAGCGTGTGCAGCGCCGGCACAAAGGCCGAGACCGGGCGCAAGGAGACATGCGCGCCAAGGTGAGAACGCGTCACCTCGTCGAACTTCGCAGCATCGGCAAACAGGGTTGCATGGCCGTTGTCATGCAAGATCGCCAGCGCATGCAGGATCGGGTTGCGCGGTACATCTGCGCCGCGGATGTTCAACAGCCAGCAGATCGAGTCAGGCAAGGTGATCACCGCCGCGGTCTGACCGTCGGCGCGCAATGCCTCGGCGAGACGGGTGCGCTTCTGCGCGCTCGTCTCGCCGGCAAGGCTGTCGGGGTGCGGAAAGGCGCGGCCCAGCGGCGGGCCGGGCTGATCGGGCCAGATCCGGTCGATCTGATTGGCGCAGGCGCGCAGGATCACGCCGGTATCTTCCAGCGCCGCCTCCAGCGTGGCGATTTCGTCTGCGCTGTGCAGCCATGGATCAAAGCCGACAACGCCCTCGGGCAGATGCGCCTTGATCCAGTCGCCGGGCTTGGTTTCGGGCCAAGGCACCGGGGTAAAATGCGCCAGATCGACCTGACCTTTCACCTGCGTGCGATAGCGCCCGTCGATGAACACGCCCGCAAGTGTCGGCAGCACGATGCAGAATCCGGCTGATCCCGTGAACCCGGTCAGCCACTGCAAACGCTCATCCCGCGCCGCGACATATTCGCCCTGATGGATGTCAGCGCGTGGGACGATGAAACCGGCCAGACCTTCGGCAGCCAGCACCCGGCGCAGGGCTGCCAGACGGGCTGGGCCTTGGGCAGGCGAGGCCTGAGTGTCAAAGTCTTCGGATCAGCGTCAAACAGTCCCGCCAGTTGTTCGGTCATCGCCCCGGCCAATTGTTCGACATCGGTGATGGTGACGGCGCGCTGGTAGTAGCGGGTCACGTCATGGCCAATGCCGATGGCGATCAGTTCCACGGCTTTCTTGCGTTCGACCATGGCAATGACATCGCGCAGGTGTTTTTCGAGGAAGTTCGCCGGGTTGACTGAAAGCGTGCTGTCATCAACCGGCGCGCCGTCAGAAATCACCATCAGAATCCGCCGCGCTTCCGGGCGGGCCAGCATGCGGCGGTGCGCCCATTCCAGCGCCTCGCCGTCGATGTTTTCTTTCAGCAAGCCCTCTTTCATCATCAGGCCCAGATTGGGCCGTACCCTGCGCCACGGCGCATCGGCAGATTTGTAGATGATGTGGCGCAGATCGTTCAGCCGACCCGGTTGTTGCGGGCGGCCCTGCGCCAGCCAGCGTTCGCGTGATTGTCCACCCTTCCAGGCGCGGGTGGTGAAGCCCAAAATCTCCACCTTGACCGAGCAACGCTCCAGCGTGCGGGCCAACACATCGGCGCAGATCGCCGCAATCGAAATCGGTCGACCGCGCATCGAGCCGGAGTTGTCGATCAGCAGCGTCACCACGGTATCGCGGAATTCGGTGTCTTTTTCCTGCTTGAAGCTGAGCGGTGTTGTCGGGTTTGCCACCACACGCGCCAACCGCCCGGCGTCGAGCGTGCCTTCCTCCAGATCAAACAGCCAGCTGCGGTTTTGCTGGGCTTGCAGGCGGCGTTGCAGCTTGTTGGCAAGGCGGCTGACAGCACCTTTCAGCGGCTCCAGCTGTTGATCAAGATAGGCGCGCAGCCGTTCCAGCTCGGCCGGTTCGGCGAGGTCTTCGGCGCGGATTTCTTCATCGAAATCCGTGGTATAGACGGTGTAGTTCGGGTCGGCATCGGAATAGGGCGCGGGCGGAGGTGGTTCCAGCGGCGCTTCGCCTTCGGGCAGTTCGGCCTCGTCGCCCTGCTCCATGTCGGCTTGGTCTTCCATGGTGACCTGAGCCTGAGACTGGTCTTGCTGATCTTCCTGGCTTTGTTCGGGCGAGGCTTCGCTGTCTTCCGACTCTTGTTCTTCCGAGCCGTCAGACTCCGGCGCGTCCTGATCGTCCTGCGCCTCGTCGCCGCTGTCTTCGTCGTCGGGCTGGTCGGGGTCGTCGCCCAACTGGTCGCCATAGCCAAGGTCTGCGATCACCTTGCGGGCAAGGCGGGCAAAGGCGGCCTGATTATCAAGCACGGCATCGAGGTTATCCAGCGTGTCATGCGCCTGACCTTCGATGAATTCGCGCCACATCTCCATGACATTGGCCGCACCTTTCGGCAGATCGCGCCCGGTGGCCAGATGGCGGACAAGGTAGCCCGCTGCGACCGACAACGGCGCATCGTCGCGCTTGACGATGCCGTGATAGCCTTTGCGGTCGGCTTCATAGGCGATCTTGGCGTCGATATTGCCTGCGGTGCCGGGCATGGCACGCGCACCCACCGCCTCGCAGCGGGCGGTTTCCATCGCGTCATAGATCTCGCGGGCGAGCGGGCCGGTTGGGGCGTATTTGCTGGCAGTCGCCTCGTTATGGAACTTGCGGCGCAGCGCGAAAGCGTCTGCGGTGCCACGGGCCAGCAGCACCTCGTCCCGCGTCATCCGACGGCTGACTTGCGGCAGGCGGATGCCTTCCTTGTTCATCCCCGCCGGATCGACCGAATAGGTCACCGTCATCTCGGGGTCGTTGGCCATGGTCTTGGTGGCCTCGGCGAGGGCCTTCTTGAACGGATCGGCGGGGTTGTCGGTGGGTTTGGTCATGATCCGTCTCGTGCAAGAGGTAGGGTGCGTGATTTCACGCACCTTTCCGGGGAAGGTGCGTGAAATCACGCACCCTACACTTTTACTTCATCGCCATGCTTGCCGCCGATTCCGGAAGCTCTTCGTTGAAGCAGCGCTGGTAGAATTCGGCCACGGTTTGCCGCTCCAATTCATCGCATTTGTTCAGGAACGACAGACGGAACGCATAGCCGACGTTGCGGAAGATCTCGGCGTTTTGCGCCCAGTTCAGCACGGTGCGCGGGCTCATCACAGTGGAAAGATCGCCGTTCATGAAGGCCGTGCGCGTCAGATCGGCCACCGTCACCATCTGAGAAATGGTCTTGCGGCCTTTCTCGGTGTTGTAATGCGGCGATTTCGCCAGAACGATGGCGGCTTCTGCGTCGTGGCTCAGGTAGTTCAGCGTCGCCACAAGGCTCCACCGGTCCATCTGCGCCTGGTTGATCTGCTGGGTGCCGTGATAAAGGCCGGTGGTGTCGCCAAGACCCACGGTGTTCGCGGTGGCGAACAGGCGGAAATACGGGTTTGGCGTGATGATCTCGTTCTGGTCCAGCAGGGTCAGCTTGCCATCATGTTCCAGCACGCGCTGGATCACGAACATCACGTCGGCGCGGCCTGCATCGTATTCGTCGAACACGATGGCGACCGGGTTGCGCAGCGCCCAGGGCAGGATGCCTTCGTGGAATTCGGTGACCTGCTTGCCGTCGCGCAGCTTGATCGCGTCTTTGCCGATCAGGTCGATCCGGCTGATGTGTGAATCGAGGTTCACCCGCACAGTCGGCCAGTTCAGTCGCGCGCCGACCTGTTCGATATGCGTCGATTTGCCGGTGCCGTGATAGCCCTGAATCATTACCCGACGGTTATAGGCGTAGCCCGCCAGAATCGCCAAAGTGGTGTCGGGATCGAATTTATAGGTGGGGTCAATCGCGGGCACGCGGTCGGTCGCTTCGGCAAAGCCCTTCACCTTCATGTCGGTGTCGATGCCGAAGACCTCGCGGACCGAGATTTCTTCGGTGGGTTTCATCTGTGTATCTGCCATTGCCCGTCGCCCATATCAAACTGGCGGGCCAAGCCCGCGATCATGGCTCAAGTTGTGGAACATAACGCGCAGGGCCGCAAGGGGCGGGGATCACGCAGCATCGCTTCTGCGTGAGAAGTTGAAACTTCGCGCCGCGCGCGGGCGTAGATGCAGTATGACAGCGATACCGGACAGGAGATTTGCCATGCACCGCCGATTGTTTCTAAGTTCCGTGGCCGCGCTCGCCTGCGTGCGGCCAGCCTTTGCCGAAAGTTTTGAAGTGTCGCTGACCGAGGCCGAGTGGCGCGCCAAACTGACCGATCTGCAATATCAGGTGCTGCGCGAGGAAGCCACCGAGGCGGCGGGCAGCAGTGCGCTGAACGATGAACAGCGCAAGGGTGTGTTTGCCTGTGCGGGCTGCGATTTGCCGCTTTTTGCCTCCGAGGCGAAGTATGACAGCGGCACCGGCTGGCCGTCGTTCTTTCAGCCATTGCCCGGCGCGGTGGGCACCAAAGCCGATCCGGGCTGGTTTGGCAGCCGCACCGAGGTGCATTGCCGCCGCTGTGGTGGGCATCTGGGCCATGTGTTTGATGATGGCCCGCAGCCCACCGGCAAGCGCTATTGCATGAACGGTGCGGCGCTGAAATTTCTCGCCGCCTGAGGTGGGCGGGATAGACAGGCCAAGGGCTTGGGGCTACCGATAGCAAAGCGCGGGGTTGCCGTGCCAGTTGCTGGAGTTCCTGTCTTTGTCCAAGCCCGCTTCACCGTTGACGCTTGCCACTACCAATGCCCTGAAGCATCTGCTGGATGCCCCGCCAGATGCGGCGCGGCTGGAACAGGCGTTTCGGCATCTGGCGAAATGGCGGTCTGAACTGATCGCGAATACGTTGCTGGAACGCTCGGGCAGCAAGGTTTTGTCCGGGCCGTTCAAGGGCATGGATTACCTTGTGCGCGCCTCGGAAGGCTCGCGGTCGGCGCGGTTGATCGGGTCTTATGAAGCCAGCCTTGCGCCGGTGATCGAGGATATTGTGACCAAGGGTTACAAGCTGGTGGTCGATGTCGGCTCTGCCGAAGGCTATTACGCGGTCGGCCTTGCGCGGCGGCTGCCGAAAGCGCGGGTGCTGGCGCGCGATGCCAATCCCAAGGCGCAGGCGCTGTGTGCGGCACTGGCGGCGGCGAACGGCGTGGAGGACCGGGTCGAGATTGGCGGGCTGATGAGGCATGTCGATTTCGACATCTGTGCAAACCAGAAGACTCTGGTGATCTGCGACATCGAAGGTGCCGAGGCCGAACTGTTGGACCCGGTGCGCGCGCCGGGGCTGCGATCGGCAGATATTCTGGTCGAGGCGCATGACGGCATGCGGCCGGGGCTAAGCCATCTGATCGCGGACCGCTTCAAGGCGACGCATCACATCCGGCTGATCGGGCGGCGGATCGACGATTCCGGCCTGCCGGACTGGATGGAAAGCTTGAGTGATCTGGATCGGCTGGTGGCTTTGTGGGAATGGCGCGGCGGGCCGACGCCGTGGCTGTGGATGGTGAAGAAATGACCGACGCACGCCGCAACGCCGCGATCTGGTATGCGCAGGACGGGTTTGACCCCAAGGCCAAGGGCATCAACGGCCGCCGGGTGGCGGGTGAGTCTTTCCTGAAAGGCTTTCTGCGCCACGCCGAGGTGGACGAATTCGTGCTGCTGTCGCATGGCGCGGCGGAACTGGAGCCGGTCAAGGCACTGGCCGCCGATCTGCGCCCCGGAAAGGCGGTGCGCCACGCGCCGCTCATGCGACCAAACAGCATCGCGCCGGTGGGCACGGTATTTTTCCCCAGCCCGAATTATATCGCCGAAAGCTGGCGGCGCGCGCCCTATGGAACCGGCAACTGGTCGATTTGCGGTATCACCCACACCACCTCGACGGCGGCTGTGATGCAGGGCTTCTTCGATCTGCGTATGGCCCCGGTGATGGATTGGGATGCGGTGATCTGCACCAGTCAGGCGGTGCTGGCCTCGGTCAGCTATCAGATGGACCGGATTGACGAGCATATCCGGGCGCATCTGCGCGCCGAGCCGCCGCCGCGGCCGATGCTGCCGGTGATCCCGCTGGGCATCCACTGCGCCGATTTCGGACCGGACGCGGCGGCAGGGGCGGCCCTGCGGGCGCGGCTGCGGGCGGCGCCGCAGGATGTGGTGTTCACCACCATCGCCCGGCTTACCCCTCATGAAAAGTTCGACCCGCTGCCGATCTATCTGGCGATGCAGGCGGCGCAACGCGAATTGACCAAGGCGCAGACCGGGCAAAAGCTGCATATCGCCTTCTGCGGCCAGTTTCGCGAAGATTTCTCGCGCAAGGTGTTTACTGAAGGCGCTGCCAAACTGATGCCTGACGTGGGCTTTGCGCTGCTGGATGGCGCGTCTGCCGATGACCGCAAGGCGGTGCTGTCGGGGGCGGATGTGTTCATGTTCCTGATTGATAACATTCAGGAAACCTTTGGCCTTGCCCCGCTGGAAGGCATGGCGGCGGGGTTGCCACTGCTGGTGTCGGATTGGGATGGCATGAAGGATACCGTCTCGGCGGACGTCGGGTTTCGGGTCACGTCGCGGGCCTTGCGCGGTGGACAGATGGCGCAAGAGGCGCTGCGCTATCAGGGCGGCACCGACAGCTATGTGCAGTATTGCGCGGCCACCTCGGCGCTGACCGAGATCGACATGGCGGAATTGCAGGCGCGCATCCTGCAGCTCGCGCGCGATCCCGATCTGCGCCGCAAGATGGGGCAGGCGGGCAAGGCGCGGGCGCAAAGCCTGTATGATTGGGCGCAGATCGTGCCGCAGATGCAGGCGCTGTGGGGCGAGCAGGACGCCCGCCGCCGCGCCGGAGCCGCAACTGCGCGGCGCTATGCGGCCGACGCGCTGCCGGTGGCACCGTCACCGACCAACCTGTTTGGCGGCTACCCGACCGAGCAGGTCACTCTGGCGGCAACCCGGTTTGTGCTTGCCGATCCGACCGGGCGGCCCAGTCTGGCCGAGGTGCTGACGACGCGGAATTATCAGGGGCTGAAGCGCGTCTTCGCCGCCCCCGATCATATCGCCGCCGTGCTGCTGACCATCGCCAAGGCTGGCCCCGCAGGCTGCGGGCTGGCCGAGGTGGAAAAGGCCACCGGCATCAGCGCCCCCTCGGGCGAGCGGATTGCGATCTGGCTGCTGAAATACGGGTTTATCCGGCGCGGCTAAGGTGGGGGGCCGTTACTCTTTGAAGTAACGGCTGTCCTTGATCTGATCCCAGGCCCAGACAACCTCTTGCAGACGGTCCTCATCACTGCGGTCGCCGCCGTTCATATCTGGGTGAAGATCCTTCACCAGGCCTTTGTATTGCTTGCGGATTTCGGTCTTGGTCCAGGTGTCGCGCGCATCCAGCAGCTCGATCGCCTTGCGTTCCGTCGCCGGCAGTTTGCGGGTGGCATTCGAGGTTGGCTTGCCGGGGTTGCGGGTGGCGTTGTCACCCAGCAGCGACAGCGGGTCTTCGACGCCAAGGCGGTGCCACGCATTGCCATCATCCTTGCGCGAGAACGGCTTGGTTTCGCGTTCCCACAGCCGGTCTTTTTCCAGCAGCTTCTGGAATTCCTCATCGGTGGCGGTGCCGAAGAAATTCCACTTCAGGTTATACTCGCGGACATGATCGCGGCAGAACCAGAAGAACTGATCCAGATGATCGGGCGACTTCGGGGCGCGGTAGGCACCCTTTTCCTTGCAGGTTGGATAATCACAGCCCTTGTTCGAGGTTTCAAATGCCCCCGACATGCCGCGGCGCGTGGTTTTGCGCTTGGCTTTATCCGACGAGACGCGGATATCGAATTCAAACGGGGGACGACTGGACATGTAGTTGGCCTTTCCGACTCGGAGGCAAGAGTTTAGGGCTTTGTGCGGCAGATTGAAGGGGCTTCGTGGAAAAAATGACCGTAGAAACCGAGTTGACAGCACGTTTGACGCAAGCTTTCGCGCCGACCCGGCTGGAAGTGGTGAACGAAAGCCACAAACATGCCGGACACGGCGGCGATGATGGCTCGGGCGAGAGCCATTTTGCCGTGTTGATCCGCGCCGAAGCTTTGGCCGCGATGGGCCGGGTGGCCCGGCACCGCGCGGTGCACGCGGCCTTGGGCGACCTGACCCGCCGCATTCACGCGCTGGCGCTGGACATCGGCTGAACGCCGCAGCCTGAGCCACGATTTCCGGGGCGGAAATCGGTCTGCGGTCAGCCGCGCGCCTTCAATTCCAAGCGACGCGCGTGCAGCACTGGCTCGGTGTAACCCGAAGGCTGCACCCGGCCCTTGAACACCAGATCGCAGGCGGCAAGGTAGGCGATGCCGTCAAAGCCCGGGGCCATCGCGCGATAGGCCGCATCGCCCGCGTTCTGCCGATCCACCACCACCGCCATTTTCCGCATCGCCGCCTGCACCTGCTCCGGCGTCACCACGCCATGATGCAGCCAGTTGGCGATGTGCTGGGCGGAAATCCGGCAGGTGGCGCGGTCTTCCATCAGGCCGATGTCGTGGATGTCAGGCACTTTCGAACAGCCCACCCCTTGATCAATCCAGCGCACCACATAGCCCAGAATGCCTTGGGCGTTGTTTTCCACCTCTTGCAGGATCTGGCTTTCGGTCCATTTCTGGTAGGAGGCCAGCGGGATTTCCAGAATGGTTTCGACATAGGCCCGCCGCCCGCCCGCCTTCAGCCGGTTCTGCACCGCAAACACGTTGATCTTGTGATAGTGTAGCACATGCAAAGTGGCGGCGGTGGGCGAGGGCACCCAAGCGCAGTTTGCCCCGGCCTTGGGATGGTCGATCTTCTGCTCCAGCATCGCCGCCATCAGGTCGGGTGCCGCCCACATGCCCTTGCCGATCTGGGCGCGGCCCTGCAAGCCGCACTCCAGCCCGATATCAACGTTCTGGTTTTCATAAGCCCCGATCCACGGCTTGCGCTTGATGAAATCCTTGCGGCTGAACGGGCCTGCCTCCATCGAGGTGTGAATCTCGTCGCCGGTGCGGTCCAGAAAGCCGGTGTTGATGAAGGCCAGCCGATGCCGCGCCGCGCGGATACAGGCTTTCAGATTGACCGAGGTGCGGCGCTCTTCGTCCATCACACCGATTTTCACGGTGTTGCGCGGCAGGCCAAGAATGTCTTCCACCCTGTCAAAGGTCTCAACCGCGAAGGCGACCTCTTCGGGGCCGTGCATCTTCGGTTTGACGACATAGACCGACCCTTCATGCGAGTTGCGTAAGCCTGAGGCCTTTTGCAGATCATGCATGGCGATCAGCGGTGTGATCAGCGCATCCATCAGGCCCTCGTAGATTTCTGACCCATCCGGCAGCAGGATCGCCGGGTTGGTCATCAGATGGCCGACGTTGCGCACCCACAGCAGGGCGCGGCCTTTCAGCGACAGCACCGAGCCATCTGGTGCCAAGAAATCGCGGTCGGGGTTCAGCGCGCGGGTCATGGCTTTGCCGCCCTTATCGAGCTGCGCGGTCAGCGTGCCGGTCATCAGGCCCAGCCAGTTACTATAGGCAAGGGTCTTGTCTGCGCCATCGACGCAAGCCACCGAATCTTCGCAATCCATGATCGCCGACAGCGCACTTTCCAGCACGATATCGGCCAGACAGGCCTGGTCGCGGCTGCCGATCAGATGCGCGCGGTCGAACACCAGTTCGACATGCAGGCCGTTGTTGACCAGCAGCACCGAGTCCGGTGCCTTCGGGTTGCCCTTGTAGCCTGCAAATTTCTCCGGATGCACCAGCGGCAGATCGTCGATCAGCAGCGCAGCGCCGATCACCTGATACCGCCGCACATCGGCATGCGAGGCCCCGGCAATCGGGAAAGCCTCGTCCAGAAACACCCGCGCCCGCGCAACCACCCGCGCGCCGCGGCCACGGTCATAGCCACCCGCCGGGGCAGGACTGCCCATCGCGTCGGTGCCGTAAAGCGCGTCATACAGGCTGCCCCAACGCGCATTGGCGGCGTTCAGCGCATAGCGGGCGTTGGTGATCGGTACCACCAACTGCGGCCCGGCAATTTCGGCTATTTCTGCATCCACACCTGCGGTGTCGATCTGAAAATCGCCGCCCTCGGGCAGCAGATAGCCGATTTCTTGCAGGAAGGCCTTGTAGGCTGCCGCATCATGCGGTCCGCCCCGATGCGCGCGGTGCCAGGCATCGATCTGTTCCTGCAAAGTCTCGCGCTTGGCCAGGAGTGCGCGGTTCTTCGCGCCTTGGGTGCTGGCCAGATCAGCCATCCCGGCCCAGAACTGATCTGTGGTAACCCCGGTGCCGGGCAGGGCACGGGTCTCGATGAAATCGGCAAGAATCTGATCGACCTGCAGTCCGTGACGGGTAACGCGCTGGGTCATGCAAGGCTCCTTGGCAAAATCTCTGGCGTTCGGGATAGCAGAAAGCCGCCGTTGGGGAAACATTTGCGCGCGACGATTTTCGCAGGGCTGGCGAAAACACTTTCCGGCATTACTTGTGAATAATGCTTAGCTGAAAAGCTAAGTTTCTTCTTCACAGCGTGGTCGCGCCATGTTAGTTAGTGAAATGACTAAACATGACCCCGATCTTTCGCTGATCTTTCAGGCACTGTCTGATCCCACTCGACGCGCGATGCTGGCGCAATTGGGGCGGGGGGCGGTGCCGGTTTCCGAACTGGCCCGACCCACCGGGTTGGCGCTGCCGACGGTGATGCGGCACCTGTCGGTGCTGGAAGATGCGGCACTGATCATGACCGTGAAAACCGGGCGCACCCGGATGTGCAGTGCCCGCCCCGAAACCCTTGCTGCTACCGCCGATTGGCTGGCCGACCAGCGTGCGCAGTGGGAGGCGCGCACCGACCGGCTGGAAGCCTATGTCGCGACCTTGATGAAGGAGACCAAAGCATGAGCTACGACCCCGAAACCGATCTGATCCTGACCCGTGACATCAACGCCCCGCGCGAGGTGCTGTACACTTGTTGGACCACACCCGAACATCTGGTGCACTGGTTCGTGCCCAAACCGCACAAGGTCACCGCCTGCCGTTTGGATGTGCGCCCCGGCGGTGCCTGCAACACCACCTTTGACGTGGACGGCACCGAGATGGAGAACAACGGCGTCTATCTGGAAGTGATCCCGAACGAAAAGCTGGTGTTTACCGACACCTACACCGAAGGCTGGAAGCCCAATCCCGAGCCCTTCATGACAGCGATCCTGACCTTTGAAGATATTGGCAACGGCCGCACCCGCTACACGGCGGTGGCGCGGCATCGTAGCAAGGAAACCGCGCAAACCCACAAGGATATGGGCTTTTATGACGGTTGGGGCACGGTGGTGGATCAGCTGGAAGCCTACGCTCAGGGGTTGAAATGATGCAGGATCGCCAAATCACCCTGACCCGGCTGATCGCCGCCCCGCCCGAGGCCGTCTGGCGCTGCTGGACCGATCCGGAAATCCTGCCAAAGTGGTTCGGACCCGAAGGCTATTCCTGCATCACCAAGGAAATCGACTTGCGCGAAGGCGGACTCTGGCGGTTTGACATGATCGGGCCGGATGGCAAGGTCTGGCCGAACCGGCACCGCTACACTTTGTCAGAACCGCCAAAGCGGCTGGAATTTCTGCTCGACGCCGATGATGACGGCTCCGAGCCGAAGGCGGTGGTGGTCACTCTTGCCTCCGAGGCAAATGGCACCCGGATCACGCAAGTCATGACCTTCCCGACACCCGAGATGTGCCGCGGCGCGCTGGCCTTCGGCGCCGATCGTCTGGGACAGACCACCTTGGCAAAACTGGATGCGGCCGCGCAACGGCTCTGATCCTTGGTCATCCTCTCTGTGAAAATATCCTCGGGGGGGCCAATTGCCTTGGCAATTGGGCTGGGGGGGGCAGACAGCCCCCCCTTTCCGCCGCCAGCCGCGTTAAAGATCAAGGCTCAACTGACCATACCGGCAGCGCGGCGGCGCGGCTTCGATCACTTCCATCGCGCGCGGGGTTGGCGCGCGCTGTGGTAAACGGCGTTCGGGCTTTGGGTGGCGGACAAGATCAACGATCGGCTCTGGGTAGCGGCGGCCCAGCACGCTTCCCGCGCCCGGCCACCTCCAGGGGGCGTGCAGGTCAGCATCCGGCACAACGGCCAATTCCGGCAACCAACGTCGGGTAAACGTCCCGGTCGGGTCAAGCGCTCGGCCTTGCATCACCGGATTGCAGACCTGCGCGCGGCCATCTGCGGCAAGCCGTTGCACCTGTGGCCAGTGAATCGCCGGGTCATAATCCGTCAGCCGCGCGGCCAGCGCCTCCCCCGCCGCCTGCCAGTCCAGCCGCAGATGCGTCCCGGCGCAGGCCACGACCAAAGCGCGCATGCGGAAATTCAGCCAGCCGGTGGCGGCAAGATAACGCAGGCAGGCGTCCAGAAACGGCAATCCGGTTTCAGCCCTTTGCCACGCCGCCAGCCGCGCGGCGGCACTGTTGTGCCGCAACAACTCTGCGGTGGCCGACACCGGACGCGGGCATTGCGGCGGCGTCCCCAGCGCAGCATGCGGCTGATCGCGCAGACCAACCCGGGATTGAAATCCAGCCAGGGCCCCGCCCCAAAGCCCGGCAGGGCGGCCCTCCAGTCGCGCCGCAACAGCCTGTGCCACTTCGCGCCGCGACAGGCTGCCCTGCGCCAGATGCGGTGACAACCGCGAGCAGGCGCGCTCGGCCAGCAGCGGCGAGCCGCTGGCGCTGCGATAGGTTTCGCCGCGATGGCTCAGAAAGGTTTCCAGCAAATCAAGCGCTTGGGCGCGGCCACCGTGCTGACGATGCGCGCAGCGATCCTCGCCCAGCCGCAGCGCGCGGGCGGTGGGGATCAACCCAGGCTCCAGCCCCGGCACCGCCGCAAGTGCGGGCGCTGGCAGGGCAGGGGTGCTGAAATCGGCGGACGGCAGCTGATCCCAGATGATGCCCGCTGCCTGCGCCCAGTCGGCGATCCTCTGGTCGCGGGCAGCGGCAAAGCCCGCAGCGGGTTCTGCATGGCTGACGATGCGGGTGATGTTGTGCTGCCGACACAGCCGCGCCAGCACCGCCTGCGCCTCGCCCACCCGCACCAGCAATGGCGCGCCCAGATCGCCAAGCTGCTGGCGCAAATCCTCCAGACATTCGGCGGTGAAACCCCATTGCCGTGCCGAGGTATCCGGCTGCGCCCAATAGTCAGGCTCGACAATGTAAAGCGGCAAAACCGCCCCCAAACCGGCAGCATGGGACAGCGCCGGGTGGTCAAGCGTGCGCAGATCGCGTTTGAACCAGATGAGAACATTCATGGAACATAGGTTTAGCGCAGGAATTGGCAGTGTAAAGATGCAACCCGCATCGGCCGCGGCAAGACCCGACAACCGGCGGCCATGCAGCCCCTTGCATCGGCGCGACGATTGCGAAAGCCTGAGCACAAAGGAGACCTCCATGACCGCCGATGATCCCCGCACCATTCGTCTGGCCGAGTATCAGCCGTTCAGCCATCTGGTTGATCAGGTCACACTGACCTTTCAGTTGCACCCGCAAGACACGCGGGTTCGCGCACGGCTGCAGATGCGACCGAATCCGGCAGCGCGGGCAGGACAAGATCTGCGGCTGGACGGCGAGGGGCTGGCGTTGCAGGGCTGCTGGATTTCGGGTGTGCCGGTTCAGGCGACACCCGATAGCACTGGCGTGACCCTTGCCGCCGATCTCTTGCCCGATGGCCCTTTCGTGCTGGAAACCGAGGTGCTGATCGCGCCCGAAGGCAATACCGCGCTGGAGGGGCTTTACATGTCAAATGGCATGTATTGCACCCAATGCGAGGCGGAAGGCTTTCGCAAGATCACCTTCTATCCCGACCGCCCCGATGTGATGGCGCGCTTCCATGTGCGGGTGGAAAGCGATCTGCCGGTGCTGCTGTCCAACGGCAACCCGGTGGCGCAAGGCGCGGGCTGGGCGGAATGGGATGACCCTTGGCCGAAGCCCAGCTATCTGTTTGCGCTGGTGGCAGGCGATCTGGTCAACCATCCCGGCACTTTCCGCACCATGACAGGCCGCGATGTGGCGCTGAATATCTGGGTGCGACCGGGCGACGAAGGCCGCTGTGCCTGGGGCATGGCCGCGCTGAAAGCCTCGATGAAGTGGGATGAAGACACCTACGGGCGCGAATATGATCTGGATATGTTCAACATCGTCGCGGTGGATGATTTCAACATGGGTGCGATGGAAAACAAGGGGCTGAACATCTTCAACTCCAAGGCGGTTCTTGCCAGCCCCGAAACCGCCACCGACGATGATTTTGCCCGTGTCGAGGCGATTATCGCGCATGAATATTTCCACAACTGGACCGGCAATCGCATCACCTGCCGCGATTGGTTTCAGTTGTGCCTGAAGGAAGGGCTGACGGTGTTCCGTGATCAGCAGTTCTCGGGTGATATGCGCTCACACGCGGTCAAACGCATCGAAGATGTGCTGATGCTGCGTGCCCGGCAGTTCCGCGAAGATGGCGGCCCCTTGGCGCATCCGGTGCGGCCCGATCACTACATCGAGATCAACAATTTTTACACCGCGACCGTTTATGAAAAAGGTGCCGAGGTGATCGGGATGCTGAAACGGCTGGTCGGTGACGCCGATTACGCCCGCGCGCTCGATCTGTATTTTGATCGGCACGATGGTCAGGCGGCGACGATTGAAGACTGGCTGAAGGTGTTCGAAGACACCACCGGCCGCGATCTGAGCCAGTTCAAGCTATGGTATACCGAAGCAGGCACCCCGGTTCTGAAGGTGTATGAGGCGTGGAACGCGGGCAGTTACACCCTGACGCTGGCACAAACCAATCCGCCGACGCCGGGGCAGCCGCAAAAATCTGCCAAGGTTATTCCGGTGGCCGTCGGGCTTTTGAACCCCAATGGTGACGAGGTGGTGCCGACCACGGTGCTGGAACTGACGCAAGCCGTGCAAAGCTTTCATTTTGAAGGGCTTTCGGCGCGCCCGGTCGCCTCGATCCTGCGCGGCTTTTCCGCGCCAGTGATTGTGGAGCGTGATGTCCCGGCGCAAGAGCGCGCCTTCCTGCTGGCGCATGACACTGACCCGTTCAACCGCTGGGATGCAGGGCGGGCGTTGGCCAAAGATGTGCTGGCGCGGATGATCGTCAAGGGTGCAAAGCCATTGCCCGATCTGCTTGATGGGCTGGCGCGGCTGGCGTTTGACGACAGCCTCGATCCGGCCTTCCGCGCGCTGGCGCTGCGCTTGCCGGGTGAAGACGACATGGCGGCAACGCTGCATGCGGCGGGGCATGTGCCGGACCCGGCAGCGATCTATCGCGCACGCAAGGCGCTGCATCTGGTTCTGGCCGAAACGCTGGCCGCCGGACTACCGGCGCTGGAGGCCGCTTGCCGGGTTCAGGGCGGATTTACCCCCGATGCAGCCTCGGCAGGCAAACGCGCGCTGCGACTGGTCTGCCTTTCGCTGCTGACGCGGCTGGATGGCGGCGCAGCAGCGCGGGCGGCTTATGCGGCGGCGGACACTATGACCGAAAGCTTCGGCAGCCTCGCCGTGTTGCTGGAAAATGGCGCGGGGGAGGCAGAACTGGCCGCATTCGAGGCAAAATGGCGCGGCGACCGGCTGGTGATGGACAAGTGGTTTGCGGTGCAGGTGGCAGGCTCGGCCCCTGATCAAACCGCGGCGGTGGTGCGGCAGCTGACGGTGCATCCAGCATTCGACTGGAAAAACCCCAATCGCTTCCGCGCGGTATTCGGCGCGCTGGCCGGCAATCATGCTGGATTTCATCACGACAGCGGCGAAGCCTATGGCCTGCTGGCCGACTGGTTGATCAAGCTGGATGGCGCAAATCCGCAAACAGCGGCGCGGATGTCCACCGGCTTTGAAAGCTGGCCGCGCTACGATGCGGATCGGCAGGCGATGATGCGGGCGGCGTTGCAGCGGATCATGGCGGCCCCCGGCCTCTCGCGCGATCTGTCAGAAATGGCAGGCCGGATGCTGGGTTAGCCCGTGCAGTAAGCCTGCTGGCCGGTCCATGCCGCGATATTGGCGCGGACCTTGGCTTTGCTCATCGGGCCCCAGTCGCGGGCAACACCACGGTTTCCCTTGCCGCTGACCATACCGTCACGGCCGACCTGCCTGGCGATGATCTTGACGGCGCACTCCAGATTTGCCTCGCCGCTTTTCAGATCGCTGCCGGACCTTGCCTCGCAGCGATAAGCGGCAGCGGTCTTGGTGGAAATCTGCATCAGCCCGAAATAGCGCCCTGCACCAGAGGCTTTGGCGTTATAACCACTTTCGTATTTTGCAATCGCCGACAGCACGCCAACCCAGAACGCCCGGCGATCTTCCATTGAGGCGGACTCGTAGCCCGGGCACCAAGTGGCAATATCATCGGGCACCTGCGACGCAAGGCTGCCGTCATATTTCGCCACCGAAACCAGCGCCGCATTGGTCCATTTCGCCGCTTCGGGCACATGATCCCAGCGCATTTTCGGCAAAGGTTCAGCTTGAACAGCCGAAAGGCTTGCGAAAAGAGACAGGGCAAAGGCCGCGCCGAAGAGGGAAGTAATCCGCATTAGTCCGCATCTGGTTGCGCCGCACCGCTATGCACGACGGGGGGGTGATCGGTCGATTCCGCCCCTGTGACAAGGTTTCCAGCCCCGCTTTGCGCCAAATCGGCAGGTTTCCGCCACCCCGGCCCTTGCCGACGCGGGGCAGCCTGCCTAAACAGACGGGTGAAACCACGGAGAATGCCATGCTGGATCTGACCTATGAAGCGCCGAAACCCAAGGTCATTGCCGGGGTAAAGCACGACTGGGAACTGGTGATCGGGATGGAGATTCACGCCCAGGTGTCGTCGAACGCCAAGCTGTTCTCGGGGGCTTCGACGCAGGTCGGGGCCGAGCCGAACTCGAACGTCGCCTTCGTCGATGCGGCAATGCCGGGGATGCTGCCGGTGATCAACGAGTTCTGCGTGGAACAGGCGGTGCGCACCGGGCTTGGGCTGAAAGCCGCGATCAACCTGCGGTCGGCCTTTGACCGCAAGAACTATTTCTACCCCGATCTGCCGCAGGGCTATCAGATTTCGCAGCTCTATCACCCCATCGTCGGCGAGGGCGAAGTGCTGGTGGAACTGTCGCCGGGCGTCGCCCGTCTGGTGCGGGTCGAACGCATCCACCTCGAACAGGACGCGGGCAAGTCGATCCACGACATGGACCCGACGATGTCTTTCGTCGATTTCAACCGCACCGGCGTTGCGCTGATGGAAATCGTCTCGCGCCCCGACATTCGTGGCCCGGAAGAGGCCGCGGCCTATGTCGTCAAGCTGCGGCAAATCCTGCGCTATCTGGGCACCTGCGATGGTGACATGCAGCACGGCAACCTGCGCGCCGATGTGAACGTGTCGGTCTGCCGCCCCGGCCAATATGAAAAATATCAAGCCACGCAAGACTTTAGCCATCTGGGCACGCGCTGCGAGATCAAGAACATGAACTCGATGCGCTTCATCCAACTGGCGATCGACTTTGAAGCGCGCCGCCAGATTGCCATTCTGGAGGATGGCGGCTCGGTCGTGCAGGAAACCCGGCTCTATGACCCGGACAAGAACGAAACCCGCAGCATGCGCAGCAAGGAAGAGGCGCATGACTACCGCTATTTCCCTTGTCCGGACCTGTTGCCACTGGAAATCGAACAGGCTTGGGTTGATGACATCGCGGCGAAAATGCCGGAATTGCCCGACGCCAAGAAAGCCCGCTTCATGGGCGATTTCGGTCTGACAGACTATGATGCCAACGTGCTGACCGCCGATCTGGAATCGGCTGGCTTCTTCGAGGCCGTGGCGCAGGGCCGCGACGGCAAGCAGGCGGCAAACTGGGTGATCAATGAACTCTTTGGTCGTCTGAACAAAGAGGGCAAGTCGATTGCGCAAAGCCCGGTTTCGGCGGCACAGCTTGGCGGTGTGCTGGACCTGAAGGCGAAGGGCACGATTTCGGGCAAGATGGCCAAGGATCTGTTTGAAATCCTGTGGACCGAAGGCGGCGATCCCGCCGAAGTTGCGGCGGCTCATGGCATGCAGCAAGTGACCGATACCGGCGCGATTGAGGCGGCACTCGATGCGCTGATCGCGGCCAACCCGGATCAGGTCGAAAAAGCCAAGGTCAACGCCAAGCTGGCGGGCTGGTTCACCGGGCAGGTGCTGAAATCCACCGGTGGCAAGGCCAACCCGGCGATTGTCAACGCTTTGGTGGCGCAAAAGCTCGGGCTGTAAGCCCGCGGTGCGTGACACCCGGTTTTCGCCGCGCGCAAACCGGGCGTCACACACCATACCTCTGGCCAGAGCATGGGGCGCCTTGCGGGGTGCCCTTTTGTTTTGTGCCCACGGCGAAACCGGTTAGGCTTCGGGGACGGGGGGCGATCATGACAGCAGTGCTATATTTTTCACGCAATCCGAACCCGCGATTGGCGGTCGCCGTGGCGCGGCATCTGGGTGCGGATGTGAAATTTGGATGGGCCGCGCCGTTTGATCCGGCGCAAAGCCCGCGCTTTCGTGCACTGAACCCAAGCTTGCGGCTGCCTATTCTGGTCGAGAACGGCCGGTCGTTGTGGGAGGCCGACGCGATCGCCTGCCACCTGTCGATGCAAGTGGGGGCGAATTTCTGGCGGATGGATGCCGACTTGCCCGACATGATCCGCTGGATCAGCTGGGGCAAAGCCAATTTCGTGCAGGCCTGCGATGCGGTGCATTTTGAACTGGGCACCAAGCAACGCTACGGTCTGGGGCCAGTTGATCCGCGCGCCTTGGCCGAAGGGCGGCGGCTGTTTCACGAAGCTGCTGCGCAATTGAACGCGCATCTGGCCGGTCGGTCGTTTCTGCTGGACAGCGGCCTGTCCTACGCTGATTTCCGCATGGCAAGCTTTCTGCCGTTCAACGATATCGCGGGATTGCCGTTGCTCGACTACCCCGATGTGGCGCGCTGGTATCGGGAAATTGAACATCTTCCTGCCTGGAGAGACCCGTTCTTCGGGCTGCATGTCCCGGCTTTGCCGCCGGTTCCGGGGCATGGCTAGCGGCACCGGTGATCCGGCCCACCGCATCTTGTGGTGTGGCGAAAAACGAACCGTCATTGGCAAAAATCCTTTGCCCGCATGGTCTTGGCGCGCGAATCTGAGTATTCTCCTCAAGTTTGATGCAGGAGCGACCCAATGCAGCGGTACGAATATAAAGTGATTCCGGCGCCTCGGAAGGGTGAGAAGTTGCGCGGGGTGAAGACCAGCGAAGATCGCTTTGCCTTGGCGCTGACCGCTCTGATGAACGATCTGGGTCGCGACGGCTGGGAATATATCCGCGCCGATACGCTGCCGGTGGATGAGCGGGTTGGCTTTACTGGCACGAAAACCACCTTCCAGAATCTGCTGGTTTTTCGGCGGGAACTGGCGGTCGAGCCGGGCCAAAAGCTGCTGGCGGTCGAGCCGGCGCTTGCTGTGCCAAAGCTGGGCCCGGCTGATGCGGCCCCTGCCGGGGCGGCTCCGGCCTTGGGGCCGGCCAATCCGAGCCTTGCGGCCGAGTGATCAGCCTGCTGCCTGCAAGGCTGCGGGAAGGGCTTGTTCAAAGGCCGCAAGCGCGGCTTCGTCACCCAGACTGACCCGGATGCAGCGGTCCAGCGGGGCTATGCCGGGCATGCGCACGAAGATGCCCCGACTGCCCAATTCGGCCAGAACACGACGGGCGTAGTCTCCATCGCGGGTGCAATCGAGCGTAACAAAATTGGTGGCTGACGGCAGCGGGATCAACCCGTTGGCTTTGGCGACGCCTTGCAGACGCAGGCGGGCGGTGGCAGTTTTGCTGCGGATCTGCGCCAGATAATCCTGATCGTGCAATGCAGCCAGCGCTCCGGCTTGGGCGACGCGGCCCACCCCGAAATGATTGCGGACCTTGTCAAACGCGGTGGCCAGCGGCGCGGCGGTGATGGCGTAGCCGACCCGCAGTCCAGCCAACCCGTGGGCCTTCGAGAAGGTGCGGAACCGGATCAGGTTGGGGGTGTCGGCAGGCAGGTCGGGTGCGGTGCCAGGCGGGGCGAGGTCGATATAGGCCTCATCCAGCACCAACAGGGTTTCGCCGGGCAGGTTGGCGAGCAGGCCTTCGATGACGCGGCCGGGATGGTGGCTGCCCATCGGGTTGTCGGGGTTGGCGAGGTAAAGCAGGCGGGCGCGGGTCTGGGCGGCGAGGGCAAGCAGCGCCTCGGGGTCTTCATGGTTGCCGCAGTAGGGCGCACGGTGCAGGGTGCCGCCGTATCCCGTCACATGGAAATTGAAGGTGGGGTAAGCCCCCAGCGAGGTCACCACCGGCGTTCCCGGCTCGATCATCAGGCGGGCGAGGTAGCCGAGCAGGCCGTCGATACCTTCGCCGACCACGATGTTTTCCGGGCTGCAGCCGTGGTGGGCGGCGAGGGCGGCTTTCAGATCGTACAGCTCGGGGTCGCCATACATCCACGCCTCGGAGGCGGCTTTGCTCATCGCAGCGACAGCGGCGGGCGACGGGCCGAATAGCGATTCGTTGGCACCCAGCCGGGCGCTGAACCGGCGGCCCTGACGGCGCTCCAGCGTTTCGGGGCCGGTGAAGGGCACGATGGAGGGCAGCGTGGCTGCGAGAGCAGTCAGGATGGGGGCGGTGAGGATCGGTGCTGTCATGCCGCAGATTTGGCCGGATTTGCGCCGGGCTGGCAAGAGGGATTTCGGGTCAAATGTCGATGGTCCCAACTCGGGACCAAAAAATATGCCGCATTATCATATGGATGGGTCTGCCCGGTTAAGGGATTATTAACGATTGGTCGGCGTATGCCACCTTGCCCGCGCCGCCTAGCGCAGAAATTTGCGGCGGGCTTCTTCGGCGATGGCCTGACGCATTTCCAGCCGCGCGAGCTCTGCCATGGCCGCCTTGCGCTCGGTTGGATCGGTCAGGGTGGCAAGATGGGCGCGTTGGGCGGCGGCCTGTTTTTTCAGAGTGATTTCTTCGGGCAGCACCCCGGCCTCGGCCATGATGCGGAAGCCGACAGCATCGCCCGCGCTGATAAAGGCATCACCGGGACGGTCGGGCAGCGGCTGACCTTCGCCCTTCAGGCCCTGCAACGCCCCCTTGGCGCGGGCCTTGGCGATTTGGCGTTCAGCAAGTTTGTTGAGCCAGGACATGTGCGCCTCCATGCCGGAAATGTAGGCACTTGCGGGGCATGTTGAAAGGGGGGCTGTCTGCCCCCCTTACCCCCCCGAGGATATTTTTCGACAGATGAAAAAGCCGTTTTCATCTTGGCCTAAATATCCCCGCCGGAGGCTCCGGTCGTTGTCAACGAGCGCAGTGTCAGCCGATTTCGGCCAGCCGTTGCAGCGCGGCTTGCAGTTTGGCGGCTTCTTCCTCGCGCGCGGCCAGGTTGGCGCGGGCTTCTTCAACCACGTCTTCGGGCGCAGAGGCGGCGAAGTTGGGGTTGTTCAAGCGGCCTTTCAGCCCGCCGATTTCCTTGGCCAGCTTGTCCATGGTCTTGGACAGGCGGGCTTTTTCCTCGGCGATGTCAATCAGCCCGGCCAGCGGGATGGCAAAGGCGGCCCCGTCCAGCGCCAGCGCGATGCTGCCCTTCGGGGCGGTGCCTTCGGTCAGGCTGTCGATGCGGGCCAGCCGTTTGATCAGCGCCTCGTTGCGTGTCCATGCGGTGCGGGCGGCGGGCGACAACTCGGTCGCCACCAGATCGCATTTCAGGCCGACAGGCACATGAACCTGCGCGCGGGCAGAGCGGATTTCCTCGATCAGGGTGGTGACAAAGCCCATCTCTGCTTCGGCCTCGGGGTTGATCAGGTCTGCGCCGTAGGTCGGCCAATCGGTGTGGACCAGCAGTTTGGCGCGGCGGCCGGTGGTGGCCCAGAGGTCTTCGGTGATGAAGGGCATGATCGGGTGCAGCAGGATCATGCTTTGATCCAGCACCCAAGCCATCGTCGCCCGCGTTTCAGCGGCGTGTTCGCCATCAAACAGCGGTTTGGCGAATTCGACATACCAGTCGCAGACCTTGCCCCAGACGAATTTGTAAAGCGCGTCGGCGGCGTTATCAAAGCGGTAGTCTTTCAGGGCGGCGTTGACCTCGGCCAGCGCCTTGGCGGTTTCGCCGATGATCCAGCGGTTGGCGGTGGCTTTTGTCGTCGGGGGGGCCGCTTGGGTGGCATGGCCTTCCCAGACGCCGTTCATTTCGGCGAAGCGGCAGGCGTTCCAAAGCTTGGTGCCGAAGTTGCGGTAGCCTGCGATGCGGGCGGTGTCGAGTTTCAGCACGCCACCGAGCGAGGCCATCGCGGCGTTCGAAAACCGCAGCGCGTCGGCGCCGAATTCGTCGATGATCTCCAAGGGATCGATGACGTTGCCCAAGGATTTCGACATTTTCTTGCCCTTGGCGTCGCGGACAAGCCCGTGCAGATAGACGGTCTTGAACGGGACTTCATCCACCACGGCCAGCTGCATCATCATCATGCGGGCGACCCAGAAGAAGATGATGTCGGCCCCGGTGATCAGGGTCGAGGTGGGGAAATATTTAGCCAGTTCAGCGGTTTGCTCGGGCCAGCCGAGGGTGCCGATCGGCCAGAGGCCGGATGAGAACCATGTGTCGAGCACATCGGGGTCGCGCCAGACCGGGTAGGTCAGATGCGTCGGGTCCTGAGAGACGGCGTAATCGGCCAGCGCGGCGGCAAGGGCGGCCACGGCGGCGTGACGGTCGGCAACCTCGATGATGCGGGCGGCGTTCAAGGGGTGCGGAAGTGCTGCCAGATCATCGCGGAAGCGTTCGGCGACAGTGGTCAGATCGGCGGCGCAGTGGAACACCGCCTCGCGGTCGGTATGGCCGCCGTCGCCGAGGAGGCGCAGGATTTCCACCTCGTCCAGCGCGTTGTCGCCTTCGTCATCGGTAAAGTCGGCGACATCAAGCCCAAGGCCATACCAGACGGGGATCTGGTGGCCCCACCATAGCTGGCGGCTGATGCACCAAGGCTCGATGTTTTCCAGCCAGTGGAAATAGGTCTTCTCACCGGATTCTGGCATGATCCTGGTGGCACCGGAACGCACAGCCTCCAGCGCCGGGCCAACGATCTTGGCGGTATCGACGAACCATTGGTCGGTCAGCATCGGTTCGATGACGACTTTCGACCGATCCCCGAATGGCTGCATGATCTTTTTCGCCTCGACAAACGCCTCGCGGGTCAGGTGTTCGCTGCCGGTTTCGGGGTCGATTTCGGAATGCAGGGTCGAGACGCAGAGGCCAAGCGCGTTGATGTCGGCGATGACCTGTTTGCGGGCCTCAAACCGATCCAGCCCGCGGTATTTTTCGGGCACGAGGTTGAGGGCATCGACTTCATTCTCATCGGTGGGCGAGCCGGACGCGATCTCGCGGGCGCGCAGCACGGCTTCGGCGTAGGGGGCACCATCGGCGCGCATCTGGGCGCGGGTGTCCATCAGCCGGTAGCAGGGCAGGGTGTTGCGCTTGGCGACCTGATAGTCGTTGAAATCATGCGCACCGGTGATCTTGACCGCACCCGAGCCGAAGGTGGGATCGGGGTATTCATCGGCGATGATCGGGATCAGACGGTCGCAGAGCGGCAGGTGGACCATCTTGCCGATGATGGATTTGTAACGCTCATCCGACGGATGCACCGCCACAGCGCCATCGCCCAGCATGGTTTCGGGGCGGGTGGTGGCGATGGAGATGTAGTTGCGGGTTTCGCGCAGCACCACATTGCCGTCTTCGTCTTTCTCAATATATTCATAGGTTTGCTTGTCGGCCAGAATATATTTGAAATGCCACATGTGGCCTGCGACTTCGAGATTCTCTACCTCAAGGTCGGAAATTGCGGTTTCAAAGTGGGGATCCCAGTTGACCAACCGCTTGCCGCGATAGATCAGGCCCTTGTCAAACATATCGACAAAGACCTTGATCACCGCATCGGGGAAATTGCCCGACATGGTGAACGCCTCGCGGTCCCAATCGCAGGATGCCCCCAGCCGTTTCAACTGGTTGATGATGGTGCCGCCGGACTGGTCTTTCCACTCCCACACCTTGGCCAGAAACGCCTCGCGGCCCATTTCACGGCGCGAGGGTTGCTGGGTTCTGGCAAGCTCGCGCTCGACAACCATCTGCGTGGCGATGCCGGCGTGGTCGGTGCCGACCTGCCACAGCGTGTCGTGGCCCTGCATGCGGTGCCAGCGGATCAGGATGTCTTGCAGGGTGTTGTTGAAGGCATGCCCCATGTGCAGGCTGCCGGTGACGTTCGGCGGCGGGATCATGATGGAGAAGGCTTCGGGATTTTCGCCGTTTGGCCCCAGACGCGCGTTCGCCCCGGCGCGGCCGACCTTCTGGTCGAACCACAGCTTGGAAATACGGGCCTCGGCTTCGGCGGGGGAGAAGGTCTTTTCCATAGGCATTTCGGGCATCCTTGCAAGCGTTGGGTTTCTCTACCCAATCGAGGGGCCAAGGCCAAGCGTCAGATGGTTTCGGCTGTGGCAAATTACGGCCCGCGGCGGGCTTTGTCAGATGTGGCATCACAGGCCTGCCGAAAAAACGTGGTGGGTCGCCTGCTATTCCGTCTTGCCGCCAGCACCGGCGGGTCCGTCTTGCCGCCAGCACCGGCGGGCGGCAGCGCGGGCGCGTCCCCCCTCGATGGGGGGCAAGCCCGGCCTTGTGGGCGGGTCACACCGCCCGATCCAGCCGTGTGCTGAGATGGATCAGGCTTTCCGACGATTTCACCCCGGTCAGCGCGCCGATCTGGTCCAGCACCTGATCGAGCACTTGCGTGTTGGAGGCGGCGATTTGCAGCAGAAGGTCGAAGCGGCCCGAGGTGGTGAAGACGCGTTCGACTTCGGGCACGGCTTTCAGGCGGCTGAGGATGGCGGCCTGGCTGCGCGGCTCGATGGTCAGCAAAACGCTGGCGCGCAGGCGGCCTTGGCGGGCGGCCTCGCCCAGTTTCAGCGTGTAGCCTGCGATGATGCCGCCGGTCTCCAGCCGCTCCAGCCGGGCCTGAATGGTGGAGCGTGCGACCTTCAGTCGGCGGGCCAGAGTGGCCACCGACATGCGCGCATCGGCCCCCAGCAGCGTCAGAATGTTGCGATCCAGTTCATCCATACGAAGTGTATCCTTTTTTCGTCATTATAACGAAGAATTCCGGCATTTATATAGTTTTGTTCGGTGAAGTTGTACCCCATATGCGGCATCCTGAGTTGCAGGAAAAGGGCGGATCATACGCACCTGGCCTGGTTGGAAAAACCTCGCAGGTGCCCCGTCGAAACGCTGTGCTTTTGCCATTGAATTTGGCGGCAACGAAGGGGGACTTGCATCTTGTTGGCAGAAAGGATCACGCCGATGGGACTGTCCAAGACGATCTGGACCAATCCGACCGAATATCTGCGCAATCAGCAGCCGGAAAATCCGGTGCTGTTTTTTGCGCCGCAGGCTGTGCAGGCGGTTGCTCGCAAGTTTCTTGATGGTTTTCCGGGGTTTGTGACCTATGCGGTCAAATCGAACCCCGGCGAAGAGGTCATCGAAAACCTGATCGCGGCCGGGGTGAAGGGCTTTGATTGCGCCTCGCCGTTTGAAATCGACCTGATCCGCCGGCTCGATCCGGATGCGGCGATTCACTACAATAACCCGGTGCGTTCGCGCAGTGAAATCGCGCATGCGGTGGCGCGGAATGTGAAATCCTACTCGGTGGACAGCCATAGCGAACTGGCCAAGCTGATCGAGATGGTGCCGGTTGAGGCTTGCGAAATCTCGGTGCGCTTCAAGCTGCCGGTGGCGGGGGCGGCCTACAACTTCGGTGCCAAGTTCGGCGCGACCGAGGATGTGGCGGTAGAGCTGCTGAAGATCGTGGCGGCGGCGGGATATATTCCGTCGATCACCTTCCACCCCGGCACGCAATGCACCGATCCGGCGGCCTGGGCCAGCTATATCCGCGAGGCGGCGGTGATTGCCCAGCGCGCGGGTGTCAGGATTGCCCGGCTGAACGTCGGCGGCGGCTTTCCGAGCCACCGGGCCGAGGGCGTGCTGCCGCAGCTGGACGCGACCTTTGCCACCATCGACCGCGTGGCGACCGAGGCGTTCGGGGCCGACCGGCCGGTGCTGGTCTGTGAACCGGGCCGGGCGATGTGCGGCGATGCGTTTACGCTGGCAGCGCGGGTCAAGGCCGTGCGCGACGATATGCATGTGTTCCTGAACGATGGCGTTTATGGATCATTGTTCGAGTTGGGCCAGATCGGCATCATCGACCGCATCGAAGTGCTGTCGCCGGAGGGTGTCAAGCGTTCGGGGCCGATCCTGCCGCGGATCTGTTTTGGCCCGACCTGCGATTCGGTGGACCGTCTGCCCGGCGATGTGCCGTTCCCGGCCGATATTGCCGAGGGCGATTATGTGATCGTGCATGGCATGGGCGCGTATTCGACCGTCACCAACAGCCGCTTCAACGGCTTTGGCGAACTGGCGATGGTAACGGTGCTGTCGCAAAAGCTGTAAACCCGCCTATTTCTGCCTGACATGCGCCCCCCGCTGGACAATCCCGGCGGGGGGCGTTGTTATTTTCGCAAGTGAAACAGGAGGCGGACATGGCGAACTTCGGCAAAGCGCAGGGCGTGGGTCGGCTTGAGGACGTGCGGCTGCTGAACGGGCGGGGTGCTTATGTCGATGATATTGCGCCAAAGGATGCGCTGGTGGCGTATTTTCTGCGCGCGCAGATGGCGCATGCCCGTATTCTGACACTCGACCTCGCGGCGGCTGCCGCCGCACCCGGCGTGCATCTGGTGCTGGATGCGGCGGGCCTTGAGGCGATGGGGGTTTCCCTGGCGATGCAGGGCGCGCAGGTTACTTGCCGGGTGGGCGTGGGCGCGGGGCCGGAACGCCCGGTGCTGGCGCGCGGCGTGGTGCGCTTTGCCGGCGAGGCGGTGGCGCTGATCGTGGCCGACACGCTGGTGCAGGCGCGCGATGCGGCGGACCTGATCGGCATGGATGTGGAGGAACTGCCGGTTGCCTTGGGGCTGGTGCCGGGCGGCGAGCCGATCCATCCGCAAGCGCCGGGTAATCTGGCGTTTGATTTCAGCGCAGGCGACGAGGCTGGCGTCGCGGCGGCACTGGCTGCTTCGGTGCATCGAGTGGCGTTGGATGTGGTGCATAACCGCATCATCGTCGCCGCGATGGAGCCGCGCGGGGCCTGGGCCAGCTATGACGGGCGCCTGCATCTGTGCGTGAACGGCCAGGGCGTCTGGGTGCAAAAGCGCGAGTTGGCGCGGATGCTGGCGATGGATGCCAGCGATGTGCGGGTGACAAACCCGGATGTTGGCGGCGGCTTCGGCATGAAGGCGATGACCTACCCGGAATATATCTGCATCGCAGCGGCGGCGCGCGCCTTGCGCCGTCCGGTGCGCTGGATGGCGGACCGAGCGGAATCGATGCTGACCGATAATGCCGGGCGCGACCTGATTGCGCGGGCGGAACTGGGCTTTGATGCCGATCTGAAAATCACCGCCTACCGCGTTAACCTTGTGTCCAACCTTGGCGCGTATAACTCGCAATATGGCCAGGAAATTCAGTCGGAGTTGTTCGCGAAAGTGTTGACCGGGGTTTACGATATTCCTGTGGCACATCTGGGCGCGTTGGGGGTCTATTCCAACACCACGCCGGTTGATGCCTATCGCGGTGCCGGGCGGCCCGAGGCGAACCTGACGATGGAACGGGTGATGGATCACGCCGCGCGGGTGTTGGGGGTGGACGGCGTTGATCTGCGGCTGCGCAATGTGATCCGCAGCTTTCCGCATCGGTTGCTGTCGGGCGAGGCGGTGGATTGCGGCGATTTCGCGCAGGTGCTGACGCTGGCGGCGGAACGCGGCGATCTGACGGGCTTTGCGGCGCGCAAGGCAGGGTCGGCGGCGAAGGGGTTGCTGCGCGGCATCGGCATTGCCAGCTATCTGGAGGCGATTCTGGGCAGCCCGGTGGAAACCTCGCGCATTGTGATTGACGCTGATGACGGGCTGACGATGTATGTCGGCACGCAATCGAACGGGCAGGGCCACGAGACGGTGTATACAAGCATGCTGGCCGAGGCGACCGGGGTTGATCCGGGCCTGATCCGCATCGTGCAGGGCGACAGCGACAGAATCAGTCATGGCGGCGGCACGGGCGGGTCACGCTCGGTGACGGTGCAGGGCACGGCGACGCGGGCGACTGTGGCCGCGCTGATCAAAGGGTTGACCGAATTTCTGGAAACCGATGTCGGCGTCAAGGGAGTGAGTTTCAGCGACCACATCTTTGCTGCGCCGGGTTCAAACATGCGGCTGACGCTGGCCGAGGCTGCGGAATGGGCGCGCGAAAAGGGCCGCACCGATCTGCTGGACGTGGCGCAAACCATTGAATTGCCAGCCGGTTCCTTCCCCAATGGCTGCCATGTGGCCGAAGTGGAAATTGATCCCCAGACCGGCGATTTGAGGCTTGCGCGCTACACTGTGGTCGATGATTTTGGCAATCTGATGGCCCCGGATCTGGTCGCGGGGCAGGTGCATGGTGGCGTGGCGCAGGGTTTTGGTCAGGCGGTGACCGAGGCGGCGATTTATGATGAAAACGGTCAGTTGCTGACCGGCAGCTTGATGGACTACGCGCTGCCGCGTGCCTCGGATTTGCCGTTTTTCGAGATACATCATGCGCCTACGATCACAAATACCAACCCTTTGGGGATGAAGGGCTGCGGCGAGGCGGGAACGGTGGGGTCATGCGGTGCGATTTCAAATGCCGTGCTGGATGCGTTGGCGGCGCGCGGGGTGACGCGGGTGGACATGCCGTTTACGCCGTCGCGGATCTGGCACTGGTTGAAGGAGGCGCAAACTGTCGCTGATTGACCGATTTTGGCAGTGGTGGCGCGGTCATCCGACCGTTGAAACCGAACCCGCCGCCGCCCCCGAACCGGGGCGCAAGCGCGGCGTTGTCGATCATGTGATCATTCTGGATGGCACGCTCTCCTCGCTAGAACCGGGGCACGAGGGGAATTGCGGGCTGATTTACCATCTGTTGACCGCAGGCGGCCGGTCGGCGCATCGCACGGTTTACTATGAACCGGGGCTGCAATGGGAAGGCTGGGGTCAAGCCATGAACCTTGTGCAGGGCCGCGGCATCAATCGCCAGATTCGCCGAGCCTATGGCTGGCTGGCCAGCCACTACCGCGAGGGCGACCGGATTTTCCTGATCGGCTATTCGCGCGGGGCCTATGCGGTGCGGTCTTTGGCCGGGGTGATCGACCGCGTCGGCCTGCTGAAACGCGACCATGCCACCGAACGCGGTGTGACGCTGGCCTATCGCCACTATCAGGCCGGGGCAAACTCGGGGGCGAGCCGCGCCTTTGCGCAGCGGTTTTGCCACCCGCAGGCACCGATTCAGATGGTCGGGGTGTTTGATACCGTCAAGGCGCTCGGCCTGCCGCTGCCGCTGTTATGGATGCTGACCGACAAGCAGCATGCCTTTCACAACCACCATCTGGGCCCGTCGATTCAGCACGGGTTTCAAGCGCTTGCGATCCACGAAACCCGTTCGGTGTTTGAGCCGGTGCTGTGGGAATGCCCGCCGGGTTGGCCGGGGAACGTGCAGCAGATGTGGTTTCGCGGCGCGCATGGCGATATTGGCGGCATGATTGGCGGCGAACAGGCGGCGCGGCTCTTGGCGAATATTCCGCTGGTCTGGATGCTGGAACGGGCGGAAACCGTGGGGCTTGATCTGCCCGAAGGCTGGCGGGGCCGGTTTGCCTGCGATGCCAAGGCACCGATGGTCGGCACGATGCGCGGCTGGGGCATGTTGTTCGTGCTGCGACGCAAACGGGTGATCGGGCGCGATCCATCGGAGGCGATCCACCCCTCGGCAGAGGGCCAGCGCCCGTTCAGTTGGACGCCGTGGCCGCTGACCCGGCTCTTTTGACTTTACCTTTGCCGGTTTGATCAAATATCCTGCGTCACAAATGGGGAGCCGTTCATGCGCAATGTCACCGTCGCCGCCACGCAGTTTGCTTGCAGCTGGGATCTGCCCGCCAACGCCGACAAGGCTGAAAGTCTGATCCGGCAGGCCGCCGCGAAAGGCGCGCAAGTTATTCTTATTCAAGAACTTTTCGCCGCTCCCTATTTCTGCATCGAAGAACGGGCAGAGTATTTCCCGCTGGCGTTGCCGATGCAGAACCACCCGTTGATCGCGCGGTTTTCGGGCCTTGCGCGGGAATTGGGTGTGGTGCTGCCCTGTTCCTATTTTGAAAAAGCCGGGCAGGCGCATTTCAATTCGATGGCGATGATCGACGCCGATGGCCGGGTGCTGGGAAATTACCGCAAGACCCATATTCCGCAGGGTCCGGGCTATGAGGAGAAGTATTATTTCTCGCCCGGCGATACCGGCTACAAGGTGTGGGCTACGGCGTTTGGCCGGATCGGTGTGGGCATTTGCTGGGACCAGTGGTTTCCGGAATGCGCGCGCTCGATGGCGTTGCAGGGCGCAGAAATGCTGCTCTATCCAACCGCGATCGGGTCGGAGCCGCCCAGCCCCGGCTATGACAGCCAACCCCATTGGGAGATTTGCATGCGCGGCCATGCCGGGGCGAATATCCTGCCGGTAATCGCCTCTAACCGGATCGGTACGGAAGTGGCACCGGGCGGCACCGAGGTGACGTTTTACGGCAGCAGCTTTATCGCCGACCACATGGGCCAGCTGGTCGCCAAGGCTGGTCGGGATGCCGAAGAGGTGCTGGTGGCAAGCTTCGATCTGGATGCGATCGCGGCCTTGCGCGCCAGTTGGGGGCTGTTCCGCGACCGTCGTCCCGAGACCTATGACGCGCTGGCAACGCTGGACGGGCGCGGCTAAAGCCGGGTGTAGGCCCAGACAAGGCCCATCAGAATCGGCTGATGGATCAGATAGATCAGCAGGCTGTGGCGGCCGGGCCAGCTCAGGCTGTGTATCAGCGGCGTTGCCGGGCGGCTAAGGCTTTGCCACAGGCCGGTTTTTGAGCCGAACCGGCCCAGAGCAATGCCAAGCAGGGTGGCCGCGAACCATGGAAAAACCGGCTCGAAATCCATGGTGTAGGCCGGTTCGGTGGCAAGGCCCAGAAAGCGCAACAGAGGGGCATTGAAGGCCTCGCTTTTCCACAAGTACGACCCGGCGATGAAACCGGCGGCAATCAGCGTGGTGACAGGCGCGGGTAAGCGCAGCGTAGCAAGACCAAGCAGGCTATAGAGTGCGATCGCGTGCAAGATACCGAAATAGATGTAATAGTCCGGCATGGCGATACGGGTGGCGAGGCTGACAGCGGCGGCGGCGGCCGCGAGCTTGCCAAACCGCCGCCAGAACGCGGGCCAGCGGATCGCTTGGCCATGCGCCAGCCATAACCCGACCCCGGCCAGCAGCAGGAAACTGCCTGCAACAAGGCGGGCGTGATAGTAGAACAGCGGCGTCGCTGCATAATCGCGCGGGATCACCCCGAACATCACCAGATCATAGCTGAAATGAAACGCAATCATCCCCAACACGGCGGCGCTGCGGATCAGGTCAAGCAGGGGGATGCGGTGTGGCATGGGCGGGCCTTCTGGTTCGGCCCGCAAGGTCGCAGGTTGACCCGAACGAAGCAAGACCCGATGGCCGATGGCAACGAGACAGCAAAAGGGCGGCCCTGTAGGCCGCCCTTTGTGGTTCAGCGATGCTTCACATCAACATAATCGCGCTTTGGCGAGCCGACATACAGCTGGCGCGGACGACCGATTTTCTGATTCTTCTCGGCGATCATCTCTTTCCACTGCGAAATCCAGCCGACGGTGCGCGAAATCGCGAAGATCGGCGTGAACATCGAGGTCGGGAAGCCCATCGCATCCAGAATGATGCCCGAGTAGAAATCAACGTTCGGATAAAGCTTTTTCGAGATGAAATAATCATCCGACAGCGCGATCCGCTCCAGCTCTTTCGCGACTTGCAGCGTCGGGTTGTTGTGGATGCCAAGCAGTTCCAGCACCTCGTCTGCCGATTCCTTCATCACCGTCGCGCGGGGATCGAAATTTTTATAGACGCGGTGGCCAAAGCCCATCAGCCGGAAGCCGGAATTCTTGTCCTTGGCCTTGGCGATATATTCCGGGATGCGAGCCACGGTGCCGATTTCACGCAGCATTTCAAGGCAGGCCTGGTTGGCCCCGCCATGCGCCGGACCCCAAAGGCAAGCGATGCCCGCTGCAATGCAGGCAAACGGGTTGGCACCCGAAGACCCTGCCAGACGCACCGTCGAGGTCGAGGCGTTCTGTTCGTGATCGGCGTGCAGCATCATGATGCGGTCCATCGCCCTGGCGAGAACCGGGTTTACGACATAGTCCTCGGCCGGAACCGAGAAGCACATATGCAGGAAATTGCCCGCGTAGGACAAAGAATTCTTTGGGTAAACAAAGGGTTGCCCGACCGAATATTTGTAGGCCATCGCCGCAATCGTCGGCAGCTTGGCCACCATGCGAATGGCGGCAACTTCGCGCTGCCACGGGTCGTTGATATCAAGCGAGTCGTGGTAGAACGCCGACATCGCGCCAACCACACCAACCATGGTTGCCATCGGGTGGCTGTCGCGGCGGAAGCCACGGAAGAACATGTGGATTTGTTCGTGCAGCATAGTGTGGCGCGTCACGCGGCCTTCAAAATCGGCCAGCTGGGCGGCGTTCGGCAGTTCACCATACAGCAACAGGTAGCACACCTCGAGATAGGACGATTCGGCAGCGAGCTGTTCGATCGGATAGCCGCGGTGCAACAGTTCGCCCTTGTCACCGTCGATGAAGGTGATCGCGCTTTCGCAAGCCGCGGTCGAGGTGAAGCCAGGGTCAAAGGTGAACACGTCGGCTTGGTCATAAAGTTTGCGGATATCAACAACTTGAGGCCCCAGCGTCGGCTTGTACACCGGCAGGTCGTAGGACTTTCCGTCAAGGCTCAGCGTCGCGGTCTTGGTCTGTTCGGCCATCTCTCATCCCCCAATGGAAGCCGCCCCCAAGGTTGTGGGGAAGGCTTGGTTCCGGTTCGGCAGGGGAAGGGGCGGTCAGGCCGCCGCATCCTCCAGCCGCGCAATCGTTTCGTTCTGACCGATGACCAGCATCATGTCATAAACGCTTGGCGTGGCGCTTCGCCCGGCCAGAGCGGCCCGCAGCGGAGCGGCGAGTTTGCCAAAGCCGATCCCGTAATCAGCAGCAACGTCGTTCAGGATCGGTTCCAGCGCGTCCTTTGTCCATCTAACATTTTGCAGGCGCGGCGTCAACGATTTCAGTATACCACGGGATACCGTATCCAGTGACTTGCCCGAAACCTCATCCGCGACCACCGGGCGCGAAATCAGCGCAAAGTGAGCCTTTTCAAGCAGTTCCGGGAAGGTCTTCGCGCGGTCTTTTACGCAGTACAGCGCCTGCGCCAAAAGCTGTTTTTGCGCGGGAGACAGGGCCGGGCGCTTGGCAGCAACCAGAAAACCTTCAATTTCATGCAGCAGTGCAGCATTGTCGGCCATGGCGATGTGATGGCCACAGGTATTTTCCAGCTTCTTGAAATCAAGCCGGGCCGGGGCGCGGCCAATTCCCGACAGATCGAACATCTGCATCGCTTCGGCGCTGGTGAAAATCTCGGCATCGCCATGCGCCCAACCGAGCCGCGTCAGATAGTTCCGCATCCCGGCGGCGGGGTAGCCCATCGCCTGATACTCCTCGACCCCGGTTGCGCCATGGCGTTTCGACAGTTTCTTGCCATCGGGGCCGTGAATCAGCGGAATATGCGCCCAGACCGGGATTTCCCAGCCCATCGCGTCATAGATCATCTGCTGGCGCGCGGCGTTGTTCAGGTGATCATCCCCCCGGATAACATGCGTGACGCCCATGTCGTGATCATCCACGACAACAGCCAACATGTAGGTTGGCGTAGCATCCGAGCGTAAACAAATCATATCATCCAGCGTCGAATTCTGGATCACCACACGACCCTGCACGGTATCATGGATCACGGTTTCGCCGCTGCGCGGGGCCTTCATGCGGATGACATAAGGCGCATCCGGAAAGGTGGCGGGATCGGCATCGCGCCACGGGCTTTGGAACAGCGCATAGGTACCGCGCGCCTCGGCCTCGGCGCGGAAGGCTGCGATTTCCTCTTGCGTACTGAAGCACTTATAGGCCGTTCCTCGCGCAAGCATCTGATGCGCAACCTCGGCATGGCGGTCCTTGCGGGCGAACTGGCTGACGACCTCGCCATCCCAATCAAGGCCCAGCCAGGTCAGGCCGCGCAGGATCGCCGCCGTGGCTTCCGGGGTGGAGCGTTCACGGTCGGTATCTTCAATGCGAAGCAAAAACGTGCCGCCGCGCCCGCGCGCATAAAGCCAGTTGAACAGCGCCGTCCGACCGCCGCCGATGTGCAGATAGCCGGTGGGCGAAGGGGCAAAGCGGGTAACAACTGGACGGGTTTCGGGGGGACGGGACATGGGGCGTTAACCTTTCGGAAACCTGAGCGGCAGTAGGATCGGCGCAGCTTTAGGCAAATGTGGGGGGCAAAACAAGGTGGCGGGGCGGAATGGCATCTGGCTTTGGCCGCTGCGTGTCTTGGCCATTGCGATCTGGTTTGCCCTGCCGTTTGAACCGGGGCTGACGTTTTATATCGTCTGCCTTGTCGGATTTCTCGGCCTGGTCGCAGCGTATCTCTGGGGGCCAGAGCTGGCGCACCCCGTGATGGTGATCCTGGCCTGCCTGCTTGCCGGTGCCTTGGCGGCAGGCGCGCGCGCGCATCTGGTGGCCGCGCCTATGCTGGAGTTTCGCTACTATGGTGCGGTGCAGGGCCGAATCATCGAAATCGACCGGTCACAATCCGATGCGCTGCGGATCACCCTGGATCAGGTGGTGTTGCAGGCTGTGCCGCCCGACAAAACGCCGCTGATGGTGCGCATTTCGTTGCATGGCCAGAAGGCTGGCTTTGATCCGGGACAGGTGGTGCTGCTGACGGCATCGCTTGCGGCACCCGAGGGGCCGGCAGAACCGGGCGGTTTCGATTTTCGTCGGATGGCATATTTCAAACGCTTGGGTGCTGTGGGCTATACCCGCAGCCCGGTGCTGCTGTGGGCGGAACCGGCGGCCGGAACCCAAGTCATTAACCGTTTGCGCACGCGCTTGTCGGCCGCACTGATGGCGACGGTACCGGGCGATGCGGGGGCATTTTCCTCGGGCGTGATGACGGGGGATCGCTCGGGCATCTCGCTGGCCACGGTCCAGGCGTTGCGTGACAGTAACCTTGCGCACTTGCTGGCAATTTCCGGCATGAACATGGCGTTTCTGACCGGATTTGTATTTGTGCTGCTGCGCTATGGGCTGGCCTTGATACCGCCGCTGGCGCTGCGGGTGAATTCGAAAAAGATCGCCGCCGTGGTCGCCTTTGGGGTGGCGCTGTTCTATTTGCTGCTGTCTGGTGCGAATGTCGCGACTGAGCGGGCGTTTCTGATGGTCTGTGTCATGCTTGGGGCCGTTCTGTTCGACCGGCGCGCGCTGACGCTGCGTTCGGTGGCGCTGGCGGCGGTGGTCTTGTTGTTGATGGAACCGGAAAGCCTGGCAGAACCGGGGTTTCAGCTGTCTTTTGCCGCGACCGTGGTGTTAATCGCCGGGTTTGGCGCGCTGGACCGGCAAATCCTGCGCGAACGGTTGCCGCGCTGGCTGATGCCGGTGTTTACCTTGCTGCTGACCTCGGTTCTGGCCGGGATCGCGACAGCACCCTATGCCGCCGCAACCTTCAACCGCTTCACTGATTATGGCCTGCTTGCCAATTTGCTGACCGTGCCGGTGATGTCGGCTTTGATGGCGGCGGGGGCCGTGGCGGCGCTGTTGGCGCCGATCGGGCTTGCAGGCCCGGCGCTGTGGTTGATGGAATTGTCGGCGCGCTGGATCTTATGGGTGGCGCATTGGGTCGCCGGGTTGGAGGGAGCGGTGACACCAATCGTCGCGCCGGCGCCTTGGGTCATGCCGCTGCTCACTTTGGCCGGTGTCTGGCTGATTCTGTGGCGTGGCCGGGTGCGGTGGGCCGCGCTTGCCCCGCTGGTTTTGGGGCTGGGCCTATGGATAGGCACCGAGCGGCCTCAACTGTTGATTTCCAGCGATGGCACGCTTGTCGGTCTGCTATCGGGTGACGGGCGGGCGCTGTCTGCGCGCCGTGGTGCCGGGTTTACGGCAGATGCGTGGTTACAGGACGATGGCGATCTTGCAACGCAGCAACTGGCCTTCGGGCGGGCCGGGTTCAGCGGGCCAAAGGCTGCGCGGGCCTTTGAGGTAGAAGGCTGGCGCGGCATTGCTTTGGCCGGAAAGGTTGCGCCCGAGGCGCTGCGGGCTGCCTGTGCTGCGGCAGATCTGGTGGTCCTGCCGGCGGCGATTGAACCCGTTGACGTGGCAGCCGATGGCTGCCTCTTGGTGGATCGCAAGATGCTGGATCGGACCGGAGCGCTGGCGATTTCTGTGCAGGCAGACCAATTGACGCTGCACCCGACGCGAACTGCGCCGCGCCTTTGGATGGCGGATCGTCCGATCTGGCAAAACCGCCGCCTGAGCAAACCGCGTGCTCTTGTGGCTGTTCAGTAGCTGCGGATCAGCCCCACCAAGCGGCCTTGCACCTTGACCATCTGGTCGGGGAACACGCGGGTTTCATAAGCGGGGTTGGCAGCTTCAAGCGCGATCATGCTGCCACGACGACGAAAGCGCTTCAGCGTCGCTTCGGAATCCTCGACAAGCGCCACTACGATATCGCCGTTTTCGGCGGTACTTTGTTCACGGATCACCACGATATCCCCATCGTTGATGCCGGCCTCGATCATCGAATCGCCCTTCACCTCCAGCGCGTAGTGCTGGCCGACACCTGACAACATCGAACCCGGCACTGCCACATGATGCGAAACATGCGAAATGGCGTCAATCGGCACACCGGCGGCGATGCGGCCCATGACGGGCAGTTCCATCGCATAAACCGCCTCGATCGGCAGGGCAGCGCGCGGTGGATCAACCTTGTCACCCTTGATCAGTTTCGGCGAGAAGCCGGGGCGTTCCATTGCATCGGGAAGTTTAACAATTTCCAGCGCGCGGGCGCGGTGGGCAAGGCGACGGATGAAACCGCGTTCTTCCAGCGCAGTGATCAACCTGTGGATGCCGGATTTCGACCGCAGATCGAGGGCATCCTTCATTTCATCGAACGAGGGCGGAACACCGTCTTTGTCCATCCGGGTTTTAATGAAATCCAGCAATTCCAATTGCTTACGCGTCAGCATGCCGCAGCCCCCAGATCGGTGTTGTTGGTATGTTCTGCCCGCGTTCTTGGTTTGTGTCAAGCGTTATCCGAATCAGGGCGCTAGATTGAGATATAATTCAACATTTCGCCTGTCCGGCGCGCCGGATCGTTCATCGGGCGGATCAGCAGCGCGTCGGCTTCGGTCAGAATCGACAGCAGCGCCGAGTCTTGCCGCTCAAACGGGGTGATGGTTTGCGCGCCATCCACCACCGACAGCCGCGCGCGCATGTAGTGGCTGCGCGGGCCGTTGGCGGGTTGATCGCTGCCAAGCCGGGCTGTCAGAATTTGCGGCAGGCTGGGCAGGCCGAGCATGGCTTTCAGCATCGGCACCAGAAACAGATGGCCGCAGACGATGGCGGAAACCGGGTTGCCGGGCAGGCCAAGCATCGGAATTCCAAGCACTTTCCCGGCCATCAATGGCTTGCCGGGGCGCATGGCAATCTTCCAGAAGGCGCGTTCCAACCCCAGATCGGTGGCGACTTTGCCAACCAGATCGTGATCGCCAACCGACGCGCCGCCGATGGTCACAATCAGATCCGCGCCTTCCGTCAGGCCGAAAACCGTGCGCAGCGAGGCCTCGTTGTCGCGCGCGATCGGCAGCATCCGCGCCTCGCCACCGACGGATTCAATCATGGCGGCAAGCGCGAAGGCGTTGGAGGCGATGATCTGATCGGGGCCGGGAACCTCACCGGGCATCACCAGCTCGTCGCCGGTGGCGATCAGGGCGACGACGGGGCGGCGACGGACGGTCACCTGCGGCACGTTCATCGCGGCAAGCAAGGCCAGATCGTTAGGGCGCAGCAGGCGCGGCGCAAGCGGCTGGCCTTTGGCGAAATCCTGTCCCATCGGGCGTATATTGGCATCGGCCAAGGCTGCGGCGGTCAGGGTGATCTGGTCGCCGCGGACGCTGATGTCTTCCTGAATAGCAACTGTCACACCGCCTGCGGGCACCGGCGCGCCGGTGAAGATGCGGGTGGCCTGATGTGGTTGCAGCGTGCCGGTAAAGCCGTGGCCCGCGCCGGCCTCGCCGATGACGGTAAAGCGGTCACCGACTGCCCCCGCACGGCCCAGGGCGTAGCCGTCCATCGCACTGGCGGGAAACGGCGGTTGCGTCAGTTGCGCGGTGGCGGCGGTGGTCATCACCCGGCCATTGGCGTGGCGCAAGGCGATGGTTTCGGTGCCGAGCGGTGTGGCAAGGGCCAGGCAGCGGGCGAGCGCTTCTTCAACCGTGATCATCACCTTGCCTCGTAACGTCCTGATTTTCCGCCATCTTTCAGGATAAGCCGGATACCTTCGATTGACATGGATTTCTCAACCGCCTTGACCATATCGTAGATCGTCAGGCACGCGACCGATACGGCAGTCAGCGCCTCCATTTCCACCCCGGTCTGGCCGCCGGTTTTCACCGTGGCCTCGACGATGATGCCGGGCAGGTTGGCATCTGGGGTCAGATCGAGCGCAACCTTGGTGATCGGCAGCGGGTGGCAGAGCGGGATCAGATCGGCGGTTTTCTTCGCCGCCATGATGCCTGCAAGCCGCGCCACGCCCAGAACATCGCCCTTCTTGGCGCGGCCTTCGGTGATCAGCGCCAAGGTTTCGGCCGTCATTTTCACCGCACCGCGTGCCACAGCGACCCGCGCCGTCACCGGCTTATCCGAAACATCGACCATATGGGCGTGGCCGTGATCGTCGAAATGGCTCAGGCTCATACGCCGCCCTCGCCGGTCAGCGGTTTGGCAAGGATGGCGCGGGTGGCGGCGGCGACGTCAGCTTGCCGCATCAGCGCCTCGCCGATCAGGAAGCAGCGCGCGCCGTAAGCGGCCACGTCGGCCAGATCGGCAGGGGTGAACAACCCGCTTTCCGACACGATCAGCCGATCTTCGGGCACATGCCGGGCCAGCTGCCGCGTGGTTTCCAGCGTGACATCGAAGGTGTGCAGGTTGCGGTTGTTGATGCCCATCAGTGGCGATTTCAGCAGGCAGGCGCGATCCAGTTCGGCGCGGTCGTGGACTTCGAGCAGCACATCCATGCCCTGTTCAAAGGCGGCGGCCTCCAGTTCGGCGGCTTGCGCGTCGGAAACCGAAGCAAGGATGATCAGGATGCAATCGGCATGCAGGGCGCGGGCCTCGACCACCTGATAGGGGTCGTAGATGAAATCCTTGCGCAGGCAGGGCAAGCTTGTGGCAAGCGAGGCTTCGGTCAGGAAAGCATCATCCCCCTGAAACGACGGCGCGTCGGTCAGCACGGAAAGGCAGGTCGCGCCACCTGCCTCATAGGCCTTTGCAAGCTCTGCCGGATGAAAGTCGGCACGGATCAAGCCTTTGGACGGGCTGGCCTTTTTGATCTCGGCGATCAGGCCATAACCGCTGAGGGCTGCTTCGGACAATGCCTTGGCAAAACCGCGCGGGGCAGGTGCTGAACGCGCGGCCTCTGCCAGTTGCGCTAACGGGCGGGCGGCTTTGCGGGCTGCGACTTCTTCCAGTTTGTAGGCTTTGATGCGGTCAAGAATCGTGGTCATGCGGTCGCCTTGTCAAAGGGGCTTTGGGGGCGGGTCAGGCCATAAGCTGGCAGGTCAGGCATTGGTCAGGCGGCGCAGCGCGTCGATCTTTGCCCTGGCGGCACCCGAGTCGATGGAATGGCGGGCAAGATCAACGCCTTCCTTCAGGTTTGTCACCTTGTCGGCCACCACCAATGCCGCCGCGGCGTTCAGCAACACCGCATCGCGGAAGCCGCCTTTCGCCCCTTCCAGCAGGGCGCGGAAGGCGACGGCGTTTTCGGCAGGGGTGCCGCCCTGAATGGCCTCAAAGGCGTAGACCGGCAGGCCCGCATCTTCGGGGTGCAGGGTAAATTCACGCACAGCACCGTTTTCCAGCGCGGCCACGGCGGTGGGTGCGGCAATCGAAATCTCATCCGAGCCGTCGCCGCCATGCACCAGCCAAGCCTTTTCCGACCCCAGGGTAAGCAGGGTTTCGGCCATCGGGCGGATCAGCGCGGGCGAAAATGCCCCGGTCAACTGGCGTTTGACGCCTGCGGGGTTGGTCAGCGGGCCAAGGATGTTGAAGATCGTGCGGGTGCCGAGTTCGGCGCGAACCGGGGCAACATGGCGGGTGGCCGGGTGGTGCATCGGGGCCATCATGAAGCCGATCCCGGCCTCGTGCAGGCAGGTCTCGACGATATCGGGGCCGACCATCACGTTCAGCCCCATCTCGGTCAGCGCATCGGCGGCACCGGATTTCGACGACAGGTTGCGGTTGCCATGTTTGGCGACCACAACCCCTGCGCCAGCCACCACAAAGGCAGTGGCGGTCGAGATATTCAGCGTGCCCTTGCCATCGCCGCCGGTGCCAACGATATCGATCGCGCCCGCAGGGGCCTTCACCGGGTTGCATCTGGACCGCATCACCGTTGCGGCGGCGGCGTATTCATCCACGGTTTCGCCGCGCACCCGCAGCGCCATCAGGAAACCCCCCATCTGCGCCGGGGTCGCGGCCCCTTCGAACAAAGCGCCAAACGCCGCTTCGGCCTCGGCACGGGTCAGCGCACGGGTGGCGGCGACGCCGATCAGCGGTTTGAGAATATCGCTCATGCGGGCACCCCGGATTTGGCGGAGTCGAGGAAGTTCTTCAGCAACTGGTGGCCGTGTTCCGAGGCGATGGATTCGGGGTGAAACTGCACACCCTCGATCAGCTTTTCGCGGTGGCGCAGCCCCATGATGGTGCCATCTTCCAGCCAGGCGGTGACCTCCAGACAGTCGGGCAAGCTTTCGCGTTCAACCACCAGCGAGTGATAGCGCGTCGCCAGAAACGGCGAGGGCAGGCCGCGGAACATGCCCTTGCCGGCATGGTGCATCGCGCCCATCTTGCCATGCACGATTTCATGGCAGCGGATCACTTTACCGCCAAACGCCTCGCCAATGGTCTGATGGCCAAGGCAAACCCCCAGCAGCGGCACATTGGCGGCGGCGGCAGCCTTGGTCAGCGGAATACAGATCCCGGCCTGCGCCGGATCGCAGGGGCCGGGCGACAGCACGATCAGCTCGGGCTTCAGCGCCAGCGCATCCTGCACCGACATCGCATCATTGCGCACCACCTGCACATCCGCGCCCAACTCGCCCAGATAATGCACGAGGTTGTAGGTGAAGCTGTCATAGTTGTCGATGAGCAGGAGCATCTTGCAGGGTCCGGGCGGAAAAGGGATGAAGGCGGCGGCGGTTCGGTCTATAGAAAGCCAAAGCGTTCGCATGGCTGTCTATAGATGGGCCTAGCGGCAAAGGGGCGTCAAGGGCAAGTGGCGTCGAATTACGGTTGGAGGCTGGTGTGATCCGGAATTTCGTGACGGGGATCGTGGTGGGTGGTGTGGTCGCAGCGGTCGGGCTGGGGGTGGTTTCGCAACTCGCGCCGCTGCCCGTCGTGCAGGTGGCCGCGAATGCGCCTGCCAAACCAGAGCCTGCCCCGGTCAAGTTGGAAGAGGCAGCACCTGACAAGCAGACGGACGCGCCTGTGCTACCTGAGCAGGCGGCTGAAACCGCCCCGGAGCCGGAAAAGCCCGCTGTTGTTGCAGCTGACCCCGCCGCACCGAAACCGGCTGTCGCTGATGAACCCGCCGCACCGCAGCCGAAAGCGGTGGTTGAGGCGCCACCAGCGCCCGCCATGCCGCAGGCCGGGCAGGCCGCGCCTGATGTCGTTGTTGCGGCAGAGCTTGCGCCTGCAAAGCCCGTGGCGGAGCCGTTGCCGCAGATCGAGGCGGCGGATGCCCCCCCGGCCCCCGCCGATCTGCCGCCCCCTGCCGCCCCCGAAACGGATGAGACGCTGCTCAATCCCGCTCCGGCTGCAGAACCCGCCCCGCCCACCGCAATCACGCTGGATCCGCCACCCGAACCGGCCCCGGCTCCAGACCTGCCGACATCGCTGCAAACCGATCCGGCTGCGGTGTTGCAGCCCAGCACCGGGCTTGATAAAACCGTCGATGGCGTGAAGGTGGGCCGCTTGCCCAGCATCGCCGCCCCGACCGAACCTGCGGCTGAAGGTGCCGAGCCAAGCCCGCCTGCGCAAGATACCCGCCCGCTGGCGCGCTTTGCCCGCAGTTTCCAGAATGATGCAGGCAAGCCGCTGTTTGCGGTCTTGCTGCTGGATACCGGGGCCGCCGATCTGGACCGCGCCCGGCTGGCGGCGCTGCCGTTTCCGGTAACCTTCGTGATTGACCCGCTCGACCCCGCCGCCGATGCCGCCGAGGCGATCTACCGGGCCGCCGGGCAAGAGGTGGTAATGCTTGCTGCGGGCATTCCGGAAGGGGCCACCGCCGCCGATCTGGAGCAGACCTTTCAGGCCAACGCCGCCGTGCTGGATCAATCGGTGGCAGTGATGGATCTGGGCCGCAGCGGCTTTCAGGATAACCGGCCGCTGGCGACGCAAGTGGTGCCGCTGATCAAGCAACAGGGGCGCGGGCTGATCACCTTCGACAAGGGGCTGAACGCGGCGGATCAGGTGGCGCGGCGCGACGGCGTGGCGGCGGCGGTGATCTTCCGCGATCTGGATGCCGAGGGTGAAGATACCCCGCTGATCCGCCGCTACCTTGACCGCGCGGCGTTCAAGGCGGCGCAAGACGGGCGGGTGGTGGTGCTGGGCTCGACCCGGCCTGAAACCGTCGCCGCGCTGATGGAGTGGACGCTGGAGGGCCGCGCCTCTGCCGTGGCGCTGGCACCGGTTTCGGCGGTGCTGGTGGTGAAGTAAGGCTGTCCACATGTGGACAGCTGGTCTGATCCAAGGAAATCAAGGGCTTGGTCTGGGATTGTTAACATTTTGGCAAGCTTTGCCAGACGGCTTCATCTTGGCCTAAATACTCAAATCCCACCGCCACGGCGTTCCTGCAAGCGGTAAACCGGGCGCGAGGTAGGGTGTGTGAAAGCCCGGTTTGCGCGCAGCGGAAACCGGGTGTCACGCACCGCTTGCAGGCTCAGAGATTGCCCTTGCGGGTGAACATGCCGGCGTCTTCGGCGGCGCGGCGCAGGGCACGGGATTTGTTGACGGTTTCCTGATATTCTGCTTCGGGGTCGCTGTCATAGACTACGCCGCCGCCAGCCTGAATATACAGGGTTTCCTCCTTCAACACCGCCGTGCGCAGCGCGATGCAGAAATCCATCTCGCCGTTGGCGGCGAAATAGCCGACGCCGCCGCCATAGACGCCGCGCTTTTCCGGCTCCAGCTCGTCGATGATTTCCATCGCGCGCACCTTCGGCGCGCCCGAGACCGTGCCCGCAGGCAGGCCCGCCAGCAGCGCTGACAGCGCGTCTTCGCCATCGGCAATCTGGCCGACGACGTTGGAGACGATGTGCATGACATGGCTGTAGCGTTCGATGATGAATTGCTCGGTCGGGTGGACGCTGCCGATCTTGGCAACACGACCGACATCGTTGCGGCCCAGATCGAGCAGCATCAGATGTTCCGCCAGTTCCTTCTTGTCGGCCAGCAGGTCAAGTTCCAGCGCCTTGTCTTCCTCGGGCGTGGCACCGCGCATCCGGGTGCCCGCGATCGGGCGGACGGTGACTTCACCATCGCGCAGCCGCACAAGGATTTCCGGGCTGGCGCCGATGACCTGAAAGCCGCCGAAGTTGAAAAAGAACATGAACGGCGACGGGTTGGTGCGGCGCAAGGACCGATAGAGCGCGAAGGGCGGCAGTTCGAACCGCTGTTTCCAGCGCTGCGACGGCACCACCTGAAAGATGTCACCGGCGCGGATATAGTCTTTCGCCTTTTCCACCGCGGCCTTGTAGCCTTCGTGGCTGAAGTTTGATTCCATCTCGCCAACGGTTGCAGATTCGCCCAGATCGCGCTGTGCGGCCGGGGCGCGGTCGAGATCGCGCAGGGCATCCATCACCCGTTCGGCGGCCTGCGCGTAAGCCGCGCGCGCCGACAGGCCAGAGGCGGCCCAGGCCGGGGCAACCAGCGTCACCTCGCCCTTGACGCCATCGAGCACCGCCACGACGGAAGGCCGCATCAGCACCGCGTCGGGCAGGCCCAGCGGATCGGGGTTGATGTTGGGCAGGTGTTCGACCAGCCGGATCATGTCATAGCCAAGATAGCCGAACAGGCCCGACGCAATCGCGGGCAGGCCTTCGGGCAGATCAATCCGGCTTTCAGCGATCAGCGCGCGCATGCTGTCCAACGGATGCCCCGGCAGGGCGGTGAAAGCCTGCGGGTCAAACCGGGCTTCGCGGTTGATCGAGGCGGTTTCGCCGTGGCAGCGCCAGATCAGATCGGGCTTCATGCCGACCACTGAATAACGGCCGCGCACCTCGCCGCCCGTCACCGATTCCAGCATGAAAGTATCGCTGCGGGCTTCGGCCAGTTTCAGCATCAGGCTGACCGGCGTGTCCAGATCGGCGGCAAGCCGGGCGTAAACCAGCTGGTTCTTGCCCTGCGCCCAAGCGCGTTCAAAATCGTCAAAGGCGGGCAGAAGTTTCATCGCTGCCCCTTACTGGCCAAGTTGCGCGTGCACGGCGTTGATCGCTGCCTGATCCAGGGTGATCCCGGCTTCGGCTGTCAAGGCGGTGGTGTAAAGTGCCATCACGTCTTCGGAAATCGCGCGGGCGGCGTTGATCGTGATCGCCTCGCGCAGGGTCTTGGCGTCTTCGCTGTCGGTGGCGGCGGCGGTGACGGTGGTCAGTTTCACCAGCGCGGCAAAGCCGGGGGTCTCGATCAGGCGGACCTCGTTCGGGGCCATTTCGAACACGGCGGTCAGCAGCTCGGGCGGGGTGTCTTTCACCAGACCCTGACGGTCGATCTGCGCGGTGCGTTCGACGATGCCATGCGCGCCAAGGCTGGCCCCGGCTTCGACGGCGGTCTTGATCGTCGCGGCTGCGGCGGCGAGCGCCTTGGCGAGGGCTTCGGCGTGGACGGCGGCGGCGACCTGATCCTTCACCGTATCAAACGGGCGCGGGGTCGGCGGGATGATGCTGTCGAGTTGCAGCGCGACAAGGCCGCCGTCTTCGAGCAGGATGGCTTCGGGGAAATCGCCCTCGGCCAGTTTGTCGGCGGCTTCGCGGAAGGCTTTGTAGTCGGTGATGGTGTCGTTGTCGGCGGCCCCGGCGGCATAATCGGTGCTGGCCAGCGTCATGCCTTGTTCTTTGGCAAGATCGGTCAGGGCTGCGCCACCTGCAAGCAAGTCGTCGACGGCTTCAACCTTGTCGCCAATGGCTTTGCGGGCGGCTTCCAGCTGTTGTTCCTTGGCCAGATCGGGTTTGGCCTGTTCAAAGGTGGTTTCCTGCGCGGCCAGAATTGCGTTCATCCGGAACAGCGCCGGGCCGACATTGGATGCCAGCGGGCCGACCACGCCGGGGCTGGTCAGCGCGAACACCGCGTCGCCCGCAGCCCCCAGTTCGGATTTCGACACATCGCCCATATCGACATCATCCAGCGTCAGGTTGCGTTCAGCGACCAGCGTATCAAAGCTTTCACCGGCGTCGAGGCGGGCCTTTGCGGCGGCGGCGTCGGCTTCGGTGGCAAAGCCCAGCCGTTCGACAAGGCGCTTTTCCGGGATGACGTATTCGGACAGCTTGGCGTCATAGGCGGCTTGCAGCGCGGCCTCGTCGGTGGGCATGTCTTTCGCCAGATCGTCGGGCAGCAGCGCGACGTAGGAAATCCGCTTGGCCTCGGGGCGGGTGTAGGTGGCGATGTTGGCCTTGTAATAGGCGTCGAGTTCGGCATCGGTCGCGGCGGGCAGCGGGGTGGGCAGGCTGGCTTCGGTCAGGCGCAGCACCTCGAAGCCGCGCGTCTCGCCGGCCCAGTTGGCCAGCGTGTCGGTCAGCGCGGCGGGGGTGGTGATGCCCGAAGTGACTGCGGTTTGCAGCAGTTGCCGGGCGGTATCGGCGCGCAAGCCCTGTTCGTAGACCGCCTCGGTCAGGTTGTTGCGTTGCAGGATGTCGCGGTAGGCGGCGCGATCAAAGCCACCGGAAACGCTCTGGAATGACGCGATGCCAGACAGTTTTGCCGCCACTGTCGCATCACCGACCGACAGGCCGATGCGGTCGGCCTCGTTATCCAGCGCGGTGCGGTTGATCACGCTTTGCAGCACTTGCCGGTCCAGCCCAAGCGCCTGCGCCTGCGCCAGACCGATCGGTTGGCCGACCTGCCGCGAGAAGGCATCCAGTTCCTGCCGCAGCGCGCTGGCATATTCGTTGACGTTGATCTCGCGATCACCAACTGCGCCGATCGCGGTGACGCCGCCGCCGAAGTTGGTAACGCCAAAGCCGCCCAGACCTGCGATCAGCATCGCCATCAGAACCCAAACAATCACCGATGCGCCACGGCGCTTTTTCTTCGGGGTGTCTTCGTCGGTATGCGGTGCCTTGGACATCGGGTTGCCTGTCTGCAAAAGAGTTTGACCGCTTGTCTAAGCGGTTGCCGGGATGGGGGCAAGAGAGCGCTAAAGCGGGTTGCGGGGCGAATGTCTGCCTTCCTGTGAAGGCAATCCGCACTTAGCCCTTGAACGCCGCCAGCCTGCGGAAGGTTTCGGCGATGCCGGCGGCATCGACATTGGCAAAGGCGATGCGGATCTGGCGTTTGCCTGCCGCGCTGGCCTCGGGTTGGAACATGGTGCCGGGCAGCATCAACAGGCCCGCTTCGGACACTAGCCGTTTGCACAGCGCATCCGAAGCCAAGGGGTAGGGGTGTTCGACATAGGCGAAATAGGCACCGCAGCCGAGCAGTTTCCAGTCGGGCAGCGCCGAGAAGCCATTCACCATCGCGGCGCGGCGGCTGAGGATTTCGGCGCGTTCCCCCGCCAGCCATTGACCAAGGTTCTGCATCCCCCAAAGTGCCGCGATCTGGCCCAGTTGGTTGGGGCAAATCGCGACGGTATCGAGAAATTTTTCCACCTGAAACAGCCGCTTGGCCGAGGCGGTGATCGCGCCGACGCGGTGGCCGGTGAGGCGATACGCCTTTGAGAACGAATAAAGCTGGATCAGCGTGTCGGCCCAGTCGGGATCGGTAAAAAGGTCATGCGCGCGGCCAGAGCGGCTGTCAAAATCGCGGTAGGTTTCATCGACGATCAAGGCCAGCCCGCGGGCGCGGCAAAGATCGCGGAAGGCGCTCAGGGTTTCAGCCGGGTATTCCGCGCCGCCGGGGTTGTTGGGCGATACCAGCACAATCGCACGGGTGCGGTCGGTGATCAGGGCGGCGGCGGCATCAGCCTCGGGGATCAGGCCCGCGCCTGCAGCGAGCGGCACGGTTTTGACGCCCTGCATATCCAGCCACATCTTGTGGTTGAAATACCACGGCGTCGGCAGGATCACCTCATCGCCCGCACCGGCGAGCGTCGCCATCACCGCGCAAAACGCCTGATTGCAGCCTTGGGTGATCGCGGTCTGGCTTTCCAGCACAGTGCCGCCGTAAGCCTGCGACCATTGTTTGGCGATTTCGGCGCGCAGCGCGGGCAGGCCCAGCACCGGGCCGTAAAGATGCGCCTCGGGGTTGTTCAGCGCGGCATCGGCCACCGCTTGCCGCAAGCCAAGGTGCGGAATATCGACCGGCGCGGCCTGGCTGATGTTGATCAGCGGGCGTTCGGGCGGAAACTCCACGCCTTGCAGCCAGCGCCGCGCCTCCATCACCGGCGGCGGATCGGTGGCGGCCATGGCGGGGTTGAGCGGGTGGGTCATGCGGGGTCTCCTGGCGGGGGATCAGCGGGCTTGCGCCCCTGCTGAGCGACAGATTTTTCCGGCCGCTTCGCCCTGAGGGCACAGGCCGACGTGGCGCAGAGGGTCAGTCCTGACCGCGGAACGGCTGGACATATTGCAGCGCCATATCCCAGGGGAAGAAAATCCAGGTGTCCTGACTGACCTCGGTGATATAGCTGTCAACCTGCGGCTTGCCCGAGGGCTTGGCGTAGACGGTGGCGAAATGCGCCTTGGGGTAAAGCTTGCGCACCAGTTCCAGCGTCTTGCCGCTGTCGACCAGATCATCGACGATCAGGATGCCGGTGCCATCGCCCATCAGATCAGCCTGCGGCGATTTGATGACCTTTGCTTCCGAACGCTGATCGGCCTGACCTCCGCCTGAGTGATAGGATTTCACCGAGATCGTATCGACCACCCGGATATCCAGCTCGCGCGCGACAATCATCGCCGGCACCAGACCGCCACGGGTGATGCCGACCACAGCTTTCCAGGCGCCCGCATCCGGGCCTTTGCCATCCAGCCGCCACGCCAGCGCACGGGCATCGCGGTGCATCTGATCCCAGCTGACGTGAAAGCCTTTTTCATGCGGCAGACGGTCGTTCATGGAAGCTCTCCTCAGGTGGCGGCGATCTTGACCCCGAGCAGGGCCAGAAGCCCGCCGAAGCTGCGGTCGATGATGGTTTTCAGGCTGATATAGCGCGCCCGGCTTTGCTCGAACGAGAAAATGCGGGCGACAAGGGTGTTCCACAGCGTTTCGGCCAGAAAGATCACCGCCAGCAGCAGGCCCAGTTCCCACAACGGGGTGTTGTCTTGCAAGGTGCCAAGGAAGATCGACGAGAACATCACCGCCGCCTTCGGGTTGGCCAGATTGGTCCATAGCCCAAGCCGGTAGGCGGCGAGCGGCGAACGCGGGGTGGGGCGGCTGTCTGCGGTGATCAGCGGGGTTTTGGCGTCGTGCCAAAGGTGCCACGCCATCCACAACAGATAGGCCGCGCCGCCGATCTTCAGCAGCCACAGCAAGGAAGGTGCTGCGGCGAAGACAAGGTTCAGCCCGAACATTGCCGCCATGGCCCAGATCACCGCACCGCTGGCAATGCCAAGCGCCAGCATGACGCCGGTGCGAAAGCCTTCGGTCAGCCCGGTGCGCGCCGACATCAGCACGGCAGGGCCGGGGCTGATGGCGGCGAAGATCACCAGCCCCGCAAAGGTCAGGAAGGCGGCGAGTGTCACTGGGCGCTGTCCTTGCGCCCGGTCACCGCATCGATATCCGGCGCATCAACGGCTTTCATGCCAACGACATGATAGCCCGCGTCGACGTGCAGATTCTCGCCGGTGGTGCCGGAGCCGAGGTCTGACAGCAGATACAAAGCGGCCTTGCCGACCTCTTCCTGGGTGACATTGCGGCGCAGCGGCGAGTTCAGTTCGTTCCACTTCATGATGTAGCGGAAATCACCGATGCCAGAGGCGGCCAGCGTCTTGATCGGCCCGGCGGAAATCGCGTTGACCCGGATACCGTCCTTGCCCAGATCTTCGGCCAGATATTTCACCGAAGCCTCAAGTGCTGCCTTGGCCACACCCATCACGTTGTAATGCGGCATCACCTTTTCGGCGCCGTAATAGGTCAGGGTCAGCAGGCTGCCGCCCGGATTCATCATCGCGGCGGCGCGCTGGCAGACGGCTGTGAAGGAATAGACCGAAATATCCATCGTCAACGCGAAGTTGGCGCGGCTGGTATCGACGTAACGCCCGCGCAATTCGTTCTTGTCGGAAAAGCCGATGGCGTGGACCACGAAATCAATCTTGCCCCACAGCTGTTGCAGATGCGCAAACAGCGCGTCGATCGACTCTTCGCTGCCGACATCGCATTCGACGAATTCGGTCATCCCGATCGAGGCGGTCAGCGGCTCGACCCGCTTTTTCAGCGCATCACCCAGATATGAAAACGCAATCTCTGCGCCATGGGCGGCCAGCGACTGCGCGATGCCCCAGGCGATGGATTTATCATTCGCCAGCCCCATGATCAGGCCACGCTTGCCAGCCATCAACCCGCCGGTCACGACACCAATTGACATTCGGTCTTCCCCGTCCACCCTATTTCCTGACCATGGTGTGTAGGCGAAAGGGTGGGCTGCATCAAGCGCGCCCATCGTCGGGAAAGAGGACAGAATGGACAGAACGGGCATTTTCGCGGGAGACGATCCGTTTGTGATCGCGCAGAACTGGCTGACAGAGGCGGAGGCCAGCGAAATCAACGACCCCAACGCGATTGCGCTGGCGACGGTGGACGCGCAAGGTTTGCCGAATGTGCGGATGGTGCTGCTGAAGGATATCGAGCCTGCGGCCTTCGTGTTTTACACCAATTACGGCTCGGCCAAGGGGATCGAGCTGGAGGCTTCCGGCAAGGCGGCCTTCGTGCTGCACTGGAAATCGCTGCGCCGTCAAATCCGCGTGCGCGGGCTGATCAGCCGCGAGGAAGGCTCGGCTGCGGATGCCTATTACGCCAGCCGCAGCCTGAAGTCGCGGCTGGGGGCCTGGGCCAGCCAGCAATCGCAACCGCTGTCGTCGCGCACGCATCTGATGGCGGAAGTGGCGAAAATCACCGTCACCCACGGGCCAAACCCGAAGCGTCCGCCGTTCTGGGGCGGATTCCGGCTTGTCCCTTTAGAGATGGAGTTTTGGGCCGATGGCGCCTTCCGGTTGCATGATAGGTTCAAGTGGTCGCGTCAAGGTGTTGAAAATGATTGGAAAATTGAAAGACTTAACCCATGATTTTCACGAAGCGTGAAAAGTTCGGCGCAAAAATCGGCAAGAATGCCCCTTGCATGCGCCGCCGATCTTCCGCAATGAATAGCGCGCGGGGCTCAATCTGGGGAAACGGTCCTTTAAATGAATGATGAAGAAATGGACGTGCAGACACTGCACGGCCGTGTAAAATGGTTCGATCCGGCCAAGGGCTTTGGCTTTATCGTCTCCGAGGAACACTCGGGCGACATATTGCTGCATGCCAATGTGCTGCGAAACTATGGACAAAGCTCGGTGGCCGATGGCGCCGGGATCACGGTAAAAGTGCAGCAGACTCAACGGGGCGTGCAGGCTGTCGAGGTGCTCAAGATCGAGCCGCCGGCTGGCATGACCTTCCCGCTGGGCGAGGAAGACACGCAGACCACGCCGGAAGAAATCGCCACCCTGCCGCTTGAACCGGCGCGGGTGAAGTGGTTCGACAAGGGCAAGGGCTTTGGTTTTGCCAACGTGTTTGGCCGCAACGAAGACGTGTTCGTGCATGTCGAGGTGCTGCGCCATTCCGGTTTTGCCGATCTGGCGGCGGGCGAGGCGGTGTGCCTGCGCATTGTCGAAGGCAAGCGGGGCCGTATGGCGGTACAGGTGTTGTCATGGGAAGCCTCTGTGCGCGACTGATCGCGCTGGCGTATCTGTGTGGCGGTGCAGCCCATGCGGGTTGCGCCCCTGATGTGCTGGAAGTGCGCGGGCCTGCGGGCACGCAACGCTTCAGCATAGAGGTCGCCGATGACGAGGCTGAACGCAATCAGGGCCTGATGTTTCGCGAAAAGATGCCGCTGTCGGCGGGCATGCTGTTTGTCTATGAACAGCCGAAACATGCGTATTTCTGGATGAAGAACACGCTGATTCCGTTGGACATGATCTTTGCCGATGCGACGGGCCGGGTGATGCAGGTGCATCCCGATGCGGTGCCGCTGGATGAAACCGCGATTGATGGCGGCGAAGGCGTGGCGTTTGTGCTGGAAATCAACGCCGGTCTGGCCAAGCGGATGGGGATTGCTGCCGGTTCCGAGCTGCGCCACCCGTCGATTGCACAAAGCGGTGCAGTTTGGCCTTGTTCTGGCGAGTAGCGGCTTTTCAATCGCTGCAAAGGAGTCTATGCAGCGGTCAGTCGGGGCGTAGCGCAGTCTGGTAGCGCATCTGGTTTGGGACCAGAGGGCCGGGGGTTCAAATCCTCTCGCCCCGACCATTTTCCCTTCGTTATAACGCCGCGCGGTTCAGGACAGCTTTTTGTTGTTTGCCGCAAGCGTTTGCGCTGGTTAGCTTTTGTCAAAGCCAACCCGGAGCCTTGTGATGCGCTTTGCGAAAGTGATTCTTGCCCGTCTGATTCTTGCCAGCCTGCCGCTGTCTGCCGTGCCGGGAGTGGCGGTTGCCGATTGCCTGAGCGCCGACGATCTGGCGGCGGGGATCGAGGTGACGGTCGAGGGCGGCTTCACAGCGGTCTATCGCGGGCGCGGTTTTGGGGATGTGACGGCGGCGGCCAGCCATGTGAAGCGCGGCAGCGGTTACAGCTGGGAGTATCGCTTTGATCGCGGCCTGTTCGTGATCGAAGAACGTATCACCGAGCATGAGGCCGACAGGTCCAACGGCGACGCGGTAGTGGTGGGCGGCAATGATGGCGGCACCATCACGCTGTCGATGATCCCGCAGAAGGCGGTGCCGCAAGCGCCTGCCGACTGGACCAGCACAGTGAATTACCGCCGCGAGCAGGATGGCCCCTCGATCGGGCCGCAGCCGGTGGTTGCGGGCAAGCTTGCGGCGGTGATGCAGGTGCTGCCCGAGAAGGGGGTGAAAATCTCGGGTTGTGACTATCGGATTGCACCGGTGGAAACGCGGTTGGAGCTGGCCAGCTCCAGCAATCTGCGGGTGGACAGCGTGGCGGCGGCGGAGGCAGGGATGGAACTGCCTGCCCCCGGCACGGCATTGCTGCTGCGACGGCAGATCTATTTCCTCGATCTGGGCTTTGGCGTGGTGACGCGCGAGGGCGACGAGGTGGATGCGATTCCGGTGATTGACCATGGTATCATCGGCATGGCGCGGGCTGGGTGACTTGTCGCGCGCGGCCTGCGTGCCATATTGAAGGCATGGGGGCCTGCGATGCATTTTGACAATTCTTATCTGCGTGATCTGCCGGGGACCTATCTGCGGCTGGCCCCGGACGTGCCACCTGCGCCGCGGGCGGTGGTGGTGAATGACGCGCTGGCCGCCGATCTGGGGATCGATCTGGCAGGGGTGGCGGCCTGGGCCTCGGGGGCGGAACTGCCTGCGGGGGCCGATCCGGCGGCGCTGGCCTATGCCGGGCATCAGTTTGGCGGGTTTTCGCCGCAACTGGGCGATGGGCGGGCGCATCTGCTGGGCGAAATTCTGGCCCCGGACGGGCGGCGCTGGGATTTGCAACTGAAAGGCTCGGGCCGGACGCCGTTTTCGCGCGGCGGCGATGGCAAGGCGGCGCTGGGGCCGATGCTGCGGGAATATCTGATTTCGGAAGCGATGGCGGCGCTGGGGATACCGACCACGCGCAGTCTGGCGGTGGTGGCGACCGGCGAAGATATCTGGCGCGACTCTGGCCGCTTGCCCGGCGCGGTGCTGGCGCGGGTGGCGGCGAGCCATATCCGGGTCGGCACCTTCCAGTTTTTCGCGGCGCGGGGGGAAGATGACAAGCTGCGCGCGCTGCTGGATTATACCATGGCGCGGCATTTTCCGCAGGCCGAGGGGGCTTTGGGGCTGTTTGATGCCGTGGCGGCCCGGCAGGCGCGGCTTTTGGCGCAGTGGATGGGGGTCGGCTTTATTCATGGCGTAATGAACACCGACAATATGGCGCTGTCGGGCGAGACGATCGACTATGGCCCGTGTGGGTTCATGGAGGCTTATGCGCCGGGGACGGTGTTTTCGTCAATCGACCGGCAGGGCCGCTATGCCTATGCCAATCAACCGCTGATCATGGGCTGGAATCTGGCGCGGCTGGCCGAGACGCTGTTGCCGTTGTTTGACGCTGATGCTGACCGGGCGGTGGATCTGGCGAATGCGCGGCTGGAGGCGATTGCCGGGATGTATCGGGCCGAATGGCTGGGCGTGATGCGGGCCAAGCTGGGGCTTTGGGGCGAAGATGCGGGCGACACCGCGTTGGTGGATGATTTTCTGCTGGCGATTCAGGGAGTTGACTGGACGCTGGCGTTCCGGCGTCTGGCAGGGGCAGTGCAGGATGAGGCGGGGCTGCTGGCGTTGTTTGACGATAGCGCTGGCCTGCGGGCGTGGTTGCCACGTTGGCGGGCGCGGCTGCGGCCGGACGCGGCGACGGCAATGAATGCGGTCAACCCGGCGGTGATTCCGCGCAATCATCTGGTGGAAGCGGCATTGGAAGCGGCGACGGCGGGCGACATGCTGCCGTTCGAGGCCCTGCTGACGGCGGTGCGGGATCCGTTCGGGCCAGAGGCGGGGCGCGAGGGCTTCACCCTGCCCGCGCCGCAGGGCTTTGGTGCCTATGTGACCTTCTGCGGCACCTGAGCGGCGGAATTCGCAGCTGAATTCCAGCTGCGATTTCTGCACAGAAATCGGCGACGGGCAGTTCTGTCGGATTCGGACGCGTCGTTGTTTGCACGCACCGTTGACGGGCGACGCGGGCGGGGGCAGGGTAGCGGGATGAACCCGCGCTCTGACATCCACGACAGGTTGGCCGCGTCGCTGCGCGAGGCGCGCAAGGCGCGTGGGCTGAGTCTGGACGCGGTTGCGAAGCTTTCTGGCGTTAGCCGGTCGATGGTCAGCCAGATCGAGCGGGCGGAATCCTCGCCCACGGTTGCGACGCTGTGGAACCTGACGCAAGCCTTGCAGGTGGATTTCGCCGGGCTGCTGGAGGGCCGCGCGGAGCAGGGCATTGACGTTGTGCGCGCGGCGGCAGCGCCGGTGATCGGCGGGCGCGGGCGGGGGGTCAGCATTCGAATCTTGTCACCTGCGGACGCGGTGGGCGACCACGAGGTTTACGATTTGCACCTTGCCGCCAATGGGTTGCTGGAAAGCGAGCCGCATTCTTCCGGTTGTCGCGAGCATCTGACGGTGATCGAAGGCCAGATACGGTTGCGCTCGGGCGAGGATGAGCAGGTGCTGGGGCCGGGCGATACCGCGCGCTATCCGGCCGACCGCGCCCACGCCATTGCCGCCGAGGCCGGGCCTGCGCGCGCCTTGCTGATCGTTCAGGATAGCTGAGACAGCCGGGGGCTCGCCCCCGGACCCCGAGAGTATTTGTGCCAAGATGAAGGGGTTCCGTTTTTACGGATTATTTTCCGTTATGTTGACTTTCGCATCGCTTGTGGCATGATCCGTCAAACTGGAGGAATTTCCGTCATGACAGATGTTGGCTTTCTGGACCACCTGCGCGGCACGCTGGCCGAGATCGAGGCTGCGGGGCTGATGAAGCGCGAGCGGCTGATTGAGGCCGCGCAGGGCGTGCGGGTGCAGGTGGGCGGGCGGCAGATGCTGAACCTTTGCGCCAACAACTATCTTGGGCTGGCGGATGACCCGCGGCTGATCGCGGCGGCGAAGGCGTCGATGGACAGCCATGGCTATGGCATGGCCTCGGTGAGGTTCATCTGCGGCACGCAGGATCTGCATCGGGCGTTGGAGGTGCGGCTGGCCAGGTTTTTGGGCATGCAGGATGCGATCCTGTTTGCCGCCTGTTTTGATGCCAATGCTGGCTTGTTCGAGCCGTTGCTGGGCGAACAGGATGCGATCATTTCGGACAGCCTGAACCATGCCTCGATCATTGACGGGGTGCGGTTGTGCAAGGCGCGGCGCTATCGTTTTCTTAATAATGATATGGAAGACTTGCAGGCGCAGTTGCAGCGGGCGCGGGCGGAAGGCGCGCGGTTTGTGCTGATTGCCACCGATGGCGTGTTTTCGATGGACGGGTCTTTTGCCAATCTGGCGGCGATTGCGGCTTTGGCGGCGGAATATGGCGCGTTGACCATGGTGGATGATTGCCATGCCACTGGCTTTATCGGGCCGCAGGGGCGGGGCACGCCTGCGGCGGCGGGGGTGGCGGTGGATATTCTGACCGGCACTTTCGGCAAGGCTTTGGGCGGGGCTTTGGGCGGCTATATTGCCGGGCCGCAGCCGGTGATTGATCTTTTGCGGCAGCGGGCACGGCCTTATCTGTTTTCCAACGCGTTGCCGCCTGCGGTGGTGGCGGCGGCTTTGGCGGCTTTGGATATTGTCGAAGGCGCGGATGATTTGCGGGCTGATCTGGCGCGGAACGCGGCCTATTGGCGGGCGGGGTTGCAGGCTTTGGGGTTTGATCTTTTGCCTGGCGCGCATCCGATTGTGCCGGTGATGCTGGGCGAGGCACCTTTGGCGCAGGCGTTTGCGCAAGAGCTGGATGCGCGTGGGGTGATGGTTTCGGCGTTCTTCTATCCGGTGGTGCCGCAGGGGCGGGCGCGGATCCGGACGCAGATGAATGCGCGGCTGATGCTGGGTGATCTGGATTTCGCGCTGGACGCATTTGCGGCGGCGGGCAAAGCGGTGGGGGTGATCTGATGAAATGTCTGGTCAAGGCGAAGCCCGAGGTCGGGCTGTGGATGCAGGATCGCGCGGTGCCGGAAATCGGGCCGGAGGATGTGCTGATCAAGGTCAGAAAGACCGGAATTTGTGGCACCGATATTCATATCTGGAACTGGGATGCCTGGGCGGCGCGGACGGTGCCGCTGGGGCTGGTGACGGGACATGAGTTTGCCGGCGAGATCGTCGCTATGGGCGCGCAGGTGGAGGGGCTGGCGATTGGGCAGCGCTGCTCGGGTGAGGGGCATCTGATTGGCAAGCAGAGCCGGCAGAGCCGGGCCGGGAAGTTTCATCTCGACCCTGCGACGCGGGGGATCGGGGTGAACGAACCGGGGGCTTTTGCGGAATATCTGCGCTTGCCCGCGTTCAATGTGGTGCCGTTGCCGGACACGATTGATGACGAGATCGGCGCGATCCTCGATCCGTTGGGCAATGCGGTGCATACGGCGCTGTCGTTTGATCTGGTTGGCGAGGACGTGCTGATCACCGGGGCGGGGCCGATCGGGATCATGGCGGCTGCGGTGGCGCGGCATGTGGGGGCGCGTCATGTGGTGATTACCGACGTTAATCCGGCGCGGTTGAAACTGGCGGCAGAGGTGGCGGATGTGGTGCCGGTGAATGTGACGTCGGAAGATCTGCGCGAGGTGATGACGCGGCTGAAGATCGTGCAGGGCTTTGATGTCGGCATGGAAATGTCGGGCAATCAGGCGGGTCTGGATCAGATGATCGACGCGTTGGTGATGGGCGGGCGGATCGCGATGCTGGGGATTCCGCCGGGCAAATCGCCGGTCGATTGGAGCCGGATCGTGTTCAAGGCGATCACCATCAAGGGGGTTTACGGCCGTGAGATTTTCGAGACCTGGTACAAGATGATCGCCATGCTGGAAAACGGGCTGGATATCCGCAAGGTCATCACCCACCGCTACGGCGTCGATGAATTTCAGACCGGGTTCGAGACGATGCGTTCCGGGCTTTCCGGCAAGGTGGTGCTGGACTGGGCGTGATCTGTCCGCGTGTGGGTAAGGGCAAGCGGTAGCCGAATCAACGGGTTAGCTGAGCCTGTTCAGGCTTCATTAACCAAGTTCAACGCATATCTGCAGCGATTTGATGAAACTACCTTGGAGGCGGGTATCGGAATCGAACCGATCTACATGGATTTGCAATCCAGCGCATAGCCTGCCTGCCCACCCGCCAACCTGTTGCAGTCATTAGTTTTCATTTTCTGCCCCGTCAAGCGTTATCAGATAATTATCAGTTTACGTTTTGTGCGGTATCTGTTCACGCGCGCTTCAAACGTGCCGCCCGCGCCTGCATGATCTGCCGCGCCTCGCCCGCATACTTGCGCACCATCGCAAGCGATGCGTGGCCGCTATAGGCTGCAATCTCGCTGTCACTGCACCCAGCCCATGCCAATTCCATCACGCCGCGATAGCGCATTGCATGCAGGTCATGCTCAAACAGCCCCAAGCGGTGCCGCTCTGCCCGCATGATTGCCGACATGTTGTGGTATTGCATCGGCATGCCGTAGGCGTTGCGCAGGATCGTGTCAGCAGGGTTGCACGGGTCAGGCTTCACCCGGTCAAGGGTAGCCCTTAGCGCCTCGGTGCAGGGAAGCATCAAGGCAACGCCAGTTTTGCTTTGGACAAGCCGCAGGGTGTCGCCGTCATAGTCGCCCCATTTGAACCGGGTAAGATCCGCTGGCCGCTGCACAGTGCCGACGCCAAGCTCAAAAATCAGCGAGGGCAGGGCGGTTGCCTCGGCGCGAAACTTCGCCACCGCCTCATCTGTCCAAGGCACATGCGTTCGCTTTTTATGCTCCGGGGTCTTGATCCGGCGCACCCCCTTGGCGGGGTTTGTCGCAAGCCATCCAAGGTCAATTGCATGCTCACAGAGAACGGACATGACTTGCGGAATGTAATTTGCGAACCGCACCCGGTCCTTGTTGGCTTCCATCGCTGCCAGCACATCAGACCGCTTTAGGCGGGTCATGTCCTTGTCAGCGTTTTTTTGCAGCAGGTAATCCATAACCCGTTGATAATCGTTGCGGGTGACAGTGCGCAGGTTTGTGAACCGATCCGACGCGCGATAGCTGGCAATCAGCGCCGCCCAATTGGTGCGGCCCACTGGCCCCTTGCCAGCCATGATTGCCCAATAAGCCGCATCGAAAGCAGCGGTGCCAAGCTCGGCCTCAATCGGGGTATACTTGCCGCCCTTGCGAAAATACCAACGCCCCTTGTGCTGCCACAGGTAACGCTTTGGCTTTGCCTTCACCATTCCATTGCACCCCCGCCAACATCTTCACCGCGGATCACGCGGCGCAGCTCGTCAACGTCGTAACGCTCGATCCCGCACAGCTCGCGCGGTGGCGGCAACGTGCCAGCGGCGCGCAAGGCCCGAAACTCTGAAACCTTTAGCTCGAGCATCCGGGCGGCTGTTGTTTCGGAAACGAAAAGCGGCTCAATCTTCGCCATAGACTAGCCCCCTAATCTCGAGCGAAAGCAGGGCAGACTCATAGACTGCAACCACCAACGACAATTCGCCTTGCACCTTGACCTGATCGGCGGTCATAGCGCGCCGCCGCACCAACGCCTTCACGGCTTTCTTGTCATAGCCATCAGTCGCAACGCCCGCATACTTGACCGAAAGCTGTTCTTTCAGATCCGCCACCCGCGCTAAAACTTCCTCAATGCCTTCGACATGGGCAAGAAGCGTCCCACCGCTGTTTTCTAGCGCCGCCCGCGTGACGGCCTGATCTGCCGCCGTTTCCTTCATCGGTGTTTTCTTAGGCATGTTGCGCCCCCCATATGATTGCCGCCGCGCGGCGCTCACTTGCCAACGCCTTTGCCCTCACAAGGGCGTTCCATTTCGCCGCCGCGCCGTCCTCGGTGCTATCGGTTGTGCCGTCGCCGCAGATGCACTGGACGTGGTGCGTTTCGCGGCCCGCGCCATAACCAAACCAACCCTGATCGGGCTTTCCCGCGCCGCAGAGGCAAGGCAACAAATGCCCGTGCGTGATTTCATTCGTCATGCTACCGCCCCCGCCTTGGCTTGCTGATCATGGCTCACAGCCCGCCCGCGCTGATCGTTCCAGCGCATCACGGCCCCCGTGTCGGTATGCGACCAAGATCCAATGGCACCGCAGACGGAAAAGCCGCAGACCACGCGCCATTCTACCGGATAGCCGGGGCGCGCTTGCTTGTTCATTAGCGTTGCACTGTCATGCCCACAGGCCCGGCACGGGTGCGCAACAACCTTTAGGAAACTCATGCTGCGCGCTCCTCTTGCGTGGCTTGTGCAGCAAAGGTTGCCTCAAGCCTCAGAATGATTTCAGCGTTCATGCTCCGGCGGTTCACCCGCGCGGCCTCTTGGATTGCGTTGCGCAAGCTTTCCGGCCAGCGCAGTTGCGTAACAAACGTATTCATTGCTTACTCCCATAGTAACACCGTGCTGTTAGTAACACGGTGTTACTATTGACTGTCAAGATCTGTTAATTCCTTTTCGCCAAAAGAGGTGCCTAATGACTGAACTTCGACCCGGCCAAGGATCTGATCAATTCAACGTGCGGTTTCCGCCCGGTATGCGCGACCGCATCAAAGTCGCCGCCGATCTAAACGGGCGCAGCATGAACGCTGAAATCATCGCCACCCTTGAAGAACGCTACCCCGCAGCTTCGGTTGACGTGCGGGCAGTCGAGGGGCTTTTGCACTATATCGCCAGCGCCATAACACCAGCGCAGGCCCTCGATAGAGTCGCAGAGGTCAACGCCAAGTTTGAAGCCGTCGGGTCGCCGTTGCGGATCTCCCAAGATCCCGAAGGCAAGCTATCAATCGTCACCGAGTTTTAAGGGGTCAGCATGTCAATTCTAAACATCATCACCGGGCTTGTTGCGCTCGGCTTTGCCGTTTTTTCGGTTCACATGTTTCAGATCGCAACATCATCGGCACAATTCACCTTTGCGGGGATTATGCTTGCCGCCGCTGGGATAATTTTTGCGATTGCCGCCCTTATCCTTGCGATTGAACGCCGCCCCTAAAACATCGCATCAAAGATTTCCGGCGTTAGCTCTGCCATAGGTCGGGCTGCGCCGCCCCCGGCTTCCAGCTCCAGCCACGCCCGATCTAAGGCTTGGATCACTTCAACATGCCGCAGCTCGAGCGGGAAACCTGCCAGCGCGCCTTGCTCGCGGATCTCGCGCACCGATAGCGGTTGCGGCCCGTTGTTGTGCCAGCCACGCCCCGGCGACAGCGCCGCGAAGATCTGCCACAGCGGCACCCCGGCAAGCGGAATAACCGGGTGCTGCCCGCTCGTCCTATGCCGCCGCAGCGCATCGCACATAAACCGCTCTAGCCTTTTCATTTCAGCACCCCCGCCACCGCTGCCAGTTTTCCATTTGCGCAGATCCGGCCCGCCCGCTCTGCCGCTGCCGCCCGCATCAAGCCGCCCTCGGTTGCTGGCCGCGCCCCCAGCCATCCGGGGCAGGGCGTCAGCAGATCCGGCGGCACTGTTGCCGACCTATGGCCACACCCGGCCAACAGCGCCGCGCAGATAATCAGATAAAGGCGCATCCGCACCGACCCCCATTGATAGCTCGTTATCCAGCGCCACCGCCTCGAGCTGCGCCGCCTGTTGCTGCACCCGCCACCGATCCGCCGCGCGGTATCCCTCGAGCTGCGCAGTTGCCGCCGAAAGATCCGCCCGCGCCGCCCCGATCCGCTGGGTCTGCCACACCACCACAAATGCCAGGGCGATTATTGCCAGCCATGCCGCCCGGATCATTGCAGCCCCGATATGCACAGATCGCGCTCGGCCAGCCGCCGCTTTTGCAAGCCCGGTATCACGCGGCCATTGTCCCTCACCCACCGGGGAAGCTGATCACAAGCCCCCCGAAGATCGCCCGTGTTCAAGCGCCGGAACATGGTCGAGGCGCAGGCCGCGCGCGTCCCCACGTTGAACGTGAAGGACAGCGCCGCCAGATAGGTTTCGTCGGGCAAGGCATCGGGGCGCTTAAGGCAAGCGCGCATCCCGGTTTCGTGGTCGATCAGATCGGCAACTAGGCGCTGATCGCATCCCGCCTTGGTTTCCACGTCGCCCAACTTAACGCCGCGCGTGGCCCCGTAGCAGATCGTCGGCACCCCGCCGCCGTCCAGATAGGCGGCAAGGCTTCGGCCTTCAAACGCCCCCACCAGCGCCACCGCTGCCGCCAGCAGCGCCCCGCCCATCTTTAGCCGCCCGCCGCTCATTCGGTTGCCCCGCGCCGCCAGCGCGCGACAAATCGGGTGATCTGCAAAAGCAGCCACAGCGCCGACAGCACAGGCACCAGCGCCGCCGCCGTGGCGCTAACCGTTTCCAGCGTCGGCACCCAAGCAGGCATCACCAGCCCCGCCGCAGCCACGCCTGTTGTCGTCTTGCTCATAATCGCCTCACTTGTCATTTATGCCGCCCCCGCATCTTCGGCGGGTGGCGTGTAGGGTGCTGGCCCCATCTCCAGCGCAGCCGCAAAAATCTCGCGCCCTTGCGCCTCAACGTCGCTTGGGTCAGCGGTGAAGGCCAGCCAGCCCCAGCTTGGGAAATTAACCTCAACGTCAATGCGCCCATCGGCGGTAAAAACTGGGTTCCTGATTTGCATCATGCAATCCTTAGCCAAAGGGTTGATCGCCGCCCGTCAGACAGCGCAATGTTTACGGCGGTGTCGGTCACGCAATAGCCCATGCAACGCCACGTCCCCGAAAGCGTCGTGGTCGAAACGCCAGACCCGGCAGAATATCTCAGGCTTGATCCGGCTATGGTTCCGCCAGCGGAAACAGACCCGGCAGAGGTGCCTTGGTTACTGGCAAAGGCAAACGTCCCGATTGCGCCAGCGGTCGCCAATGCCTGCCGCGCACCGATCCAAGTAGCACCAGCAGCCGAAGGTGCCGTTGTATCAAGCGCCGCATCAAACAGGCGCGGCGCTCCGATTGCGCCCTCAAATCCGGCAATCCAGTTTTTTGCCCACCGCTTCCAAAGGCTCGATTTGCTCGGTGCGCCGGGGTCGGTTTCGGTTTCTATGATCGCGCTATAATCCGTCATTAGATCGCCTCATAAGCCGCGCTGCCGTCTGACATGCGCAAGGTTGTGTCGTCACAGGCAAATTCGCCCGTGGCTATCTGGGTCACGGTCGCGCTCGAAAACACCGGGCAGGTGTCCGCCGTCGCCGCGCCGTATCGGGCCGAAAACTGATAGGCTTGCGCAATCAATTCGATCTCGTGGCCCGGTTCCGGCTCTGATCGGCTGATCACTTGCATAAGCGTCGCCACGGGCTTGCCCGTAGCGTCGGCCAGCGTCTTTGACGACACGCGCAAAACATCGGTCAAGCCAATCGCCCGATCCTGCCAATCGACACGCAGCCGGGTTTGCGTCGGGGCGCTTGAAAACCGTTTCAGCAGCCGCGACGACAAAACCAAAGCCGCGCTATCATTGCCATCATTCAGCCAACGACAGAAAATCTTGCGGGTGCGGGTGTCGCCATACGCAAGCGCGCCCTTGGCCGTCAGGTCTGGCACATAGGCCGCGCGCCTGAAATTGTCGGCATCGGTCGCGGATTTCGTCGGGTCTTTCTGCACCGTGAAAAAAAGCACCTCGGTTAGCCGCGCGTCGTCGCGGTCGAGGGTTTCAATGGCGGTTAGGTTTGCATCCTCGGTCAGATCATAAACCGGGTCAGTAAAGGGCGGTCGGTTGCACTTTAGCCCGATGGTCTGCGCCACCTCATCCCACCAGATCGACAGGCCCAGCACGGCCAACTCCCCGATCAGCTTTGCAACGCCCGTTGGCGTGCAGATATGGGTTTGCGCCAATACGTCCGGCATCCACTGCGTTACCTCTGCCGCCCATGTTGCGACAGGCACGAAAACAGCCGGCACCCCGGCATAATCGACCAGCAGGGTTTCAATCAGATCATCAAACCGCATCCCCGCCGCATAGAACACGGGTTGCAGCGTGTCGCCCGCCGCGTGGCTTGCAAGGGTCGATCCGGCCAGCGCGCGGCCCGTCAGCGTCACCGCATCGCCAACGCGCGTAAACGATACAATCTCAGACCCAATCACGGCCCGCCCGCTGGCCGCATACTTCGCGCCGATCCCCGTAGGGGTCAGCGTTAGGGCGGTCGCCGCCGTATCAATTGCCGCCAGCAGATAGCCTTCACCCGGCTTCGGGCATAGCGCCCGGTCATTGCTGGCAAGGTCAAGAATGTCGCTGGCCTCAACCTTGACTCGGCCTTGATCGTCAGGCGGGGAAAACGACGTGATAATATAATTCCGGGTCACGCTATTGACTAAAGCCCCGCCGACCATTTCGGCTTGGATCACGCGCAGGGCGCGGCCCGCATAGTAAGGCCAGCGCGCCCGCAGCTTCGCAAAGAAGGTTCCGCGCGTTGCCGGGTCATAGCCGCCCTCGTCGATCTGCGCCGCGCCGCTGATCCGCTCCGCCTGATAGGGGTCAAGATAGCGGTCGTGATAGGCAAAGTCGGCCATTTCAACAGAAACGGTTGCGCGCCGCCCGAAGGCCGAAAGGTTATCATCGGCCCCCGATATGTTGACGGTCGAGGTGATAGACGACACGGAAACCAGCGCCGGAAAGATCGGCGCGCCCATCGGCAAGCCCGCGCGGCTTTCTGCAAAGCGCAGGGTCTTGACCACCTTAGAAAAGGCCAACGGCTTCGCGCACGTCGCGTAAGTGTCAAAGCACTTGCGCACCACCGCGCCGCCCAGAACTGCCGTGCAAGCCCCGACGCCGAATGTCAGCGAACAAGTGTCAACGTCGATCTCAACGATAGTAACGGGTTCACGCGTCATAGCCTGCCAGCCCCATTTTTACGGTTGCATATTTGCCGCCGTCCATCAGGGCGGGGCGCAACTCGCCGCCAGATCGCCAGACGTAGCCAACATCGTTCGGCATATTCAGAGGCGAACCGCCCCAGAAAAACGGCTTGCCGCTGTTGTAATGCTTGCCAAAGGTGCGCAGCCCGCCGTCAACAAAACTCCGATCCAGCGGGGAAAACTGCACGTCTTGCGCCAAGGCTTTGCGCCGCACCGATCCATCAATGTAATGCCCGCCCAAGGTCGAGGCGGTTTGCAGGTCGAGGGTTTCCGCGTCTGGCATTTGAACATAAGGCGGCTGCACCCAGCCGGGGAAAACTGTGCGCTGGCCCAGCATCGCAACGCCGATAAACGGAAGCGTGACTGTTGCTAAAGTCATCGTAAATGCAATACGTTGAACGGTCCGTTTGGGGAAAATAACAACAATAGGATCAGCCCCGCCAGCGACAATTTGGGCATTGCTAATTGAAAATACGGTTGTGTATCCCGCAACAAGATCGGGTGACGCCTGAAGATATAGGTTCCCATTGCTTAAGTGCAGATTGTGATTTGCAATGCAAAAAGCGTCACAATCTTCCGGCGAATTAAGCGTTTCCGCGACAAATCCGGTGGGTGTTATGGGTTGCCAATAGTCGTATGTTTGCGGCCCAATCATGTTCGCAATATCACTACCAGCCGTTACATCGGTGCCACTTAGCACCCCGCGCGCCATTGCATTATCGTAAACCGCAAAAGGCTTTTCCGTATCGGTTGCCCCGGACACTAGATAGATCATTGCACAAACCCTAATTGCAGCCCGCGCTTGCCAAATTCCTTTTGCAGCGCCGTTGCCAAGTCGATGATTGCCTGCCCGGAATAGATCGCCTTGGGGTCAAGGCCCTTCATCGTGACAAGCAGCGGATCGGCGGGCGCAGCCGCAGCGGCACCCGATCCGCCAGCCGCCCCGCTGGACGCCTTCGCAGATCCGCCACCAGCCGAACCACTACCGCCAAGCGCCGTCACAAGGCTCATACCAGCCGCACCAATTGCAGCCATTGCAGGAAGCTTCGCCCAGAAGCCTAGCCGCTGATCGGCCAAAACCTGCGCTTGCGCCCTAAGCACGTTGATCATTGCTTCAGCAGCGGCAAATTTTCGGCTTGCCGCAATCATGCGTGAATTGCCCGCCCCGGTCACGCTCGCCAATGCACCAAAAAAGGTTTCCGCGTTTGCAAGCGCCCCAGTATCGCTTTCATCACGGATGCCGCGCAGGCGCTCTTGGTGCTCCGCTTCCAGCCGCTCGAGCGCCGCATGTCTGCCGCCAATGGCCTCAAGCTGCGCCTTGGTCGCGCCGTTCAACAGCTCAAGGCTATCTGTATACCATGCGGTGACAGCTTCCCGCTCGGTTTGCAGATCCGCCAGCAATGCCGCCAGACGCCCGCCGCTGTTGCCGCCACCGCTCGAGCTGGCCCCCGGTTTCTTCCCCGACGGCTTTAAATTCATCTTGCCAGATCCCGACGCGCTCGCCCCGGCACCAGCATCTCCGCTGCCATCGCTAGCCCCAATCCCGACGCCTGCAATCTTGCCCATCGAAAAAAGCAGCTCTTTGGCCCAATCGACCGCCGACGACAGCGCCGTTGATACATCATCAACAGCCGCCACCGCCCCGCCCAGATGCACACCGTCGATCTTGTTTGCGGTTTCCAGCGCCACCGCCGCCCGGTCGATCAGCTTTTGCATTTCGGCATCAAGCTGGGTCGCAGGTATCTTGCCATCTTTCACTTGCGCCACAAGCAAGCCCATTTGCCCGGTAATGTCTGACAGCTCTAGCGCCAGATCATTTTGCCCCAGCTCGAGCAAATAGGGGATTTCGTTTGAAATCGTGTCAGCGGCAAAGGTCACGCGCTGTTGCAGTTGATCATAAAGCCCCGCCAGCTCGGCCAGATCCGCCTTTGATTTTTCCAGCGCCGTTGAATTCTCGGCCAGTGCTGCCGCAAGATCCGGCCCCAAGATATTCGCCGCCGCGTCTTGCGGGATAATGTCGTCTAGGCGGTCAAACATGCCGAAAAACTCAGCCGCCGAAATCACGCCTTCCTTAAACATTGCCCCGATTGTTTGCCGCACCTTGTCAAATTTATCGTCAAGCTCTGCCGCTTTTCTGATCATGTCCGCATCAATAACCGTGCCAGCCGCGCGGGCTTCCTCGATCATGCCGTCAATCCCGGCGCGGCCCTCACTCATTGCCAGCACCATTGCCTTGCCGCCCTTGCCGAAAGCCTCGGTCACAAGCGCCATTTTTTCCGCAGCATCGGGGCTGTTCTTCACCACGTCGGCATAGTCGCGCAGAATGTCCAACGTGCCGCGCATGGCCCCGGTGCTATCGGTGATCGCAACGCCTGATTTTTTCATCAGATCCGCCAGCGCGCCGCCGTTTGCCGCCGCATCGCCAAGCCGCGCCGAAAATGCCTGCATCGCGCCCGCCGCCTCGTCGGCATTAACCCCGGCCAGCTTTAGCCCCTGTTCCAAACCTTGATAGCTTTCAACGTCGATCCCCACCCGATCGGCAATATCTGCTAGATCCGCCATTTCACCGATCGCGGCTTGCGCAGCCCCAACCAGCCCATTTAGCGCACCGACGGCCAAGCCCCCGGCAAACGCCTTTGCAAAGCTGCCGATCTGGGTATGCACCGACGCAAGCGCCTGATTTATCCGCGCCGACGCCGCAATCATGTCGGCTTCCATTTGCTTAGTTGCCCGCGAAGATCCGCGCGCAAGCCCGTTATAGGTGCGGGTTCCCCGGCGCTCTGCCGCCTGCATCCGCTTTTCAAATTCTGAAATGCGGGCTTCCAGCATCACTACCAGCCGCTCGTCTGCGCTATCGCTCATTTATGCCATCCACATATCGTCAGAAAACCAGTCAGCCGCCGTGACAAAGCGGTCCTCGCCTGCCGCAGCTCGCGCAACCGCCATCGCGCAGGCAACCGCGCCGTCAATCTTGTTGCCGGATCTTGCCTTGTGAAACATGCGCACCCCGGCCTTGTCGGTTTCGACTTGCACGTTTTCGAAATTCCACCGCAAAACCGGGTGCGCCCCATGCCGGAACTGCCCCGCCAAAATCACGCGCTCTAGCTCTTTCACCGCTGGCCCCATTGAAACCCAGCCTTGGCGGAATTCGACCGCATTGATCCCGTCGGCGCTTAGATCGGCCATCATCGACCGCCCGAAGGTCGGGTCAAATGCCACCTCTTGCACATTGAACCGGGCGCAAAGCTCGCGCACATGGGCTTCAACCGCGCGCAGATCCACCGTGTTACCGGGCGTCGGGATAATAAAACCATCCTCGGCCCAGCTCACATAGTCCACGCCGTGCCGATCCCCGCGCGCGCGAAGGTTATCTTCGGGGCAGAAGAAAAACGGCCAAACCGTATAGCCGCCGCCCTCATCGCGCCACGCGCAAACGACTGCCGTTAGATCCTCGTTTTTCGACAGGTCCACGCCGATCCAACAGGGCGCTTGCGAAATCTCCAGATCCTCGAGATCAACATCAAAGCCGCCCCGGTCGTATAGGTGCATTTCGACAAACGGGCTTGTCGAGCTATCCAGCCAACGGTTTAGGTTGAACTGCAAAAAGCTATCCCGCTCAAATGGGGAATTTTCCGCCTTTTGAACAATGTCGCGGAAAGCCTCTAAGTCCGGGTATCCATGCCGCAGCCCCGGATTAACGGCAAACCATACCGCTTCATCTTTCCAATCATCTTCTGGCTCTGCCATGAAAATGACGGGCAGGGTCGCCGGATCTTTCACTTGGCCTTTCTGCACCCGGATAGCGTATTCAACCACATTCCAAGCCAGATTTTCTTGCCCGCGCCCCGAGGTGGTTAGCGTCATGTCCAGCGTTCCCGGCACCTTCACCAGCGCCGACGTTAGCGCGTCATATTGCAGCCGCCCCTTGTTGCCCGCCCATGCGTGCAGCTCATCCTTTAGCACGACGTTTGGCGTCTTGCCGTGCAGGGCGTTGCCATCCGCAGCTACTGCAATATAGCGGCTCGAGGTTTCGGCGTGAGAAATCCGGCTGATATATTCGCGCACGTCCAGCCGCTTGCGCAGGCGTTGATCGTTTTGAACAATCATGGCGCACTCACCAAACAGCTCTAGCGCCTGTTCATGCGCAGACGCCGCCGAAACAATAAGCTGGCCCGGTTGCCGCTCCGGCCCGATCAGGTGTAGCAAGGTAATGGCCGCAGCCAGTGACGTTTTGCGATTGCCACGCGGCACCAGCAAAATCACCCGGCGCACAATGCGCCGCCCCAGATCATCGCGTGGCCCATAGATCGCCTTGATAATCGCCTCTTGCCACGGGTCCAACTGAAACGGGTGGCCCGGTGCGGGGTTCTTTGGGTGCTTAAGCTTGCGCAGAAAATCAACTGCGCGTTGCCCGTATCCAAACGGGTCAGCAATCGTTTCCGGGGCGTCAATCCATTCAGGGCGCAGCATGTCCAGCCTTCAAAAATTAAACAGATCGTCTTGATCATCTTCATTCGAAACCGTCGGCCTCGAGCGCGAAACCGGGGTCAAGCCCAGCTCCGACGCCATCAGGCGCGCGCGGTTGGTCGCATCGGCTTGCACCGAACAAGCCGGGTTCTTGCGGCTCGAAATCACGCGGCTGTTGCATTCCTTGTCCAAGGCATAGATCAGTTGCACCGCGCCTAGCTTGCGGATCTCGCGGCCCATCTCTCGAGCAAGGCCAATGGCCTCACAGTAATTTTCCAAGATCCCCAGATCGGCGCGGGTCAGAATTTTGCGCTCCACCAGAAGCGGGTAAACCCGATCCCATTCAGCCGCCGCATCAGGCCCCATGAAATCGGGCGCAGCCATGTCAGGCAAAACGTCGCGCTCGAGCTTGATATGGGGCTTGGTGCCTTTCATGCCTTGGCCTCGCAATGCAGCTCGAGGCCCCGGCCTTCCATAAAATCGCCGCTGCCGATCTGGGTCAGGTTGTAAGCCTCACCCAAAAAGATCACCCGATCTGACAGCAGGACGCCCCCAAAGGCGCGCACCCGGAACACAAGCGCGACCATTTCGATAGCCCCCGCCGCCCCCTCGATCCGCTCCGCACGGCCCTCACTCACCTTTTCGGCGCGCAAGGTTGCCAGCGTTGCCCACGTTTCAACCGGGGTTCCGTAGGCGTCGGGCGCAACCGTGGCGCGCTCGAGGCGGATTACATGGCGCAGCTTGCCCGCCTTCATAGCCCGCCCCCGGTCAAGGTCGCGGTCACTGTCACAATCCCATGCGATGTTACGCCGTCGGGGTCGCGGATATAGCGCGCGGTCGAGGTCCAGCCCGCCAGCACAAAGCCACCCTCGAGCGCCACCCGGCCAGCCCGCAACGCCTGCCGGATCTGCCAGCCGATAGCGCGCACCCCGGCTAGGGAAACCTCCTCTTTCCAGAGGTGCAACGTGTGAACAATCTGCACAGATCCGCCATTGGCAAAGCCGCCATCAAGCTCTTGCGTCTCGCCCAAGATGATCGAGGGGGAAGGCGTCGGGCGGGCGTTGCGGTCCAAGATCGAGGCCGCAGGCACCAGCGCCACCAGCTCGGCGCGCCCCACCATCACCGCGCGCAGGGCTTTTTGCAGGGCTAGATTAGCACTCATTTCGCCCCCCTGATCGCTTTGCCGATCCCGCGCTTAATGATTGCCAAAGCCTTTTTTCTGGACAGTCGAAAACCCGGCCAAAAGAACGGCTTCGCGGCTGTTCTCGTGGTGCCGTATTCGACCAGATGCGCATAGCGCACGTTTGAATTGCCCACCGTTACCGCCGCCACATTGGCAGGCACAAAGCTAGATCCGCCCGGTTGACTATAGGGCGGGGTGCTTTCATTCGGCCCGGTCACGGCAATGCTTGCCAACATGTCGCCCTCATCAACCGGGGCAAGCTCGCGCATCGTATCCGCCACCAGATCCGCAGCACGCATCAAGGGCAGTTTGACGCCATCGCGCACCGCCTCGGGTATCGCTTTCATGCGCCGTTGAAAACTTGTCAGCCCTTCGCCCATGTCAAAAAGTCCAATCGCGGTATTCGCGCAGGATCTCGGTCACACCAAAGGGCGGCTCGCGCAGCACATCGGCCCCGGCCTCGCGGTTCTCATACCAGTGTGCAGCCAGCATCAGCACCGCTTGCCGCAGCGCATCCGGCACCGCCTCTTGACCCGCGCCGCCATAGGTCGCGGCAAAGGTGAAACCTAGCTTGCGTTCAACAAAGCTTTCAGCCGCCGACAAAATGCGGGTCAACATCGCATCGTCGGTTGTGCCTAGATCATCCGTGAAGGCCAGATGCGCCCGCAGATCCGCTAAGGTGTTGATCGCCATGCCCAAAAAACTCCAATTCCCGCAAATATCGCGCAAGACACCCCGCGCCGGTCCCCGCCTTAAGGGGGAAGTTTAAGACCACCCCCCCCTATGCCGTCACCGATTAGGTCGGGCTTGCATGGGTCACGACAATGTTGCTGTTCGGCTGGATCGAGAACTTGACCAGACCAATTTCGCCCGACGGATCATCTTCAACGCCGACCACAGCACCGACGAAAAGGCGCGTCGAATTCTTCGGGGCTGCACCGCTTGCGGGCTTATCGGCAAAGGTGAACCGCATGGCGTAGTTGCTCACCGCAGCGTCAAAGGCTGCGCGCATGGCAAGCTGGCCCGCGTCGGTCGGGTCGATACCGCAGACCAGATCAAACGCCTTGCCCTTGCGCATCACCTTAAAGACACGGGTGCGCCCATCGGTCACGTTGCCGAATTCAGCGGTTGCCCATTCATCAATCGGTGCGCCCAAGGTCTTAGGCTCTTTCACCTCGGTTGCAGCGGTCAGAGGGGTTGTGAAGTCTGCCGCAACAAAGTCTGCGCTCTTAAGCGCTACGACTGCGCCCACCTCGAACTTGCTGCCCGCGATCGTATAGACGCTCATCCGTTATCCTTTCCTCTTTTCTTCGCGCTGTTTGGCGCTGTTGTGGTGATAGGCACAAAGGCTCTGCCAGTTGGTTTGATCCCAGAACTTAGCCCGGTCGCCCTTGTGCGGCTCGATATGGTCAACATGATCGGCGCGCTTGCCGCACCGCTTGCACCACGGGTGATCGGCCAGCCATTCCTTGCGCGCCGCTTCCCATTTGCTTGTGTAGCCGCGCGCGCTCGAGCTGGGGCGCTTGCGGTCAAAGCGCGCCTTGCGTTCCCGATCAGCCGCCGCCGTGCAGGCGCAACGCTGGCCGATTGCCACCGTCTTACCGCACTTGCACAGACGCGGCGCACGGATCGGCATTAGGCGACAGGCCGCGCCAGAGGCTCGAGAACGGCAACCGCGCCAATCGTGGCAGAGGTGCCAGAGGCCAACGTAAAGACCGGGCGCACATACCGCTTGCTTCCCAGATAGCCCAGCCGATAGCCGTAGTTTTGCGCCAGCACTGCCGGGGCGTCCGATTGCTGCAACGCTGCCGGAACATCGTTCCAAGTGCTGCCGTCGGTGCTTTCTTGCAGCTTCACCGAGAAGGCCGCAGCGCCGACAATCGCGCCGACCGCAACGAAGATCGCTGCCGACCGGATGCCCAGAAGGTCAACAGACAAGCCGTTAGTCGTCGCGGCCAACGACGCAGGGATAAGGGCAGATTTAACCGCCAAGCCGGAATAAAGGTCACGCATGGGGAAGGCTCCAAAAGGGGGAAGGAAAGGGCAGGGCTAGACGCCCCGCCAAGCCGACGGCCTTAGCTCATCAGCAGCTTTTTGAACTTGGCAGGCATGATCACCTTGCCGCCAACGCGCCGCCCTGCATGGAAACGGGTGCGCTTGAAGGTGGCTTGCGAATAGGGGTCAACCAAAATCGACATCGCCAGACGGTCCAAGATCCGATAGCCCGAGAAGTCGCCGTAAATGATCGGGGTGGCCGCTGCCGCAACATCGGGCATGTCGATAACCTCAACAATCGGGCGGCCCAGCAAGGTTTCGGGCTGACCTGCCTGCAACGACGGTTGCCACAGGTAATTGTTGGTTGTGTCCTTCAACTGCCGCACAAGGCCAAGCGTGGTGCCGTTCATCACCCAAGCGCCCGCGTTGCGGTAAGTCGGCGTGATCGAGTAAAGGAACGAAATCAACTTATCTGCCGACAGCACAGCGCCGCCGTTGGCAAAGGTTGCAACCGACGTATTCGTCAAGAAGCCTTCGGGCTGGGCAATGCCGTTCCCGGTCGCAAAGGCGGTCGTTTCTTTCTTGGCGAAATCTTCGGTCAGGCACTCGCGCACCTCGGTTTCCGCTTGCGGTGCATCCTGCAACAGCATGTTGGAAATATCGACATAGGTTGACATGCCCTTGGTCGAAACCTCGAGCTGGCCGAAAATGTTGGTCGTCGTGGTTTCGGTTTCGGTGTCCTGCTCATCGTCCCATATCGCGTTGCCCATCGGCTTGCGGGTCGGATAGACCACAGACGGGGAATTAGTGCCGCGCACAGAAGCGAGCGAGCGGATAGGCGACATTTCGACAATATCGCGCAGGATCTCGGTCGACATTTCAGGCGGTGCCAGATAGCCGCCGTTAGGATCGCTTGCCAGCGTCAAGGCTTTCAATTCGGCTTCGCCAGCCATCGGCCCGCGCTGCAAATAGGCTTGAAACGCCTTGTGCTCCAGGCTCGGTTCGTCGCTCGGGTCGCCCGTGCCGGGGCGGTTGGATTTCACCTCGAGCTTATCAAGCCGCTGCACATAGGGCGCGACCGCTGCCGCCACCGCGTCGGCAATCGCCCCCGCGTGTTTCGCCTCGAGCTTCGCCAGCTCCGCCTGCATTTCCTCAAGTGTCATAGCATCCTTTCCGGCCCCAATGGCCTTAACGCCCGTTATTTTTGCGCCGGGGTGCATCGGCACCGCGACAATCGAAATCTCGAAAAGATCCATCGCCAGCAGCTCACGCCCGCCACCAGCTCGAGCAGCTTTTTTCGTGGCGATGTAACCGATTGACAGGCCAGACAGCCCACCCGCCAAGATCAACGCCCGCACCTCTGCCGCGCGCGCTACATCTTCCACCAGCAAGCGCCCCTTAACCTCGAGGCCCGCCGCTGTTTCCGTCAGGCTATCCCAGACGCCAATCGGGGTGCCTTGGTCGTGGTTGAAAAGCATAGGCAACGGCGGCTTGGCCCCGGCAAATGCCCCCTTGCGCGCAATGTCGCCGCCTCGATCCGCAGTGCCAAAAGGCGACGCAATGCCCGTAATCGTGCCAGCCTCATCAACCGCAAAGCTGGCCTTAAACTCGAGCTTATCCATTACAGGCCACCCCGAAAGGCGCGCCGACCATCTGCAAAGGCGTCGATCTGTGATTGCACCCAGACGCCAGCGCGCAGCAGGCGCAGCACGTTGTCAAAATTGAAAGGAACGGGCTTGCCGTCCTCGGTCACTTCCCAGCCGATCACACAGCGCGCCAGATTGCGCAGGCGGGCTTTCTCGCGGTTCTCGCCGCTCACCCTGCCGTCAAAGCCCGTCATGTCGGCCAGCTCGTCAACCAACGCCAAGCGCGCGCGAGCTTGCACTGCACTATCCGGCCCCGCCACCAGCAGCCGCAGCCCGGTTGCCTTGCCCGTGATCGGGTCGGCCAGATCCAGCCACGCGCCCCGGTCCTGATCGGCTGAAAAGCCCTCGATTTCATTAAGCTGCATTTGGCGGCACCTCTGGTGGGTTGGCAGGCGGTTGTTTGTCGGGCGTCGTAATGTTTGGGTTTTCGAAAACTTCGCCGCCTTCGCGGGGCGGCAAGCCCAGCCAATCGCGGCCCGTGTTGGAATTGATCACCTTGGACGCAATCAGGCTGTTGATTGACGCAGCCCGCGTTTGCAGATCCGCGCGGGTCATGTCGTCACGGTCAAAGCGGATCACAAAGCGCCCGCGCTCAGACCCGGAAAACAGCGCCCGCGATAGTGCGCCCTCGAGCGCGCGCAGCCACGGCTCAAGGCAATAGGTCAGAAATTCGCGGCCAAGCTGTTCGGTGTTGCCCCATGTCGCGCGGTCAAGGTCAAACAGCATCGAAGGTGGCACCCGGAAAGCGCGCGCAATCTCGAGGATCTGAAACTTTCGGTTTTCCAAGAATTGCGCGTCGGTCGAAGTGAACGTGAACGGGGAAAATCCAGCGCCATCGTAAAGGATCGCCGTCTTGCCGCTCTCGCCGTCGGCCTCATGGGTCAATTTCCAAGCGGCAATGGCTTTCTTGATTGACGCCTCGCCCATGCCTTGCGGAAAGGTCAAAGCGCCCGAAGGCCGCGCGCCCTTGCCGAATAGGTTTGCCGCATGGCGCGACAGCACAAAGGCCACGCCGATTGCCTCACGCGCCAAGGTCAGCGGCGCTTTGCCAAAGGGGGCGCGCAGGTGGATCATGTCCGCCGCCGCTACGCTCCGATTGTTGATCTTGTAAAACGGTTCCCCGGTGTTTTGATCTAGGTCAACCGTCACCACGCCCGACCGATAGCGGATCAGCTCCGCCACCCCAGATCCCGCGCGGTTGACGTAAACCAGCCCGCCCCGATCATCTGACAGCGCATCAATCACAAGATCCCGGATCAGCTCAAAGCCGCTCGTCCAATCGTTTGCGCTGCCCCGCAGAAACGACAAAACCGGGTGCGCCCCGGCGTCGGTTTCCGTGCCATCGGCGGCAACCTCTTTGACCATCACGTCAAGGCAAGCCGCCGCCTCGCTGATCACCTTGATTGCAGATGCGACTGCCGGAATGTTCAGCGCCGTTTGCGCCGAAATCGAAACGCCCGTGGCCGTCGGCAAGAGGCCAAAAAGGGCCAGCAAATCCGTTGACGGATCGGCAAGCCCTTTGGTTTCGGGTTTGAAGAGGCGGGGAAAGATTGCGCTGATTTTCATAAACCATTTTCTGCGCCTTCCCTGCCAAAGTTGCCTAGCCCCTTAAACGTGCCAAGTCGTGCCATCTTGTGCCAAGTCGTGCCAAGCTATGCGCGGAACTGGTAGAACCTCGGCGCTATCGATGCCACCAGGTCAGGAATAACCCGGCCCCGGTCGTCGCCCATCACCAGGTATGGCGCAAACCACCAATGCGGCCCGATCTTGCAAACAACCTGTTCCCGCTGGAAGCCTATCCGCCGAAACTTTTGCTTTGGCTTGCCCCAGTCGAACAAATCAAGCTGCCCCCGCACAGCCATCACGCTACCTCCAAGCCACGGCCCGCCATCCAGCGCGCCAATTGGTCAGGATGCGCCGCCCATCGACCACCCACCCGAAGCGCCGGGAAATTCAATTCCTCCGGCCCTTCCAGCCACCGCGCCACGGTTCTTTCACTCACCCCAAGGAAACCCGCGATTGCCTTGCGCCCGTATATCCAAGCTTGCTTTGCCATTTTCTGCCCCCCGATTTTTATCAAGCTTTGCTTCTAAGCCACTGGACGAACCGCACAGCCAGCGCCGTCGCCCGTTCGTCGCTCTCCGAGGGTGGCCAGCGCGTCGGCATATCCCAACCAACCACCTTGCCGACACAGCCCTTGCGCCCGACCTCTGCCAGCAGCGGTTGCCCGTGGTGAGCCAGCCATTCATTCCAAGCCATTTCGCTTTCGCTTCCGATCTCCACCAGTTGCGAAGTCGGGCAAGGGCGAACACCACCCGGCACCACCACTTTTGTCGCCGATCTAGGCCAGCGATTTGCGCCCGCATTTTGGTTCATATTTGGTTTATCCTTATAGGGGGGTATGGGGGGATTTTCTTCCGTGAGACCTGTTTGCGTCACAGGTGAGACCTGTTCAGGTATCGTTGGTGCGACCTGTTGGGGTGTCACAGGTGAGACCTGTTTAGGTCTCGCGGGTGCGACCTGTTCGCGGGGAAAGCGAAATGCGATTGTTGCAGCCTTGCCCGGCCCATGCCCGCCAAGGCGCTCAATCCAGCCCGCCGCCTCGAGGTCAGCAAGCGCGCGATAGATCGTTGCCCGAGACGCTCCGAGCGCCTTGGATAAGGTTTGAAATCCGGGGCTACATTCCCCGGTTTCATGGTTTGAAAAGCCTTGGGCAAGCACGTTGGCAAGCAGGCGCGCCATCGGCAGTAAGCGGCCATCAGCCGTCACCGCCTTAAGCCAAACCCACCGATCACGCGACCACCCGCTAGGCGAAGAACCGTGCAGGGCGGTCACTTTAGCCATGGCAAAAGACCCCAAAACGGGCGTTTTTCCCGGTATCAGGTTCTCTTTTTGTGCTTGTTTTGTCTGGGCTGTCTCGAGGTGCTAAGTTATTGATTTCAAACTTAACAAATTGGGCTTTGCAATCCAGCGCATAGCCTGCCTGCCCACCCGCCCCGAAGGTCAGGCTGAGATAGGGGAAAGCGGCGGGCGGTGCAAGGGGATTGTCGCAGGAAATCGCTGCACAAATGCAAACGGCCGCCCCGAAGGACGGCCGGTTTGAAAACTGGAGCGGGCGATGAGATTCGAACTCACGACCCTAACCTTGGCAAGGTTATGCTCTACCCCTGAGCTACGCCCGCACTCCGTGTCGCGGTGTTTAGCCGCCGTCGCGTGCGGCTGCAAGCGGATTTTCCGGCGAAACGTTACAATGCAAAAGGGCGCCCCGAAGGACGCCCTTTTTGAAGAACCGATGGAGCGGGCGATGAGATTCGAACTCACGACCCTAACCTTGGCAAGGTTATGCTCTACCCCTGAGCTACGCCCGCAACCGTCGGATGGCGGTGAGATAAGTCACCATGCCCGCAGCTGCAAGGGGAAAAATGCAGCCACGCGCAGGATTTATCCCCGCACGTCGTCGGCAGAGCCGATCAGGGCGCGGGCGATGTAATCCAGCTCGGCCTCGGTCAGCCGGGTTGGCAGGCGGACGTCGCAGGCGCGCATCAACATGGCGCGGGTCTGCGGCAGATCGGGGGCGGGGCCAAGGAATTCCCAGTTCCAGAAGGCGCGGGCATTGCCTTCGGACAGGCCGAACACCTGCACCGAGACGCCGCGTTTCTTTGCCTCGGCCTGGAAGCGCAGCGCCTCGGCATCGGTCCAGTCGCCTTGCAGATTGAACTGGATGGAATCGGGGGCGCGTTCCTCGGGTGGCAGCGCAGGCGGCACGGTCAGATGTGCACAGGTGTTCAACTGATCGGCAACGCGGTCATGCCCGGTGCGGCCCTTGGCGACGCGGGACGCCACCTCGGGCAGTTGCGGGCGAATGACGGCGGCGGACAGGTTCTGCATCCGCATGTTGTAGAGCGGCAGCTTGTTTTGCCACAGCATATAGCTGTTCTGCATGCCGGGGTGTTTCTTCCAGTTCGATTCGTAAGCCCCCGACATGATCACGCAGCGGGCGACGATTTCGGGATCGTCGGTGATCAGGATGCCACCTTCACCGGCGTTCACCAGCTTGTAGGACTGGAAGGAAAAGCAGCCGACCTTGCCGATGGTGCCGATGTTGCGGCCATGCCACTGCGTGCCAAGGCTATGCGCGGCGTCCTCGATCACCGGGATATTGCGCGCGTCACACAGCGCCATGATCGCATCCATATCGCTGGTATGGCCGCGCATGTGGCTGATCATCACCGCAGCGGCATCGTCGAGTTTGGCTTCGAAATCGGCCATGTTGACGCGGTAATTGTCGCCCACCTCGACCAGAACCGGGGTGCAATCGGCGTGAACCACGGCAGAGGGCACGGCGGCGAAGGTGAAGGCCGGGATCAGCACGCGCGCGCCGCGCGGCAGGTCCAGCGCCTTCAGCGACAGGAAAAGCGCGGCGGAACACGAGGCGACGGCGAGGGCATATTTCGCGCCCAGCAGATCGGCAAATTCCTGCTCCAACAGGGCGACCGGCGCGCCTTCGGCAGCGGTGTAGCGGAACAGATCGCCGCTGAGCAGCAGCCGGTCTATTTCAGCGCGGGCAGCTTCCGGGATCGGTTCGGCGTCGTAAACCTTGGGGGCGAGGATCTGTCCGTCAGGGGCCATAATCGCAGCTTTCCTTAAACTCTTCTTCAGGAAAGCTTTAAACCTGCGATTGGTGACAGGCTAGTGACAATCTTGGACTCCCGGCGAAATCCGCCGATTTACGTTGGGGAAATTGAACCGGGCGGCGGCCCGGTTCATGGTTTACAAGCCCAGACGGTCGCGCATGGCATACCACGTCATCGCCAGCACCAGCATCGGCCAGCGAAAGCCCGCGCCGCCGGGAAAGTGCGGTTGCGGCAGGCTGGCCATCAGATCAAAGCGTTCGGACTGCGCGGCGGTGGCCTCGGCCAGGATTTTGCCCGCCAGCGTTGCCATCGCCACGCCATGGCCGGAATAGCCCGAGGCCGACAGCGTGTTCGGCGCGGGGCGGGTAAAGCAGGGCATCCGGTTCATGGTGATCGCCAGCGTGCCGCCCCAGGCGTAGTCGATCCTGGTGCCTTTCAGCTGCGGATATACCTCCAGCATCGGTTTCGAGACGGTCTTGATCAGATCGGGAAAGCGGTAGCCGTAGGATTCGCCGCCGCCGAACAGCAGGCGATTGTCTTCCGACAGGCGCCAATAATTCACCACGAACTTGGTATCGGCCACCGCGACGGGTTCTGACAGGATGTCTTTGGCGCGAGCCCCCAAGGGTTCGGTTGCGACGATGAAGTTGTTGATCGGCATGACTTTTGCCGCAACCTCACGATTCAGCCCGCCCAGATAGCCATTGCCCGCAAGGATCAGCTGTTTGCAGATCACCCGGCCCTGACCGGTGCGCACGATGGTTTGCGCGCCGTGGTCGATGTGGTGCACTTCGGACAATTCATGCAGCCGCGCGCCTGCCTTGACGGCGGCGGTCGCCAGCCCAAGCGCATAGTTCAGCGGGTGCAGGTGGCCTGCGTCGCGGTCAATCTCGCCGCCCTTGTAGACCTTCGATCCGATCAGGCGCTGAATCCCCGCGCGGTCGAGCGGTTCGAGGTGGGTATAGCCGTAGTCGCGCCGAAGCTTTTCGGCGTAGCGGTGGGTGTCGCGGACTTGTGCATCTGTCCAACAGGCATGGGCGATGCCGGGGTAAAACGTCACCGGCATGCTGTGAGATTGGATAAGGGTCTTCACCAAAGCCTTTGACTCTTCGGCCAAATCCCAAAGCCGGTGCGCCGCCTCGCGCCCGACGGTTTTCTCGATCCAGACCTGATCTTGCCGCTGACCCGAGCCGACCTGCCCGCCATTGCGGCCAGAAGCGCCAAAGCCGATCTTGTGGGCTTCCAGCAGCACCACGTCATAGCCCTTTTCGGCCAGATGCAGGGCGGCAGACAGGCCGGTATAGCCGCCACCAACCACGCAGACATCGGCGCGGGTCTCGCCATGCAGGGGCGCAAACGGTGGCAGATCGGTTTTCGTGGCGGCGTAGTAAGACGGAGGATAAGCCCCCGTCTTGTCATTTGCATGCAGAAGGTTCATCGGCGTCACACGTTCAGCAGCAGGTGTTCGCGTTCCCACGGGCTGATGACTTGCAGGAACTCTTTGTATTCGTTGCGCTTTACCGAATCGTAAACCGAGACGAAATCGGGCGACAGCACCTCGCACAGCGCCTTGTCTTCCTCCAGCAGATCGAGCGCGTCGCCCATGTTGGTGGGGATGTCGTCGTTGTCGATATAGGCGGAACCGGCAAACTCCGGGCGGGGATTTTTCTTTTCCATCAGACCCAGATAGCCGCAGGCGAGGGTGGCTGCGATGCCGAGATAGGGGTTGCAATCCATCCCCGGCAGACGATTTTCCACCCGGCGCCCGGCGGGGCTGGAGATCGGCACGCGCAGGCCGGTGGTGCGGTTGTCGCGGCCCCATTCAAGGTTAATCGGGGCGGCAAAATCCGGCACATAGCGGCGGTAGCTGTTGACGTAGGGTGCCAGCAGCGCAATCGCGCCAGTCAGGTGGTTCTGCATCCCGGCGATGAAGTGCAGGAAGGCTTCGGTCTCGCCACCCTTTTTATCCGAAAAGATGTTCTTTCCGGTCTTGGTATCGACGACAGAGGTATGGATGTGCATCGCAGACCCCGGCTCGCCAGCGATCGGTTTGGCCATGAAGGTGGCAAAACAATCGTGGCGCAGTGCTGCTTCGCGGATCAGGCGCTTGAAGAAGAACACATCGTCGGCAAGCCGGATCGGGTCGCCGTGGGCGAGGTTGAGTTCGATCTGCCCCGCACCACCCTCTTGCAGGATGCCATCAATTTCAAGGCCTTGCGCTTCGGCAAAATCATAGATGTCGTCGATCACCTTGCCATATTCATCCACCGCCGACAGCGAATAGGCCTGCTTGCCTGCCGCGCGGCGGCCAGAGCGGCCCATTGGTGGAATCACCGGCTGGTTCGGGTCGATGTTGCGGGCGGTCAGGAAAAACTCCATTTCCGGCGCGACAACCGGGGTCCAGCCTTGGGCCGCGTAAAGATCCATGATCCGGCGCAGCACGTTGCGCGGCGCGAAGGGCACAAGGTTGCCCTGCTGGTCCTTGGCGTCGTGGATGACTTGCAGCGTCACGTCTGCCGTCCAGGGGGCGGCGGTGGCGGTGGTCCAGTCGGGTTCCAGAATCATGTCCGGCTCGGTGAAGGCATCGAAGGGGTTGTCGGCCCATTCGCCGGTGATGGTTTGCAGGAAGATCGAGTTTGGCAGGTAATAGTTGGTTTGGGTGGCGAATTTCGCGGCGGGCATCGCCTTGCCGCGCGCCACCCCGGCGATGTCGCCGATCACGCATTCGACTTCGTCTACCCGGCGGTCGCCGATGTATTCGCGGGCTGCCTCTGGCAGCTGGTCGGTCCATTTGGACATTTTATCACACTGTTGGTTGTCGGGTTATTCCCCGGCTTCGGCTGGGGACTTTTTATGGTCGCGTGATTGCTGCGGAAAACCGGTGCCCAGTTTTCCACATCACGCTTTGTGTCTTTTTGCCTTGAAGAAAGCAGCGATCTGCGCCGCCATCGCCTGATCCTGAATAGGGTCCGACAGCCGCGCGGCGGCTGCCGCCATGACTTCTTCCGGGACCAGACCTTTGCCCCGAGTCTGCATCAGGCCATCAATGAATTCGGGACGAAATTCAGGATGGGCCTGCACCGTCAGCATGCGGTCATCGTAAAGCAGCGCCGCGTTGGTGCAAAATTCGTTTGTTGCCAATACTTTGGCATTGGCGGGCTTTTCGGTGACCTGATCGCGGTGCCAGGCGTTCAGCGTCAGGTGCTGACCGTTGAAATCGTAATCGGTGGCACCAACCGCCCAGCCGCCTTCGTAGCGTTCCACTTTTCCGCCCATGGCTTGCGCGATGATCTGGTGGCCAAAGCAGATGCCGACCATCGGCACATGCGCGGCGTAAGCGTCACGGATGAACTGTTCCAGCGGTGCGATCCACGGGTGGTCTTCATAGACACCGTGCCGCGAGCCGGTGATCAGCCAGCCGTCGCATTCAGCGACCGAAGCCGGAAGTTCGTTTTCCACCACCCGGTAGGTGCGAAAGCTGAAGCCGTGCCCCGCCAGAAGCCGCGCGAACATATCCGGGTAGTCGCCCGATTGCCCGACGAGGCTGTCGGGTGCGAGGCCGGTTTGCAGGATGCCGATCAGCATGAAATGTCCGCTGTTGCTTGATGTGCAGGGTAGCGCAGCATCCCCCCGGTTGGTCAAGGGGGGATGCCGGTTGGGTTACACGGTGTCGAGGTAAAGCTCGATGCGTTCCGCGTCGGTCAGCTCGCCGATGTAGTGCAGCTCTTGCCGTTTGGTCGAGACAAGGTTCTTGATCAGCTCGGGGTGGATGAAGCGGTTGATGATTTCGGATTGCTCCATCGCGTCAATCGCGGCCTCCCAACTGGTCGGAATTTGCGGCAGACCTTCGACGGCATAGGCGTTGCCGACGATCGGGCTGGCGGGCTCCATCTGATTCTCGATGCCGTCCAGCGCGGCACCCAAGATGGCGGCCAGCATCAGATAGGGGTTCACATCGCCGCCCGCGACGCGGTGTTCGATGCGGCGGGCAGAGGGGTTGCCTGCAGGGATGCGAATGGCGGCGGTGCGGTTTTCATAGCCCCAGGCGATGGCGGTGGGGGCATGTTTGCCGGGCACCAGCCGTTCATAAGAGTTCTGGTGCGGAGCAAAAATCAGCGCGGAATCGTGCATGGCGTTCAGGCAGCCCGCGACGGCGTTCTTCATCATCGCGGTGCCTTTCGGGCCGCCGGAATCGAACACGTTGTCGCCTTTTTCGTCGATGACGCTGAAGTGGGTGTGCAGGCCTGATCCGGAATATTCCGGGTAGGGTTTTGCCATGAATGACGCGGCAAAGCCGTGGCGGCGGGCAAGACCCTTGACCAGCATCTTGAACAGCCAGGCATCATCGGCGGCGCGCAGGGCATCGTCGCAATGCATCAGGTTGACTTCGAACTGACCGAGGCCGGTTTCCGAGGTGGTGGTATCGGCCGGGATGTCCATCGCTTCACAGGCGTCGTAAAGGTCGGTGAAGAAGGTGTCGAAGGCGTCAAGTGCCCGGATCGACAGGGTTTCTGCGGCTTTACGCACCTTGCCGGACCGCGGCGAGGCCGGGGCTTGCAGGGTTTTGCCGCTATCGTCGATCAGGAAGAATTCCAGCTCCATCGCGCAAACCGGGGTCAGGCCACGGGCCTTGAAACGGTCCACCACAGCGCGCAGGGCGTGACGGGGATCGCCTTCGTAGGGGGTGCCGTTTTCGCGGAACATCCAGATTGGCAGCAGCGCTGTCGGGGCTTCAAGCCAAGGCATCGGCATGAAGCCGCGCTCCGTCGGTTTCAGGATACCGTCCTGGTCGCCCTGTTCGAACACCAGCGGGCTGTCGTCAATGTCTTCGCCCCAGATGTCGAGGTTCAGCACCGAGAACGGAAAGCGCGTGCCGTTCTTGACCACATTGTCAGCGAAGCGGGCGGGAACGCGCTTGCCGCGTGCTTGTCCATTCAAATCCGCCGCAGCGACACGAATCGTGCGCACGTCGGGATGCTTTCTAAGCCAGTCTTTCATCATGTCACATCAGGAAGGCATGACCCCGCCCACACTTGCCCCATGGCCAGCAGACAGAAACGGATCATGCCCTTGATCCTATCCTTTGTTCTGATCCCGGCGGCTGCCACGATAGCAGTCCCGCAATTTGATCAAAAGTAGCCTACTATCGGACCAGCTGAGGACGCAAGCGAATTCTGCTGCGGGTGTTTTGTGGCAGGTGACGGTTGAGATAGCGGTTGATGCGGCCAAACAGCCAGATCACCCCCAAAGTCAGCAACACGAAGTAGAAGGCCACAATCGGGTAGGGGATGAAGGGGTTGAAGGTTTTGTCGGCGAAATAGTTGGCGTAATAGAGCGCGTCGCCCATCTGGCTGAACGCCGGAAAGCCGGAAAAGAACACCAGCGTCGTCGATTGGAACAAAAAGATCGCCTCGTTGGTGTAGCTGGGCCATGCCAGCCGCAGCATGGTGGGCCACTGGATGCGGCGGAATTTGGTCCAGCCGGTGATGCCGTAGGCCTCGGCGGCCTCCAGATCGCCCTTCGGGATCGAACGCAGCGCGCCGTAGAAAATCTCGGCGGAATAGGCAGCGGTGTTGAGGAACAGCACGATCAGCGCCCCGGCCCAGGCGCGGGTCAGCCACGAGGTTTCGATGGTCAGCCCCAGCAAGTTGATGCCGGTGCGCGGCAGCATCACCAGCATTTCATAGGCAAGGAAGAACTGGATGAACAACGGCGAGCCACGGAACACGAAGACGAACCACTCTGCCGGTTTGCGCAGCCACGGGCTATGGGCGATGCGGGCGAGGGCCAGCGCGTTGGCCAGAAAAAAGCCGAACAGCAAGGCGAGCGCGCCGAAATAGACGTTCCAGATCAGCCCCGACCCGATCAGGGTGAATTGCTGGCAAAGGGTGAAATCGGTTTTCGGCAGCAGCTTGGCGCCGATGCCAATCGAGCGCAGCGCGTAATCGCCAAAGGTTTCCCAACAGGTGCTCATATCGCGGCCTTTCGCATGGCTTCGCCGGCGGCGGTGGCTTGGCCCTTGGACAGGCGGTTGGAGATGCGGCCTAGCACGATTTCAGAAAGCTTGGTCATCGCTAGATAGAACACCAGCAGGCCGAGGAAGTAGAACAGCCGCCAGTCGGGGTGGGGGTATTCGTAGGCCTGCGTCTTGGTGCCGCCCAGTTCGCGGGCGTAATAAACGATGTCCTTTACCCCCAGCAGGAACAGTAGCGGCGTGGCCTTGATCAGGATCATCCACAGATTGGTCAGCCCCGGCAGCGCATAGGTCCACATTTGCGGCACGAGGATGCGGCGGAATACCTGACCATGCGACATGCCATAAGCCTCGCCGGTTTCCAGCTGCGCGCGCGGCACTGCCTGCATCGCGCCATAGATCACGTTGGCGACAAAAGCGCCGAAGACGATGGCAAAGGTGATCACCGCAAGGGAGAAGCCGTAGGCCTGAAACACGAACGGGGCGGCGGTGGCGGGCGGCACTTTCGCCTCGGCGCAGACGTGAAATTCAAGGCCGCGGAATACCGGCTGCGACAGGTCTTCACAGACGCGCAGATGGTTGAGGTATTCGATGCCCTGATCCAGCGCGATGACGAAGAACAGGAAATAGACGATATCGGGCACGCCGCGCACCATGGCGGTGTAGGTCTTGCCGATCCAGCGCAGCGGCGCAAACTGGCTGCGCGCGGCCATTGCGCCGCCAAAGCCCAAGGCCATCGCGGTGGGCGCGGTGATAGCGAGAAGCGCCAGCACGGTGACAAAAGACCAATAGAAATCAAGGTGCTTCCCCGACGTGAGGTAGCAGGTAAGCCAAGTCAGGCCCTCAATGGCTTTGGGGTCGGCGCAAGCTGCGAACATGTGATCTGCCCGAAAGAGATAGGCCCCCCGATCTGCACCGGGGGGCCTTTGGGGAATTAGAACTTCAGGCCTTCAGCGCCGAAATACTTTTCGATCAGGGTGTTCAGCGAGCCGTCGGCTTTCATCGCCTGGATCGCGGCATCCATCTTGGCTTTCAGTTCAGTGTCGGACTGGCGCATGCCAAGACCCACGCCACCACCGATCGAGATGTCATCGCCGACGAACATCAACGCGCCGTTGGATTCGTCTGCGAAGGGGCGCAGGTAATCCTTGTCGGCAAACACGGCCACAGCCTCGCCGTTGCGGACGGCGGCGACGGTTTCATCCGGGGTGGGGAATTCCAGCAGGGTGGCACCCGATTCCGCGACATAGGCCGCCTGAATGGTGGAAACCTGCGCCGAAACCACGCCGCCCTTGACGTCGGCATCAGCCGAAGCCGCCAGATAGGCCGAAGCGGCTGGCGGATAGTAGTTTTCCGAGAAGGTGATGATCTTGCCGCGCTCTTCGGTGATCGACATGCCGGCGATGATCACGTCGTAGTTGCCCGATTGCAGGTTCGGGATGATGCTGTCCCACTCGTTGGTGGTCCAGGTGCATTCAAGGGCTGCACGCTTGCAGATCTCATCGCCGAATTCGCGTTCAAAGCCGGCAATTTCACCCTTGTCGTCGATGAAGTTGAACGGAGGGTAGGCACCCTCGGTGGCAAGGCGGACGACCTCGGCCGAAGCGAGGCCTGCGCCAAAGGCGAGCAGGGCAGAGGCAAGAAGCAGTTTTTTCATTGTAGTCTCCCGGTTTGGTCATGGTCGTTTGGTTGTTGGTTGGGCGGTTCAAGACTGTCTTGAAACGCCTTAGTGCGCCCCGGCGGACAGAAATCCGCGCAGGCGGTCGGTTTTCGGGCTGCCGAACAGATCGGCTGGCGGACCTTGTTCTTCGATCTTGCCCTGATGCAGGAAGATGACGTGATCCGACACATCGGCCGCCAGCTTCATGTCATGCGTCACCAGGATCATGGTGCGGCCTTCATCGGCCAGCGCCTTGATCACCTTGATCACCTCTTGTTCCAGCTCAGGATCAAGCGCCGAGGTGGGTTCATCAAACAGCAGCGCGCGCGGTTCCATGCACAGGGCGCGGGCAATGGCGGCGCGCTGTTGCTGGCCACCCGACAGCATCGCGGGCCAGGCATCGGCCTTGTCGGCAATGCCGACCTTGGCCAGATATTCGCGGGCTTTCGCCTCGACCTCTTTCGGATTGCGCTTCATCACCGTCACCGGCGCTTCCATGACGTTTTGCAGGATGGTCATATGCGACCACAGGTTAAACTGTTGAAACACCATCGAAAGATTGGTGCGCATCCGCGTCACTTGCGCGCGGTCGGCGGGGTGGCGGCCAAGGCCATGACCCTTCCAGCGCACGGGTTCGCCTTCAAACCGGATCTCGCCCTGCTGGCTGTCTTCCAGCAGGTTGCAGCAGCGCAGCAGCGTTGATTTGCCCGACCCGGATGATCCGATCAGCGACACCACATGCCCGCGGGGTGCGATCAGATCGACGCCTTTGAGAACCTCAAGCGAGCCATAGCTTTTGTGCAGGTCATGGATCGCAATGACAGGAGTATCGGCAGATTCGGACACTGAGCGGCCTTGAATTTAGGGCAGGTGGCCAAATAGGGCGCAGAAATGACCGCTTTGCAACGGCATTTATGCTGGTTCAGGCCACTCGCTTGGGCAATTTGATCAATTCCGTAGCGCAATCTGATCAGGTGCGGGCGGGTTGGGCACCGCGAAATAGCTTGCGGCGGCAATCCGCACCAGCCCGCGCAGGTGCAGGCTGTGTTTGTCAGCCTCCGACAGCGCGGCAATGGCGGCGGCGGTCACGGCGAAATAGAGGTCGGCATCGGCGCCCTTGGCGGTGATATAGGGCAGCACCGGGGTCGCAGGCTGGGTGCGTGCGATCTCTTTCAACTGGGCAGTAAAGCCGTCGTGGCGAGTCAGCAATTCCCACGTCAGCGCGTCAATCGCGGCGATATCGGCGCGGCCTTCGGCAACCGCCAGCGCCGAAAGCCGATGCGCTCCGGTTTGCAGGTGGGGCGGCAGGTGCAGGCCATGGCTGGCGGCATGGTTCTGCGGCGCGGCCCAGCCGGATTGGCTGAGCGGTTCGTTATAGGCAAAAGCGGCGTTATCGAAATCGGTCAGGCTCTGGCGTGGATCAGATTTGCGGGCAACGAAGACCGAATTGTAGTGCCCCGGCGGACAGCCCGGCAGGCCGTAATCAGGAGTGCCGATCAGGGTGACGTGATCGTGCAGCTTGGCCCGAAACGGATAGCCGCAGGTCTGCGAAAATGTCAGATCGGGCGCGGTCCAGGCATCCCAGTAGGCATGCTCGCCGCGCGTCAGGGTTTCGGGCGCGGGCAGGCCGTGCGCGCGCAGACCGTCGCGGATACCCGCCCAAAGCCGATCATTCGCGCCCGCCGTCTCGGCGCGGTCATACATGCCAAGCGAGGCGATCACTCCTCGTCGGCCTTTTGTCGGGCGAGGGCGGATTCGACATCGGTCACTCCCAGCAGGTTGGCCAGAAGCCGCATCTGCTGATCTTCGGAATGATCGCGCTGGCCATCGGCCAAGGCAACCGACCACAGCGCCTGCACTAGTGCTGCGCGGTCTTCCAGCGGCACGGCGGCCTTCAGCGCGCGGGTGAAGCGGATGGTGTCGGGGGCCTGCGCCTCCAGATCTTCGGCCTCAGACCGCAGCTTGGCGGCCTCGAACGGGCCGAGGTGGTGGCGGGTCATCAGGATCTGTTCGATCCGTTCAACCTCTTCAGCGGCATAAAGCCCGTCAGTTTTGGCGACGCGCACCAGCAGGGCAGCAAGCGCCAGCCGGGCATCAGGCTCGGGCAGGCGGGGCGGGGCGGGAGCCAGAAGGCTGCGGAGAATATCTGCGATCATGGCGGCAGGATAGGCCGCAGCCTTGGCGTTGCCAAGCGGCTATGGCGTGCGGATTTTGCCCGAACTGATCACCACCGCGCGACCTTTGACACGAACGGCGGTCAGGCCCTGCGCCGTGGCCGAGATGGTCAGGCCGATGCTGCTGGCGCGGCCCATCTCGATGCCCTGATGCAAAGATAGCCGGGTGGTGCCGTAGGGAATCGCGCCGCTGGTCAACAGCTGTGACGCCAGTATTGCGCTGGCCGATCCGGTGGCGGGGTCTTCAGGGATACCGGCGGTGGGGGAAAACATCCGCGCGCGATAGTCGCAATCGCTGCCGGGGGTATAAAGATAGGCCGAGTCTACATCAGCCGCCGCCATGAGCGCGGACCAGTGCGGCTCGTGCGGTTTGGCGCGGCCAAGGCTTTCGAGGGTCTGGACCGGCACATAGAGAAACCGTGGCCCGCCCTGATGCGTGGCGGCGGCGTGGTTGGCAAAGCCGATTTGCGCCGGGGTCAGGCCAAGGCTGGCGGCGATCAGATCGACGGGCAAGTCTGCTTTCACCGGGAAGGGCAGCACGGGGGCGGTAAATTGGCACCAGCCCGGCCTCTTCCTCCAGCGTGATCAGGGTTTCGAAATCGCCGCTATGGGTCTGGCAGGCCAGATGAATGGCGCAGCCGATGGTCGGGTGGCCCGCGAAGGGGATTTCAGCGGTCGGGAAAAAGATGCGGACGCGGGCGGTGTGGGAGGGGTTTTGCGGGGCCTGCACGAAGATCGTCTCGGACAGGTTGAATTCGCGCGCAATGGTTTGCATCTGCGCGTCGCTCAGGTGATCGGCCCCCAGCACGATGGCCAGCGGGTTGCCACCGAACGGGGTGTCGGTGAACACATCGCAGGTGTGAAATTCAAGCATTTTGCAGCCGCTTGAACGCGGCCTCAATACGGGCGGCTTCTTCGGCCAGACCGTAGGGCGGGTTGACGATGAACATGCCCGAGCCTTCCATGCGATGGCCGTCGCGCACCGGCGGGAAGCGGACTTCCGAGCGCAGCGCCTCGGGGAACTGTGCTTGCAGCGTCTTCAGCATCGGGCCATGCGGGCCGCCGGTCAGCAGCGGATACCACAGCGCGATGATGCCGACGTTCCATTTGCGGGCGATATTGGCGATGTGCTTGGGGATCGCGTCGTAATCGGCCTTCACCTCGTAGCTGGGGTCGATCAGCATCAGGCCGCGGCGCGGGGTGGGCGGCGTCAGGGCGAGGGCGAGTTCAAAGCCGTCCTTGGGATAGATATGCGCGTCCCACGGCACCATGGCGGCGCGCAGGTGCTGGATTTCCTGCGGGTGCAGTTCGGCCAGGTGGATCGTATCCTGATCGCGCAGGGAGAGGGCTGCGATCAGCGGCGAGCCGGGGTAGGCCAGCGGCCCGAAACTGGAGCGGACCTCGGCCAGACGTTGGCGGTAGGGGTGGGTCTTCGGGAACCAGTCTTCGGCGATGGCGATGCCCGCCTCGGCCTCGCCGGTTTTCAACGCCTCTTCCGCCCCCAGATCATAGAGTCCGCGCCCGGCGTGGGTTTCAATATAGGTCAGCGGTTTATCTTTTTGGGTGAGATAATCCAGCATGACCGCCAGAAGCGCGTGCTTCTGAACATCGGCGAGGTTTCCGGCGTGGAACAGGTGTTGATAGCTGAGCATGCGGGTTTATAGGCCGGGATTTCGGGCGGGGGAAGGGGGGATATTTGGGTGGTCCCAACTCGGGACCAATTTTAAGTGTTATATTTCAATGGTATGGAATGGTGCAATTAGAGATTTGTTAAGGTTTTGCGTTAGCGGTTGCTTAACGATGGTGCGGGAGAGTGGTGGTGAAGGCTTGGTCGGGTATCGCGGGATGGCTGTGTCGCGGATACGCAATGCTCGGTGGAAACACATGACCAAACCGGCGGACCTGCACGCGAAATGCATCGCCGAACCGGCCTATGCCGCCGCCTATGCAGAGGCGGAGTATGCGGGGATCGGGGCGATGTTCCAGGCCCAGGCTGAGGCCGGGCTGACACAAGAGGCTTTGGCGAAGCGGATGGGCATGATGCAGCCGGCGATTGCGCGGCTGGAGGGCGGGCGGGGGTTGCCCTTGGTCGAGACGCTGCGGAGGCATGCGAAGGCGGTGGGGAAGCGGTTGCGGGTGGAGATGGTGCAAGGCGGCGATGGTGTAGGGGTAGGTCCGGCCACACTGAAACGAAAGGTGGCGCGCAAAGCCTGCGCGCCACAATACCGATCACAGCCGCAACAAATCGCCGCGCGCGTTGATTATTGGCACTGATCGTTGTTGCAGGGGGTGGTTTCCCGAACCTCTGCAGTCGACGTGCCGGTCACGCTGGTGGAGCTGTCGCTGACGACCGAAGTGGTGGCATCGCCAACCGGTTCCTCGGTGGTGACAGGGTCCGCGTATTCAACGACCACGACATCCTCGGGCTCGCCTTCGGGGGCCTGATTGACAGGCTGCGAGTGGCCGGGGTCGATGTCGTACATGTCAGTCGTGGTGGTGGTCTGTTTCTGGGTCTCGGTCACTTCCATGGTTTGCGTGGTGACCGTGGTTTCGGTGCCGACCGTCGTATAGACGTTATAGGTGACCAGATAAGTGGTCTGGACGTTGCACTGCTTCCCAGAGCCACAGCCGACCAGCCTGGAATCGGTCGCGACGCGGCCTGCTTCGACGGTCTGGGTCGTGACGGAAACGGTTACAGGCTCGCCCGTGGTGACATCGTCATAGGTGTAATTGTTGATCACAACCGTGTCGGTGGTCGATGTGGTTTCGCCAACCTGACCTTCTGTGCCGTTGCCGCCCCCGGCGTTCGATTTGATGCCGTTCTTGCCGGCATTCAGCGGGGTGTCTTTCTTTTCAGCAAGCGCCATATCAGCCGCGAATACCGAGGTGCCGATTGCGAGGATTGCGAGCCCGCGCGCGAGGTTAAATGTGAGGTTCATCTTCAGGTCCTTTTTGGTAAAAAGTAATGAAGTGAAGGTATATCGAAAGATACCTCAAGCCTAGGTCATGTTGACAAATGGCGGAGCCAGATGCGGATCGAGGTGATGTCGATGAAGCCCAGGAAGCTCTCTGCGGTTTTGTCGTAGCGGGTGGCGA
>WRPH01000068.1 GCA_009773375.1 Paracoccaceae bacterium
CGCCTGGATGCGATCAGCCAAGGTTTCCCGCGTTACGTTGATCAGCAGCGTGCCCAGCACTGCCACCAACAGCACGGGCAGCAGCGCGCGCAATCCGGATTTCAAGTGTGGTGCCGTCACTGTATGACCCCCAGCACGCGCGGCTGGGTGCAACGGTCGATCAGGGGCGCGCAGGCGTTGCCGATGAGCACGGCGAAGGCAATGCCATCGGGGTAAATGCCCCAGGTGCGCAGCAGACCGGCCAGAAACCCGATCAGCGCGCCGTACACGAGCCGGCCCCGATCGGAGGTGGCCGCGGTGACCGGATCAGTGGCGATAAAAAATGCGCCCAGCATCGCACCGGGCGTGGACAGGTGAAACAGGGGCGCCGCATAAACGTCGGCATCCAGCAGCCAGTTGATGCCGCTGAAGCAGGTCAACCCGGCAATGAAGCCCGCGGGGATATGCCAGCGGATCAGGCCGAGCACCAGCAGCGCCACGCCACCCGCCAGCCAGGCCAGGGCGATCCATTCCCAGCCGCGGCCGCCAAAATTGCCATACACCGGGCCGGTGCGGATCTCGGACACCATTTCCATCAGGCCGAGGCGGGATTTCATGTGATTCAGCGCCGACGCGCCACTGACAGCATCCACGGCGTCCGCCGTCGGCACAAAAATCATGGCGAGGGACTCCGTAAATCCGGGGCTTGCCGCGCCGGCGGCTGGCGCCGCAGGCCACTGATTCATCTGCGCGGGGAAGCACAGCAACACGAACACGAATCCGACCATGGCAGGGTTGAACAGATTCTGTCCCAGCCCCCCGAAGGCATGCTTACCCAGGGCCACCGCAAAGACGGTGGCGATCAGCGTGGCCCACCACGGCGATAGCGGCGAAAGGCACAGCGCCAGTAACAGGCCGGTGACCATGACACTGCCGTCGCCTAAAGCCGGGCGCAGTGGTCTGCCGCGCCAGCGCAGGATCAATGCCTCCGTGGCCACAGCCGCCACCATGGCCAGGGCGCATTGGATCAATACCCCCGGCCCGAAGATCCAGACGTATACCAGGACCCCCGGGACCAGCGCCGCGGACACGCGCGCCAT
>WRPH01000069.1 GCA_009773375.1 Paracoccaceae bacterium
TCATCCCCCGCGAGCAGCGCGATGTGCGCCGCGCCATCATGATGCTGCACTTCGATTGGAGTTGGATCCTTATGGGCGTGGTGGCGTTGCGCGTTTTTTGGAAAACGCTGACGACAGAGCCCAAAGCCATCAACGATGACCCACGCCTGATCTTAGCGCATAAGCTGGTTACGGGGGCGCTGTTGTGGATGCCGATCGTGCTCACGCTGAGCGGCGTAGCGGCGGTATGGGGCGGCGGGCGCGATGTGATGGCCTTTGGCTTCACCGTGCTCACGGGCGTGGCCGAACCCCGCAACGAAGCCTTGCACGACTTCACCGAAATCGCCCATGTGGGCCTGTGGTACCTGTTCGGCGCTCTGCTCGCCCTGCACATCGGCGCGGCGGCTTGGCATCACATCGTCAAAAAAGACGAAACGCTGCGGCGCATGCTGCCGTGGGGCTAGGTGGGGTGAGGTGAGGCGTAGCCTTCCCCACCATCATCCCCACACCGGCTGCGCATCGTCCACTTGCAACTGCGCACTTTCATAGCCGTTCCACACGTTCAGTTTCAGGCGTCCGACAAAATCGAACGGCTGGCCGCCGTGATTGGCCAGCGCCTTGCCGAGCGCGCTGTCGAAAGCCCTAAACGCAATGGCGGTGAGTTTTCCCTGTCCGCCTGCGCCCGACAAAATCAGGCGCAAATGCGATTGATCCGAACCCACCGGGTCGGCTTTGACGATGCGCGCGGCCTTGATGCAAAAACGCGGCTCAGGATTGCCGACGCCAAACGGGGCCAGCGTCTCCAGCGTTTTGATCAAGCGATAATTGGCCCCCTCGACGCCTAAGATGGCATCGACATACAGCCCCGGCGGCGGCGGGTTTTCCCCCAGATCATGCACCATACGTTGGGCCAAAAACGTTTCCAATTCGGCCAACTTATCCCGCGCCACCGTAAAGCCCGCAGCCATGGCGTGACCGCCGCCCTTCACCACCAATTCCGCCTGACGCGCGGCGATGACCGCCGCGCCCAGATCCGCGCCCGACACCGAACGCCCCGACGCGGTGCCGAACTCGCCCA
>WRPH01000017.1:0-82832 GCA_009773375.1 Paracoccaceae bacterium
CTAACGGCCATCCCGCGTCGCGCATCGACGACCTCATGCCCTGGGCCTTCCAAAGCCCGTCAAGCTGAAAGCATGACGGGGATCACGCACCGCTTACTGCTCTCAGCAAAGCAGCAAAAGGTTAAGAAAACCCCTCGGCGGCAAAGAAAAACGGGCGCAGCCAGCGGCTCCGCCCGTTTGCGTTGCATAACCTTTGGTTATTGCAAGGCTTTATCGGTCACTGCATGCGTCCACGCGCCCACCGGTTCCGCCGTGATCACCGGGTCCGAGCCGCCCGACATCAGCGCCGCCACCGTGCGCTTGTAGTCGGCCTCATCCAAGGCACCGTTCGAGCCTGCGGTCAGTTTGGCGATTTCGCCCATCATCCGCTTTTGGTGCGCTTCGGTCTGCGCGCCGGTGGCGTCGTTTTCCAGCACGATCATCGCGGCTTCATCCGGGTTCGCCTCGGCCTCTTTCCAGCCCTTCATCGAGGCGCGCACAAACCGCACCATCTTGTCTTCAAAGGCCGGGTCGGCCAGCTTGTCTTCCATCACATAAAGACCGTCTTCCAGCGTGGCGACGCCTTCGTCTTCATATTTGAAGGTCACCAGATCCTCGGGTTTCACGCCTGCGTCAATCACCTGCCAATATTCGTTGTAGGTCATGGTCGACACGCAAGCCGCCTGCTTTTGCAGCAAGGGATCGACGTTGAAGCCTTGCTTCAACACCGTCACATCGCTGCCGTCGGTCTTCAGAGCCAGCTTGTTCATCCAGTTCAGGAACGGATATTCATTGCCACCGAACCAGACGCCCAAGGTCTTGCCCTTGAAATCTGCCGGGGTCGCCACGCCGGATTCCTTCAGGCAGGTCAGCATCATGCCCGAGGATTTGAACGGTTGGGCGATGTTGACCAAGGCCAGACCCTTTTCGCGTGCCGCCAGCGCCGACGGCATCCAATCCACCACCACATCAGCGCCACCGCCCGCAATGACCTGGGTCGGTGCCACATCCGGGCCGCCCGGCAGGATGGTGACGTTCAGGCCCTCGGCCTCATAAAAGCCTTTCGCCGCAGCCACATAGTAGCCCGCGAACTGGGCTTGAGTGACCCATTTCAGTTGCAGCGTCACATCATCCGCCGCATGGGCACCGGTTGCCATCGCGCTGAACAGCGCCGCCGTCAGAAGTTTCTTCATTCTCAACCTCCAAGTTGAAGCCCGTTTGCGGGCCAGTTCAGTTTCTTTGTGACGGATGCCAGAAGGTCATCCGCTTTTCGATCAGCGCGACCAGCCCGTAAAAAGCCGATCCCGCCAAAGCCGCCACCGCAATCTCAGCCCAAACCATGTCAAGGCCAAGCCGCCCGACCTCGGCGGTGATGCGAAACCCCATCCCCACGATAGGGCTGCCGAAAAATTCGGCAACAATCGCGCCAATCAGCGCCAGAGTTGTCGCAATTTTAAGCCCGTTGAAGATAAACGGCATCGCCGCAGGCAGCCGCAACTTGAACAGTGTCTGCCAGTAGCTGGCGCTGTAGGTCGCCATCAGATCGCGCTGCATGCTGTCGGTGGCGGCAAGCCCGGAAACGGTGTTCACCAGCACAGGGAAGAACACCATCACCACCACGACGGCAGCTTTTGAGTGCCAGTCAAAACCGAACCACATCACCATAATCGGCGCGATGCCAACAATCGGCAAAGCGGCGACAAAGTTGCCCACCGGCAGCAGGCCGCGTTGCAGGAAGGGGCTGCGGTCAATCGCAATCGCGGTCAGGAAGGCCGCGCCGCAACCCAGAACATAACCGCTGAGCGCGCCTTTCAGGAAGGTTTGCCGGAAGTCGGCCCACAGCGTCGGCAGCTCTACCGCAATGCGCGCGCCAATCGCAGAGGGCGGCGGCAGAATGACGCCCGGCACGTTCAGCCCGCGCACGACACCCTCCCAGACCACCAGCAGGGTGACGCCGAAGATCGCCGGAACCACCAGCGCGCCTGCCCTCGACTTCACCAGATCCGAATGCGACAGCCGCACGTTCAGCGCCCATGCCGCAGCCCAAAATCCCAAGGAAAACAGCACCCAGATCATCGCGCCATCCCCATGCGTTTCAGTGTGCGTTTCTCGATCAGCCCGACAATGGCAACCAGCGCCGCCGCCACCAAAGCCGCCGCAAACAGCGCCGCCCAGATTTGCACGGTCTGGCCGTAATAGCTGCCCGACAGCAGCCGCGCGCCCAAGCCCGCGACGGCACCCGTCGGCAATTCTCCGACAATCGCGCCAACAAGGCTGGCGGCAATGCCCACCTTCAGACTGGTGAACAGATAGGGCATCGACGACGGCAACCGCAGCTTCCAGAAGGTCTGCGCCTTGCTGGCGCTATAGGTCGCCAGCAGGTCCAGTTGCATCTGATCCGGGCTGCGCAGGCCTTTGACCATGCCAACCAGCACCGGAAAAAACGACAGGAAGGCCGAGATGATTGCCTTCGGGATCAACCCCTGAATGCCCATCGAGTTCAGCACGACAATGATCATCGGCGCAATTGCCAGGATCGGAATGGTCTGGCTGGCAATCGCCCAAGGCATCACGGAAAGGTCCATCGCCTTGTTGTGAATGATCCCCACCGCCAGCAAGATCCCCGCGGTGGTGCCGATCAGAAAGCCCAACAGCGTCGCCGAAATCGTCACCCAGCCATGATAGACCAGCGATTTCTTCGAGCTGACCTGCATGCCCAGCGTTGATTTCACCAGTTCGACCCCAACCTGATGCGGCGTTGGCAACACCGGGCGTTCCTGATTCATCGTCAGGCCAACCAGTTCGGAAAACCCCGGTGCGGGCGTTTCTGCGCGTGCCGCCTGATCATAGACCCAAGCCGCGTTCAGCTTGACCGCCGCCACATACCACAGGCAGACGATCACCAAGAGCACGGTTACGATGGGAAGAATACGGCTCATGCCTTTGCCCCCGGCCACGCGATCATCAAAACCGCCATCACACCCAAAGCCATGCCAGCCAGTTGCAACCCGCTTGGCCGCTCGCCAAACACCACAAACGCCATCGCGGCAACGGCGACCAGTTGGAACACCACCGACAGCGCAATCGCCACGCCCAAGCCATTGCCACGCATCACCTGCACCATCAGGGTATTGCCCAGACAAAACAGCGCCAAAGCCCCTACCAGCACCCAAACCCCGCCTTGTTGCGCATAGGTTTTCAGCACCCCGTTGGCCAGCACAAACACGGCAGTTGAGGCGGCCAGCCACGCGAAGGTGACAAGGTTCATAGCCAGCCCCCCATATAGGGAGAGATGCAGAACGGGATATGCACGGGTTGCATACTGCGGCTATTCATCGGAATGCCCCGCCCTAAGCCCCTCACGCACCCGGTGCGAAATCTCGATGAATTCCTTGGAATCGCGGATATCCAACGGGCGCTCCTTCGGCAAAGGGCTGTCGATCACATCGGTAATCCTGCCGGGGCGCGGCGACATCACCACAATCTTGGTCGAAAGATACACCGCCTCGGGGATCGAATGGGTGACAAAACCGATGGTCTTGCCGGTGCGCGCCCAGAGCTTCAGCACCTCTTCGTTCAGCCGGTCGCGCACGATTTCATCCAGCGCGCCGAAGGGTTCGTCCATCAGCAGGATATCGGCGTCAAACGCCAGCGCGCGGGCGATGCTGGCGCGCTGCTGCATGCCGCCGGAAAGCTGCCAAGGGAATTTCTTGCCAAAGCCGGAAAGTTCCACCAACTCCAGCACCCGCGCGATGCGCGCGTCTTGATCAGCTTTCGAAAATCCCATGATTTCAAGCGGAAGCCGGATATTTCCGGCAATCGTGCGCCACGGATACAGCCCCGCCGCCTGAAACACATAGCCATAGGCGCGCTTGCGGCGCGCCTCGTCCGGCGTCATGCCGTTCACCGTCAATGTGCCGCCAGTCGGATGCTCCAAAGCCGCGATCGCCCGCAGGAAAGTGGTCTTGCCGCAGCCCGACGGCCCGATGAAGGACACGAAATCACCCTTGTTGATGGTCAGGTTCACGTCTTTCAACGCCTGCACCGGGCCGTCATTGGTGCTGAACACCAATTGCAGGTTGCGGGCTTCGATTACTGGGGACGACGCCGAGTTTTGGGTGGTGTCCTTCAAGTCGTTCCTCCGAATACGGTTGTCACATTCACGCCGGATTTGGCAAGACGGCAAGAGTGGCGCGCATCAAGGCCGATCTGCTGATGGACGAATGCAAGGGTTTCGGTCATCTGCGCTGTTCCTCAGCACCAATATCCCGACCACGGAAATGGAACTGCAAGTCCTGACGCAGATTTCCCGTCGTCCCGGTGATTTGCAGCGCCAATCCCAGCCCCGCCGTCAAGATCATGGCGTAACCCCAGAGGCCCATCACCTCAGACACAGCCAGAAGATTAGCCATACCGACGATCATTGTCGCCCCCCAAACCCAAGGGACAAGCGGCCTCATTCCTAGCCAAGAAAAAAGCCCCGAAAACGCTACGAGGTATGGCATCGGCAGGCGCGTCAGGAAGCTCGCAGTCTGGCCCAGCAGGCCCTGAACAAGGATCGCCGTTATGGTGGCATTAAGCACAAAAGAAAGGACACCAAAGACCGTCACAGACACAGGAAGGAGGGCCCGCACATAAAGCGAGGCGACAATGATGAGCGCGACGAGGCCGGAAAAGAAATCCGGCGAGAGAGAGACACTGCGAGTCCACAAATACCAATGGTCCTTTGTGAAGGACATCATTCCAATCAGACTGGCAGTGACCAATAGGGCCAAGGATAAGTAACGCCTGCCCCTTTGTCCGATCTCATAGTCGCCGACCAAGATATTGTCGAGCGTCCCAAGCCATCCCCGCGGTATGATGCTCTGAGACAAGCGCTACACCCCCGTCACAGGCACACCCGACCGCAACACCGGGCGCGGCGAGGTCACATCCTTCCACGCCGTCAGCGCGCGGTTCACCGCTGGCCGGGCTTCGCGGGCGATGAATTTTCCGTGGCCTTCGCGGGTTTTGATCTCACCGTCATCGACCGAAACCACGCCGCGCGATAGGGTGTAGCGCGGCAGGCCTTTCACCGTTTTGCCCTCGAACACATTGTAATCAATGGCGGATTGCTGCGAGGCCGCGCCGATGGTTTTCGACTTCTCGGGGTCCCAGACCACCAGATCGGCATCGGCGCCGAGCAGAACAGCGCCCTTTTGCGGATAGCAGTTCAGGATCTTGGCGATATTCGTCGAAGTGACGGCGACAAATTCATTCGGGGTCAGCCGCCCGGTGGCCACACCGTGTGTCCACAGCATCGGCATCCGATCCTCCAGCCCCCCGGTGCCATTCGGAATCTTGGAGAAATTGCCGACACCGTAACGTTTCTGTTCGGTGGTAAAGGCGCAATGGTCGGTCGCCACCACCGACAAAGACCCCGATTGCAGGCCGGCCCACAGGCTATCCTGATGCAGTTTGTTGCGGAACGGCGGCGACATCACCCGCCGCGCCGCGTGATCCCAATCGGCGTGGAAATATTCGGATTCGTCCAGCGTGAGGTGCTGGATCAGGGGTTCGCCCCAGACGCGCTTGCCCTGCATGCGGGCGCGGCGGATGGCTTCGTGACTGTCTTCGCAAGAGGTATGCACAACATATAGGGGAACCCCGGCCATATCGGCGATCATGATGGCGCGGTTGGTGGCCTCACCTTCCACCTGCGGCGGGCGGGAATAGGCATGGGCTTCGGGGCCGGTGTTGCCCTCGGCCAGCAGTTTGGCGGTCAGTTCCGCCACCACATCGCCGTTCTCGGCATGGACCATAGCAAGCCCACCCAGATCGCCAACCCGTTTGAAAGATTGATACATTTCATCGTCGTTGACCATCAACGCGCCTTTGTAGGCCATGAAATGCTTGAACGAAGTCATGCCCGCCTTGACGGACAGCTCCATATCCTCCCACACTTTCTGGCCCCACCAGGTGATCGCCATGTGGTAGGAGTAATCGCAATTGGCGCGGGTGGATTTGTTGTGCCACATTTGGGCTGCATCCATCAGCCCCTGCCCCTGACCGGGCAAAACGAAATCGACCACCATCGTGGTGCCGCCCGCAAGCGCCGCCCGCGTGCCGGATTCGAAATCATCCGCCGAATAGGTGCCCATGAACGGCATCTCCAGATGCGTATGCGGATCAATCCCGCCGGGCATCACATAGCAGCCGGTGGCGTCGAGGGTCTTGTCGCCGTGCAGGTTCGGGCCGATTTCGATGATCTTGCCTTGGTCGATGAGGACATCAGCCGTGTAGGTCAGATCAGCGGTAACGATGGTGCCGTTTTTGATGACTGTGGTCATGAGTTCAACTCCTCACACTAAGGCCGCGCCGCCCCGGACCTGATCCGGGGCCTCGTGTCATTGTTTAGAACGGAATGTCCGCAGAAACGTCGCGCCATTCCGGGTTTGCGTCCAGTATCAACTTGTCTTTCCAAGCCCGTTTCCAGCCTTTGATCCGCAGCTCTCGCTGCAAAGCTTCGCTGTAGGTCGGCCATTCTTCGAACCAATACAAATGTGTAATGTTGTACTTCGCAGTATGGCCCGGCACTTGCCTGGAGCGATGCTCCTCCACCCGTCGCCGCAGATTGTTTGTTGACCCAGTGTAAAGCGCGCCGCCCGGACGCGAGCCCATAATGTAGACGAAATAGCCCATCGGCCTTCCCTCGTGACCAGAGGCCCCGGATCAAGTCCGGGGCGGCGTGGGGTTGGGCGATCTGGCTCACCCCACCACCCCCGCCACGTCCAGCACCGCGTGCAGCAGCACATCCGTCCCTGCCGCTGCCCATTGCGGGGAAATCTCCTCGGCCTCATTATGTGAAAGACCACCCACGCAGGGGCACATGATCATCACAGTGGGGGCTACTCGGTTGATCCAGCAGGCATCGTGGCCGGCGCCCGAGATGATGTCCATGTGGGAAAGCCCAAGCTTTTCAGCCGATTGGCGGACGATCTTCACAAGGTTTGGGTCGAACGTCACCGGGTCGAAATGGCCGACCGGCTCGATCGAGCAGCCCAAGCCCAACTCGGCGGCCACAGCAAAAGCCGCGCGTTCGACCTCGCCGCGCATCAGGTCCAGCTTGGTCTGGTCAGGCGAGCGGATGTCGACAGTGAAGATCACCTTCCCCGGTATCACGTTGCGGGAATTCGGGAAAACCTTGACCTGCCCCACCGCGCCCACCGCGCCGGGCTGATGGCCCATGGCGATCTGATGCACGCGCTCGGTGATCCGGGCCATGCCCAACCCTGCGTTCACCCGCATCGCCATTGGCGTCGATCCGGTATGGGCATCGCGGCCGGTCAGGGTGATTTCCAGCCACCACAACCCTTGCCCGTGGGTGACAACGCCGATCTCTTTGCCTTCGGCCTCCAGAATCGGCCCCTGCTCGATGTGCAGTTCCAACATGGCGTGCATCTTGCGCGCGCCCACCACCTCGTCGCCGACCCAGCCGATGCGGGCGAGTTCGTCCCCAAAGCGCAGGCCGTCCATATCGGTGCGCGCATAAGCGTAGTCCTGCGTGTGCAGGCCCGCGAAGACGCCCGAGGCCAGCATCGCCGGGGCAAAGCGCGCGCCCTCCTCATTGGTCCAGTTGGTTACAACGATCGGGTGGCGGGTCTGGATGCCCAGATCGTTCATCGTGCGCACCACTTCCAGCGCACCCAAGACGCCCAGCACGCCATCATAGCGCCCGCCGGTCGGCTGAGTATCCAGATGGCTGCCCATATAGACCGGCAAAGCATCAGGATCGGTGCCGGGGCGCGTGGCAAACATGTTGCCCATGGTGTCAACGCCCATGGCCATGCCCGCAGCCTGACACCAGCGCTGAAACAGGTGCCGCCCCGCGCCATCGGCATCGGTCAGGGTTTGGCGATTGCAGCCGCCTGCCACGCCCGGACCGATCAAGGCCATCTCGCCAAGGCTGTCCCACAGACGTGCGGAGTTGATCCGCTGGTTTGCACCCGCTGCCGTCATCTTACACTCCCTGTGGGGACTTTGCCCCGTATTGTCGCTTGCTGCGAATCTTTTCCTGACCGTATGGTCAGATTGAAGGCTATAGAACCTGACCAAGCGGTCAACGAAAATCTGAAGGCCAAACCGATGTCAGAACCCGCCCGCCCGCAACGCCGCAATGAAATCCGCCAGCAGAACGAAACGCTGATTTTGCAGGCAGCCGAGAAAGTCTTTGCCGAGGCCGGGTTTGGCGGCGCAACCATGCAGCTGATTGCCGATCTGGCCGGGCTGCCCAAGGCCAATTTGCACTATTACTTCGCCACCAAGGAAGAACTTTATCGCAAGGTGGTGCAGAACATCTTCGAAATCTGGCTGCACGCCGCCGACAGCCTGGATAATGCGCCGGGGCCGATCGAGGGCATTGGCGCTTATATTGATGCCAAAATGGAAATCTCGCGCCGCCACCCGGATGGGTCCAAGGTTTGGGCCTCCGAAGTGATGCATGGTGCGCCGGTGATTCAGGATTATCTGGAAACCACCTTACGCGACTGGACGGCGGGGCGGGCGGCGTTGATCCAGCGCTGGATAGATGAGGGCAAGATGGCGGCGGTAAACCCCGAGCATCTGCTGTACATGCTGTGGGCCACGACGCAGCATTACGCTGATTTCGGCCATCAGATCGAAACCCTGAACGGCGGCCCTCTGACCGATGCGCAGTGGCTCCGCGCCAAGGACAGCGTCAAGGCGATGATCCTGCGCGGGATTGGCGCGGTTTAAGCTATTTCTGTTGCTCCACGCACAGTTCTGCAAGATATCCTGAAAGTGTATACCAACAGGAAACGGTGAGCCGGTATGGATCAGATGACAGACGCAAACCCAACGACGGCTTGGGAGGCTCCGGTCCGGCTGTTGCTGGCAGAATTGCACCCTGCTCGCCCCACCACCATCGTTGATGTCGGCGCCAATCCGATCAATGAAGCGCCCTATTCGGCGCTGCTGAAGCTGGGCGGCTGTCATGTGGTCGGGTTTGAACCGCAGGACGCGGCCTATCAGGCGCTGTTGAAAACCAAAACCGCGCAGGAGACATACTATCCGTTTGCGGTGGGCGACGGCCAGCCGGTTGAATTGCGGCTGTTCAAATCCTCGGGCATGGCGTCTGTGTTTGATCCCTACAAACCGGGCCTGCGCGCGATTGGCCATCCGGGCTGGGCCAAGGTCACCGGCAAGATCGGCTTTGACACCGTGGCGCTGGATCAGGCCACCGATCTGTTGCCGTTCGATCTGATGAAGATCGACATTCAGGGCGGCGAAAATCTGGTGTTTGCCGGGGCAGAGCGGATGCTGGGCACTGCCGTCGCGGTGATTGTCGAGCTGCGCTATCTGCGGATGTATGAAGGCGAGCCGATGCTGGGCGGGGTAGACACCGAGCTGCGGCGGCAGGGGTTTTACTTGCATAAATTCATGTTCAACAAATCCAGGATGCTGGCGCATTCGCAGGCCGACCGGGTGAAGACCAAGCGCATGCAGGATCAGTTGCTGGACGGCGACGGGATTTATCTGCGCAACATCGCAGAACCGGACAAGCTGTCAGACGATCAGCTGAAACACCTTGCCCTGCTGGCGGCGGCGGTGTTCGACAGCCATTCGCTGGCGCTCTACTGCATCGACGCATTGGCCGCCCGCGGTGCGGTGGCCGCCGATCTGGCCCGGCGCTATGTCAATACCCTTCCCGCCGAATTGCGCAACGGAGCCTGATATGATCGAACAACTTGAAGCCGAATATGCCCGCCTGACCTTCCCGCGCTTTGCCGAGGCCGAGGCTTTGGCCTTGGGCAACGTGCTGGTGAAACTGGCAGAAGGCCTGCCAGTGGTGATCAATATCCGCACCCCGAACCGGGTGCTGTTTCATGCCGCCTTGCCCGGCTCTGCGCCGCTGAACGATCTGTGGGCGCAGCGTAAATCCAACGTGGCGCTGCTTTTTCAGTTGCCCTCATTTCTGGTCGGGCAGCGGCATACGCACAAGGGCAGCCTGACGATGTGCGGGCTGGAGAATGCCGATTATGCTGACCACGGCGGCGCTGTGCCGATCAAGGTTGCGGGCGTGGGCGTGGTGGCCTGCGCGACCGTATCGGGCCTGCCGCAAGCCGAAGACCACGCGCTGGTGGTGCGCGGGTTCGATGCGTTTCTGGCCGGGCTGGTGGGCTGATTACTTCAGTTCCACCTCGATAAAGGTCATCACGCCTGCGCCGTCATTGATCACGTTATGCTCCACCCCTTCGCTGCGACGATAGGCGGTGCCAGCGGGCACCAGCACGCGCCGTTCCCCCCCATCCGGGTCTTGCAGCAGCATGTGGCAATCGGTGACGGCTGTGATCACATAATCCATGCCATGCCGGTGCCAGCCGGTTTCGGCCCCCGGCACGAAATCAAAGCGGGTGACGCGAACGCGGTCGTCATCGACCAGTTGGGTGGCGGTGCAGGCAGGGCGCATGGGCAACTCCATTTTCGATCAAGCTACCGCTGCCGCGCGTGCGGTCAAGGCCCTGTCAATAGCTGTTTGCATCCCGCCGATGATTGCGCCACTTTGGGTGTTCCTTGTGCAAATGGCAGATCCGGCATGACCAAACCCCGCACCCGCATTCAGGCGCGCAACTCCAAGGCCATTCTTGAGGCGGCGCTGGACGTGTTTTCGCAGCACGGCTTCCGTGGTGCTACGCTGGATCAGATTGCCGAAGTGGCCGGCCTTTCGAAACCGAACCTTCTGTATTATTTCCCCTCGAAAGAGGCGGTCCATACCGCGCTGCTGAGCCAGCTGCTGCGCACCTGGCTGGATCCGCTGCGGGCGATGAACCCTGATGGCGAGCCGGTGGCAGAGATCATGGCTTACGTCCGGCGCAAGCTGGAACTGTCGCGGGATTTTCCGCGCGAAAGCAGGCTTTTTGCCAATGAAATCCTGCAAGGGGCACCGCGGATGCGCGCAGCGATCGAAGGCGATCTGAAAACGCTGGTCGATGAAAAGGCCGCCGTGCTGAGCGCGTGGATGGATCAGGGCAAGATCGCGCGGTTGCCGCCGGTGCATCTGATCTTCTCGATCTGGGCGCTGACCCAGCATTACGCCGATTTCGACGTGCAGGTGCGCGCCGTGCTGGGGCCGGGGCATGACCCGTTCACCGAAGCAGGTGACTTTCTCGAAACTCTGTTCGCCAAATTGCTGAGCCCGTATCTATCGTAACGTTTGCAATGTCAGCGCTGGACGTTTGATGGCTGCGGGTATACTCAGCGGGTCTGCGAGAGTTTCTGGTCGAAGGTCATGAACCAACCAAACGAAACCACCGATCGGGCTGCCAACCCGACGCCCGTCCCCCCTCATACTGATCATAACCATACCCAAAACCTGGGAAAATTGGTTTTGGGCTGTGTTGGGGTGGTCTATGGCGACATCGGCACCAGCCCGCTTTACGCGATGCGGGAATCGTTGCACGCCGCCAGTTATGACGGGTTAAGCCGCGATGACGTGATCGGGGTGATCTCGCTGCTGATCTGGACGCTGATCCTGATCGTGACGCTGAAGTATGTCGCGCTGATCATGCGTGCCGACAACAAGGGCGAAGGCGGCACGCTGTCGCTGGTGGCCTTGGTGCAGCGGTCGCTGACCCGGCGACCGGGCTGGTTGCTGGGCATTGGTGTGGTGGGGATCTCGCTGTTTTTTGGCGACGCGATGATCACGCCCGCGATGTCAGTGCTGTCGGCGGTTGAAGGTCTGGACCTCGTTGCACCGGCTTTCGGCGATTATGTCTTGCCGTTGACCCTGTTGATCATCCTCGGGCTGTTCCTGTTTCAAAGTCAGGGCACCGAGCGGGTGTCGAGCCTGTTCGGCCCGATCATGGTGGTGTGGTTCGTGGTGATGGCGGGCCTGGGGCTTTACCATATCAGCGACGATTTCAGTATCCTGACAGCATTCAATCCGCTGCATGCGGGTGGGTTCATAATTACCAACGGCGTGGCCTCGTTCTTCGTGCTGGGGTCGGTGTTTCTGGCCGTTACCGGTGGCGAGGCGCTTTATGCCGATATGGGCCACTTTGGCCGCAAGCCGATCCGGCTGGCCTGGGCGCTGCTGGTGTTTCCGGCGCTGACGCTGTCGTATCTCGGTCAGGGTGCCCTGGTTTTGGCCCACCCGGAAAAAGCCGAAAACCCGTTCTTCCTGATGGCACCAGATGGCTTTTTGCTGCCTTTGGTGCTGCTGTCGGTGGCCGCGACGATCATTGCCAGCCAGGCGGTGATTTCGGGCGCGTTCTCGATGATGCACCAAGCGGTGCAGATGGGCCTGCTGCCGCGGTTTGAAATCCGCCACACCTCGGAAACCCAGTTGGGTCAGATCTATCTGCCGAAGGTCAACATGATCCTGATGGTTGGCGTGCTGTGTCTGGTGATCGCATTCGGCTCGTCGTCGAACCTTGCCTCGGCCTACGGCATCGCGGTGACGGGCGACATGGTGATCACGACGATTCTGGCCTCGATCCTGTTCCTGAAAGCGTGGAAATGGCCGTTGTGGCTGGTGATCGCGGTGCTGCTGCCGATCTTTATCATCGAGGTGATGTTCCTGTCGGCCAACCTGATCAAACTGCCCGATGGCGGTTATGTGCCGGTGCTGATGGCGATGGCCTCGTGCTTCCTGATCTGGACATGGGTGCGCGGCACCGCGCACGTCCAGCGCAAGGCGCATGACTCGGCGGTTGAATTGCCCAAGCTGATCAAGATGCTGGAGAAATCCCATCCGATCGAGGTGCCCGGCACCGCCGTTTTCCTGACGCAAGACCCCGACACCGCGCCTTCGGCGCTGCTGCACAACCTCAAGCACAATCGCGTGCTGCACAGCCAGAATTTCATCGTGACCGTGGGCGTGGCCACCACCCCCACCGTGACCGATGCCAACCGCATCACCTTGGAACGGCTGAGCGAAAACTTCCTGCGGGTGCGGCTGGTGTTTGGCTATATGGAAACCCCGAACGTGCCGCGCGCGCTGGCTTTGGCGCGCAGGCGGGGTGAAAAGTTCGACATCATGACCACATCGTTCTTCCTGAATCGCCGGTCGTTCAAATCCGCCCGCAACCACGGGCTGCCGTTCTGGCAAGAGCGGTTGTTCATCTCGATGACCAAATCGGCCTCGGATGCGACGGCGTTCTATTGCCTGCCGTCGAACCGGGTGGTGGAACTGGGCCAGCAACTGGCGATCTGATCAAGCAGCGCGCAGATTTCCCCAGCAGCGGGATCGCCGCGCGCTTACAGGCCCTGCATCACCTCGGCGGCGATCTGGAAAGACCGCAACCGCGCGGCGTGGTCGTGGATCATGCCGGTCAGCAAAATCTCATCCGGTTGGTGGGTTTCGATCAGCGCCGCAAGCTGGCCACGCAACGTCGCGGGCGATCCGACCGCCGCGCAGGACAGCGACCGGTCTACCTCGGCCCGCATTGCGGCAGGGATTTCTGACAGATCATGCTGCGGCAGCGGCAACTTGCCCGCCTGCCCACTGCGCAGCCGCGCAAAGGCAAGGATTTGCGATGATCGCAGATAATCGGCCTCGGCATCCGTTTGCGCCGCACAAACCCCGGCGGCGAGCATGAAATAAGACTTTTCCAACCATTGCGATGGTCGGAAGGTGGCGCGGTAGGTCGCAATCGCATCCGCCAGCATCGCAGGTGCGAAGTGGCTGGCAAAGGCATAGGGCAGGCCAAGATAGGCAGCCAGTTGCGCGCCATAAAGGCTTGACCCCAGTATCCAGACCGGCACCTGCGTCCCCTCGCCCGGAACCGCCCGGACCCGCGCATCTGCATGCGGCGCGTCGAGGTAACTGATCAGTTCCATCACGTCTTCCGGGAACTTGTCCGAGGCTTCCATATGCCGCCGCAACGCCCGCGCGGTGGCCATATCGGTGCCGGGCGCGCGACCCAAGCCCAGATCGATCCGGCCGGGATACAGCGTCGCCAGCGTGCCGAACTGTTCGGCAATGACCAGCGGCGCGTGGTTGGGCAGCATGATGCCACCCGCGCCGACCCGAATGGTCCTGGTGCCCGCCGCGACATGACCGATGACAATCGCCGTGGCCGCACTGGCAATGCCCGGCATATTGTGATGCTCGGCCAGCCAATAGCGGTGATAGCCCCAGCTTTCGGCATGGCGGGCAAGGTCAAGCGTATTGGCCAAAGCGTCTTGCGGCGTCTGACCCTCGGCCACCGGGGCCAGATCGAGGAGGGAATATTTCATCCCCCCAACCTAAGCCCCGCTTGGCGTGCTGCCAAGGCAGGCTCAGGAAAAGATCACATCCGCCGCGCTGAAATTCGCCAGACCCAAGCCTGCGATATGAATACTGTCGAGGCCAAAGCTGATATCGGCGAAATTCACCTCACCCGAAACCGTCAGATTGGCAAAGCTGGTGGCCCCGGTGGCGCGCAGTTCGATCAGATCAATGCCGTCATTGAAGGTGCTGATCGTGTCTTCGCCCGACGCGGCATCAAACAGATAGGTTGCTTGCAAACACAAAAGCCTCTGTGAACCCGTCAGATGTGGCGATGAGGCTGTCATTCCCCGCACCGCCGTTCCTCAACCCGGAGTTGGCGGGTAAGGTCGATTGCGAAAAGAAAGGCGCATCGCTCTGCCTATCGTTGCCCTCGCCGCTCAACAGCGCCCCCCGGCCCTGCCAGCAAAGTCTGCACGGCACTTGCGCCGCAATGCTGCCAACAAGGTCGTTGCCACCGATTGCAAGCTGCACTTGCGCCGCGCTGCGCATGTAGGTCAGCGACATCGGCGTGCTCGACTTCTCACGGCCTGGCAAACTGGCCGACCATGGGTTTATCGAAGTGATAAATGGCCGCTTCCACGCCGAGTGCCCGCGCCAGCACGGGTTCCTGCCCCTTCCGGATGCGGCGGAAAAGTTGGAAGCGTGGCGTCGATACGACAACGAGGAAGGGCCACACGGTGCGATCGGAAACAAGGTCCCGATCACGCTGATGAAATCAGGGCGTCACCAGCCCGTCACCCTGAATGAAGCCGGAAAACTCTGCCTCTGCCGGTCCAAGGTTGGGAATCGGATCCCCCCCCCCGCGCAGATTCAGGCGCTTGGGCAAAAGTTTGGTGCATTGAGGCCGTTCACAGGTTCTTTGCGAAAAATCTTTGCCATTCTCCAGCGGCAAGAACCGGCTGTTTCTGTTAGGCTCAGCTCCGGGGGCGTCTTCGTGTGGAAAGGGCAAGCGATGGGCCTGATTTCAATGATTCCCGCGCCGGTGCTACCGCTGACTCGGCCCGGCGTGTCGGTTGCGGCAGCGGGGCATGGTGTGGTGCACGCCGCCGCCGAGCCGCCGCCCATCTGGCCGGTTTCGGCCAGCGCCAGCAGTGCCGCCCTTGTCAGAGATCATTGGACCGGCCCCGCTTTCACCCGCCCACACGAGGCGGAGGGGCTGGAGTTGGACGGCATCCCCTTTATCGACGACGAGGCGATCTTGCTGGACGATCTGCCGAAGGATGCCCCTGCCCCCGAGGCAAAGCAGGACAGCGACGCCGCTGCGCCGCCCGTCCCCACCGCAAATTCATACGCAACCGACCCGGACCAAACCCCGGATCAGCGCCGGAGCGAAGCCGCAGCGCGCGCCTATGAAGACGCCCGCGCGATCTCCGGGCTGCATCCGCACCAAGCGGCGCTGACCAAAGCCGACACATCGGATGCCCACATATCGGTTACGGGGCCAGAGAACCGGCCCCGTCGCTGATCACTCTGCCGCCTTGGCCATCGGGTTGTTCGGATGCGTCGTCCAGTTGGCATAATCGCCGACTGTCCGGCCGGTGCGTTCGTCCAACGCCCCTTTCGGCACCTCGACCATGGTGATGCAGTTTTCCACCGGGCAGACGTTAACGCACAGGTTGCAGGCGACGCATTCCTCATCCTTGACGGTGAAGGTCCGGTCATCCGACATTGCAATCGCCTGATGGCTGGTATCTTCACAGGCGGCATAGCAGCGACCGCATTTGATGCAATCATCCTGCGAAATATGGGCTTTCGTGACATAGTTCAGGTTCAGGAACTGCCAGTCAGTGACATTCGGCACAGCACGCCCCACCAGATCGGCGGTCGAATCCATGCCCTTTTCATCCATATATTGCGACAGACCGCTGATCATTTCCTGCACGATCTTGAAGCCATAGGTCATCGCCGCCGTGCAAACCTGCACATTGCCCGCGCCCAAGGCCATGAACTCTGCCGCATCACGCCAGGTGGTGATGCCACCGATGCCCGAAATTGGCAGGCCGTGGGTTTCGCGGTTGCGGGCAATCTCAGCCACCATGTTCAGCGCAATCGGCTTCACCGCCGGGCCGCAATAACCGCCATGCGTGCCTTTGCCGTCAATCGTAGGTTCCGGTGCGAAACTGTCCAGATTGACCGACGTGATCGAGTTGATGGTATTGATCAGGCTGACCGCATCGGCCCCGCCGCGCTTGGCAGCTTCGGCGGGCTTGCGGATATCGGTGATATTCGGGGTCAGTTTCACGATCACCGGCATCCGGGTGTGCTTCTTGCACCAGCGCGTCACCATCTCGATATATTCCGGCACCTGCCCCACCGCGCCGCCCATGCCGCGTTCCGCCATGCCATGCGGGCAGCCGAAGTTCAGCTCGACCCCATCAGCCTCGGTATCCTCGATCTGGCCAAGAATATCGCGCCACGAGTCTTCATCACACGGCACCATCAGGCTGATGATCAGCGCGCGATCCTTGTAATCGCGCTTTACCGATTTGATTTCCTGCAGGTTCACCTCCAAAGGCCGGTCGGTGATCAATTCGATGTTGTTCAGCCCCAGCAAGCGCCGATCCGCGCCCCAGATCGCGCCATACCGCGGGCCGTTGACGTTAACCACCGGCGGGCCCTCGGACCCAAGGGTTTTCCAGACCACCCCGCCCCAGCCGGCTTCAAACGCGCGGCGGACGTTGTATTCCTTGTCGGTGGGCGGTGCCGAGGCCAGCCAGAACGGGTTGGGGGATTTGATGCCGATGAAATTGGTTGTCAGATTTGCCATGATTTTCCCCTTACGCCATCAGACTGGCATGAATGGCTTCCGCCGCATCGCGGCCTTCGGCCACCGCCGTCACCGTCAGATCCTCGCCGCCCGAGGCACAGTCGCCACCCGCCCAGATGCGGCCCTGCTGCTTGACCAGCTTGGCCCCATCCTGCGCAATCGGCGCGGCCGCCAACGTCTGGCCAATCGCCTTGAACACCTGATCGGCCTTCAGGGTAAAGGCTTCGCCGCCCTCATAGCTGAACTCGACCGCTTCCACCTTGCCCTGCCCCAGCATCCGCACTGGCGCGGCACCATAGATGATCCGCACACCGGCGCTGGCGGCATGATCTTGCTCATAGGTGCTGGCGCTCATCCTGTCGCGGCCGCGCCGATACACCATCGTCACCGCATTTGCGCCCAGCAGTTTCGATTGCACAGCCGCATCAACCGCCGTCATGCCGCCGCCGATCACCACCACATCACGGCCAATCGGCAGGGTTGATTTATCCGCCACCTGCCGCAGTTCTGCAATGAAATCAACAGCATTGCGCACGCCGTCCAGATCTTCACCCGCTGCCCGCAGCGCATTCACGCCCGCAAGGCCGATACCCAGAAACACCGCGTCATAGTCGGCCTCCAACCCGGCCAGCGTAATATCGCGGCCCAGCTCCACCCCGGTATTCACCGTGATGCCGCCGATTTTCAGCAACCAATCCACCTCACGCGCGGCGAAATCGTCCGGGGCCTTGTAAGTGGCGATGCCGTATTCGTTCAGCCCACCCGGCTTGGCGCGGCGCTCATACACCACCACCTCGTGCCCCTTCAGCGCCAGCCGATGCGCGCAGGCCAGACCTGCAGGCCCCGCCCCCACGACCGCAACCTTCTTGCCAGTGGCCGCCGCCCGCGTGAACGGATGCACGTCCTTGGCCATCAGCGTATCGGTGGCAAAGCGCTGCAAGCGACCGATTTCCACCGGCTTGCCTTCTGCGGCTTCGCGCACGCAGGCCTCTTCGCACAGCTGCTCGGTCGGACAGACCCGCGCGCACATGCCGCCCAGAATATTCTGCGCAAAGATGGTCTTTGCCGCAGCCTCTGCGGTGCCGGTGGCGATCTGGCGAATGAACAGCGGAATATCGATCGAGGTCGGGCACGCCGTCATGCAGGGCGCATCATGGCAGAAATAGCAGCGATCCGCCGCCACCCGCGCCTCGTGCCGGTCCAGCACCGGCTGCACATCCGAAAAATTGTCGTGATAGGCCTGCGGGGCCAGACGGCCCGGCGCAACACCGGCGGTTAGCGGGCTGTTGGACAAGGTAAACCTCCCATTGGCTTTATTCTTATGCCTTCAGGCTGCCACAGCTAATTTTTTTTATCAAACGATAAAATTTTTCACCGCGAAGTTTTTTCAAAGCGGTTTTTCCTGCACAAAAGCCGCATCCGATCTTGGGCCTTTTTTCCTGCCGCCACCTTCTGTATACGGTTGCGACCAAGGCTCGGGTCCGGCCCGCCCGAGCGGCACAAGCAATGACGCCAACAGAGGACGGCATGAGCAAACAATCCCCCGACGCAGACGTTGCGTTTATCTCGGCTCTTGCAGAGCTTTTGAACAAGAACGACCTGACCGAACTGTCGGTCAAACGCGAATATGGCGAGGATGACAGCCTCGAAGTGCGCGTGGTCAAGCAATCCAACATCGTGCAGATGGCCGCTGCCGCGCCTGCGGTGCAGTATGCCGCAGCCCCTGCCGCAGCAACTGTTGCCGCCGCCCCGGCAGCACCCGAAGATCCGGCCCAGCACCCCGGTGCCTTGACCTCGCCGATGGTCGGCACTTGTTATATGGCCGCTGAACCGGGGGCTTCGCCGTTTGTCACCGTGGGTTCGGCTGTGACCGAAGGCCAGACGGTGATGATCATCGAAGCCATGAAAACGATGAACCACATCCCGGCTCAGCGCGCGGGTACGGTGAAGCGGATCCTTGTCGCCGATGGCAATGCCGTGGAATACGGCGCGCCGCTGATGATCATCGAGTAAGCCGATGTTTGAAAAAATCCTGATCGCCAACCGGGGCGAGATCGCCCTGCGTGTGATCCGCGCCTGCCAGGAGATGGGGATCAAATCGGTCGCCGTCCACTCCACGGCAGACGCCGATGCGATGCATGTGCGGATGGCCGACGAATCTGTCTGCATCGGCCCCGCCTCGTCTACCGACAGCTACCTGTCGAAGGCTGCGATCATCTCGGCCTGCGAAATCACCGGCGCGCAGGCGGTGCATCCGGGCTATGGCTTCTTGTCGGAAAACGCCGCCTTCGCGCAGGCGCTGGAAGATCACGGCATCACCTTCATCGGCCCGAAGGCGGAGCATATCCGCATCATGGGCGACAAGATCACCGCCAAGGAAACCGCGAAAGCGCTGGGGATTCCGGTGGTTCCGGGATCGGAAGGCGGCGTGGCGGATTTTGAATCCGCGATTGGCGTCGCGGCGGGCATCGGCTTTCCGGTGATCATCAAGGCCACGGCGGGTGGTGGTGGTCGCGGCATGAAGGTGGCCAAGAACGCAGAAGAACTGGAAATTGCCTTCCGCACCGCGCGGGCGGAATCGAAGGCGGCGTTCGGCAACGACGAAGTCTATATCGAGAAATACCTGCAAAAGCCGCGCCACATTGAAATTCAGGTGTTCGGCGATGGCAAGGGCAAGGCGGTGCATCTGGGGGAGCGCGATTGCAGCTTGCAGCGCCGCCACCAGAAGGTGTTCGAGGAAGCCCCCGGCCCGTGTATCACCCCGGAAATGCGCGCCAGGATCGGCAAGGTTTGCGCCGATGCGGTCGCCAAGATCAACTATATCGGCGCGGGCACCATCGAGTTTCTGTATGAAGACGGTGAGTTCTTCTTCATCGAGATGAACACCCGCCTGCAGGTGGAACACCCGGTCACCGAAGGCATCTTCGGGGTGGATCTGGTGCGCGAGCAGATCCGGGTTGCCGCCGGGATGGACATGTCGTTCACTCAGGACGAGCTGGAGATCAACGGGCACTGCATCGAGGTGCGGATCAACGCGGAAAAGCTGCCGAACTTCTCGCCCTGCCCCGGCAAGGTGCGGGTGTTCCATGCGCCGGGCGGTCTGGGTGTGCGGATGGATTCGGCGCTGTATGGCGGCTATTCGATCCCGCCCTATTATGACAGTCTGATCGGCAAGCTGATCGTGCATGGCCGCGACCGGCCGGAAGCTTTGGCGCGGCTGAAGCGGGCCTTGGGCGAGCTGATCATCGACGGCATCGACACCTCGGTGCCGCTGTTCCACATGCTGCTGGCCGAGCCTGACATCCAGAACGGCGAATATAACATTCACTGGCTGGAAAAATGGCTGGCGGTGCAGTTCGGGACTTGAATGGGCGCCTTCGGGCGCCCTTTTGATTGGTCCCAACTCGGGACCAATTTTTATTGTTATATATCAAAATCTTGACCCTGCCGCGTTAAGGAAGATTTAACACTTTGGCTGCCCCCCGGCTGGAATCCATCCCGGCCTGCGTATAGGGTGGCCACAGATTTCACTTTGCCCGACACTGGACCCCGACATGCGCCTGCGATTTGGCCCCCGGCCATGACCTCCCCGCAGATCACCGCCGAAATCCTTCTGCGCGGCTATGCCATGGGGATTTTTCCGATGGCAGAGGGGCGCGAGGATGCCAAAATTCACTGGGTTGACCCGCAGCGGCGCGGGGTGTTTCCGCTGGATCACTTCCATATCTCGCGCAGTCTTGCGCGGCATATCCTGCGGTCGGATTGGGTGATCCGCGTCAACAGCGATTTTGCGGGCGTGGTGGCAGGCTGTGCGGACCGGCCAGAGACATGGATCAATGCCGAGATTACCGCGCTGTATCTGGCGCTGCACCGCGCGGGTTTTGCGCATAGCCTTGAGGTCTGGGAAGGCAGCGAGCTGATCGGCGGGGTTTATGGCGTGACGCTTGGGGCGGCGTTTTTCGGCGAAAGCATGTTTTCGCGCCGCACCAATGCTTCAAAAACCGCGCTGGCCTGGCTGATTCATCGGCTGCGGGCGGGTGGGTTTTTGCTGTTTGATACCCAATTCCTGACGCCGCATCTGGCGTCTTTGGGTGCTGTGGAAATCAGCCGCGCCGAGTATCATCGCCGGTTGGAAAAGGCGTTGCAGGTGCAGGCGAGCTTTACCCCGGAAGGCTATCAGCCGTTGCCGTCATCGGTGGTGGCGTCTTCGGCGGGTGCCTCTTCGACCGGGGTTTCATCGACCTCGGGCAGCACTACGTCGGGCACATCGCAGCGCAGCACCCAGACATCATAGCGCGGGTGATCGAGTGCCGACAGCGCCGGGCTGGAGGCGGTCATCCAGCCGTTGAACACCGGATTGGGCTTTGCAGAATCGAGCACGGTCAGATGCGCAAACGCCTCGGCTGCCGGGTTTTCCGGGTCGTAGCGGCAGGCATCCATCTGCACCGTCAATCGGCCCACGGTCTGCGATTGACCGTTGGACAGATCCATATCGGTGAGCGCGCCGGTGATCTTGTCAAGCAGGCGCAGCTTGGCGCCGGGGGCATCCTCGACGGCTTGCGCGGCAGCAGTATTGGCACAAAGCGCAAGGCAGACCAGCAACCGCTTCATGGTGCAGCCGGGGCCGCCGGATCGGGCGAGCCGCTGGAGGAGACGAATTTCATCAGCAGCGAGATCAGGCTGACCGAGCCTTGTGTATCTTCAATCTCGGCACCGGGGGCGAGGTTATCGAGCGAGCCACCCGGTATCAGTTCGACAAAATTGCCGCCCAGCAGGCCCTCGGATGAGATCAGAATCGCGGAATCATCGGGCAGCTGGATGTTGTTGTAAATCGAGATGGTGGCATCGGCGAAAAAGGTCTGCGGGTTCAGCGTCAGCGAGGTGATGCTGCCGACCTTGACGCCGGCGAGGCGGACATCAGAGCCTGCAGTGATGCCTTCGACTGAACGGAACGAGGCTTTCAACGGGTAGGTGCCGGCATCGGCGGTCAGGCCGGTGCCGCCCATGGCATAGGCCAGAAACCCGATGGCTGCGGCCAGAACCGCAGCCCCTGCCAGCACTTCTGCGCGATTTTCGGCCATTATTCGGGCTGCCACGCCTCGTAATCGGTGCGCGCAACCGGGGTTGCGGCACGGATCGACCCGGCGGGCGCATAGGCGGCGCTGGTGCCGGTAAGGTTTTCCTGATGCGGCTTTTCCCAGGCCTTGTGCTTCAGCGGGGTCTTGGTCGGCGGATCATTCCAGGTGAAATGCAGCCAGCCGTGCCAATCGGGCGAAACGCGCGAGGCTTCGGATTCGCCGTTATAGATCACCCAGCGGCGTTTGGTGTCGGCGGTCTGGTAATAGATATTGCCCTGTTCATCCTCGCCGACCTTTTGGCCTTTGCGGGCGGTATAGATCTGGGTGCCCAGCGTTTGGCTGTTCCACCAGGTCAGAAGTCGCTTGAGGAAATACATCAGGGCCTCCGGGATCATTTGCCCTGATATGGCGGAAAGGGGCGGAAAGGTCTAGGGGGGGCTTGCGGCTCTGGCCGCTTTCCGCGCGGCAATATCGGCCAAATTCGGCATAAGATCAGCGGCCTCGCGGCAAACCAGTGCGCCTTCGGCGGCAAGCTGCGCGCCGACGTCCTGCGGCAGGCTGGTGTTGGAGCCTTCGGGGATCTGGTTGAGCCGCCCGCCGATCAGAATGGGGGTGTCGAGCCCGGCCCGCTGGAGCCCTTCGCGCAGGGTCTGGTAGTAGGAAAGTGCGACGCCGTTGTAGGTGGAAATCGCGATAGCGTCGGGGCTGTGCTGTTGGGTCAGCGCGATCAGCCGGTCGGGGTCGGTGGAGGTGCCGCCGTCAAGTGCGGTGGCGCCAAGCCGGTGCAGCATCTCGTCGATCAGCATTTTGCCGTGTTCGTGGACATCGGAGGTGGCGACCAGCACGCGCAGGCCGGGGGTGGCGGTAGGGTTCGGGCCAAGTGCTGCCAGCGCCAGTTCGGCGATTTCGTGCAGGATGGTGGCGGGGATGACCGGCAGGCGGCCGCCCATCGCGCGCGGATCGGGGGTGCCCGCGCCGTAAGCGGCCTCGATGCGGCGGCCGCCCATGCGGCGCAGGGCCAGCAGCACCTCGAACGCGTCGGCGGTGTCGATGCCCGCCTCGGCCAGCCCGTGCCAGAGGGCGGCGCGAAACCGCCCTGCCCCGTCGCGCAGTCTGGCAGTTTGGGTGGTGACGGCGGCGGGGTCGATCAGCGGTTGCCAAGTGGCGGCCAGCTCGATCAGGCGACCGGCGAACAACTGCGCTTCGATCACCTCGTCGATTTCCGGGATGCGCTGGTTTTCGGTGACGGGCACCGGGTTGATGGCGTGGCCGGTGGGGGCGAGGCGTTGGCCCAGCGCATCGACCAGCAGATAAGCCGACAGTGCCGCCCAGTTTTGCGACGGCGTGCCGCGATAAGAGGTGGTGTTGCCATAGATCATCGTGCCGGGGGCAGCGCCTTCGGCGGCCAAGGCTTGCTGAAAGGCCAGCCGGTTCAGCGGGTCGCTGAAGTGGTGGCCGAAGGCATGGCCGATCGGTGCGCCAATCAGCGCGGCGATGTCGCGCTCGACCAGAATCATCCCCAAGGCGTTGGCGAGGTCGGTGAATTGCGCGGCAAAACCGTCGTCGATGTTGGAGTGGATCAGAACGGGCGTGGCTTGGGCGGCGATCAGGCCGAGGGCCGTGACGGTGGCGCGGGTGGCCTCGATATCGTCATCATGGCCGGGGACGCGGAAGGTGAAATACTGGCCGAGGTTGCCGATGGCCGTCGCTCCGGCGGTGAGGGCGGCTTGGGTGTTTTCCAAGGCGGCAGGAAAGCCGAGGACGAAATCGCCGAAATGGGCGGCGACGGGGGCGGCGTTGGCGAGGCTTACGAAATCCTCGACCGTGGGCAGAATCATCCCGGTGCCGCGTTGAGCGCGGGCACGGATGGCGCGGGGCAGCGCCATCGACCAATCGAGGCAGAGGCCGTAGCGGTCGAGCCTTGTGCCTTGGGCATCACAAGCGGCCCAGATATCATGATAGGCGCGGATGCTTTTGGTGGGGTCGCGGTAACCGATCTGGGCGTGCTGCATCACCCGGCCCTGCGCCATCGCGGTGCGTTTGTAATCGAGTTCGGATGCTGTGGCGTAATGGCTGAGAAAGGCGGAGGGGCCGGTCTGCCATGTGGCGGCCGAGGCACGGCCTTCGGCCAGCAGGTCGGCGGCTTTCGGCAGGTCGGGTTCGGGGAGGAGATCGCTGCGGTTCATGGGCGGGATGATCCGCCAAGGCGTTGGAAAGGTCTAGAACGTATTGCATCTGATCGGGTTCCGCCGATCAGACGCAACAGTCACAGGCAGATCTTGTCTTGGACTTCCTTCAATCTGAATCAGATTGAAGGAAATCCGCTTTAGGGCTGTTGCGCGGCGGGGTCGGCGTGGCGCAGGTAAGCCGCCAGTTGCGGGCGCGGTGCGTAGATTTGCAGCACTTCGCCCTGCGGATCGAGGATCACGAAGGTGCCCTCAGCCTGCATTGCGGCATGCAACTGGGCACGGCTGCCCGCGTCGATATGGGCGCGGCAGGTCTCCAGCAGGTCATGCTTGGCGAGCGCACGCATCCGCAGCGGCGTGTTGCGCCACCAGCCGCTGAAGCGGTCAGGCTCGGCCGGGCTATAAGCGGCACGCGAGGGCTTCACGGCGGGCGTTTCGTAAAGTTGCACGACCGCTACCGCGCAGCCATCGTCCGCGTGGGCGATGCTGGACAGGGCGCGACCGAAGGCGGCGCGATCCTTGAACACCGCTTCGGCATAACCGGGATCGCGGGCAAGGATGGTTTGGTGCAGCAGATACCACGGGTTCATGCCGGTCATCAGAAAGGCCAGAATGGCAAAACCCATCATCGCGGTCAGCAAGGTACGCATTTTGCAATTACCACTAAAAACAAAAGGTTATTGGAAGTTTCTCTGGCTTCTTATGAAAAAGGGCGGGCAATCTGCCCGCCCCTGTTTTTAGAACAAATCAAGATCAACCCGCCGTCGCAGGTTCTTTCTTCTTGGCTTCGGTATGCACCAGCAGGGGCGCGGCACCTTTGTTGACGGCCTCTTCATTCACCACGACTTCTTCGACATCATCCATGCCGGGCAGTTCGAACATGGTGTTCAGCAAGATGCTTTCCATGATCGAGCGCAGCCCCCGCGCGCCGGTTTTGCGCTTGATGGCGCGTTTGGCGATGGCGGTCAGCGCATCGGGGGTGAAGGTCAGCTTGGTGCCTTCGATGTCAAACAGCCGCTGATATTGCTTGACCAGAGCGTTCTTCGGCTCGGTCAGGATGGTGATCAGCGCGGCCTCGTCCAGATCGGTCAGGGTGGCAATCACCGGCAGACGGCCAACGAATTCCGGGATCAGGCCGAATTTCAGCAGATCTTCGGGTTCGAGTTCCTGGAACAATTCGCCCGCACCGCGTGCATCGGGGTCTTTTACCTCGGCACCAAAGCCGATGGCGGAACCCTTGCCGCGCTGCGCGATGATCTTTTCAAGCCCCGAGAAAGCGCCACCGCAGATGAACAGGATGTTGGTGGTATCCACTTGCAGGAATTCCTGCTGCGGATGCTTGCGGCCGCCCTGCGGCGGAACCGATGCCACAGTGCCTTCCATGATCTTGAGCAGTGCCTGCTGCACGCCTTCGCCCGACACGTCGCGGGTGATCGACGGGTTGTCAGACTTGCGGGTGATCTTGTCGACCTCGTCAATATAGACGATGCCGCGCTGCGCCCGTTCGACGTTGTATTCCGACGCCTGCAACAGCTTGAGGATGATGTTTTCCACGTCTTCGCCGACATAACCGGCTTCGGTCAGGGTGGTGGCATCGGCCATGGTAAACGGCACGTCGAGAATCCGCGCCAGCGTTTGCGCCAGCAAGGTCTTGCCGCAGCCGGTGGGGCCGATCAGCAGGATGTTGGATTTCGACAGTTCAATGTCGGTCTTGGAGGCGTGGTTCAGCCGTTTGTAGTGGTTATGCACCGCAACCGACAACACGCGCTTGGCATGCACCTGACCGATGACGTAATCGTCCAGCACCTTGCAGATATCGCGCGGCGTTGGCACGCCGTCGGTGGTTTTCAGCCCCGTGGTCTTGGTTTCCTCGCGGATGATGTCCATGCACAGCTCGACACATTCATCACAGATGAAAACGGTCGGACCGGCGATCAGCTTGCGCACCTCGTGCTGGCTTTTACCGCAGAAGGAACAGTAAAGCGTGTTCTTGCTGTCGCTGCCGGAATTGTTCGCCATGGGTATCCTCTGCCCTGCGCCCGTCGGGGGCGTTTGAGGGAAGTGTAGGCCAAGGCCCAAACCTCCACAATCCGAAAGTGCCCCCGAACCGATCATCGCCGAGCCGGGGGCAAAGGGTTATTTCACCTCGTCAACCTTGCCACGGCTTTCGAGAATTTCGTCGATCAGGCCCCAGGATTTGGCATCCTCGGCGGACATGAAATTATCCCGCTCCAGCGCGGCCTCGACGGTGGCGTAGTCATTGCCGGTGTGCTTGACGTAGATTTCGTTCAGGCGACGCTTGAGCTTTTCAGTCTCGCGCGCGTGGATCATGATATCGGTGGCCTGCCCCTGATAGCCGCCGGAGGGCTGGTGGACCATGACGCGAGAGTTCGGCAGCGAGAAGCGCATGCCCTTTTCGCCAGCGGTCAGCAGCAGGCTGCCCATGGAGGCTGCCTGACCGATGACCAGCGTGGACACCTTGGGGCGGATATACTGCATGGTGTCGTAGATCGACAGGCCAGAGGTGACGACGCCACCCGGCGAGTTGATATACATCGCGATTTCCTTGGAGGGATTCTCTGCCTCAAGGAACAGCAGCTGGGCGCAGATCAGCGACGACATGCCGTCGTGCACCGGGCCTGCAAGGAAAATGATGCGTTCTTTCAGCATACGGCTGAAAATATCATAGGCCCGCTCGCCGCGGCTGGTCTGTTCGACCACCATCGGCACGAGCGTATTCATATAGAAGTCAACGGGATCGCGCATGGAAACCTGCCTGTTGGTCCGTGGAAGTGGTTTTATCGCCGGATACTTTACCGAGTCTTAGTGTCGCGCGCCGGGGGGTGCAAGGGCAGGTCGGCGCATTGGCAGTGCTGGGGCCGCTTTGGTTGGGTCTAACCGAAGCTAGGTGAACAGTTGGTTAAGACAAGCCGGATCAGCGCGCGATCGACAATTCGGCGCGCAGCCCGCCCAGCCGTTCGCTTTCGCCCAAGCGCAGCGCGCCGCCGTGGTTGCGGGCAATGTCGGCGGCGATGGAAAGCCCCAAGCCGACGCCGCCGCCCTTGTTGGGGTCGCGCGCGGCATCAAGGCGTTTGAACGGCTCTACCGCCTCGTCGCGGCGGTCTTTCGGGATGCCGGGGCCATCATCTTCGACGATAAAGCGCAGCATGCGATCGGTGCTGGTCAGGCTGACCTCGGCGCGCTTGCCGTAGCGCACCGCATTGCCGATCAGGTTTTCCAGCGCCCGCATCACCGCTTGTGGCCGCAATTGCACGGTGTGCGGCGCGGTTATCTCGCCCAACACCACTGCTTGCCCCAACCGCACCGCGTTTTCGACCGCGCGCTGCACAAGGGCTGTAGGATCGACGGCCTCGGGCTCCTCCAGCGCATCTCCGCGCACGAAAGCCAGAAATTCATCGACCAGCCGTTCCATATCGACCACATCCTGCTGCAACGCGCGGGTTTCCTCGTCTTCGGGCAGGAACGACAGCCCCAGTTTCAACCGGGTCAGCGGCGTGCGCAGATCGTGGCTGACACCCGACAACAGCAGCGTGCGGCTTTCGATCTGACGTTCGATCCGCGCCCGCATGTTCAGAAACGCATTGCCCGCCGCCCGCACCTCGATAGCCCCGCGCGGGTGGTAGGGCAGCGTCTGGCCCTTGCCGAACGCCTCGGCGGCCTGCGCCAGCCGGGTGATCGGGGTCAGCTGATTGCGCAGAAAAATATAGGCGATAAAGGTCATCAGCGCCGAGGTGAACACCATCCAGACCAGCAGCTGATGCGGATTGCTGGCCGATACCCGGCCCCGGTTCAGCGTGATCCGCATCGGCCCTTGCGCCGAGTCGACATAGATCTGCACTACGTTGCTGTTCGAGGTCAGATCCACAGCCAACACGCCCGGCAGGTCTTTGCGCAGGGTCAGCGTCATCGCGCGGCCCGAGTAATCCAGCAGCGCCCGGCTGTCAGCAGCAGGGATTTCGGCAACCGGCACGGCAACAAACAGGCTAAGCCCCAGCCCCAGTTGCTGCGCCACCTGCTGGGCTTGCGCCAGATCGGGCGCCGCCGCCACCGCGTTCAGCAGATATTTGATCTCGATGATCACGCCGCCGGTCATCTGCCGGGTAACGCCCTCAAAATGGCGCTGGATGAAGGCAATGGAGACGATCAACTGCACCACGATCACCGGCAGCACCAGAATCAGCGCGGCTCGGCCGAACAGGCTGCGGGGCAAAAGGGACTTGAGGCGCGGCTGCATGCGGGCAAGACTAGCGGCAGGGGCGCAAGATGGGAAGGCCACGATGCAACTGACAATCCGCAGCGAGGTGGCAGCCGGGGTGGTGCGGCTGCGCGCGGCCAATCCGTCGCCGATGACGGGCAGCGGCACCAATACCTATGTGCTGCACGGGCCTGCGGGGGTGGTGGTGATCGACCCCGGCCCGGCCCGCGCATCTTGATGCGATTCTGGCCGAGATTGGCACGGCACCGCTGGTGGCTGTGCTGCTGACCCACGCGCATCTGGACCATTCGGCGCTGTGCCCGGCACTTGCGGCGGCCACCGGCGCGCCGGTGCTGGCCTATGGTGCGGCGGATTCGGGGCGGAGTGCGGTGATGCAGCGGCTGGCCGCCGAGGGCATGGCGGGCGGCGGCGAAGGCGTCGATGCGGCCTTCCGCCCCGACGGTCTTTTGCGCGATGGCGAGGTGCTGGCCCTTGCCGGCTTGCAGATCGAGGTGTTGCACACGCCCGGCCACATGGGCGGGCATTTGTGCTTTGGCTTCGGCGGTGTGCTGTTCAGCGGCGATCATGCGATGGGCTGGGCGAGTTCGCTGGTGTCGCCGCCCGATGGCGACATGGGGGCTTACATGGCGTCGCTGGCCAGACTGGCGCAGCACGACTGGGCGCTGATGCTGCCGGGGCATGGCGAGGCAGTGGCGGACCCTGCCCTGCGGCTGGCCGAGCTGACCCAACACCGCCACGACCGCGAAGCCGCGATCGTCGCCGCCCTGAGCGATGGCCCGCAAACCGCACGCCAGCTGGCAAACCGCATCTATACCGACACCCCCGCCGCCCTGCTGCCCGCCGCCACGCGCAACATTCTTGCGCATCTTATTGATCTGCATGAAAGAAACATCGCCGACAGCCCGCACCCCCTGGGGCCGGAGGTGCAATTTCACCTGATCTGAAAGAAGATGCATTTTTCTGCGCCAGCCCCCTTTACGCCCCCAAACCACCTTGCTATAGACCCCTCAGTTCCGGCGTAGCTCAGCGGTAGAGCAGTTGACTGTTAATCAATTGGTCGTAGGTTCGATCCCTACCGCCGGAGCCATAGATCTCGCACATCCTTGAGATCAAACGAAAAAGCGGCCCCTAAAGGGCCGCTTTTCGCATTGTGGCACAGACTCAGACACAAAACTCGGCACAAGCCGCTCCCGAGTCCGAAGTCTTGTCAAGGATCACCCACATCCACCTCGATCACCGCCCAACGGGATCTTACTTTCGGCGGCGGATTCCGACCCTGTTCTCGGTTCCCAGCGTAAGCGAACCAAACCGGTTCAGTCTGCCTCTCCCTGCGAACCCGGTTCCTCAGCGACGCGAAGAGGATCGCCCGCCGGCTCACAGCGGCAAGGGCTGAAGGCCGAACACGGGCCCCTTGCTGCTGGACCACCAGGCGTTCGACCGTGCGCAGCCTTGCCGCAGCTGGCGTCAGATCGATGCAGCCCATGCGGCGCAGAAACCCGAGGCCCGCGCCGCCTTGCAGGGCAAGATTGCCGACCTGAAGGCGCAAGGCAGCCCCTATGCAGCCATCGCCGCCGCGTTGAACGACAGCGGCACCGCAACCGTCACCGGTAAAGCATGGACGGCGGGCAACGCTCGCAAGCTTCTGGCGCAAAAGTGAAATTGGCGGGCCAAGCGGCGCCGCTCCAATATCCGGTTGAACTGTCCCGGTTCGCGCGGCACAAGTTAGTGCGGGCGCGCGGGGGATATCGCGGCGGAACGGGGTTGGCCTGATCTGATGAGCACAGCGATGCAAGACACCTCTTTTGGCCTGCGTATCCGGGTTGTCTTTGCCGCGGATGCGATGCTTGGCCCCGGCAAGGCAGAACTGCTGGACCTGATCGGGCAAACCGGGTCGATTTCCGCGTCAGGCCGCCGGATGGGCATGAGCTACAAGCGGGCCTGGATGCTGGTGGAGACGCTGAATGCGATGTTCAGCGAGCCTTTGGTGACAAGTTCTCGCGGCGGGCCGGGGGGCGGGGGCGCTGTGCTGACGGAGGCGGGGCGCGCGGTTCTGGGGCTTTACCGCGAGCTTGAACGCGCCGCTGCCGTCGCGGGGGCAGCACAGCTTGAGGCGCTGCACGCGCGGTTGAAGCCGGCCACCCTCGCGAAATAGCGATTGCATCTCTTGACGGGCGGGCGATATGTTTCGCCATACATATCTGATGCCGGAGCCTTGTATGTTGCCTGCCCTGACCCGCCGCACGCTTGGCTTTGTCGCGCTGCTGTTCGCCTTTTCCGCTGCCGCGCGGGCGCAGGATGCCCCGGTGATTGCGGCGGCGGCGGATCTGAAATTTGCCCTGACCGAGATTGTAACAGCGTTTACGGCGCAAACAGGCATGCAGGTCGAGACGGTTTTCGGATCGACCGGCACTTTCGCCACCCAGATCAGAGAAGGCGCGCCGTTTCAGATGTTCATGGCGGCAGATGAAATCTATGTGGCGACGCTGGCTGCCGAAGGCTTCACCCGCGACGAGGGCACCCTTTACGCTCGGGGGCGCATTGTGGTCATGGTGCCACACGGGTCTGTGCTGGCCGCCGATGGCAGTCTGGAAAGCCTGAAAGTGGCGCTGGTGGCGGGCACGATCCGGCATTTTGCCATCGCCAATCCCGATCACGCCCCTTACGGCGCGCGCGCGATGCAGGCTTTGCAGCACGCGGGCCTGTGGGAGGCGATACTGCCAAAGCTGGTGCTGGGCGAAAACGTCGCCCAGGCGGCGCAGTTTGCCACCTCGGGTGATGCGCAGGGCGGCATCATCGCCTATTCGCTGGCGCTGTCGGATCAAGTCTCGGCGCTTGGCAGTTATGCGTTGATCCCGGCAGACTGGCACGCGCCGCTCAATCAGCGCATGGTCTTGCTGAAAAATGCCGGGCCGGTCGCGGAGGCATTTTATGCCTATATCAATTCCGGGCCCGCGCGTGACATCATGCAGAAATACGGCTTTGCGCTTGCGGGGGAATAGTGGACTGGACAGCCTTTTTCTTGTCCCTGCGACTGGCGGGGTTGACGGTTCTGATCCTGTTGCCGGTCGCGGTGTTTGCGGGGCGTTTCCTAGCCTACCGCCATTTTGCCGCAAAAAGCCTGATCGAGGCGGTGGTGATGCTGCCTTTGGTGCTGCCGCCCACCGTGTTCGGCTTTTACCTGCTGACCGGGTTTGGCGCGCGTTCCCCGATTGGGCAGGCGTGGCAGGCGATGTTCGGGCAGCCGCTGGTTTTCACCTTTGAGGGGCTGCTGCTGGCCTCGGTGATCTTCAACCTGCCGTTTGCGATCCAGCCAACCCAGCGCGGCTTCGAGGCGATTCCGGTTCAGGTGCGCGAGGCTGCGGCCTGTTGCGGGCTGTCACCGCTGCGGGCATTGTGGCGGATAGAACTGCCGCTGGCGTGGCCGGGTTTGATGACGGCGATGGCCCTGACCTTTGCGCATACCTTGGGCGAATTTGGCATCGTGCTGATGGTGGGCGGCTCGATCCCCGGCCAGACCAAGACGATTGCGATTTCGATCTATGACAAGGTGCAGGGCTTTGACATGCAAGGGGCGGCCACGATGTCGGCAGTGCTGCTGGCGATTTCGCTGACCACGATCATGCTGACCTTCTGGCTGTCTGCCCGTGCGGGCCGGAGGCTGTCGTGATGACATTGGAGGTGATGGCGCGGGCAGAGGGGCCGATTGCCCTGAACCTGGCGTTCAAGGTGGAACCGGGGGAGCTGCTGGCGCTGGTTGGCCCGTCCGGTTCAGGGAAATCGACAGTGCTGCGCACAATCGCCGGTCTGTGGACGCCGACGACCGCCTGCGTTCGGGTCGGCGGCGAAACCTGGCTGGATACCGCGCGCAAGGTCAGCCTGTCGCCGCACCAGCGCAAACTGGGGATGGTGTTCCAGTCTTATGCGCTGTTTCCGCATCTGACTGCCGAAGCCAATGTGATGGCGGCGATGACAGATCAGCCCAAGGCAAGCCGCGTGCCAGAAGCGCGCCGCCTGTTGGATCTGGTCAATCTTGGTGGTCTGAGGCAGCGGCGGCCTGCCGATCTGTCGGGCGGGCAGCAACAGCGCGTGGCGGTCGCGCGGGCTTTGGCGCGAAACCCGAAGGTGCTGTTGCTGGACGAGCCATTTTCGGCGGTTGACCGCGCCACCCGCGACAGCTTGCACGGCGAAATCCGGGCTTTGCGCGCCGGATTGACCATGCCCATCGTCCTTGTCACCCATGACATGAACGAGGCGCAGATGCTGGCCGACCGTCTGGTGGTCATCGACGCCGGGCAGATGGTGACATCCGGCCCCACCGACGAGGTCATGGTGGATGCAGCAGCGCTGCGCGCCTTGGGCATCCGCGAGGCCGGCAGCGCCCTGCACGCCCGGATCGCCGCGCATGAGGCAGACGAGCTGACACGGCTGGATACGTCCGCAGGCCCGATCTGGTTGCCGCTGATCGACGCAGCCCCCGGCGCGGCCCTGTTGGTCCGCATCATGGCGCATGACATCATCTTGTCACGGCAACGCCCTGCAGGGCTTTCCGCGCTGAACATCCTTGCCGTCACCGTGGTGTCAATCCGGACCGGCGACGGCCCCGGTGCGCTGGTGACCTGCCGGGCCGGTGATGAGGTGATCCTTGCCCGCATCACCCGCCGGTCAGCGCGGATGCTGGAGCTTGCCCCCGGCGTGTCTTGCCATGCCATCCTGAAATCGATGTCGGTGGCGCGAGATCACATCGGTCTGACGCCTTAGTCGCCAGAGGGGGCCGGGTTCAGCAGCGGCGCATCGGTGTTTTGTTCTCACACCGACGGCGCTTGCCACAGATCAAGGCGCGCGGCTTGTGCGGCAGGGCAAACATCGTGTTAAAATGACCAGATACGGCCTTTAATCGCAGGATCGCCCCCATGACCGAAACCGTGCTTGATGCTTCTGCGCTGCGCAAGACCTGCGATCCCGAGCTTTTTGCCTTTGAGTCTACCAAATCTCTGGAATTGCTGGACGAGTTGATCGGTCAGGACCGCGCGGTCAAGGCGATCCGGCTTGCAGCCAGCATCCGCCATCGCCGCTTCAACCTGTTCGTCCATGGCCCCGAAGGCAGCGGCCGCCACTCTACCGTGATGAAAATCCTGTCGGACGAGGCCAAGACCCGCCCCGCCGCCTCTGACTGGGTCTATGTGCATAACTTCGAACAGCCCGATCATCCGACAGCCATCTGCCTGCCGGTGGGCACCGCGCCGCGGCTGCGCGCCGCACTGGCCGGCATGATTGATGATCTTGCCAACCACATCCCGGCGCTTTTCGTATCCGAGGATTACCAGAACCGCCGGATGTCGATCAACCAACACTACAGCGACCGCAATGAAGCGGCGTTTGAAGCCCTGCGCGAGGCCGCAAGGGCCCGCGATGTCGGCATCATGCGCACGCCGATGGGGTTCTCGCTGGCGCCGATGCGCGAGGGCGAGGTCTTGAAGGCTGATACCATTGAACGGCTCGACAAGGCAGAACAGGCGCTGATCGAAAAGCATGTGAAGGCCACGCAGGAAGAGCTGGAAGATTTTCTGGTCGCCCTGCCGGAACTGGAACGGGAACATCAGGCGGCTGTTGCCAAGCTGAATGCGCAGATGGCCGAGGTTGCGGTGGATGCGGCCCTTGCCGCCGCGATTGCGCCGTTCAATGCCATCGCAAATCTGGCCGGGTATTTCACCGCCCTGCGCGTCGATCTGATTGCGAATGCCGATCTGTTTCTGATGGCGGGCAAATCCGATGGCGATAGCGCCTTTCCTGCCGCCAAGATGAAAGTGCGCGATGACCCGCGCTTTCACCGCTATGGCGTCAACGTCATGGTGTCGCAGCCCGAAGGCAGCACACAAGGCGCACCGGTGGTGGTGGAAACCCTGCCGACGCTTGCCAATCTGACCGGCCGGATCGACTACATGCCGACGCAAGGCGCGCTGGTGACCGATCTGATGCTGATCAAACCGGGGGCGTTGCATCGTGCCAATGGCGGTTTTCTGGTGCTGGACGCCCGCAGGGTGCTGCTGGAACCGTTTGCGTGGGATGCCTTGAAGCGCTGCCTTGAAACATCCGCCGTGCATATCATCACGGCTGCCGACCGTATCGGCCTGATTTCGACCACCACGCTGGAACCCGAACCGATCCCGCTGGATGTGCGGGTGGTGTTGGTCGGCGACAGGCTGCTGCACGGCCTGCTGTCAGAAATTGATCCGGATTTCGATCAGTTCTTCCACGTCGCAGCCGAGTTTGGCGACGATACCGAGCGCAGCCCCGAGGCCTTGACCCTGCTGGCGCGGCTGGTTGCCACCATTTGCAGCCGCGAAGGCTTGCGACCCGTCAGCCGCGATGGGGTTGCGGCCCTGATCGACGCCGCCACCCGCGCTGCCGAAGATCAGGAAAAGCTGTCGCTCCGCATGAGTGCGGTGTGGGATATCCTGCGCGAAGCCGACCATCTTGCGGCGCAGGCGGCGGCTGATCTGGTGACAGCCGCGCATGTCGGGGCCGCGATTCAAGCTGCCGAAGACCGCGGCAGCCGACCCCGCGATCAGGTGCAGGAAATGATGACCCGCGGCAGAATCCTGATCAGCACCAAGGGCAGCGTTGTCGGCCAGATCAACGGCCTGACCGTTGCCGATTTCGGCAGCAACCGCTTTGGCTTCCCGGCGCGGATCACTGCACGCGTGCGGATGGGTTCTGGCCATGTGATTGATATTGAACGTGAAGTGAAACTGGGCGGGCCGATCCACTCCAAGGCCGTGCTGATCCTGTCCAGCTTTCTAGTGACGCGCTACGCGCCGGATACGCCGCTGTCGTTGTGGGCCAGCCTGGTGTTCGAGCAAAGCTACGGCGGCGTGGAAGGCGACAGCGCGTCGGTTGCCGAGCTGTGCGCGCTGATGTCGGCGCTTGCCGAAGTGCCGCTGTCGCAATCCTTTGCCGTGACCGGGTCGATCAACCAGATGGGCGAGGTGCAGCCGGTTGGCGGCATCAATGAAAAGATCGAGGGCTTCTTCGACACCTGCCGCAATCAGGGCCTGACCGGGCGGCAGGGCGTGCTGATCCCGCGCCGCAACCTCGCCAACCTGATGCTGCGTCGTGATGTGGTCGCGGCGGTGGCTGCCGGGCAGTTTCAGATCCACGCCATTTCGCATGTCGATGAAGCGATGGAATTGCTGACCGGCCTGGCCGCCGGGCAACGCGGCATGCACGGCGATTTCGAAGATGGCTCGATCAATGGCAATATCGAGGTCAAGCTGCTGACCTACGCCGAAATGAAACGCGATTTCAACGCCGCTTCAGACAACTCTGACACCGGCGACAACGCTTAGCCGAACGGGACATGGCTTTGCCGGGCCGCTTTGGCTAAGCGGTCAACGGTTGACCCGAGCCTGAGGCTGGCGCAGTGTCGCCCGCGACAAGCTGAGGCGGAAACAGCCCTTCCGCCCCGCCCCGCAGCTTGGTAGGCTTGCATCAAACACGGGGATGAAACATGCAGATCGGCTATGTCAGCGAAACCGGACGCGGTGCCGGCGATGTGGTTCTGGCAGAGGTCGCAGCGCTGCTGGCCGCCGCTGGGGTGCGGCTTGCGGGCACAGTGCAATCCAACACCGAACGCGCTGATCGCCACCACTGCGATATGGATGTGCAGGTGCTGCCCGATGGCCCCCGCTTTCGCATCAGTCAGGATCTGGGCAATCATGCCAAAGGGTGCCGGCTGAACCCCGGCGCGCTGGAACAGGCGGTGCAGGCTGCAAGCGAAGGCCTTGCCGCAGCCGAGGTGCTGATCGTCAACAAATTTGGCAAGCTTGAATCCGAAGGCCGCGGCTTTTGCGGGCTGATCGCCGCAGCGCTTGACCGTGGCCTGCCGGTGCTGGTTGGCGTCAACGCGCTGAACCTGCCGGGGTTTCAGGCCTTCACCGGCGATCTTGCCGCCCCGTTGGGGGCAGATCGGCATCATATCGTCGCCTGGGTGCTGGCCCGGCGGCGGCAAGCTGCCGCCTAAACCCGCCTTGCACGCAAAGCCGGCTTGCACCCGACCCCGCCACGGCTAGACTGGCCCCGACATTTCCTTTCAAGGTGCCCCGACGTGCTGACAAAACTTCTCGCCGCCCCGCTGCTTTGCCTTTTCTGTGCCGCGCCCGTGCTGGCTGGGCCAGTGCTGGCTGGGCCCGTGCTGGCTGCGCCTTGCGGCGACACGGCAAGCGGGTTTGAAGACTGGAAGGCGGCCATAGCCAATGAAGCCAAAGCCGAAGGTGTCGGCGAAAAGGGCCGCGCTGCGCTGATGGGGGCCAGCTATTCCAAGGCGACGATTTCGGCGGACCGCAACCAGAAAAGCTTCAAATACTCGCTGGAGAAATTCCTGTCGGTGCGTGGGGCAGACACGATCATCGCGCAAGGTCGGGCGCGCAAAGCCAAGAACGCCGATCTTTACGCCGGGCTGGAGGCGCAATATGGCGTGCCTGCCGGTGTGCTGCTGGCGATTCACGGCATGGAGACCGGCTTTGGCGGCTTCATGGGCGATACCAACGTGGTGTCAGCGATTGCCACCCTGGCGTGGGACTGCCGCCGCAGCGATTTCTTCCGCCCGCACCTGATCGGCGCGCTGAAGCTGGTGGATCAGGGCGCGATTTCGGCCAAGACCGTTGGCGCCAAACATGGCGAGCTGGGCCACACGCAGTTTCTGCCCGGCAATGCGCTGAAATATGGCGTGGATGGCAACGGCGACGGGCGGCTGGATCTGGCCAATACCACCGATGCGATGGCCTCCACGGCCAACTACCTGCGCCAAAAGGGCTGGAAGCCGGGCAAGGGCTATCAGGAAGGCGAGCCGAACTTCGCGGTGATCAAGGAATGGAACGCCGCCAAAGTCTATCAGCAGGCCATTGCGCTGATGGGTAAAAAAATCGACGGCTGACCTGCTTTTCCCCTCTTGCAGCGCGCGCCACAACCGCTTAGGAAGCTGCGCAGTGGCCCGTTCGTCTATCGGTTAGGACATCTGGTTTTCAACCAGGCAAGAGGGGTTCGACTCCCCTACGGGCTGCCACTTCCCCATACAAGTATTTGATTTTTCTGTGAAATTTCTGGGCTCAAAACCCCGTGGCAGAACTACTACAGCGAGAAATCGGCCCCATTGACCTGCCGAAGCGCCGGAACCGATTACGCATTCGTGAACTGGGCTGTTCCATCTTTCGCCCAAAACGGCCATTACTTCGGGGGGCGTCGGCAAGACCGTCGTGGCAACTTGCAGGAATGCCATGCGACATCGGATCATTGGAATTGTCGTTGGCGCAATATGCGGTGCCTTTCTTGGTGCTGGCACGGGCGTGGTCGGCGCATTTGGCGGCGTGTCCGGGTTGAACGTTTTCGCCTTGATCGGTGGGATTACGGGTTTCTTCGGCGTGCCCGATGCGGTCAGGCTTACGGCAAAACTTGGGCGCTTACGGAAGAAAGCAGGAAAGAAATGAACGGTTTGGCGATGTTCTTGGGCATGTCCCTAAGCTTCGGGGGCGTCGGCGGGCTGCTTTCCGGCATATTTGCGCGTTCCTTTCGCCGGGCAATGCTGTGGGCCGTCGGCTTCGGAATTTTGGACACGGTTCTTCTGGCGATGGTTTCGCCGACTTCGCGCTTTGCGCCGGGATTGGTGCTGATTGCAGTTTTCTGGGGTCTTGTCGGTTGGTTCGCGGTCGGCCGCTTTTCAGCAAGACGCCGGGCTTCCAAGGCTGCGGCAATCGCAGCAACCACCAAGTAGCAATCCCCCCCGAAACCTTGCCGCAACGCAGGGCAGGCGGCTTCAGCGATGGCCCTGCGGAAGAACGTCGAAAGCGGCTGCGGGCATGGCCACAAGGGGCGCATCGGGGTCGATAGCGTAAAAGCCCGATCCGCATTTGCGGAAAGTGCACGGCTCGGGGATGAACGAGGCGGCATCTTCAGAGCCTTGCTCAGCACAGTGCGGCACCATCCCGTTGGTTGCATTTGGAAAACCGGCCTAACTGCCTGTGAGCCTCTGTTTCAGCAGCGGCAAAAGTTCGACCAGCACCGCGCGCAGACGCTGCGTGGCATCGGCTCCGAGAAGGTCGGAAAGATCGTTCTGATAGGCCAACGCCATTTGAGAGAGTTGCTCGAACAGGGCGCGGCCTTCGGGCGTCAGGTGCAACTCTTCAAAGCGGCGATCTTTTCGCCCCTGCTGGCGCACAAGTCGCCCTGCGGCTTCCAGCGCCGCAACCGCGCGCGAGATCGACACCTTGTCCTCATGAATTCTGGCGCCAATTTCCTTTGCTGTCAGACCATCTTCGGCGAACAGATGCGCCAACAGCCGCCATTGGGTGCGGGTGATGCCAAAATCCTTCTGGTAGCGGTCCTGAAAGCCTTTGCTGACAGCCTCGGCCATCTGGTTCAGCATGTAGGGCAGGAACGCGTCCAGCTGAAAGGACGGCGATGAGGCGTTGTCGGTCATCGAACCCCCTGTTCATCACACGCCCGATTTATCCGGCGTGGCCCCAGAAGTGCTAGCCGAACCTGCCGGATGGTCAAGCAGTTTGCCGCCCGTGCGGTTGATTCGGCCATCGCTGTGCCCAACGACCCCTCCACGAGCGAACAGCTTCGCTGCCAAATTTTGCCAATTTTGCCAGAGACTTGACAGGCTGTAAAAACAGATCTGCAAGAAACAGCTTGCTTTAGTTTCAAATGAAACCAATAAATACACCGCAACAAGGGTGCCTGCAGACCTGCGCCACGACAATCAGGAACATTCAGATGACACGCTTTCCGCTTCCGTTGGGCATGACCCGCGCGCCCTCACTTCCCGGCCTGCACGACGGCTATATGCCCGGTTTCGGCAATGATTTTGAAACCGAAGCCCTGCCGGATGCCTTGCCGCAGGGTATGAACAGCCCGCAGAAATGCAACTATGGGCTTTATGGCGAGCAGCTTTCCGGCACTGCCTTTACCGCGCCCAGCCATCAGAACGAACGGACCTGGTGCTACCGCATCCGGCCTTCGGTCAAACATACCGGGCGGTTTGCCAAGATCGACCTGCCCTACTGGAAATCCGCGCCGCATATTGACCCCGATGTGATCAGCCTTGGCCAATACCGCTGGGATCCGGTGCCGCACAGCGATCAGCCGCTGACATGGCTGACCGGCATGCGCACGATGACGACGGCGGGCGATGTGAACACGCAGATCGGCATGGCGGCGCATGTGTATCTGGTGACCGCCTCGATGGTGGACGCCTATTTCTTCTCGGCGGATTCAGAGCTGCTGGTGGTGCCGCAGGAAGGCCGCCTGCGGTTTTGCACCGAACTGGGGGTGATCGACCTTGCCCCGCAGGAAATCGCCATCCTGCCGCGCGGGCTGGTTTACCGCGTCGAGGTGCTGGAAGGCCCTGCCCGCGGTTTTGTCTGCGAGAATTACGGCCAGAAGTTTGACCTGCCCGGCCGTGGCCCGATCGGCGCAAACTGCATGGCGAACCGGCGTGATTTCAAGACACCGGTGGCGGCGTTTGAAGACCGCGAGGTGCCATCGACCGTCACGGTGAAATGGTGCGGCCAGTTTCACGAAACCAGGATCGGTCATAGCCCGCTGGATGTGGTGGCTTGGCATGGCAACTACTGCCCGGTGAAATACGATCTGCGGACCTATTGCCCGGTTGGCGCGATCCTGTTCGACCATCCCGATCCGTCGATCTTCACCGTGCTGACCGCGCCTTCGGGGGTGGAGGGCACCGCGAATATCGACTTCGTGCTGTTCCGCGAACGCTGGATGGTGGCGGAAAACACCTTCCGCCCGCCGTGGTATCACAAGAACGTCATGTCGGAACTGATGGGCAACATCTATGGCATCTATGACGCCAAGCCGAAAGGTTTTGTGCCGGGCGGCATGTCGCTCCACAACATGATGTTGCCGCATGGGCCAGACAAGAATGCCTTTGAAGGCGCATCGAACGCGGACCTCAAAGCCGAAAAGCTGGATAACACCATGTCCTTCATGTTCGAAACCCGCTTCCCGCAGCACCTGACCCGCTTTGCCGCGCAAGAGGCCCCTTTGCAGGACGATTACATCGACTGCTGGGACAGCCTTGAGAAGAAGTTCGACGGCACCGCTGGTGTGAAATGAAACTTTACAGCTATTGGCGGTCGTCGTCGTCCTATCGGGTGCGGATTGCCCTTAACCTGAAGGGGTTGGCCTATCAAACCCAAGCAGTCAACCTGCTGGAAAATGAACAGCAAAGCCCGGCCTATGCCACGCTGAACCCCGCGCGGGGGCTGCCCTCGCTGGTGCTGGACGATGGCACGGTGCTGACCCAATCGATGGCCATTCTGGAATGGCTGGACGAAACCTATCCGACGCCACCGCTTTTACCGCCAGACCCGATCTTGCGGGCCAAGGTGCGGGCTGCGGCGCAGGTGATCGCGTCAGAGGTGCATCCGGTGAACAACCTGCGGGTTCTGGCCCGGCTGAAGGCGATGGGCCATGACCAGACCGACACAGTGGCGTGGATGAAACACTGGATGGTGGAAGGCTTTGACGCCTTTGCCGCCCTGATCTCGCCGACGGAGGCGTTCTCGTTCGGAGCCAGCCCCGGCCTTGCCGATCTTTGCCTTGTGCCGCAGCTTTACAACGCGCGACGCTGGGGTGTCGATCTTGCCCCCTACCCGCGGCTTGTCGCGATTGAAGCGCGCTGCCTTGCCCTATCGGCCTTTGACGCCGCCCGCCCCGAAGCCCAAGCCGATGCGACCTGAAGGAAGACGACGATGACGAGTCTGCAAAGATCGTGGGTTGAAAGTGCCAACCGCCCCGACTGCGGATTTCCGCTGAACAATCTGCCTTGCGGTGTGTTCTCGACCACATCGCAAGGTCCGCGCTGCGGCATGGCCATCGGTGATTTCGTTCTGGACCTTGGCAATCTTGAAGCGCATGGCATCCTGCGCCTGCCCTACGGTCTGCTGCTGGGTCTGCCGTTCTGGAATGGCGTCATGGCGGCTGGGCCAAAGCTGTGGGCCGATCTGCGCGCGCAAGTGACGGCGCTGCTGATCGAAGGGTCAGACCAACAGGCGGCTGTGGAAAAGTACCTTGTCCCGCTGGACGCAGCCACGCTGCACATGCCCTTCACCCTGTCGGAATACACCGATTTCTACGCAAGCTACCACCATGCCACCAATGTCGGCACCATGTTCCGCGGGGCCGAGAATGCCCTGCCGCCGAACTGGCTGCATATTCCCATCGGCTATAACGGGCGCGCGTCCTCGGTCGTGGTTTCGGGCACCGATGTGCGCCGCCCCTGGGGGCAGGTGAAGGGACCGAACGACGTGGCCCCCCGCTTCGCCGCTTCGGCGCGCTTCGATATAGAACTGGAACTGGGTGCCGTTGTCGGCGTGCCGTCAGACTCGGGCCATCCGGTCAGCGTGGCGCAGGCCGATGCAATGATCTTCGGCTATGTCTTGTTGAACGACTGGTCCGCGCGCGACATTCAGGCGTGGGAATACCAACCGCTTGGCCCGTTCCAGTCGAAAGCGACCGCCACCTCGATCAGCCCGTGGATCGTGATGAAAGCCGCGCTGGAGCCGTTCCGCACCGCAACACCGCCGCGCGAAGTGCCGCTCTTGCCGCACCTGCGCGAACCCGGCCCGATGCTGTATGACATTGCCCTGGAGGTGGGCCTTACACCTGATGGCGGACAAGAGACGATCATATGCCGCACCAACTATGCCGAGATGTATTATTCGGCCGCGCAACAGCTTGCCCATCATACAAGCTGCGGCTGCCCGATGAATGTCGGCGATCTTCTGGGATCGGGCACGATCTCGGGGCCGTTGAAGGAAAACAGGGGCAGTCTGCTGGAACTGTCATGGGGTGGCAAAGAGCCGTTTGCGCTGACAGACGGCCAGACCCGCTGCTTTATCGAAGACAACGACACCCTGACCTTGCGCGGCTACGCAAAGGGACAAGGCTATCTTATCGGGTTTGGCACCTGCACCGGCAAGGTTTTGCCCGCGCTTGAAAACCCCTTCACCGCATGAAAGGACGACCATGAGCAAGGCATTCGCATCGCAGGGCGACATGAGCGAGAAGAAGATCACCTTCTCGGAAATCGGCGAGGGGCTTTACGCCTTTACTGCCGAAGGCGACCCCAACTCGGGCGTGATCATCGGTGATGAATCGGTGATGATCGTCGAAGCACAGGCCACGCCCCGATTGGCGCAAAAGGTGATCGACTGCGTGCGCAGCGTCACCGACAAACCCATCTCGCATGTGGTCTTGACGCACTATCACGCAGTGCGGGTGCTGGGGGCCTCAGCCTTTCATGCGCCGCAGATCATCATGTCGGAGGCCGCCCGCAACATGGTGGCCGAGCGCGGGCAGGAAGACTGGGACAGCGAGTTCCAGCGCTTTCCGCGCCTGTTTCAGGGCCATGAAAGCATCCCCGGCCTGACTTGGCCGACCACCACCTTCAACGGCAAGATGTCGGTCTTCCTTGGCAACCGCCGGGTCGATATCCTGCAACTGGGCCGCGCCCATACCGCCGGTGATGCCGTGATCCATGTGCCGGACCAGAACGTGATGTTCACCGGCGATATCGTCGAGGCCCATTCGGCCTGCTACTGCGGCGACGGGCACTTCAACGAATGGGGCGCCACGCTTGAAGCCGTTCGCGCCTACGATCTGGCCGCCATTGCGCCCGGACGCGGCGATGCCGTTGTGGGCCGCGCGGCAGTAAACGCCGCTTTGGACCGCACCAGGGACTTTGTCGAAAGCACCTATCGCCCCGTCGCCCGCGTCGCTGCCCGCAACGGCACGCTGAAAGAGGCATGGGACGCCTGCCGCGCCGAATGCGACCCCAAGTTCATGGACTATGCGATCTACGAACACTGCCTGCCCTTCAACGTGGCCCGTGCCTACGATGAAGCCCGCGGCATCGCCCATCCGCGGATCTGGACCGCACAGCGCGATCTGGACATGTGGAACGCGCTTCAGAAATAAGCATGCTTTTGGCAGGGCTGTTCTGGCAGGGCTGTTCTGGCCCTGCCATTTGCCCGCCTGCAAGTTTGCGCCGTCAGACCGCCATCAGCAAGGCGTGCAGCGACAGGTCGGGCCAAGTCTGGCCCGGCATCGGGCCGCCAATGTCGCGCCGGGCAAACAGCCCGATGACGGCGGCGGAGTTGCCAAGGCGTTTACAAATCGAAGGGGTATTCGCAGGTCGCCAATCAGCTTTTGGTTGTTATGCTCTATTTTCCATGTCTTTATGGTGGTGGCTGGGTGGCCAAAAGTCAAAGGGGATGGCCGTGGTGCTTGCCTACTTGATCGTCGGCGTGTTCGCCGGGATAGTCGGACTTGTGGCAACGCTTGGGTTCGGGGCGTCGTTCTGGTCTGCGATTTTGGTGTACAGTCTTGTTGGCACAGTTTTCACGGTGCTGCTGCCTTTCTTGGTGTGGGTCTTCGCAAGACCGGAACAAACGCGCGAAGGCGGGCGCAGTGCCGACCTCGATTTTGCCAGGCCACCCCCCCTTGACCCTCCGACAACCCGGTTTGCGGCATCCACAGACCGCACTCGGCATGGGATGCGAATTCTTGCCGTTGACGATGATGCCTTCATACGCGAACTGCTTCCGAAAATCGCCGCACGGGTGGACTGTCCGGATATCGTGGTTGCAAGCTCTGGCATGCAGGCGATTGCATTGCTGGAGAAGTCGGAAACGCCGTTTGACTGTCTGCTGCTGGACATCAACATGCCGGAAATGAGCGGGATCGAGCTTTGCGCGCACGTCCGCAGCATGGCTGCGTATCAGGTCACGCCGATCATCATGTTGACGGCGATGACCGATGTGGATCACCTTGACAGAGCCTACTTGGCCGGTGCGTCGGATTATGTCTCCAAACCCTTCGATATCATCGAGTTCGGCGCGCGCCTGAACGCGGCAAAAATGCGGGTTGAGGCCATGCGAACCGGGGCGGCCCAAAGAAAAGCCGATACGGGCGTCGTGCCGGGGCGAGACAGGGCCAAGGACTGGGGTCCAGTCGCGCTTGCCCCCCGCGCAGAGGTCGCAACCCTGATAGAGTATGAAGCCCTGCAGAACTACTTGACGCGATTGTCAGGGCGAAGGCTGACGGAGGCCTATGTGATTGCAGTTGTCGTCGATCGGGCGTCAGAAAACCGGGCCGATATGGCAGCGGGGAAGCTGATGTTGAACGTCACGCTGGCAATAGAGGCCGTTCTTGGCGTTTCCGGGTGCTTGATGTCTTACTCTGGTCCGGGCGAGTTTGTTCTTGTGGGCAATTCAGTCCAGCTTCCGAACGCCGCTGCGCTCGAAGGCCACCTCCAGGACCATCTGAACCATTTGATGCGCGCGGCCGACCCCAAGGCGGATCAAGTTGCCACGATCACCGTGGGCGCAGCCGTCAGACCCGGCCGCGCCAGCGAGGACCGCGCAAAGACTGCTTTTGAACGCGCGATCACTCTTGCCAATGATCGTGCCGCAGGAAAGCAAAGCTCCCGCCACTCTGCCAATGTGCGCCCATTCCGTCGCTGACGGTGCCACATGACAACGCCTGCAAGACGGTGGCCCGGTCGCATTAAGCTTCGGCACACCCGCAAAAGCCCCTCGCCTGACCGGAAATAGCCTCGGTTCCATTCCGAGGTTCGGCACGCTAAGGTGCTAAAAATCTGTGAAATTCCCAAGCATAACTCTGACGGGTGCCCGATGGACAATACGATTCTTGAAAAGGCGTTGGGTGTAGCTGGATTCGCTGTTCTTGTGCTGGACGACACGGATCGCGTTATCGACATCAGCCTGCCAGCGGCCCGGCTCTTTGGCGTAGACCAACGTGATCTGATCGGCAAACCCGTTTCCGACTTCCTTCCGTTGGACCCGACAACGGTCGGTGCCCTTGATCAGACGGCAATACAGCCTCCGGGTGTGGTGGCAGAGATCACGGCGCGCACCAAGGACAACCGGGAACTTGTTGTTGCGGTCAATGCCGTCCGCTGGACCGGTCCAGACGGAAGAAGGCTGACCACCCTCTTCGTTCGCGACGCCGCCCTGGAAAAACAGGCGGCACGCAGCAAGCACAGCCAACTTGTGCAGTCGGACAATGCGATCCGCGGGGCCCGGATCGGGGTGTTTGAATATGATCCGACCACGGATTCGGTTTCCGTGTCGGATATCTGGCGCTGCATGCTTGAAATCCTTCCCGATGAACAAATGGATGTGCAGCAGGAATGGCGCAGCCGCGTTCATCCCGACGATGTGCAAATTGCACTCGAACCGATCAGCCTTTGTCTTGAAGGTCACACAGAGCGCGCCAGTTGCGAGTACCGACTGCATTCCCGCGACCGCTCCCACTGGAAATGGATGCGGACAGACATTGCGGTAGCAGAGCGCAGCCCGACTGGACGGCCCAGTCTGCTGGTCGGCGCGCAATCTGACATCACCGAGCGCAAGGCGACGGAAGACGCGCTTCGTGTCAGCGTCGAACAGTTCCGATCGGCATTTTATAATGCCTCTATCGGCAAGGCTATCGTTGAACCGGACGGAAGGCTGCGACTCGCCAACGCGGCCTTGTGTGACATGCTGGGTTACTCTGAAAGCGAGCTGACCAGCCGAACCTTTCAGGAATTGACCCATCCGGACGATCTGGACGATGACCTGCATTGCCTCAAATCGCTCATGGAAGGCGAAATCTCATCCTATAACCTGGAAAAACGTTACTATCGCTCCAACGGCGCTATCGTGTGGGGGAGACTGAGCGTTGGCCTCGTGCGGGATGCCGACGGGGAACCGGATCACTTCATCGCTCAGGTCGTGGACATCACCGAGCAGCGGCGGCTTGATGAGTTGAAGAATGAGTTCGTATCGGTGGTCAGCCATGAACTGCGCACGCCTTTGACCTCCGTTCTTGGCGCGTTGGCGCTGCTTGAGTTTGATCACGCCCAGTTCTCGGACGAGGTGCAGCGTCTGCTGTTTATCGCCAAGACAAACGGGGATCGGTTGCACAATCTGATCAACGACATTCTGGACTTTCAGAAGTTCACCGCAAGGGAAATGCGCTTTTCACTCGTCGACCATCCGGTCGCACGTCTCGTGGAAGATACGCTGATGGCAAACCTGGCCCTGACGGACAAGTACGCCATCCGGTTCTCGCCTCCGCCAGATCATCGCGCGCTCATCGGTCTGGTGGACCCGAAGCGGTTCCATCAGGTGATGGCAAACCTTTTGTCGAATGCCGCGAAATTTGCCGATCCGGGCAGCGTGGTGGCGACAACTGTTGAACCGGACGGGTCATCAATCCGCGTTTCGGTCACCAACGTCGGTCCGGGAATACCGGATTCGTTTCGGGAACGGGTTTTCAGGCCATTTTCGCAGGCGGCATCCTTGTCCGACCGAAGATCGGGTGGCACGGGTCTGGGGCTGAGCATCACCAAGCAGATCGTGGAGCAGATGGGCGGCGAGATCGGTTTTGCAAGCGCGCTGAAGGGGCAGACCACGTTCTGGTTTACCGTGCGACGCAGCGATTAAGGCTGCGACGATGAGGGCGGCGACGATGAGGGCGGCGACGATGAGGGCGGCGGCGGTTTTTTGCCCAGCACGCCGCTCAGGATGCGGGCATGAAGATGTTCACACCACGGGGTTTGAGACGCTTTGAAACTGACCGGTCATGGGCACGGGCCATAGCCCGTTCGATGGCGCGTGGAACATCGGCATGATCCCCAAAGTTCGGCCGGACCGGAGTTCCGACGGAGACTTCAAGATCCATCGGATTTCCGTTGTCATACTCGGAATTCTTTTCGTCCAGCTCTTGCTGCACGTCGCTTTCGATGTCGCTGGCAGAAAGCGGGGCTGCGCAGTTTGAAACCACGACAAACACGCCATCACCAGCATATGAAATCAGGCAGCCATTGGTCTGCAAGGTTTCAGTGACAGCACAGGCAACTTCGCAAAGGGCATAGGTGAACTCGTCGGTCTTTGCTTGCTCGTAGACGTCCTTGATCTGGTCGACTCGCACGGCGATGACTTGTGAAGCGGCAAGACCTGATCGCGAGATTTGCTTCAGGTAATTCTTCAAGGAGTGGAAATCGACCAGCCCATCCACCCCGTCAAGCGCTATTGGTTCGGCAAGCTCGAAAGCATGCGGCCGGTCTGCCGGCTGCACCGACACAGCACCCGCCGCCCGCGCCATTTCGGCAGCTTGTTGCGCGAGGACCAGCTCATGCGCCACCCGCAGCCGGGTGCCCAGTTCATGAATATCGAAAGGTTTGGTTGCGTAATCCGTGGCGCCAGCCTTGAAGGCAGCATCCATGAATTCACGCTCCGACATGGCGGTCAGCATGATGATCGGCGTTTTGCGATAGGCCGGGATTTGGCGAATTCGACTGCAAAGCTCGATCCCGTCCATCCCCGGCATGTTGATGTCGAGCAAGAAACAGTCGAAATGCGCATCGGCGCGCAGCAGGATTTCAAGCGCAATGCCGCCAGACGACGCAGTCGTGACGTCATGAAACCCGACCCGCGCGGCGAGCATCGGCATCAATTCAAGGATGTAGTGTTCGTCATCTACAGCGAGAATTCTCATGCTGGCCTCCTTCGGTGCCCAGCTAGCTGAAAACTGTCGATTTCTGTCGACGTCCCAGACATGTTGATGGGGTAACATGTTGAACTGTTGAAGCAAACCATTACGCCACACTGCACAACGGATGACCAAGCATTGCAACCCGCTTCTTGTCTTTGAATGCGTCACAAAACACGAAGCGGGGTTTGCAGCCCAAGGCGCTGGCCACCAGCGCCTGGTAAATTTTTCCCATCATGACGGAATATTCCATGACAGTCCAGCGGGCAACAAGCTGCCGCCCGCTACATGATCCTTCGTGTTGCCGATCCTTCGTGATGGCAGCCGGTTTGGTCGATTCCGGCTTGGTCAGGATCCGCGCGTTTCTGGCCGGGGCGATCCGGCGCAGGGCTTTGGCGCTACAGGCCGGGACGGTTGGCCTCGCTCGCCGCCCCTGACCAATGCGCGCCTGCCGGGCCACGCACAAAGCCATCTGACAGCCGGCCACCCGGCACTTTCGCAATCAAGCTGGCAGCCAGTTCGGCGGCACTCAGCTTGCCTGCGATGCGGTCGGCATAGGCAATGCAAATCTCGGCAAAACCCGCACTTTGCGGCGACATCCGCAGCGAACTGACACCGGCTTCGCGTAGCACCTCGATCTGATGCGCCATGCTGGCGGTGCTTTGGCTCAGCGTTTGCACGCCGTTCACCGTCAGAAACTTTTGTCCGTCGAGCGTTTCAACATCACGGCCATCCGGGTCCAGTCCACACACAAACTGGCAGCTGTCCTTGGCATGATCGTGCAGGCGGGCATGATAGCAGCGGCCGGAAATCGCAAGCGGCAGGCGGCCATGGCCCCAGACCTCTATCGCGACACCCAGATCGCGGCCCAGCCCGGCCAGAACCGCAATGGACTCCAGTGGCAGTTCGGGTGGCAGGCACACCCGCACGGCACCGCGCGCCGCAAGCCAGCGTAAGGTGCCTTCGTTATAGACGTTGATCAACGGCCCGACCCAGAATGGCTGACCGGGCGGCAACGCGTGCAGCGCGGTCAGATCGTTCACCTCGATCGGCAAGCCGATGTCCGCCAGCGCGGCGGTGGCCTTGCGTTCGCGTTTCAGGGTCACCAAGGCGAGGCTGGTGATCGCCACGTCCTTGCCGGCTGCAAGCAAAACCTCGACCGCCGTGGCGATTTCATCTTGCCAGAACGGCAGGCGCTTGGAACACACCACCTCGCCCAGCACCACGCGCGACACCGGCACTGCGGCAAGGCCCTGATAAAAGCCACGCACGGTGGCGGCGTCCCAGAAGAAATGATTAGGGCCAACGGTCAGGTCCATCGCTATCTCCACGTCTTGGCATAGGCGCCGGTGGTGGCGGCCTGACCTTCGCTCAGCTTTGCAAGGGCGGCGTCGGGCATCGGGCGACCGGCGGCCTGCGCCTCGATGGCGGCGCGGAAGCTGCGCACCACTTCGGCCACATAGGCGCGGCTGCGCTGGCGGCCCTCGATCTTCAGTGCCGTCACCCCGGGTGGCATCCAGGCTGACCGGGTCTTCAAAGACATGCCCGGTCTGATTACCAGAGGTAAAGCAGCCCTTGCAAAGGGTCGGATAGGGCGCAGGCTGGCCCTTGGCAGTCCGGTGGATGGTAAAGCCGCCCAACCGCGCCGTCAGCCCGCCCGGTTCTTCGGCATAGTCAACATGGCTGGCGGGCGAGCAGACGCCGTTCATATTCGGCGATTTGCCAGTGGCATAGGACGACAGCGAACAACGACCCTCGGCCATCACACACAGGCCACCGAACACAAACACCTCGGTTTCCACATCAATCTCGCGGTTGATCGCGGCGATTTCATCAACGGTCAGCACCCGCGGCAGCACGACGCGTTTGACGCCGAAGCTTTCGGCATAAAAGTTGATCACATCGGGATTGGCAGCGGCGGCCTGCACCGAAAGGTGGCGGCGCAGCGCGGGGTGATGGTCGGCGGCATGGGCCAGCAGACCGATATCGGCCAAAATCACCGCATCCGCCCCCACGGTTTCGGCATCGGCAATGGCGCGGTGCCACAGGGCCTCGGCCCCGGCACGCGGAAAGGTGTTGATGGCGATCAGCACCTTGGCGCCACGGCCATGCGCAAAGGCAATGCCTGCCGCCATTTCATCACGGTCAAAATTCAGGCCGGGGAAGTTGCGGGCGTTGGTTTCATCGGCAAAGCCGCAATAGATCGTCTGCGCCCCGGCCTCGACAGCGGCGCGCAGGGCGGCGGGGGTGCCCGCCGGGCAAACCAGTTCCATCATGGTGTCGCTCCTGTCGGGCGGTCCATGCGATGCAGCGCCAACCCGCTCAGCCGTTCAACAGACGGCAGCAGGCGGGCCAGCAATGGCGCGATCGGCTTGACCAGCACGCCCAACTCGGCGGTCAGATCAAGCTCGGCATCATCGATGGCATTGCGCAGCGCCAGGCCCGCTGCCGTATCGCCCTCAATCACCAGATCGCGCGCAAAGAACAGCGCGTCACCGTCAAGACTGCCATGCATCATGCCCAGAAACGCCGCCGTCAACCCGGCAATGCGGGTATCATGCGCAGGCGGACGGCGGCGGGAATGCGCGGTGACACGCGGCGCGGCACCGCCCGGTTCCAGCAGCAACAACAACGGCAGATCGGTCAGATCCAGCAGAAAGCGGCGCTCGGCATGGGCACCCAGACGGCGCTGCAAGCCGGGGTGGCGCTGCATCAGCTGCCGCGCCAGTGTGGTCAGCATCAGGGTGACCGGTGTCAGGGGCAGCGGCTTTGCAGCCAGCGCCAGAACGCGCGGCAAGTGTGGCAGTGCGGGGTTGGTCATGGTGTCCTCGGCCAAGGCGGTGCGCAGACCCTAGGAATGAATTCACGCCCCGGCCTTGATCATAGTCAAGCCGCCCCCGGATCAAGGCTGCTACCGATCGCGCCAATAGCCACAGCCCTGCCGATGGAGCCCATGACCCGTTCCTTGCCCGTTTTTGCCGATCTGCGCGCCTTTCTGGGCTGGATCGAAGCGCAGGGCGATCTTTTGCGGATCGCCGATCCGGTTGCGCTGCGCCATCAGATGACGGCGGTGCAGGTCGCGGCGTTGGAACAGGCCGGGCCGGTGCTGCGGTTTGACGCAGCCGTTCAGGCCGATGGAGCGCGGGCGACGATGCCGGTGGTGGCAAACCTGTTTGGCACCCAAGACCGAGTGGCCGCCGGGCTTGGCCTGACCCGCGACCAGATCCCCGAGTTTGGTGCGTTTCTGGCCTCGCTGCGCAGCCCGGCCCCGGTAGAGGGGATGCGTGATGCGTGGTCGCGCTGGCCGATGTTGCGCGCGGCCTTGATGACGCGTCCGCACCTTGCGCGCCGCGCCGTGGTGCAAGAGGTGACAGCCCCCGTCGATCTGACCCGGCTGCCGGTGCAGACACCCTGGCCCGAAGATGCCGGGCCGCTGATCACCTGGCCGGTGGTCATCACCCGCCCGCATGGATCCGAACCGGCACAGCTGGCACGCTATAATCTGGGAGTGTATCGCGCGCAGGTGCTTGGGCCGGATCGGCTGATCCTGCGCTGGCTGGCACATCGCGGCGGTGCGGCGCATGCCCGTACCTGGGCGCGCGCGGGTGAACCGATGCCGGTGGCGATTGCCCTGGGTGCTGATCCGGCAACTTTGCTGTCAGCGGCGCTTCCGCTGCCGGAAACCGTTTCGGAAATCAGCTTTTCCGGCGTGCTGCGCGGCGCGCGGGCCGAGCTGGTGCCCGCCCGCAGCGTGCCGCTGCTGGTGCCTGCCAATGCCGAGATCATGCTGGAAGGCTGGGTGCATCCCGATGACACCGCGCCGGAAGGCCCGTTTGGCGACCATACCGGCTATTACAATTCGGTCGAATCCTTCCCGGTGATGCGGATTTCCGCCATCACCCACCGCCGCGACCCGCTGTATCTGTCCACCATCACCGGCCGCCCGCCGGATGAACCTTCAGTGATCGGCGAGGTGTTCAACGATCTGGCCCTGCCGCTGATCCGCGCGCAAATCCCAGAGGTGTGCGATCTGTGGCTGCCCCCCGCCGCCTGTTCCTATCGCCTTGCGGTGGTCAGCATCAACAAACGCTATCCGGGGCAAGCCCGCCGGGTGATGCTGGCGCTGTGGGGGATGCTGGCGCAGTTTAGCTATACAAAGATGGTGATCGTGGTCGATGCCGACATCGATGCGCGCAACTGGGATGATATCGCCTGGGCGCTGGCCACCAGGATGGACCCGGCCCGCGATGTGATGGTGCTGGACAGCACACCGATGGATTACCTCGATTTCGCCAGCCCGCGCGAAGGTCTGGCTGGCAAGATCGGCATTGATGCCACCAGCAAGATCGGCGCGGAAACCAGCCGCGATTGGGGCAAGGTGATGGCGTTGAACCCGCAGGATCAAGCTTTTGCCGCCGATCTTCTGGCCCGCCATCTGCCGGAGGGTGCACGATGATCGCGCGGGTGATCCTTGGGGTTTCCGGCGCATCCGGCGCGCTGCTGGCTCTGGAATGCGCCCGGCTGCTGGCGCGCATCGGCGTTCAGATCGACCTGACGCTTTCGCCGATGGCCGAACGCACGCTGGCGCTGGAAATCGGACCGGACGCACAGGCAGAACTTGAAGCCCTTGCCACCCGGCTGCATGGCATCCGCGATCTGGGCGACAGCATTGCGTCGGGGTCGTATCCGGTAGCGGGCATGATCGTGGCCCCCTGTTCGATGCGCAGCCTTGCCGCCATCGCGCATGGGCTGGATGACAACCTGCTGACCCGCGCCGCCGGGGTGCAGCTGAAGGAACGCCGCCCGCTGATCCTGCTGGCGCGCGAGGCACCGCTGACGCTGGCGCATCTGCGCAACATGACGGCCATCACCGAAATGGGCGGCACCATCCTGCCGCCGGTGCCCGCCTTCTATCTGCGCCCGCAAACCACGCTTGAAATCGCCACCCAGATTGCCGCCCGCGCGGTCGATCTGCTGCGGCTTGCCCCACCTCAGGCCACTGCCTGGGCCACCCCCTGACCGGAGACTGACATGACCAGACTTTCCCCCGAAATGACCGTGACCGCGATTGCTGCCGATCTGCCGGGTGCGGCAGACCTGTTCCGCCGCAAGGGCATCAACTTCTGCTGCGGCGGCAATATCGCGCTGTCCGAGGCAGCTCTGCGCGCAGGCGTTCTGCCCGACGCGTTGCTCGCCGATCTGCAAGCGCTGGCCGATGGAGCCGGCCGCGATGCGCCCGAACCCACCCCGGCGCTGATCGATCACATCCTGAGCCGCTATCACGAAACCCACCGCGCCGAGTTGGAATGGCTGATCCCCTTGGCGCAAAAGGTAGAGCGGGTGCACGGCGACCATGAAGACGCGCCGCTTGGCCTGACCGATGCGCTGATTGCGCTGCACGACGATCTGGATTCGCACATGCAGAAGGAAGAACAAGTGCTGTTTCCGCTGATGCTGCAAGGCAGCAACCCGATGATCGCGCATCCCATTGCGCAGATGCGGCATGAACATGACGACACTGCCCGTCTGCTGGCCGGGGTCGAACATGCGGCGCATGGTCTGAACCTGCCGGAAGGCGCGTGCGGCTCGTGGACTGCGCTTTACACCGGGCTGCGCAAGTTTTCCGAAGATCTGGTGATGCACATGCATCTGGAAAACAACGTGCTGTTCGCCCGGTTCGAGCCTGCTCGCGGCTGAATGCTGTCGCTGGACCATCCGCTGTGGCAAGCCGCACACCGCCCGCTGTTCTTTTGCGCCGGGCTTGCCGCGCTCTTTGCGCCTGCGGTCTGGCTTTGGCCGGGCGGGCTGGTAGCCGATCCGCGGCACTGGCATCTGCATGAGCTGTTGTTCGGTATGGGAGGGGCTGCGGTGGGCGGTTACCTGCTGACCGCCGCGCCAAGCTGGACCGGGGCAGGCCGGGTTGGCCCGCAAAGCGTGCGCGCGCTGACGCTGCTGTGGCTTTTGGCGCGGCTTGCGCTGCCCTTGGCCGAAAGCCTGCCGTTCGTGCTGATCTTGACGATGGCACTGGCCTATTTCGCAGCGCTTGCGCTGATTTTGACCCGCCAGCTGATCGCGGCTCGGATTTGGCGGCGGCTGTGGCTGGTTGGTGCCATTGCCGGGCTGGCGCTGGGCGATGCCGCCGTTCTGGCGGATACGCTGGGGCGGCGCGAAACAGCGCTCGACCCTTTGGCCCTGGTGCTGCTGTTTGCGGTTCTGATCAGCATCATCGGTGGGCGCGCTGTTCCCGCCTTCACGCGCAGTTGGCTGCAAACCACAGCGCCGCACAGACCTCTGTACGACAACAGGCTGCTGTCATTTGGGGCGCTGATCGCAACGGCTCTGGGCGGAGGCATGGCTCTGGCCGGACAAACCACAGCTGCGGGGACGTGGCTGGTTTTGGCGGGCGTCTTGCACTGCCTGCGGCTGATCGGCTGGCAGGGTCTGCACACGCGGCATTATCCGGCATTGTTGCTGTTGCATCTGGCCTGGCTCTGGGTACCCGCTGGCTTGATCCTGATGGGCACAGCGATGCAGCACCCGCAGGTTCTGCCAGTGGCAGCGGCGACACATAGCCTGACGATGGGGGCAATGGGCTCGATGATTCTGGCGATCGCGGGTCGGGCGTCGATGGCGCGGCAGGACGGCAGGCTGATTGCGGGGCAAGGACTTGTCTGGGCATTCGCGCTGGTCTGGCTGGCCACATTGCTGCGCGTTCTGACGCCATGCGTTCCCCGGAACTGGCCCGACCCGGTAATGCCAAGCGCAGCCCTGTGGATGCTGGGGTGGTCCATCTTCCTATGGGCCTTTCGCCCCGCGCTGCACGGCCCGCTCCCCTTCCCGATCCTCAGTGCACAGCGGGGCAAGACACCGCCCTCGTGCGAGCAGCCGCATGCTTTTGGGCAAACCGAACAGGCGCGCTTTGGCCGCATCGTCGATGCACAAAGCAACCGCCGGTAAAACCGGGGCGACCAGCCGCTGGCGGCCATTTCGGTTTTTGGATGGGAGTGCCGCGGCGCAGCCGGTCGAAAGAAAATCGGATAATCCTGCGCGCAGGCTGGCCTGTTTTGTCACTTCTTGTCGATCCGCAAGCGAAAAGCCAAGGCGGCCAGAATCAAGGGGTCCAGAATGATGACAAACAGGATCCGCACGACATGATGCAGGGCCACGAAAGCCACATCTGCGTGAATGGCCAGCGCGATCAGACCCATTTCAGTCAGACCTCCGGGTGCCAGCGCCAGCAGGGCCTGATCAATCCTGACGCCCGTCAGACCCTGCATCGCCGATCCGGCACCAAAGGCAAGGCCCAGCGTCAACACCGTGGCCCCGACACTCAGGGCAGCGACCCGAACCAGGGTGCTTGGGCCGACCCCAAGAAATCGGCAACCAAGAAAGGTGCCCAGATCAATTGTGCCGTAGTGACCAGCACCGTCGGGGGCACACTTTGCGTGGCGCCGGTCATATGCAGCACCGTCAAAACAAGCAAAGGACCAAGAAAGATCGGAGCCCCGTCGGCAAGACCCCGGCGCAACAGGCGATGCACCGCCCGGCCTTCGGGCAGGCCAAGGGCTGCGGCCACTGCAGCGGTAGCAGCGACGACCGCATCGGACAGCTGCGCGCCAGCCAGGCCCCCCCCTGTTCCAGCAGGCTTTGCCGAAAGCGGGTGCGGTGCCCGATGTGATAGCTGATCAGCGGTGCCGCCTGCACAAAGGTGCCACGGCCCTGTTCCACGCGCAGCTTGCCGTCAACCGCAAGCGCCGCCACCGCACGCCGCCCGCTTGAAATGCCCGGCAAAGCGGCCCTTCCGTTGGAAATTGCGCCCCCGGAGCAAGCTGCCCGGCGAGGATATCCGCCGAAATCTGATCATGAATGATCTGCCAGCTGTCCCGTCCCCTTGCGCCCGATCCCTGGATTCATTCGGATGACTCCGGGATACAGCCTGACCGTCGCGCTTATATGAAGAACCGGGGTGCAGGTGTAATGAAATCCGCTTGCCGAAATCTGTGCTGGCACCGCATGACCAATCAGGCACCAAAGGATTTCAGGTGCTGGCCTCAGTGGCCAGGTGCCCCGGCCAACTCCCGCCCCACGAAATCCAGGAATGCCCGCGTTCTGCGCGCCAGTCGCCGCCCGATATAGACGGCATGGATGTCCAGTTGCGGGCCGCAGACCTGCGGCAGAACATGTTCGAGCCGCCCCGCATCCAGATCACCCTGCACCATGTAATCCGGGCAAAGTGCGACGCCTTCGCCTTCGACCGCCAGATCGCGGGCCAGACGGGCACTGTTGACCAGATAGGTGCCAGAGACACTGATCCGGTGCAACTGCCCGCCCGCTGTCAGTGGCCACGCCCCATCACCGCGCATGTTGGTGTCGCGGATGCAGCTGTGGCGGGCAAGGTCGCTCAGGTGTTCGGGACGGCCCGCAAGATCAAGATGGGCGGGTGAAGCCACCAGAAGCAGGCTGGTCTGGCCCAGCTTGCGGGCAATCAGGGCAGAGGTGTCCAGCCGCCCGATGCGAATGGCCACGTCGATGCCCTCTGCTGCCAGATCGACAAAGCGGTCGGACAATCGCAGGTCAACAACCAGATCGGGATATGGGGCGCGGAAGCGGCGCATCAGCCGCAGCACCTCAAGCTCGCCATAGGTGACAGGGGCCGAGACGCGCAGGGTGCCCGAAAGGCCGCGCCGCGCCTCGCGCAAGTCTCCGGTCATCTCGTCCAACTCGTTCAGCCAGTCGGGCGCACGGGCCATCAGCTGCTCGCCCGCAGCGGTCAAGCCAAGGCGGCGGGTGGTGCGGTGCAAAAGCTGGGTGCCAAGCTGCGCCTCAAGCTCGGCCATGTATTTCGACGCCAGCTTGGGCGATATCCCCAGCCGCGCCGCAGCCCCCGAGAAAGAGCCCGTTTCGACCGAGGTCACAAAGACGCGGATGCCATCCACCAGATCCATCGCCGCCCCATTCAGAACAATTTGGAGAAAGTCATACCACGTCTTCGCCATTTTCGCCAGAGTCAGCAAGGTGCATATTCCCGTCATGACCAAAGCGGCCAGGGTGGCCGAAGCGGCCGCAAGATGGAGAGACAAATCATGAAGATCGCGATCATCGGAACCGGCGGCATCGGCGCAGGGCTGGCTTCGGTTCTGGCAAACGGCAAAAACGAGGTCACTGTTTCTGACCGCAAGGGCGGCACGGAGGCGGCGACGAAACTGGCGGCACGCGGGCTGTCGGTGCGGGCGGCAGACCTGCGCCCGGCGGTTCAGGCCGCGGACGTGGTGATCCTGGCGCTGCCTTACGGCGCTGCGGCAGGACTGGCCGAAGTGGCCGATTTCGCCGGCAAGATCGTGGTCGATGTGACCAACCCGGTGAAGGACGACTTCTCGGGCCTGCAACTTGGCCACAGCACCTCGGCCGCCGAAGAGATTGCCAAGGCGCTGTCGGGAGCCCGCGTTGTGAAGGCGTTCAACACGGTCTTTGCGCAGGTCTACGACCAGGGCCTCAGCTTCGGCGCAACCCCGGTGCAGACCTTCGTTGCCGCCGATGATGCCGATGCCAAGGCCGCTGTGATCGCGCTGGCAAAAGACGCAGGCTTTGACGCCCGCGATGCCGGGCCGCTGTCGAACGCCCGCCATATCGAACCGCTCGCCTACCTCAATATCCAGTTCGGCTACATGCTGGGGCAAGGCACCCAGACAGCACCCGTCTGGCTTTCCCGTTAATCTCACCCTGAAGGAATAAAACAATGATCGACCTCAAGACCGCCCCCCATGCCATCCTCGCGCTGCGCGTGACGACCGGTGCGCTGTTCCTGTTCCACGGCCTGGTAAAGCTGCTGGTGTTCACCCCGGCCGGAACCGCTGGCTATTTTGAAAGCATCGGCCTGCCCGGAAGCTTGGGCTACCTGACCCTGCTGGTCGAGATCGCCGGTGGCCTTGCGTTGATCCTGGGGATCAAGGCCCGGATCGTGTCGCTGGCGCTGGTGCCGGTGCTGCTGGGGGCCGCATGGTTTGGCCACGGCGCGTCCGGCTTCAACTGGTCCAACCCGAACGGCGGCTGGGAATATCCGGTGATGTGGGCCATCGTGCAAGCTGCCCTCGCCGCGCTTGGCGACGGCTCCTATGCGCTGTTCCCGTCAAAGCGGGCCTGACCCCCACAATCGCCGCGCCCCCCCCCGGCGCGGCCACCCCACCCGAAGGAGACGCGAGATGTTGGTGAACGGCACATGGACGACAGACTGGCACCCGGTGCAGGCCAAGGATGGTGAAGGGCGCTTTGTCCGCCAGCAATCATCCTTCCGCAACTGGATCACCGCAGACGGCACACCTGGCCCCACCGGCAGCGGTGGCTTCAAGGCCGAGGCCGGGCGCTACCGGCTTTACGTCGCGCTGATCTGCCCCTGGGCCTCGCGCGCCCTGATCGCCCGCAAGCTGAAGGGGCTGGAGGATCTGATCGCCGTTACCGTGGTCAATCCGGTGCTGAGCGCTCAAGGCTGGGGCTTTGGCGGCTATCCGGGGGCAGAGCCAGACCCGTTGCACGGCGCGACCCATCTGCACCAACTCTACACCCGCGCCGACGACGATTACACCGGACGCGCCACGGTGCCGGTCTTGTGGGACGAACAAACCGATACCATGGTCAGCAACGAAAGCGCGGACATCGTGCGGATGTTCAACACCGCCTTTGCCGATCTGGTGCCGGGCAAGCCCGATCTATATCCCGCCGACCTTACCACCGACATCGACGCGCTGAATGCCGAGGTCTATGACCGGCTGAACAATGGCGTCTACAAGGCCGGCTTCGCCTCCTCGCAAAGCGCCTATGACGAGGCGGTGGCAGGCGTCTTCGCCACGCTCGACCAACTGGAAGACCGCCTGACTGGCGACTACCTGTTCGGGAACCGCTTCACCGAGGCCGACATCCGCCTGTTCGTGACGCTGATCCGCTTCGATGCCGCCTATCATGGCCTGTTCAAGACCAACCTGCGCCGCATCGCCGATTATCCGGGCCTCGCGTCCTACATGAAGCGCGTGCTGCGCCTGCCCGGCGTGCGGGAAACCGTCAACCTCGACCATATCAAGGCCGGATATTACTCGATCACGGCGCTGAACCCCACCGGGATCGTGCCCATCGGTCCCGCCCATGTTATCCAACTTCTGGAGTCCGTCAAATGACCCTGCCCAGCCTGTTCCTCGCCCATGGCGCCCCCGACCTGCCCTATTCGCCCACGCCCGCACGCGCCTTCACCGAAAACCTCGGCGCGCAATATCCGGGCCTGCGTGCCATCCTCGTCATCTCTGCCCATTGGGAAGCGCGGCTGCCCACCATCGGCACCGCCCCCGCGCCGGAAACGATCTACGATTTCGGCGGCTTTGATGACCGGCTCTACAGCCTGACCTATCCCGCCCGCACCTCGCCGCCGGTGATCGCCGAGGTCGCAGCGGCGCTGGACGCCGCCGGCATCGCACATGCCAAAGACCCGGATCGCGGCTATGATCACGGCGTCTGGATCCCGCTGCTGCTGGCCTTCCCCAAGGCCGATGTGCCAGTGATTCAGCTGTCGCTGCGCCGGGGCGCGTCGGCGGCTGAAAACTACGCCATGGGTCAGGCGCTCGCCCCCCTGCGCGACAAGGGCGTGCTGATCGTCGGATCGGGTGCCACCGTGCACAACCTGCGCCAGATCGCCCGCGAGGGCACCCCCGCCCCCGACTGGGCGCGCACCTTCGACGACTGGATCGTGTCGGGCGTCGCAACGGGCGACACCGACCGCCTGCTCGGCTTTCCCACCGAAGCGCAGGGGGCGCGGCAGGCCCATCCCACCCCCGAACACCTGATGCCGCTGTATGTCGCCCTTGGCGCAGGCGGCGGGCGTGGCCGCGCGCTGCATCGCAGCTTCTCCTGGGGGTCAATCGGCATGACCAGCTTTGCCTTTGGCGAACCTGAAACGGCAGCCGCATGAAACGCCACATCTGCCTGCACGGCGTCGGCGGCACCGGCGCGTCGATGCGGCCTCTGGCCGATGCCTTGGGCCTGACCGTTCCGGCGCATTGCCCCGACGGGCCGGAGCCCTTCGACATGGGGCCGGGCCGTCAATGGTTCTCGGTCAACGGCGTGACCGAAGCCAACCGTCCCGCCCGCATCGCAGCAGCCATGCCCGCCTTCATCCGGGCCCTCGAAGCCTTTGGCGATCCGCGCGACAGCCTGCTGATCGGATTTTCACAAGGCGCAATCATGGCCCTGCACGCGGTGGCCGCAGGGCTTCCCGTCGCGGGCGTCTTCGCCCTCTCCGGCCGCCTTGCCGGGCCGATTGCGCCCCGCGCCGACTGGCCAGCAATCACCCTTCTGCACGGCAGCGCAGACAGGGTCATGCCAGCTGCCATCGCCCACGCAACCGAAACCTGGTTGAAAGATGCCGGGGCAAAACCAGCGCTGCAAATCTTTGATGGGCTCGGCCACAGCATCGATGACCGGACACTGGCAGCGATCCGCAACGGGCTTGGCGGGGTCATGGCCCCGGACGGCCCTGCATGATGCCCCGCGCCTGTATGCAGATCGGCCCTGTACGCAGATCGGCCCTGCAGGCTTGAGGTGCCCCCTGTTCGGATCAGCAACGTGGCAAGATCAGCGGATGGGCAAGCAAGATCGGTTTGCCGACGCGTTCAAGCGGGAAACGGTTGCACAGGGTGTCGAGCGCGGGCACGCAGTCAGCGATACTGCTGATCGGCTCGGGATCAGCACCAGGTCGCCTCTATAGATGCAAGGCGCTGTAGTCGAAACCTGTTGGGGTGCGCCTCACCGAGGCAGCGGCATCCTGAAAAACGACCGCCCCGCATGTTGCGCGCGAATCCTCCCGTTTGCGGCTTGCAGGCAGACCGCCGCCGGGCAGCAGGTTCATCCGGGATCGTCGGGCCATGGTTTCCGTGCACGCGATGTGCCGGTTTCTGCTGCTGCATGTCAGCGGGTTTCACGCATGCCCGCCACATCGCAAATCGTTAAAAATTGATTAACACGACACAGTCAACACACTGTTATATAATGATAAAAAAAGGTCCCGAGTTGGGACCACCCCGTTTCAGTGAAAATCCCGGCTGGGAAACAGCGCCTTGGCCTGATCGCGCGGATGCCGCGCGCGCGTCCCCCGCTGCGGAGGCTGAATTTTCGTCACCACCGGCCTGCGCGTCTCATCCGCCCGCCCCTGCGTCGGATCAATCGCCTCGCCTTCCGGGTGGCCCAGCGTCGCCAGCTCGCCGGACACATCCTCGAGCCTCTCGGCGATCAGATGCACCACCTGCCCCTCCCGCTCCAGCCGCCCCGTCACCCGCAACAGCCGCCCCCCCAGCACCGCCGAACGGAAGGCCTGATAGACCCGCGTCCACACCACCACATTGCAAACCCCGGTCTCATCCTCCAGCGTGATGAAGATCACCCCCGAGGCGGTGCCGGGCCGCTGCCGGGTGATCACCAGCCCGCAGACCATCACCCGCTGCGGCGGCACCCGGATCAGCTGATCATGCGGCGTCAGCCCCGGCATCTTGGGCCGCAACAGCTCCATCGGATGCGCCCGCAACGACAGCCGCAGCGCCAGATAATCCTCGATCACCTCCTCGCCCAGCGTCATCAACGGCAACTGCACCGCAGGTTCCTGCCCGCCCTCGCCGTCCCGGCCCGCAAACAGCGGCAAGGGCCGCGCCGCCCGGATCGCCCGCACCTGCCACAGCGCGTCGCGTCGCAGCAGACCCAGACAGCCGAACCCATCCGCCTCGGCCAGCAGGTCCAGCACCGCAGGGGCCAACCCCGCCCGCAACCACAGGCTTTCCACATCCGGATAGCCATTGCCCCGCGCCGCCACCAGCCAGCCGGCGTCTTCCTCGCGCAGCCCCTTGATCTGCCGCAACCCCAGCCGCAGCGCCAACCGCCCATCCGCCCGCCGCTCCAGCTGATTGTCCCAACCAGAGTCATTCACCGACACCGCCCGCACCTCCACCCCATGCTCGCGCGCATCCCGCACGATCTGGGCAGGGGCATAGAACCCCATCGGCTGCGCATTCAGCAGCGCACAGGCAAAAGCCGCCGGATGGTGCCGCTTCAACCAGGCCGAGACATAGACCAGCAAAGCAAAGCTGGCGGCGTGGCTTTCCGGAAAGCCGTATTCGCCAAACCCCTCGATCTGGGCAAAGCAGCGCTCGGCAAAATCGGGGGCATAGCCGCGCGCCAGCATGCCGCCGACGAAGCGGTCGCGGAAGGTCGAGATTGTGCCCATCCGCCGGAATGTCGCCAGACTGCGGCGCAACTGATCCGCCTCGCCGGGATCGAACCCCGCCGCCACCACCGCGATCTGCATCGCCTGTTCCTGAAACAGCGGCACCCCCAGCGTGCGGCCCAGCACCTCGCGCAATTCCTCTGAAGGCAGCTCCACCGCCTCGCGGCCCTGACGGCGGTTGATATAGGGATGCACCATGCCGCCCTGAATTGGTCCCGGCCGGACGATGGCAACCTCGATCACCAGATCGTAAAACACCCGTGGCCGCATGCGGGGCAGGAAGTTCATCTGCGCCCGGCTTTCCACTTGAAACACCCCCACCGCATCGGCGCGGCACAGCATCTCATAGACCGCAGGGTCCTCTTTCGGCACCGTCGCCAGCGTCAGCCTTGGCCCGCCCTGCGCCGCGACCAGATCAAGGCTTTTGCGGATGCAGGTCAGCATGCCCAGGGCCAGAATATCCACCTTGAGGATTTTCAGCGCGTCGAGGTCGTCCTTGTCCCATTCGATCACGGTCCGCCCCTCCATTGCGGCGGGGCCGATCGGGCACAGCTCATCCAGCCGGTTCTGGGTGATGACAAAGCCGCCGACATGCTGCGACAGATGGCGCGGAAAACCGATGATCTCGGCAATCAGCCGCAGCGTCAGCGCAAGGCGGCGGTCGGTCGGGTCCAGCCCGATTTCGGCCAGCCGTGCCGGATCGGGCGCGTGCGAGGACCATCCCCAGCTTTGCCCGGCAATCGCCGCAACGATGTCCTGGCTTAACCCCATCACCTTGCCGACCTCGCGCACCGCCGCGCGCGAGCGGAAATGGATCACCGTTGCGGTCAACCCGGCGCGGTGGCGGCCATATTTTTCATAGATATGCTGGATCACCTCTTCGCGGCGTTCGTGTTCGAAGTCGACGTCAATATCGGGCGGCTCGCCGCGGGCCTCGGATATGAAACGTTCGAACACCATCTGGGTGACGCCGGGAGGCACCTCGGTCACCCCCAGCGCATAGCAGACCACCGAATTTGCCGCCGAGCCGCGGCCTTGGCACAGGATCCCCCGGCTGCGGGCAAAGCTGACGATGTCATGCACCGTCAGGAAATAGGCGGCGAAGCCCAGCTTGTCGATCAGGCGCAATTCCTTGGTGATCTTGGCTTTTGTGTCGGCATCAACCCCGTGCGGGAACCGGCGTGCCAAACCTTCGGCGGTCAGCCGTTCCAGCCGCGTCTGTGCGGGTTCATCCTGACTGGCCTCATGCGGGTAGTCATAAGACAGCTCGTCGAGCGAGAAGGTGCAGCGGGTGGCAATCTCCAGCGTGCGGCGCAGCGCGGCGGGGTGGTCGCGAAACATCCGCGCCATGTCTGTCGGCGATTTCAGCCGCCGTTCCGCATTGGCCAGCGCCCGACGGCCCAAGGTGTCAATCGTGCAGCCCTCGCGCAGGCAGGTCAGCACATCGGCCAAGGGGCGGCGGGCACCGTGATGCATCAGCACATCGCCCACCGCCACCAGTGGCAGCGCCGCCGCCCGCGACAGCGCCGCCAAGGTGTTGAAGCGGCGCGGATCATGGCCATCATAGCGCGGGGCCGCGCCCAGAAACACATGGCCGGGAAAGTGGCGCAGGATCGGGGTGAACAGGCTGACCGGCACGGCACCGGCCAAAGGATCGGGCGGCAACGCGATCAGGATCAGCCCCGCCCCGCCCGCCACCAGATCGGCCTGATACAGCGTGCAATCACCTTTTTCCGCTCGGCTTTTGCCCAAGGACAGCAGGCGCGACAGCCGGGCATAGGCGGCGCGATCACTGGGCAACGCCAGCCAGTGCACAGGGCTGTCGGCCAGCACCAGCCGCGCACCGATGATCAGACGCGGCAGATCGCCGCTCGCCCCCCCTGCCCGCCCGCTCCCTGCCCGCCCGCTCCCTGCCAGCACCGCCCCGCTTGCCACCGCGCGGCTGGAGGCATCGACCTGAGTTTCCGAACGCACCCTGGCCCCCTCGCCCAGCTTGTCGCGCGCGCGCTGCATCTCGCGCAGCGCCACATGCGCCCGCACCACCCCGGCCAGCGAGTTCTGATCCGTGATCGCTACCGCCGCCAGCCCCAGATCGGCGGCGCGCACCACCAGTTCCTCGGGGTGGGAAGCACCTTTCAGAAAGGTGAAATTCGACGTGGTGCACAGCTCCGCATAGCCCGTCATGCGAATTCTCCCTGCACGAACCAGCCGGGATTGCGCGGCGTGTAGAACAGCCAAAGCCTGCGGCCCTGCGTGGTTTCCACCTTCCAGTAATCGCGCAGGCCGGATCGCCACGCCGGGGTATCAAGCCACCATTCCGGTTCGATCCGCTCGGGCCCGGTGGCGCGGGCGATGGTCAGGCTCATCCGGCGCCAGCGGAACTGTTGCGGCAATTGCGCGCCCTGCACCATCAGCGGCTCGGGAGGGAAGATCTGCAACGGGCGGTCCGGTCCGGAAGGCCAGTCATTGACGGCTTGCGAATAGGCCACAGGGGCAAGGTTGTAGCTTTGCTCGGGAATATGGCTGTCGGCGGGCAGAAAGCGGGTGATGCGGTCAAAGCCCAGCCGGTTGCCCAACCGGGTCACCAGATCGTCAAACGCATCCTTGCCCGCCTGCACGACATTACCCAGTTGTTCCGGCGGCATCGGTTCGACCACCGTCACCACCAGCCGCAGCCGATCGATGCCAAAGCCGGCATCCACGCTTTCCAACGCCGGGCGGAACAGCGCGGCAATCCGGCGCGCATCACGCATCGGACGGGCCAGCCCGACCTCGACCGCGACATCCCCACGATCCACCCGCTGCAATTCCAGCCGCAACCATCGCGCGCCGCAATATGCCGCCAGCAGTTTGCCGCAAATCTGATCCAGCAGCCGCGCCAGCCCCGCCTCGACATCCGCAATCAGCCCGATGGGTTCGGGCAGGGTCATCCGCACCGCGAAATATGGGGTGGCCGCGGCAGGCGAGACGGGTTCGGCCATAGCTCCCAAAGCCTGATCAAGCCGCAGCAGCAGCCCCGGCCCAAAGCGGCGGGCCAGCGGCGCGCGGGGTTGCGTGACCAGATCAGCAATCCGGCGCAGCCCCAGCCGGGCCAGAGCGGTGGCGGTTTCGTGATCCAGCCGTAGCGCCACCAGCGGCAAATCGGCCAAGGCTGCCAGACCCTGCCCCGGCGGGGCGATGACGCCGCAATCCGACGGCGGCGCGAGCGGGCCTTCGCCATGCCGTGCCAAGGCATAGGCGGCCCCGCGCGTATCGGCCACTGCCGCGCGCGCTGTAATGCCGGCACGGGCCAGCCGCCCCGCCAGATCTGCCAGCAGCGCCGCCTCGCCGCCCCACAGATGCGCCACGCCGGTCAGATCGGCAACCAAGCCGTCGCTGCCTTCGTGCCCGACCATCGGCGAATAGCGCCCGGCCCAGCGCAGCAGCGCCGCCAGCCCCGCCGCCTCGCGGACAAGATCGGCGGGCCTTGTCACCAGACCGGGGCATAGCGCCCGCGCATCCGCCAACCCCATGCCGCGCCGCAAGCCCGCCGCCTCGGCCTGCCGGTTCAGACAGTGCAGATGATCGGCATTGCCCACCCGCAGGTTAAGGGCGAAAGGCGCATCACAAGACCGGTGGCGCAGCGCCTGATCGCTCGCCAGTTTCGGAAACCACAGTGATAGCACCCGCCGTCGCATCCCAACGCACCACCCACGACTCACATGTTCCCTTTTTGTTCTTGATAAGCGACCATCGCATCAGAGTCGACTCTGCTGGCTGCCACAGCGGCGTGCAATGCCAGCGGGTTTCGGCGGCGTTGCTGCCACCGCCTTCGGGGATCAGCAAAATCCCGGTGGTGCGCCCGGCCTCGGCGGCCAGTTGCAACCGCCGTCCTTGTGTCAGCGACAATGGCTTGTCCCACACGGCGATCACAAAGCCCAAGGCCGCTGCCCGCAGCGCCTCTTCCACCGCCCAGAGCAGATCGGCATCCGACCCGGCCCGGATCACCGCCACCCGCTCGGGCGGCAGAATCCGCCGAAAACCGGCGGGCAGCACAGTTTCAGCGCGATGCTCGGGCACCAGCAGCGCCACCATCCCCGGCCGCTGCGCTGCCTGCATCAGGGCAAAGCCCAGCGCTGCGGGGCCAAATGCCTCGTGGATGCGGGAAGACAGCAAGGAAGGGCGGCGCGCGGAGAGGAACATTAGGCGAACATAAACCAGCCCTGCGCTGCTGGCAATTCCGATGGCCTTACGGCAAAAGCGCCAGCCCCACCGCATAACCCACGCCATAAGCCAGCATGCAAATGGCCAGAACCGCCGCCCAAAGCACAGGCAGGGCCATCCGCCGCCGCAATGCCGGAGCCGTGCTGCACAGGCCCGCAAGCATCACAGCCACCACCGGCACCGCCCAAACCGGAGCCTGCATCGCGCCAAGGATGCCCAACAAGACAAGGAGAAGGCCGCCGATCATGGGTATTTGATCCATTGCTAAGGCCGCCATGCGGCATTTTACGCATCTGCCGGATTAACGCCGACGCATGCTCGTCAATCTGCCGGGTCGCTGCAGACCGCGCGCGCGCCGAGGCTTTGCGCAAACCTCAAAAGGTAGCCATCCGGGTCTTGCACCAAAAGCTGCACCTGACCATGCTCAACCCCACCATCCCGATACCACCGGGTCTGCGGGCCAAGGAAGGTCGCAACACCCGCGTCGGCCAGCCGCAGCGACAAATCCGACACCGACACCACCTCAATCTGAAAATTGACCCCGCGCCCCAATGGCGGCTCCATCGACCCGGTCAGCCAAGCATTTTCCAAGCGATCCAGCATGAACTGTGCGCCTTGCAATTCCATGAAGGCAAAACCCTCCTCCGGACGATCATAGAGCACCGTGGCACCCAGAATATCACAATAGAACCTCAGACTGCGATCAAGGTCGGCGCAGGCAAGCTCGGGGACAAGGCGGGAAAATGCACGCATGATCTCTCCATGAAAAAGGCGCCCCGCAGGGCGCCTTTTCTTACTGATCCAGGAAACTGCGCAGCTTCCGCGACCTGCTCGGATGCTTCAGTTTGCGCAGCGCCTTGGCTTCGATCTGGCGGATGCGTTCGCGGGTGACGCTGAACTGCTGGCCGACCTCTTCCAGCGTGTGATCGGTGTTCATGCCGATGCCAAACCGCATGCGAAGCACCCGTTCTTCACGCGGGGTCAGGCTGGCCAGAACGCGGGTGGTGGTTTCCTTCAGGTTTTCCTGAATGGCGCTGTCCAGCGGCAGAATAGCGTTCTTGTCTTCGATGAAGTCGCCAAGCTGGCTGTCTTCCTCGTCGCCAATCGGGGTTTCGAGGCTGATCGGCTCCTTGGCGATCTTCATCACCTTGCGAACCTTTTCCAGCGGCATTTGCAGCTTTTCGGCCAATTCCTCCGGCGTCGGTTCGCGGCCGATTTCGTGCAGCATCTGACGGCCGGTGCGGACCAGCTTGTTGATCGTTTCGATCATATGCACCGGAATACGGATGGTGCGGGCCTGATCGGCGATGGAGCGGGTGATCGCCTGACGGATCCACCACGTCGCATAGGTGGAGAATTTATAGCCGCGGCGGTATTCGAATTTATCCACCGCCTTCATCAGGCCGATATTGCCTTCCTGAATAAGATCAAGGAATTGCAGGCCGCGGTTGGTGTATTTCTTCGCAATCGAGATCACCAGACGCAGGTTGGCTTCGACCATTTCCTTCTTGGCCTGACGCGCTTCTTTCTCGCCCTTCTGCACCTGATTGACGATGCGGCGGAATTCGGAAATGTCGACGCCGATATAGGTGCCGACCTGTGCCATTTCGGCGCGCAGATCTTCGACCTTTTCGCGCGAGCGTTCCAGCAAAGCCTGCCAGCCGCGCCCAGCCTTGGCTGCCATGCGGTCCAGCCAGGTCGGGTCCAATTCATAGCCCTGATATTCGTCGATGAATTCGCGGCGGTTGATGCGGGCTGCATCGGCCAGCTTCACCATGCCCGAATTGATCGCCATGATCTTGCGGTTGATGCCGTAAAGCTGATCAATCAGCGCTTCGATCCGGTTGTTGTGCAGATGAAGTTCGTTCACCAACACCACGATTTCGCTGCGCAATTTCTGATAGGCAGCTTCCTCGTTGGCAGAAAAGCGGTGCTTTTCCGACAAGGTGGCCGACATGCGCAGATCCTGCATTTCCGACAGCTTGCCATAGTCGCGCGCGATCAGGTCCAGCGTTTCCAGCACTTTCGGCTTCAGCGCGGCTTCCATCGCGGCCAGCGACATCGAGGTGCCGTCGTCTTCATCATCGTCATCATCCGACCGCATCAGCGGGTTGCCGTCGGCGTCGAGTTCGGGTTCATCGCCAGCCGCACGGCGCGGTGCAGCGGCTTCGACATCCACGCCTTCCAGATCGGTGCCAACCAGACCCTCTTCGCCATCAAGCGAGCGGCCAAAGGTGGCTTCCAGATCAATCACGTCGCGCAGCAGAATGTCTTCGGACAGAAGTTCGTCACGCCAGATGATGATGGCCTGAAAGGTCAGCGGGCTTTCGCAAAGCCCGGCAATCATGGTGTTGCGACCAGCCTCGATGCGCTTGGCGATGGCGATTTCGCCTTCGCGCGACAACAGTTCCACCGAGCCCATTTCGCGCAGATACATCCGCACCGGATCGTCGGTCCGGTCCAGCGTTTCGGTCGTGGTCGTCACCACCGCAATATCGCGCACGCCCGAGCCGGTTTCCACCAGATCGCCACTGATCGGCGCTTCGCCTTCTTCGACATCTTCGTCTTCAATGACGTTGATGCCCATTTCAGACAGCATCGACATCACGTCTTCGATCTGCTCCGACGAGACTTGCTCGGGCGGCATCACCTGATTGAGCTGTTCGTAGGTGATGTAGCCACGTTCCCGAGCGTCGGCGATCATCTTCTTGACGGCCGCCTGGCTCATATCAAGGGATACATCGGCCTCTTCGCCTTCGGGTTTGCCGTCGTCGGTGTCTTTCGAGGCCATGAGCGCTCCTTACAGGTCGGGGTGGGCAGGCGAGGTAAAACGAATCAAACGCACTTAGTCGAATCAATAACGCGAATCACGGCAGGGAAAAGCCGAATCAGTGATTTTCCCCGCCTTCTAGGTCTTACGATGAGTTTTCGTGAACTGAATGCTGTCCCAAAGCGACCGGGCATCCTCCAACTCGTCCTTGTTCATCTGCACGCCGTTCGAGGCCAGCACCGCCTCGACCGTTTTGCCCTTTGGCCCGGCAAGCGCAGTGAAGCGGGCATCGTTGGCCTGACTAAGCCGCCATGTCAGCCCTTCATCGACCAGCCCGGCGATATCTTCCATCGCTTCTTCAATTTCGAGCCGCGCCCCCCGCGCGGCATGCAGCTTGCTAAGCGCCTCGGCCACGCTGAATTCGGCCCGGCCCATATCACCGGGGTTGCGAATGGCGGGTTCGATCCTGATCTGGGGCCGATCCATCAAAGCATCAAGGGCATCGGGCGCAAGTTTCTGGATATGGTCCAGAATTACGGGGGCATCGGCGTGCAAAAGCAAAAGCTGGCGCAGCCGGTCATGGCCGTCACCGATCAGGTCGAGACGCTCCAACGGGGTTTCAAAGCGGTGGATCAGGCCGGGATGGGTGATCAACACCGCCAGAACTACCGCTTCGCACAAGACTTCTTCTACCCGGCTGGGCGCTGTCGCCAAAAGCGAGCCCTTGGTCGAGGGCATCGGTGGCATCTCTGGCGGCGGGGCAAACCGGCCTTTCTGGCCCTGCTGGCGGGGAGTGAAAGCCTTGGCGGCGCGCGGGCGCTGGCCGAACAACTCCCAGCGCAACTGTTTGATATCTTCGCCGTAATGGCTGCGGATTGAGGGATCGGCGATGCGTTTGAGATGGGCGCGCAAGGATTTGTCGAGCGCAGCCTTGCGTTCAGGGCTATCGAAGCTGCGGCCTTCGATTTCGCGCTGCCACAGCAGCTTGACCATCGGCTGGGCGGCATCAAGCACCGCCTTCATCGCCGGGGCCCCTTGCGCGCGGATCAGATCATCGGGGTCCATGCCGCCCGGCAGCACGGCAAAACGCAGGCCCTTGCCCGCCTCCAGCAGCGGCAGGGCCAGATCAATCACCCGCAGCGCCGCCCGAATGCCGGCGGTGTCACCATCCAGCGCGATGATCGGTTCGTCCGAAATACGCCACATCAGCCGCAACTGCTCTTCCGTGACCGCCGTACCCAAAGGCGCCACCGCCGCCTTGAAGCCTGCCTCGGACAGCGCAATCACGTCCATGTAGCCTTCGGCCACCACGAGGGGGGCGCCCTTGCCCGAGGCTTCCCGCGCCGGGGCGTGGTTGAACAGGTTGCGGCCCTTGTCGAACAGCTCGGTTTCCGGGCCGTTGAGGTATTTCGCCCGCGCATCCGCCGCCATCGCCCGGCCGCCTAGGCTGATCGCCCGACCACGGCCATCGCGGATCGGAAAGATGATGCGGCCCCGGAAACGGTCATACGGCGCGCCACCATCATCAGGTTTGGCGCAAACGCCAGAACCCACGATCAGATCATCCGCCACGCCCTTTTGCCGCAGCGCCAGATACAGGCCCTGCCGCGCATCGGGAGCAAAGCCGATTTCCCAGCGATCCTGCGCCTCTGCCGACAGGCCGCGTTTGGCAAGGTAGGCGCGGGCATCCGAGGCGGCAGAGGTACGCAGTTGCAGACGGAACCACTTCACCGCCTCTTCCATCACCGCGACAAGCTGGCTGCGCCGATCCGCCACTTGTGCGGCACGCGGATCGCGCGCCGGCATCGGCATACCCGCCTCGCGCGCAAGCATTTCAACGGCTTCCATGAAGCTGAGGTTTTCAGATTCCTTGATAAAGGTCACCGCGTCGCCTTTGGCTTGGCAGCCAAAGCAGTAATAGAAGCCCTTGCGGTCATCGACGTGGAAAGACGCAGATTTTTCCTGATGGAACGGGCAAGGTGCCCACATGTCGCCCTTGCCCTGATTGGACTTGCGCGGGTCCCATGTGACTTTCCTGCCCACAACCGAGGACAGCGAGACGCGGGTGCGCAGTTCATCAAGGAAACCGGGTGGGAGACTCATGCCTTGTTATATCGGAGTTGGTGCGGGTTCTGTCCAGTGGCAGCGCGCGCTGCATCGGCACGGGGGCTGTCTGCCCCCACGGCACATTGGCGGGCCAATGCGCCTCCCCCGAGGATATTTGGGCAGAGAGGATGACCATTTTAGATAAAGTTTAGCATTCAGGCCAGAAGATCGATCATCACCCGGTGGAATATTTGCACGCCCAGCGGGATCAGGCTGTCGGGGAAATCGTAATCCGGGTTGTGCAGAGCAGCGTGGCTTTCGCCAACGCCGAGAAACAGCATGGCAGAGCGGGTGCCGGGCTGGCCGAAGCGACCGAAATCTTCCGAGGCGCGCATCGGCAGATCAGATTCTCCATGCGGCACGGCAAGCGATTCCAGCGCGCGTTGCAGCTGCCGGGTGGCATCGGGATTGTTGACCGACGCTGCGAAATCGTCGTGGTGGCTGAAGCTGACCTTCAAGCCCTGCCCGGCGGCTTCGGTTTCAGCCAAAGCGATGGCAGCGGCACGCAGGGCGGCCATCTTGTCATCGGCGATGGCGCGCAACGTCGCCCACAGCTCGGCCTCCCCCGGCGCAATGCCGAAAGCAGGTTCGCCCAGTTTGGCGTGGGTGATCGTGACCAGCCGGTAATCGGGGCCAAGCGGACCGCCCTGCCCCAGCGCGGCCAGCGCCGGGATCAGTTGCGCCAGCGCCAGACCCGGCGAGGAGCCGTTTTCGGGTTGCGAGGCATGCGCGGTCTTGCCGGTCAGCACGATGCGCAGGCCTTGGCTGGCGCAATTGACCACGCCGGATTTCAGCGCGGCATGACCAAACGGCAGGCCAGGCAGATTGTGGATCGCGAAAGCCCAGTCGGGCTTGATCGCGGCATAGTTCGGGTCGGCAACCACTGCAGCCGCGCCGAAGCCGTCTTCCTCGGCGGGCTGGAACATCAGCACCACGCGCCCCCGCGCCGGGCGCTGGCGGGACAACAGGCGGGCCAGCCCCATCAGGAAGGTCATGTGACCGTCATGCCCGCACAGATGCCCCTTGCCGGGGATCGTAGAGCGGTGTGCGGCGGCAGAGATTTCCTCGATCGGCAGCGCGTCGAGTTCAGCGCGAAACAGCAGGGTCGGCCCGGTTGCCGCGCCGTTGAACACCGCTGCAACGCCATGGCCACCCAAACCGGTGATCACCTGATCGGGTCGCAAGCCCGACAGCGCCGCGACAATCCGCTGCGCCGTCGCGGCTTCTTCGCGCGAAACCTCGGGGAAACGGTGCAGATCGCGGCGAAACTCGGTCAGTTCGGCTACGTCGGCATTGGTCAGCATCTTGCAGCCCCCGTCATGCGGCGCGCGCGGCGAGGGTTTTCAGCGCCACTTCGATTTCATGCCAGGCGGTGCGCGCCATGGATCGGAACAGCATCAGACGGAAACCGTCGTCAGCGACCCGCATCAGCAGCATTGGCATGTGGTAAAGCGGCGTGCGCACCGATCTGCCGACAGGAAAATGCGCCAGCCGCAGATCCAGCGGCACATAGCGCATCAGTGCATCGGCGGCCAAAGGCCCGGTCAGCGACAGTGTCACCCAGCCGCCGGACTGATCGGTGACAGCGGCGGCATCGCCCAGATCGGGGCAATCGGCACCGATCAGAAACGCCTGTTCACGCCCGGCCCAGACCAGCCTTGCGCCCGCAGCTTCAGCGAAGTTGTTCGGCGCGGGGAAGGAAAACCCCAGCGGCTTCAAGGCGTTGTCGAGCACTTCGCCCTGCCCCGGAAATCGCGCGATAGAGGTGATTGCGCCTGCATCCACCTCGGCCAGCGTGGTAGCGCCGACGACCAAGGGCTTTTTCCCCGCCAACGCGGTCTTTGCGATCAACTCAGGCACGCAACTTCTCCCCTTGCTTGTCGTGGAACACCGGGTCGCAAACCTCGGCCAGCACGTCGATGTTGCGCAGACGGTCAACCAGCCGGATTTTCTCCCCGATGCGGGCGCGACCATTCAGCAGAAACCCCAACGCCAGATATCTGCCAAACATCGGCGAGAACCCGACCGAGGTGGTGTAGCCTTGGCTGTTCACCCGGCTGAGTTCCGCACCAGGGATAAACAGATGCGCGCCAGAGGTGATCGGCTCGGCCCCCAAGGGGCGGATGCCGACCAGCTGCTCGCGGTCGGGCCCGATCATGCCGGGGCGACTGGCGGCGAGTTTGCCAATGCAGTCTTTCTTGGCAGAGACCATTTTCTCCATACCGATATCAAAGGCCGTCACCCGGCCATGGATTTCGGCGTGGGTGATGAAGCCCTTCTCGATCCGCAGCACGTTCAGCGCTTCCATGCCGTAAGGCCCGCCGCCCATGGTTTCGGCCCGCGCCACAAGATCGCGGAACAGCGCCTCGCCAAAGCGAGTCGGCACGGCGATTTCATAGCCCTCCTCGCCTGAAAAGCTTATGCGGAACAGCCGCGCCTGCACGGAGCCGATGGCAACTTCGCCCACCGCCATAAAGGGGAAGTCGCCGATGGGCTGATCGAGATAACCGTTCAGAAGCGCGCGCGCCATTGGCCCGGCGACCGCAAATTGCGCCCAGCTTTCGGTGACGGAAATGAAGCGCAGATCCCAATTGGCGCAATGGGTCTGATGCACGAAATCCAGATGCCGCATCACCAGACCAGCCACCGCCGTGGTGGTGGTCATCAGGTAATGGTTTTCACCCAGCCGCGCCGTGGTGCCATCGTCCAACACAAAGCCATCTTCGCGCAGCATCAGGCCATAGCGCACGCGCCCTATCGGCAACGTACTGAACATATTGGTATAAACCAGATCGAGGAAGCGCCCGGCATCGCGGCCCTGAATATCGATCTTGCCAAGAGTGGACACGTCGGCCACGCCCACCGCCTCGCGGACATAAGCGATTTCGCGGTCGCAAGATTCGCGCCAGATAGCCTCGCCCGGTTTCGGGAAATAGCTGGGGCGATACCACAACCCGGCCTCGATCATCGGCGCAGCGCGGTCGCGGCTGGCCTGATCGGAGGTCATGAAGCGCTGCGGCGCAAAGCCATCTGCCCGCCCCCCCGCGCCCATCGCCGCAATCGAGGTCGGGATGAACGGCGGAGCTTCATGTGTTCAACAGACTGGTAGCCTTCCTGCGCCGCCAGCTTGACATCTTTCGTCGTCACGTCATTGGCGAAATCGAGCCAGGCCCGACCCTTGCCCGCCACCTGCCACAGCGGCGTGATGACATAGGGCATGCCCTCGGCCTTGGGCTGGTCAACCGCAACCGCATTGCGACCAAGGCTGATCAGCGCGGCACGCGCGGCATCGGCCCCTTCGGTCAGGCAGGCCAAAGTGGTGAAAGCCCCGTTGCAGGCCCCTGCCGCCTTGAGGTTCGGCACGGCGTTTTCCATCGGCACGAAGGCGGCCAATGACGCCTCCCAGCGCGGGCGACCGTTCATGTGGCAGGTGATGTGTAGCGTCGGATTCCAGCCGCCGGAAACCGCCAGCAGATCGGTTTCGATCTGAAATTCACCGCCCATATGGGTGCCGGAAATCGCCCGCAAGCCATGGCGGCCCTTGGTATCGGTCACTTGCGCGCCCAGATAAACCGGGCAGTCTTCGACCGCACTGGCCTCGGGGCGGCTGTCGAGGATCGCGGCCACCGAGACACCCGCCGCCATCAACTGCCTCGCCACCACCCGCGCACCGTCATTGTTGGCAAACAGCGTCACCCGCCGCCCCGGCACCACGCCGAATTTGTTCAGATAGCTCTGCACCGCCGAGGCCAGCATGATCCCCGGCCGGTCATTCATCGGGAAGGCGATGCTGCGCTCCAGCGCGCCCGCCGCCAGCACGGTCTGCGCCGCCGTGATCCGCCAGAAGCATTCGCGCGGCAGGTCCGGGCGCGGGCCTTTGTGCAGGCCCACCCGCTCCAGCGCGCCATATTGCCCGCCGTCATAGGCCCCGGTCACCGTGGTCCGCGGCATGATCCGCACATTCGGGCTGGCGCGCAGTTCGGCCTCGACCGCGGCCACCCAGTCTGCCGCAGGCTTGCCGTTCAGCGTTGCATCATCGGCAATCAGCCGCCCGCCCAGCAGGCGATCTTCCTCGCACAGGATCACATCGGCGCCCGCCCGCGCCGCTGTCAGCGCCGCCATCAGCCCGGTCGGCCCCGCGCCGATCACCAGAACATCGCAGAAGGCAAAAGCCTTTTCGTAATGCCCTTCATCATGCTTGCCCGACAGGCTGCCAAGCCCCGCTGCGCGACGGATGATCGGCTCGTACAGGCCCTCCCACAGCGCTTTCGGCCACATGAACGTCTTGTAGTAGAACCCCGCCGACAAGAAGGGTGCCGCCAGATCGTTCACCGCCATCAGATCAAACCGCAAGCTGGGCCAGCGGTTCTGGCTGCGCGCGTTCAGGCCCTCAAAGATTTCCTGCACCGTGGCGCGCACGTTGGGGGTCTGGTTGGTCGCCCCCACCACCTCGACCAGCGCATTCGGTTCTTCTGACCCTGCGGTCAGCACCCCGCGCGGGCGGTGATATTTGAAGCTGCGACCCAGCAGCTTGACGCCATTGGCCAGCAAGGCCGAGGCCAGCGTATCGCCCTTGAAGCCTTGATAGGTCTTGCCGTCAAACTTGAAGCTGACCGGCTTGGTCCGGTCAATCGCGCCTTTGCCCTCGATCCGCATCTCAGGCCCCCTTTTTTCTGTCGGCAACCAGTTCTGACCCCAGAACCTCGTGTGTGATGGTGTTGCGCGTCACGATCAGCCAACTGGTGCAGCCGGTTTCGTGATACCATAGATCGCGGGTGATCCCCGCCGGATTGTGACGCAGGAACAGATGGTTATCCAATTCCTCGATAGTGCCCTGATCGGTGGGGCGGTTCAGATAATCTTCGCTGCCGTAGTAATAGAACTCGCGGCGGTCGCGGCTGCCACACAGGGGGCAAGGTATACGCATGTCGTTACTCCCTCAGTGCAGGTTGTGTTGGCTGCCGGTGCCTTCTTCGTCCAGCACATGGCCGGTGCGGAAGCGATCCAGCCGGAAGCGCTTGGCCACCTCGTGACTTTGCCCGGTCGCCATCAGATGCGCCATGCACCAGCCGCTGGCCGGGGCCGCCTTGAAGCCGCCATAGTTCCAGCCGGCATCGACGAACAACCCCTCGATATGGGTCTTGTCGATGATCGGGCTGCCGTCGGGGGTCATGTCCATGATGCCGCCCCAGGACCGCAGCACCTTGGCACGGCCGATCATCGGCATCAACGTCATACCGGCCTCCATCACATGTTCAACCATCGGCAGGTTGCCTCGTGCGGCATAGGAGGCGTAAAAATCAATGTCGCCACCGAACACCAGCCCCCCCTTGTCGGACTGGCTGATATAGAAATGCCCCATGCCAAAGCTGATCACGCTATCAATGATGGGCTTCAACCCTTCGGTAACAAAGGCCTGCAAGACATGGCTTTCGATCGGCAGCCGCATGCCAGCCATCGCGGCGACCTGCGACGACCGCCCAGCCACCACCATGCCAACCTTCTTGGCCCGGATCGGCCCGCGCGTGGTCTGCACGCCTGTGACCACCCCGTTTTCGATATCAATGCCAGTGACTTCGCAGTTCTGGATCAGATCAACCCCGCGCCGATCCGCGCCGCGCGCATAGCCCCACGCCACCGCATCATGCCGCGCCGTGCCGCCGCGCTTGTGCATCAGCCCGCCATAAATCGGAAAGCGGGTCTGTTCGAAATCCAGATAGGGCGCGAAATCGCGCACCTGTTCGCGCGTCCACAATTCGGCGTCGTCGCCTTGGTTGATCATGGCGTTGCCGCGTCGCGCCAACGTGTCGCGCTGGCCATCGGAATGCGCCAGAATCAACTGGCCGCGCTGGCTGTGCATGACGTTGTAGTTCAACTCGGCTTCAAGCCCTTCCCACAGCTTCAAGGAATGGCTGTAGAATTCGCTGTTGCCGGGCATGTAATAGTTCGCGCGCACAATCGTGGTGTTGCGCCCGATGTTGCCGCCGCCCAGATAGCCTTTCTCCAACACCGCGATATTGGTCAGACCGTGGTTCTTGGCCAGATAATAGGCCGTCGCCAACCCATGCCCGCCGCCGCCAATGATGATCGCATCATATTCGGCCTTCGGTGCCGGATCACGCCATGCGCGGCCCCAGCCCTTGTTGCCAAACAGCCCTTCGGTGATCACCTTCAACCCGGAATAGCGCATGCCGCAGCCCCCCAACTTCTGGCGGGAAGTGAACCCGCTTTGCGCGGGTTATTCAACAGCCAAACCGCAATAACTGTGCTATCCGCGACAAAGAGTGTCGCTGGCCGATAGAAGCGACAGTTGCGACTTGGACCGGAATGCCAGGCATTCCGGTCCAAGCGCGCGCCTGCAAGAACCGCTTACAGACCCTTCGATTGATAGGTCTTTGCAATCCGGCTGATCGAGACGATGTAGGCCGCCACCCGCAGATCCTGCACTTCATCCCGCGCATGCCAGACTTCGCGCATCGACTGATAGGCGGTGCGCATCGTGTCATCCAGACCCGACCGCACCAGCGCCAGCTCATCCGAGCCTTGCAGGAATTTCTCTTTGAAATCAGGCGAAAGCTGCCAGCCCAACTGCTGATCGTTCGACAGCCGTTCCAGTTCTTCGACAAGAATGCGCGAGCGGCCTTCTTCGGCGCGACGCTGCATGCGACCAAAGCGGATGTGCGACAAATTCTTGACCCACTCGAAATAGGAAACCGTCACACCGCCAGCGTTGGCATACATGTCGGGAATGATCACGCAGCCCTTGGCACGCAGGATTTCATCGGCCCCAAAGGTTATCGGCCCGTTTGCCGCCTCGATGATCAGCGGAGCCTTGATCCGTGCCGCATTGGACAGGTTGATCACCCCCTCCATTGCCGCCGGGATCAGTAGGTCGCAGTCGAGTTCAAGCGCCTTGGCACCGTCAATCATGTATGTGCCGCGCGGATATTCCGCCAGCAAGCCGCCGTGGCTGTTCATCCACTGCCGCACGTCTTCCACATCCAGCCCGGCGTCGTTGATCACCGCACCGTCACGTTCGATGATCGCAATCACCTTTGCGCCGTCTTCTTCTGACAGGAATTTCGCGGCGTGATAGCCCACGTTGCCAAGGCCCTGCACGACAAGACGCTTGCCATCGAGCCCGCCCGAAAGGTTCGCCTTCGCCGCATCTTCCTTGTGGCGGAAGAATTCGCGCAGCGCGAATTGCACGCCGCGCCCGGTAGCTTCGACCCGGCCTTGAATGCCGCCTGCGTGAGGCGGTTTACCGGTGACACAGGCCTTGGCGTTGATGTCGGTGGTGTTCATCCGCGCATACTGGTCGGCAATCCACGCCATTTCACGTTCGCCCGTGCCCATATCCGGGGCGGGCACGTTTTGCGCCGGGTTGATCAGATCGCGCTTGATCAATTCATAGGCAAAGCGGCGGGTGATCTGTTCCAGTTCGTGTTCGTCCCACTTGCGCGGGTCGATGCACAGACCGCCTTTTGAGCCGCCAAACGGCGTTTCCACCAGCGCGCATTTGTAGGTCATCAGCGCTGCAAGCGCTTCGACCTCGTCCTGATTGACCCCCAGCGAATAGCGGATGCCGCCCTTGACCGGCTCCATATGTTCGGAATGCACCGAGCGATAGCCGACGAAAGTTTCGATCTTGCCCCGCAACCGCACCCCGAAGCGCACGGTATAGGTCGAGTTGCAGACACGGATCTTCTCTTGCAGACCTGGGCCAAGGTCCATCAAGGCGGTCGCGCGTCTGAACATCATGTCAACGGATTCGCGGAAACTCGGTTCCCCTGCGATAGTCATGCCAGTCCTCCCGTTATTGCCGTCTCTCACCCGGCAAGGCGCGTGTTGCGCTGCCATCTGCGTAACGGGATTTCCTTAACAAATCAGCCGCCATTCTGCGCCAATGTGGCTGATCTTGTCGTTAAAGTGATTCGGACTTGTCCGATTTGGCCAAAGTTCTGCCGCGATCGGGCATGGCCGCTGCCCCGCTTTGGCAAACAATCCTGCCCCCCTGCGCCGCACCGTTTCCACCGCCACCTGCAATGCCCCCGCTGAGCCATGCTTGCCACAATTTCGCCACATCTTCTGGGCAGCGAAGAGGCGAAGGAGTGTTCGCGGGGGCCGACATTCCTGTGGTGGTTGATAAGGAAAACATGATGAAGATGCTCGCCCCCCGTTTGACTTTGCGCTCGGCGCTGGCCCGGCAGATCGGGCACTTTGCCAGGGCCACCGAAGGATCGCTGACGATTCTGGCGCTGTGTCTGTTTTTCCTGATGGTGATGCTTGGCGGCATCGCAATCGACCTGATGCGCTACGAAGGCATTCGCACCGAATTGCAGAACACGCTTGACCGTTGCACGTTGATGGCGGCCAGCCTTGATCAACGGCTTGATCCGCAAGCGGTCGTCACGGATTGCGTTGAAAAGGCTGGGTTGGCCGACCGACTGCAAAGCGCCAATGTCATGGAAGCCAACGGAAGCCGCACCGTGCTGACCAAAGGCATCGCCGATACCAAGCCGTATTTCCTGCATCTGATCGGCATCGACAGCTTTGATGCAACGGCAAGCTCCGGCGCCGAGCAAAAAGTGACCAATGTTGAAATCGCTTTGGTGCTGGACGTGTCCGGCTCCATGAGCGGGGCCAAGATTGCCAATCTGAAGACGGCAGCCAGTGAATTCGTCAACACCGTGCTCAGCGCCGATCCGGATCGCCGCGTTTCGATCAGCATCGTGCCTTACAATGCGCAAGTGAACCTTGGCCCGGTGCTGCGTGGCAAGTTCAACGCCACCCATCAGCATGACGTGGCCAACGTGAACTGTGTCGAACTGCCCGACTCGGTGTTCGGCAACACCTCTATCCCACGCACAACGGCGCTGCCGATGATGGCCTATGCCGACATCGCCTATGGCACATCATTGGTGAACGGGTCGGTTTCCCCGACCAGCAGCGCAGCACTGCCCAACTTTGGCTCGGCTTTCTGCAAACCCACGACAGCCAATATCGTCCGCCCGCCGAGCCAGAACATTGCCACCTTGCAAGCGCAGATCAACGGCTTGCAGGCGGGCGGCAACACCTCGATCACGCTGGGGATGAAATGGGGGGTGGCGATGCTCGATCCCGCAGCGCGGGGGATGTATTCCGAACTGATCAACGCCAATGCCATGCCCACTACGCTGGAGGGTCGGCCGTTTGATTACGAGAACCGCGAGGCGATGAAGGTGGTCGTGCTGATGACCGATGGCGAACACGTCAGCCACAACCGGGTGAACGACAATTTCAAGACAGGGAGCTCTCCGATCTTCCGCAGCCGGGGCGATGGCAATTATTCGGTGCACTTCCTGACCGGACGTCCGACAGCGGCCGGAGCCAACGAATACTGGGTACCCCACCGCAGCGCCTGGCAGGCAACCGCTTGGGACAGCGGCGCAGGCTATGATCGGATGGACTGGAAAAATGTCTGGGCCAACCTGAAGATGACCTATGTTGCCTGGCAGTTCTACGCCCGCCCGCTGGGTGGCGCCGACTCTGCCGCGCGCAATGCGATCTACAACTCGATGGTCAATAACATGCAATCCACTTACGCCTCGGTGGCGACGATGGACTCGACGCTGCAACAGACCTGCGCTTTGGCGAAATCGAAAAGCAACGTCATCATCTATGGCATCGCCTTCGAAGCGCCGCTGAACGGGCAGACACAGATTTCGCGCTGTGCCAGTTCGCCCGCCCACTACTTCAACGCACAAGGTCTCGAAATTACCAGCGCCTTCCGTTCGATCGCCAGCAACCTGAGCCAACTGAAACTGACGCAATAATCCGCACCCTCGCAAGGCCGTCGCCATGCCGTCATGCCGATTTCTTGTCGATTCGTTAACGCCGCAGCTGATCCGGGTGTTCCGCGCCCGGATCAGCGCAATTGTCGCGGATCGTTGGCAAGCAACGATCAATGCCACGATAAACCGGCCTTTCTGCTCCGTTTTATGCGGTTTGACACAAGCTGCCCCTATTTCTGCCCACCCGAGCCATAGTTTTGCCCCAGCACGCGCGCCGTATGCCGCTTCAAGGTGTGCTTCTGAATCCGACGACCTCTGCAGGCTTTCTGCGGTCGATCGGATGGAGATCGGGAATGATGAAGGTTGGTTCAAATCTGAGTGTCAGCCATGCGGCGCGGCGCGTCGGCGGCTTGATGCTGCCACGGCGCTTTCTGACGTCTCAGGACGGGTCGCTGACGATCCTCGCCCTGTGCCTGTTCATGCTGATGGTGATGATGGGGGGCCTTGCGGTTGACCTGATGCGCTATGAAGCCACACGGACCACACTGCAAAATACCCTCGATCGCGCAACTCTGGCGTCTGCCTCGCTGACGCAGACGCTGGATGCACAGGATGTGGTGAACGACTACTTTACAAAAGCTGGCATGATAGATCACCTCGATGGCGTGACCGTCACCGAAGGTTTGAACTTCCGCAACGTGGTGGCTGATGCCTCGGCGGCCACAAACCCTTATTTCCTTCACCTGATCGGACAGGATGGCCTTGATGCCAACGGCCACTCGATGGCCGAACAGCGCGTGACCAACGTTGAAATTGCACTGGTGCTAGACGTGTCGGGCTCGATGTCGGGCACCAAGCTGACCAACCTGAAGAAGGCCGCGAAAGAATTTGTCGATACCGTGCTGTCGTCAGACCCCGACAACCGCATCTCGATCACAATGGTGCCCTACAATGCGCAGGTAAACCTCGGGTTGGATATGCGGTCGAAATATAACGCCACCCACATCCATGACGTAGACGACGTCAACTGTCTGGAGTTACCGTCTGCGTCTTACAACGCGGTCGGCGTGTCGCGTTCGACTCCGTTTCCGATGTCGGCTTTCGCGGATTGGAGTTCGACCACGAACAAGACTACTGCCTATGTCGCCTATGACGACAGCAGCTATGGCAAGATGAACACCAATGCCCCATTCTGCCGCAACACGGCGGGGAACATCATCCGCTTGCCCAGCAATGACATCGCCACCCTGAAGACGCAGATTGATAGTCTGGTCGCGGCTGGCAACACGTCCATCATGCTTGGCTTGAAATGGGGCCTTGCGCTGCTGGACCCCTATGCACAGCCGATGTTCGAGGAACTGGCAGGGGCCGGGAAGATTCCGTCCTACTTCGGCAATCGACCGTTTGAGTGGGTTGATCGGAACTCGATGAAACTGATCGTGCTGATGACCGACGGCGAGCATGTCGCCCATACGATCATCCCGGATGACTACAAGACCGGGGAAAGCCCGATCTGGCGATCAGTGGGTGATGGGAAGTATTCGATCCGCTTCACGACCGGGCGGCCCACCATCGCCAGCACCAACGAATATTGGGTACCACATCTGAACGGCTGGCGCGCGGCGCCTTATG
>WRPH01000017.1:82846-133838 GCA_009773375.1 Paracoccaceae bacterium
CCGTGGTGCAAAATTGGGAAGACATGTGGGCGGTGACCCGGCAAAGCTGGGTGGCCTGGCAGCTTTACGCCCGCGCCCTGGGTACCACCAGCACCACCCGCAACAGCATCTACACCGCGCAGTTGGGCGCCTTTCAAGACACCAGCGACTCGGCTTCGGCGATGGATATTCAACTTCAACAGTCTTGCGCTCAGGCAAAGGCAAATGGCGTAGTGGTTTACGGCATCGCGTTCGAGGCCCCAACCAATGGCCAGACCCAGATCAGGAACTGTGCCACTTCGGCCGCGCATTACTTCAACGCCACCGGCCTGCAGATTCAATCTGCCTTCCGGGCCATCGCCAGCAACATCAGCCAGTTGAGGTTGACCCAATGATCCGGTTCTGCAAACGCCTCGTCCGTGCCTTTCGGCGGGAAGACGGCACCGCAGCCGTCGAATTTGTCGTCGCGGTGCCGGTGCTGATCACCATCTTCATGGCCTCGTTCGAAAGCGGCTTGCTGATGACCCGGTCGATCATGCTGGAGCAATCGGTTGACATGACCATGCGCGAGTTGCGTCTGGGCCATTATCCGCTGCCCGATGCCACATTGCTGAAGCATGAAATCTGCAAGCGCACCGTCATCTTCAAGGATTGCGAAACCAACATCATGATCGAGATGACCCGGATCAGCACTGCAACCTGGTCGCTGCCAACCGTCGGCGTGTCTTGCGTCGACCGCGCTGAAGACATCCAGCCGGTAACGGCGCTGCAAATCGGGCAGCAGAACGATATCATGCTGGTGCGGGTCTGCGTGGTGCAAGATGCACTGTTCCCGACCACCGGCATCGGCCTTGGCCTGCCCAAGGATGGCAACGGCGGCTACGGGGTCGTCGCCATTTCCGCCTTCGTCACTGAACCGACCTGAGGAGGTTTCAGATGCGTTCCCTTCTTGCCCAGTTCCGCCGGTTTGGCCGTGACGAAAGCGGCGTTCTGATGGCTGAGGCTGTCATCGTGCTGCCGTTCATGCTGTGGGCATACCTAGCGCTGTTCGTCTATTGGGATGGCTATCGGTCGATCAACACCGCGCAAAAGGCGGCCTACACCATTTCAGACATGATCTCGCGCGAGATGGTGACGCTGCCCGCCAACTACCCGACCGGCATGCGCGACCTGATGCGCTATCTGCTGGATAATGACCAATCCGTCCGCATCCGCGTGTCTTCGGTGACATGGTCGCAGGTCAACAACCGGTTCGAAGTGGATTGGTCGCGTTCGCCCGATAGCGCCATGCCGCAACTGACCACCGCATCGATTCAGGCGCTGGCACAGCGCATTCCCGATATGGCCGATGGCGACCGTGTGGTGCTGGTGGAAACCGAGGTCAGCTATCACCCTGCCTTTAACGTCGGCATGACCGATGAGGTGCTCAAGCAGTTCATCGTCACCCGGCCGCGCTTTATCCCCAAGCTGTGCCTGACAGGGGTTGTCTGCTCCTGATCGAGAAATGCGATTGATCTGCACGGGGCCTTTGCGCATTCTTGCACAGAGGCCCTTCCCATGTGCGTATTGCCGCAGAGCCGTGCTGCGCCTACCTCTGGGTCAACGCAAACAACAGGAGCCTGCCATGTCTCTCCGCCCCGTTCTCAGCCAATCGCTCGCCCAACCGCATATGGAGGGCGCAGGCGTGCACCTGCACCGCGCCTTCGGCTTTGGCGATCCGACCCAGTTTGACCCTTTCCTGCTGTTCGATGATTTCCGTGGCGATAACCCGCGCGATTATATGGCGGGTTTTCCGTGGCACCCGCATCGTGGCATCGAAACCATAACCTATGTGTTGGCCGGGTCGGTTGACCATGGCGACAGCTTGGGCAATCACGGCACGCTGAAGGGCGGCGATGTGCAATGGATGACTGCCGGGTCTGGCATCCTGCACCAGGAAATGCCGAAGGGAAATGCCAAGGGCCAGATGCATGGCTTTCAGCTTTGGGCCAATCTGCCGAAAGCTCTGAAGATGACCAAGCCGCGCTATCAGGATGTCAAATCCAACGACATCCCGGAAATCATGGATGATGATGGCACCACGGTAAAGGTGATCGTCGGCAATTTCTGGGGCAAATCCGGCCCGGTCGATGGTATTGCCGCCGATCCGCAATATCTGGATATCTTCGTGCCGCCGGAAAAGAAGCGTACCTTCAAGATCGACACCCGCCGCCACGCCTTTGCCTATGTCTTTGACGGTGCAGGAAAGTTCGCCGACAGTGCCCGCCCGCGCGGCGTGCTGCTGGAGAAGGAATACAAGGGCGAAGAGCTGAACATCCGCGACCTGTCCGGAAACCGCACCCTGATCGAGTTCGGCAAGGGTGATGAGATCACCGTGCAGGCCGGCCCGAACGGCATCCGCTTTTTGCTGATTTCCGGTGCGCCGATTCAGGAGCCGGTGGCGTGGCACGGCCCGATCGTGATGAACACCAAGGCCGAATTGCAGCAAGCCATGACCGAGCTGCGCAACGGTACCTTCATCAAACCGGCGCATTGAATACCACAGGCACGCGCGGTATGCTTTGACCATGACGCGTGTGCCATTCCTTTTCATGCTGCTGACAGCCTGTTCGCAGTTCCCGCAGGTTGAGACTGCGAGCACGGTGGTTGGCCCGGCCCCTGCATTGCTGCCGATGGATCAACTGATCGCGCAAACCGATCAAGGCATTCCCGGCAGCCCGCTTGCCGCCGAAGTTGCCGCCCTGCAAGCCCGCGCCACCGCCCTGCGCAATCAATAATCCCGCAACTCGCCGCGTTGCACCCCGCGCCGCCTTCGGCTAACACGCGCCCAGCACACCTCAACCGGAGCAAGCCCATGTCTGCCAAACCCCTGCGTCTCGGTCTCGCTGGTCTTGGCACCGTTGGCCTTGGCGTCGTCAAGATCGTCCAGCAACATGCCGACCTGATCGCGCTGCGCACCGGCCGCGCGGTGCAGATCACCGCCGTATCTGCACGCGACAAAACCAAAAACCGCGACGCCGACCTTTCGGCCTATGCTTGGGAAACCGACCCGGTGGCGCTGGCCAAACGCGATGATATCGACGTGTTTGTCGAGGTAATGGGTGGCCACGAAGGTGCGGCCAAACTGGCCACCGAAGCCGCCATCGCCTCCGGGAAAGACGTGGTCACCGCCAACAAGGCGCTGCTGGCGCATCACGGCCATGGCCTTGCGCTGGCCGCCGAAGCGGCAGGCCGGGTCATCCGTTTTGAGGCCGCCGTCGCAGGCGGCATTCCGGTGATCAAGGCGCTGACCGAGGGCCTTGCGGGCAACCAGATGCGCCGGGTGATGGGGGTGATGAACGGTTCTTGCAACTACATTCTGACCCGGATGCAGAACGAGGGCCTGTCTTATGCCGAAGTCTTCGACGCCGCAAACCAGCTGGGCTATCTGGAGGCCGACCCGAACCTTGATGTCGGCGGCATCGACGCGGGCCACAAGCTCAGCCTGCTCGCGGCCATCGCCTTTGGCACCAAAGTGTCGTTCGACGCGGTGGAACTGGAAGGCATCGGTGCAATTTCCATCGACGATATCCGCCTTGCCGCAGATATGGGCTACCGCATCAAACTGTTGGGCGTGGCGCAGATGACCGGGCGCGGGCTGGAACAGCGCATGACGCCCTGCCTTGTCCCCGCCGACAGCCCGCTGGGCCAGTTGCAAGGCGGCACCAACATGGTGGTGCTGGAAGGCGATTCTGTCGGCCAGATCGTCTTGCGCGGCCCCGGCGCGGGTATGGGTCCGACCGCCAGCGCGGTGATGGCCGATGTGCTGGATATCGCCCGTGGCACCCGAATTTCCACGTTTGGCCAGCCCGCAGCCAGCTTGGCCACCCCGGTAGCGGCGCAGTCAGCCACCGCCGCCAGCTATTACATGCGGATGACCCTGCTCGACAAACCCGGTGCGCTGGCGAAAATCGCCACCTGTCTGGGTGAAGCCGGCGTGTCGATCGACCAGATGCGCCAATATGGCCACGAGGGCGACAATGCCACCGTGCTGTTGGTCACGCACAAGGCCACTCGCGCCGACATTGATCATGCCATGTCGCGGTTCGGCGGCACCGGCGTTCTGGTCGGCGCGCCCGTCGCCCTGCGCATCGAAGAAGTCTGATCCACGCCGCGACGGGTTCACATCCTCTCTGCACAAATATCCCACGGGGGGCAGCGATTTCCCCGCGGGAAAATCGCTGTGGGGGTGTGAAACCCCCACGCGCTCGTTCCACAAGACCATCGCGGCCAGTGTTCGCCAAATCTTGGGGTCAAACACTGTCTGGCAACAGCCGCCGTCTTTACGCACGATGTTAGCGCCACCAACCTTGCCGCCCGCTCCCCCCGTCGCTATGGGATGGAGCATACCCCTGCACAGGATACCGCTATGGCCGACGCAACTGATTTTCAAGACCGCATGCTTTCCCTCGGCCTCGCCCGTGTCTCAGAGGCGGCAGCTCTTGCCTCGGCCAAACTCGTCGGACGCGGCGATGAGAAAGCTGCCGATCAGGCAGCGGTCAACGCCATGCGCGATCAGCTGAATTTGTTGGATATTGCTGGTGTGGTGGTCATCGGTGAAGGCGAACGCGACGAAGCACCGATGCTGTTCATTGGCGAAGAGGTCGGCACTGGCAAAGGTCCGGCGGTGGATATCGCGCTCGACCCGCTGGAAGGCACCACGCTGACCGCCAAAGACATGCCGAACGCGCTGACAGTGATTGCCATGGCGCCGCGCGGCACCCTGCTGCACGCGCCTGATGTTTATATGGAAAAGCTGGCGATCGGCCCCGGCTTCGCGCCCGATACGGTGACGCTGGATATGACTCCGGCGCAACGCATCCGCGCACTGGCCCGCGCCAAGGGCGTTGCCTCGGATGAAATCACCGTCTGCATTCTGGAACGCCCGCGCCATGAAAAGCTGATTGCCGAAGTCCGCTCTACTGGCGCTGCGATCCGGCTGATCACCGATGGGGATGTGGCGGGCGTGATCCATTGCGCGGAAAGCGACATCACCGGCATCGACATGTATATGGGCTCCGGCGGCGCACCCGAAGGCGTGCTGGCGGCAAGTGCGCTGAAGTGCATGGGCGGTCAGATTTACGGCCAACTGTTGTTTCGCAACGACGACGAAAGGCAGCGCGCCTACAAGGCAGGGATCACCGACCTGAACCGCATCTACACCCGTGACGAGATGGTAACGGCAGACGTGATCTTTGCCGCAACCGGCGTGACGCAAGGCTCGATTCTGGCTGGCATCAAGGTTGAGGCTGGTTGGGTGACCACCGAGACGATCTTGATGCGATCCAAAACCGGCTCGGTGCGGCGGATGTTGTATAAAAGCCCGCTGAAATAATCGGTTAAACGATTTCTGTATAGAAATCGTGCCCGGAATTTGTTCAAATTCCGCCTTGCCCTGCTGCACGGGCTGGGGCACAGCTAAGGCATGATCCAACGTGCCTTTCTTGCTGTCGAAGACTCGCTGACCCACCGCCGCTGGGTCGGCCCCAACCTCGAATCCGAACGGCTGGCCGAGGCGATGGCGCAGATCACCCGGCTGCCGCTGGCACTTTGCGCCACGTTGGTTGCGCGCGGTGTCACCCCACAAGATGCCCCTGCGTTTCTTGCGCCGCAGCTGCGCGACCTGTTGCCCGACCCGCTGCGGATGAAGGATATGGGACGCGCCGCCTCCCGCTTCCTGCACGCCCTGAAAACCCGGCAACGCCTGGCGATCTTTGCCGATTATGACGTTGACGGGGGCTCATCGGCAGCGCTTCTGATCGTCTGGCTGCGAGCGATGGGGGCGCAGGCGACGCTCTATATCCCCGACCGCATTGACGAAGGCTACGGCCCGAATATTCCGGCGATGGCCGAGTTGGGCGCCGCGCATGATCTGATCCTGTGTGTCGATTGCGGCACGCTCAGCCACGACCCGATTGCGGCGGCAAAATGTGATGTTGTGGTGCTGGATCACCACTTGGGCGGTGAAACCCTGCCCCCCGCTTTTGCCGTGGTAAACCCGAACCGGCAAGACGAAGACGGCGAGCTTGGCCATCTTTGCGCCGCCTCAGTGGTATTTCTGATGCTGGTCGAAGCCAACCGGCAGTTGCGCGCCGAAGGCGTGCAGGGGCCCGATCTGATGGCGCTGCTGGATCTGGTGGCGCTGGCCACCGTCGCCGATGTGGCCCCGCTGATCGGGGTCAACCGCGCCTTCGTCCGTCAGGGCCTGAAGGTGATGGCGCGGCGCGAGCGCATCGGCCTGCGCGCGCTGGCCGACATTGCCCGGATGGATCAGGCCCCTACCCCCTACGCTCTGGGCTTTCTACTAGGCCCACGCGTCAATGCTGGTGGGCGCATAGGCCAAGCCGACCTTGGCGCACGCTTGCTGGCTACCGACAATCCCACCGAAGCAACCGCTTTGGCAGAACGGCTGGATGTTCTGAACACCGAACGCCGCGACATCGAAGCACGGGTGCGAGAAGAGGCTTTGGCGCAGGCAGAAATGCGCGGCCTTGACGGCCCGCTGGTCTGGGCTGCGGGCGAAGGCTGGCATCCCGGCGTCGTCGGGATCGTCGCTGCGCGTCTGAAAGAAGCCACCCACCGCCCCGCCGTCGTCATCGGGCTGGACGGAGCCGAGGGCAAAGGCTCTGCGCGCTCGGTATCAGGCGTTGATCTGGGTGCCGCAGTGCATCGCGTGGCGGCCGAGGGGCTGTTGATCAAGGGCGGCGGCCACAAGATGGCCGCTGGCCTGACCGTCGCACGCGACAAGCTGGAAGCGGCGATGGCCCGGCTGGGTGAGCTTTTGGCCAAGCAAGGCGCGGGTGCCGGCGGGCGCGAAGATCTGCGCATCGACAGTTTGCTTGCAACCTCTGCCGCAACCCCCGGATTTGTCGAGCAAATCGAAGCTGCCGGTCCCTTCGGTGCCGCCGCCCCCGCCCCGCGCTTCGTCTTTGCCGACATGGCCGTGACCACCCATCGGGTGGGGGCATCACACCTGAAAATCTCGTTTGGCGACGGCATGGGCAGCCGGATTGAAGGCATCGCTTTCGGCGCGTTTGATACCAGCCTTGGCCCCGCTCTGGAAAACGCTGGCCACCAACGTTTCCACTTGGCCGGGCGATTGGAGCTGAACACTTGGGGCGGACGCAGCAAGGTGCAACTTCGTCTGGAAGATGCTGCAAAAGCGTGATTTTTCCTCTTGCGAGTCACCCCATCAGCCCTTAAAGAACGCCTCACCTACAGTGGCCCGTTCGTCTATCGGTTAGGACATCTGGTTTTCAACCAGGCAAGAGGGGTTCGACTCCCCTACGGGCTGCCACTTCCCCCGAAAAATCTCTATTTGCCAAGAAGTTAACGCCTCAGTTGCTGTCTGTGGTTGCTTGCTTTGCCTTTGTCAGGCAATGCTTTGTCGGCGGGTTTTTCCGGCTCAGAAGGTTTTGGGCTGCTGCATGTCGGGATGTGATTGCATTGCCAAGGCCCAGTTGTGTTGCTTGCAGCAATCAGGCGGGGCCAGCCTCGGTGCAATATCCTGGCAAAAGCGATGCCAGATCGGCTGCATGCCGCGTGGCTTGACCACTGCACTGGGAACAGGGCTGGTTTTGGTCGCATTGGGGGCGGCCTGCTTGCACTTGAGCGTGTCTGCGGCGCGCTGAGGCTCTGGGGACCATATTTCACCCCGGTTGCCTGCCAACTGCACCACCGCCGTGACGTGCTCCTCACCGACCTGCCTCGCAGGATATCGCATCCGGCAGGCGAGAAAAGTTGGGGCAAAGCGAATGCCCTGCCCCAACCATCACTTTTGATGATCACAGATCGAAGCGATCCGCGTTCATCACTTTGGTCCAAGCCGCCACGAAGTCGCGCACGAAAGCGGCCTGGCTATCGGCCTGCGCATAAACCTCGGCCAGCGCCCGCAGTTGCGAGTTCGAGCCGAACACCAGATCGGCGCGGGTACCGGTCCATTTCAGCGCACCAGTCGCACGGTCATGGCCCTCATAGGTGCCCGCCGCAGTCGGCTTCCACTCGGTCGCCATGTCCAGCAGATTGACGAAGAAATCGGTGGTCAACTGGCCGGGGCGGTTGGTGAGGACACCATGCTGCGACGCCCCGCTATTGGCGTTCAGCACCCGCAGACCGCCGACCAGCACGGTCATTTCCGGCGCGGTCAGGCCCAGCAGTTGCGCCCGATCCACCAGAAGCGCTTCGGTCGAGACGCTGAGTTGCTTCTTCTGATAGTTGCGGAAGCCATCGGCAACCGGCTCCAGCACCGCAAAGGACTCGACATCGGTCTGCGCTTGCGTTGCATCGCCCCGGCCCGGGGCGAACGGCACCGTCACCTCATGGCCCGCCGCTTTGGCCGCAGCCTCCACCGCAGCGCTGCCGCCCAGCACAATCAGATCGGCCAGCGACACTGTCTTGCCGCCCGCGATGAAGCCGGCCTGAATGCCTTCCAGCACAGCCAGCACTTTGGCCAGTTGCGCGGGTTGGTTCGCCTCCCAATCCTTCTGCGGGGCCAGCCGGATACGCGCGCCATTGGCGCCGCCGCGCTTGTCGGACCCGCGGAAGGTCGAGGCCGAGGCCCAGGCCGTTGCCACCAGTTCCGCGGTCGTCAGGCCAGAGCCAAGGATCTTTGCCTTCAGCGCGGCAATGTCGCTGTCGTCGATCAGCGGGTGATCCACCGCCGGGATCGGATCTTGCCAGATCAGGTCTTCGGCAGGCACCTCGTTGCCCAGATACAGCGCCTTCGGCCCCATGTCGCGGTGGGTCAGCTTGAACCACGCCCGCGCAAAGGCGTCAGCAAACTCCTCGGGGTTGGCCAGATAGCGGCGGGAAATCGGGCCATAGATCGGGTCCATCCGCATCGCCATATCCGCCGTCGTCATCATCGGCGGGTGGCTTTTCGACGGGTCATGTGCATCGACGACCATGTCTTCAGGTTCAACGTTGATCGCATGCCACTGCTGCGCGCCAGCCGGGCTGCGCACCAGATTCCAGTCATATTTGAACAGCACTTTCAGATAGCCCATATCCCAGGTAGTCGGGTTCGGCTTCCACGCACCTTCAATCCCAGAGCCGGTGGCATGGATACCAACGCCGGTGCCGAAGGCGTTCTTCCAGCCCAGGCCCTGCTCTTCCATCGAAGCGCCTTCCGGCTCGCGCCCTACCAGCGCCGGATCACCCGCGCCATGGGCCTTGCCAAAGGTATGGCCACCGGCCACCAGCGCCACGGTTTCCTCGTCATTCATCGCCATGCGGGCGAAGGTTTCACGAATATCACGCCCAGAAGCCACCGCATCCGCGACGCCATTCGGGCCTTCCGGGTTTACATAGATCAGGCCCATCTGCACGGCAGCCAGCGGGTCTTCCAGCTGACGGTCGCCTTCGTAGCGCGCATCGCCCAGCCAGGTATCTTCGTTGCCCCAGTAGATATCCTCTTCCGGCTCCCACACATCGACGCGGCCACCGCCGAAGCCGAAGGTCTTGAACCCCATCGATTCCAGCGCGCAGTTGCCCGCCAAGATCATCAGGTCGGCCCAGGAAATCGAATTGCCGTATTTCTGCTTGATCGGCCACAGCAGCCGACGCGCCTTGTCGAGGTTGACGTTATCCGGCCACGAGTTCAGCGGCGCAAACCGCTGCGTGCCGGTGCCAGCACCTCCACGGCCATCGCCGGTGCGGTAGGTGCCGGCCGAATGCCACGCCATGCGGATGAACAGGCCGCCGTAATGGCCCCAATCTGCCGGCCACCACGGCTGGCTGTCAGTCATCAGCGCGTAAAGATCGTCCTTCAGCGCCTGCAAATCCAGCGCCTTGAACGCTTCGGCATAGTTGAAGTCCGCGCCCATCGGGTTCGACAACGCTGAGTGCTGATGCAGAATGCGCAAATTCAGCTGGTTCGGCCACCAGTCACGATTCGACCGCCCCGCAGCGGTGACATTGCTGCCCGCCGTGTGATGCACCGGGCATTTTCCCGCAGCCGTTGCTTCAGTTCCGGTCATGTTTCACTCTCCCAAACTTATGTAAGATGTTTATCTTAAAGGAACAGTTCGCGTCGTGGCGCTGCGTTGCCGCCGCCGTTCTCCGTAGAACCACCTTTTCTGGAATCTTTCTAACATACCCAAGCTATCGGATTAAGTTGCATTTACTGATTGCAGTGATAAGTTTTTCTGATGCAAAATCTAACGCTGAAGCAGCTGCGCTACTTTGAAGCCCTCTCGCTGCATGGCCATTTTGGCCGCGCCGCCGATGTCTGTTCCATCTCGCAACCGGCGCTGTCGATGCAGATCAAGGAACTGGAAGAAACCCTTGGCACCCGGCTGTTTGAACGCAGCGCAAGGCAGGTGCGGCTGACCCACTTCGGCGAGGAATTTTTATCACGCGTGCAAGCCATCTTGCGCGCGGTCGAGGAACTGGACGATCTGGCCCGCGCCTCGCGCGCGCAATTGATCGGGCGGTTGCGCCTTGGCATCATCCCAACGGTGGCGCCCTATCTGCTTCCCACCCTGATCGGGCAGTTGACGCAAGCCAACGCCAGCCTTGATATCCACATCCGCGAAACCCTGACGCAAAAGCTGCTGCAAGAACTGGCAGAAGGTCGACTTGATACCGCCATCGTCGCCCTGCCGGTTTCAGAACCTTCACTGACCGAGGTGCCGCTGTTTTCCGAAGATTTCGTGCTGGTGCGCCCGCAGGCCGATGCTGCGAAACCTGTGCCCAGCCGCGAATCCTTGCGCGAAATGCGGCTGTTGCTGCTGGAGGAAGGTCACTGTTTCCGCGATCAGGCGCTGTCGTTTTGCAGCCTGCAAGCGGTGTCGCCGCGCGAATTGCTGGACGGCAGCTCGCTATCAACACTGGTGCAGATGGTGGGTGCGGGCATCGGCGTGACGTTGATCCCGGAAATGGCGGTGGCAGTGGAAACCCGGTCGGCGGCAGTATCAATCGCGCGCTTTTCCGGGCTGCAACCCAGCCGCACCATCGGCATGATCTGGCGCAAGACCAGCCCGTTGGCCAAACAACTGGCGCAAATCGCCGAGGTGGTGCGCGGCTCAGCCGCAGCATTGCGCTCCCACCACGCGCAGGCCTAGCCCACCTGCCTGCCCTGCGGCACACCCGGCAGCACGCAGAGCATCTCATACAGCAGATTTGCCCCGACCAAGGCGGTATTCCCCGACAGATCATAGGGCGGCGAAACCTCGACCAGGTCGCCGCCAACAAGGTTCAGCCCCGCACATCCTCGCACGATTTCAAGGGCTTGCCAGATGGTCAGCCCGCCCGGTTCCACCGTGCCGGTGCCGGGCGCAAAGGCCGGATCAAGGCTATCAATGTCATAGGAAAGATAAACCGGCGCATCGCCAATCTGCGCCCGAATATCGGCCATCAACGGCTTCAGCGATTTGTGCCAGCATTCTTCGGCCTGCACCACGGTCCAGCCGTTCTTGCGTCCCCAATCGAAATCATCCGGGCTATATCCAGTGCCGCGCAGGCCAATCTGAAAAACCTTTTCGTTGATCAGACAGCCATCCTCCCAAGCCCGCCGGAACGGGCAGCCATGCGCCACTTTCTCGCCAAACATCGTGTCATTGATATCGGCATGGGCATCAACATGGATCAACGCCACCGGCCCATGCTTGGCCTTGATCGCCCGCAAAATCGGCCAGGTCAGCGTATGATCGCCGCCCAAGGTCAACGGGATCGCGCCATGCGCCAGCACGCCGTTATAGTAGTCGGTGATGATATCAACGGATTTTTTCAGATCAAAGGTGTTGATCGGCACATCGCCAATATCCGCCACCTGCAAATGCTCAAACGGAGCCGCCCCCGTGGCCATGTTGAAAGGCCGCAGCATGCGACTTTCGTCGCGGATTTGCCGCGGCCCATGCCGGGTGCCAGAGCGGTTCGAGGTGCCGATATCCATCGGAATGCCGATAAAGGCCACATCCAGCCCCTCTGCAGTCGGTTGTGCAGGCAGCCGCATCATTGTGGCAGGCCCGCCAAACCGCGCCATCTCGTTGCCGCCAAGTGGCTGATTATATGCTGACATTCGTATCATCCCCGTCTGAACCCTGCCGCAGCTTAGCGCCAAGTCTTGCCGGGGGGGAAGATTTTTGTAGCAACCGGCGCCCACCGGTCACCTGCCACTTTTCCGTGCAGCGCCAAAGATTCCGCGCATTCACCTTTTTCCCATCAGGAAAATAATTTGACAGTCCGGCGAGAGTCTCGCTAGCCTCATTTCAAATGTAAAATGCAGCCCAGAAGGGCGCGGACAACTCGGAGGAATTCATGACGAAACGTGTTGCGGTCATTGGGGCGGGGCCGTCGGGGCTGGCGCAGCTGCGGGCCTTTCAATCGGCCAGGATGAAGGGGGCCGATATCCCCGAGATCGTCTGTTTTGAAAAGCAGGACAACTGGGGCGGGCTTTGGAACTATACTTGGCGCACCGGTCTGGATGAATATGGCGAGCCGGTGCATTGCTCGATGTATCGCTACCTGTGGTCGAACGGGCCAAAGGAAGGTCTTGAATTTGCGGATTATTCCTTCGAAGAACATTTCGGCAAGCAGATTGCCTCCTACCCGCCGCGTGCGGTGCTGTTCGATTATATCGAAGGCCGGGTGAAGAAGGCCGGCGTGCGCGACTGGATCCGTTTCCGCCATCCGGTGCGGTTCGTGAAATACAACGAAGACAAGGGCAACTTCACCGTCATGGCGCATGACCTGAAGGCCGACCGGATGTATGAGGAAGAGTTCGACAACGTCATCGTGGCTTCCGGCCACTTCTCTACTCCGAACGTGCCGGAGTATCCGGGTTTCGACAAATTCGGTGGCCGGGTGCTGCACGCGCATGATTTCCGCGACGCGATGGAATTCAACGGCAAGGATATCCTGCTGCTGGGGTCCAGCTATTCCGCCGAGGATATCGGCTCGCAGTGCTGGAAATATGGCGCGAAGTCGATCACCGTCGCTTACCGGAACGCGCCGATGGGGTTCAACTGGCCGGACAACTGGCAGGAAGTGCCCGCGCTGGATCACGTCGATGAAACCACGGCTTACTTCAAGGACGGCACCTCGAAGAAGGTCGATGCGATCATTCTGTGCACTGGCTACAAGCATCACTTCCCGTTCCTGCCGGATGATCTGCGGTTGAAAACGGCGAACCGGCTGGCAACGGCGGACCTCTACAAGGGCGTCGCGTGGGTGCACAATCCGAAGCTGTTCTACGTCGGCATGCAGGATCAGTGGTTCACCTTCAACATGTTCGACGCGCAGGCCTGGTGGGTGCGCGATGCAGTCATGGGGCGGATTGCGATTCCGGCGGACAAGGCGGTGCTGCAGGCTGATGTGGTCGCGCGGGTTGCCGGTGAGGATGCCGGGCAGGATGCCCACGACGCGATCCACTATCAGGGCGAGTATGTGAAGGAACTGATTGCCGAGACCGACTATCCCAGCTTTGACGTCGATGGGGCCTGCGAGGCGTTCTTTGAGTGGAAGGACCACAAGAAGGCCGGGATCATGGACTTCCGCAACCATGCCTATCGGTCGGTGATCACCGGCACGATGGCCCCGATCCACCACACGCCGTGGAAAGACGCGCTGGAGGACAGCATGGAAGCCTACCTGCGCAACTGAGGCAGGTCCGACAAGAGAAAAGGCCTCGGGAAACCGGGGCCTTTTTTGTTTGCCCACGTGTGGACAGGTTTTTTAACTTATGAAAATCAATGGTTTAGTTTCGGCATTCAGGAAACCTTAACGACTTTGCAGACGGGCCGTGCGGTTTCATCTTGGCACAAATATCCCCGCCGGAGGCACCCGACATCAACAGCGGGTGCCTCCGGCGGGGATATTTTGACCAAGATGAAATCTGAGACAAGACCGGCGCCGGAGATTATCCGACCCCGTGTTGGATCAGATATCCAGCGTGTTTTCGTGTTCCCAGCGCGAGAAATGGCCGACGAAGCTGTCCCATTCCTTGTGCTTCAGCTTCAGATAGGCGGCCGAGAATTCCTCGCCCATCATCGCCTTCAGCGTGCTGTCCTTGTCATAGTCGCGCAAGGCGTCCAGCAGGTTCAGCGGTAGTTTCGGCGCGCCGGTGACGGTGTTGCCTTGGGTATACATGTCGATGTCATAGCGCGGGCCGGGGTCGGCCTTGGTGCGCACGCCGTCAAGGCCGGCGGCCAGAATGATCGCCTGCATCAGGTAGGGGTTGGCCGCGCCATCGGGCAGGCGCAGCTCGAACCGGCCGGGGCCGGGAACGCGCACCATATGGGTGCGGTTGTTGCCGGTCCAGGTCACGGTGTTGGGTGCCCAGGTTGCGCCCGACGAGGTGCGCGGCGCGTTGATGCGCTTGTAGCTGTTGACGGTCGGGTTGCAGATTGCGGCCAGTGCCGAGGCGTGTTTCATGATGCCGCCGAGGAAGTTGCGGCCACGATCCGACAGGCCAAGTTCCTTGGTGTCATCAGAAAACGCGTTCTTTTTGCCTTCCAGATCCCAGACCGAGATATGCGCGTGGCAGCCCGAACCGGTCAGGCCCTTGAACGGCTTCGGCATGAAGGTGCAGCGCAGCCCGTGCTTTTCGGCCACCGATTTCATCATGAATTTGAAGAAGCTGTGCTTGTCGGCGGTTTGCAGGACGTCGTCGTATTTCCAGTTCATTTCATACTGGCCGGTCGCGTCTTCGTGGTCGTTCTGGTAGGCTTCCCAGCCGAGTTCCAGCATGTAATCGCAGACTTCCGAGATCACGTCATACTGGCGCATCATCGCTTGCTGGTCGTAGCAGGGCTTTTCGGCGTTATCGTAGGGATCTGCGATTTTGTCGCCTTCGGGGGTCAGCAGGAAAAATTCCGGCTCTACCCCGGTCTTGACGCGCAGGCCTTCGCTCGCGGCCTCGTCCACCAGCTTGCGCAGCACGTTGCGCGGGGCTTGGGCGACGGGTTTGCCCTCCATCACGCAGTTGGAGGCGAGCCATGCGACTTCTTTTTTCCACGGCAGTTGAATGACGGATGAGGCATCCGGCACCGCCATCATGTCGGGGTGGGCGGCGGTGAGGTCTAGCCAGGTGGCAAAGCCGGCAAAGCCTGCACCATCAACAGCCATATCGTTGATCGCCTGCGCCGGAACCAGTTTGGCACGCTGTGAACCGAACAGGTCAGTATAGGAAATCATGAAGTATTTGACGCCCTTTTCCTTGGCGTAAGCGGCTAAGTCTTTGACCATTTGGTCACTCCTGTTGGTATTTACCGGTCGGGCGATTGGTCGCCCTGACTTTTTATGGGTCGCATGGAAAAACGGGCCGCTCTGCGGGCGGCCCGGGATATCAGAAACCGTTTTTGCCGGGAATCCAGCTGGTGCCCGCCAGCGGCACGCCTGCCATGGCAGCGCCTTCGATGGTCAGCGCGCAAAGGTCTTCCGGCTCAAGGTTGTGCAGGTGGTTCTTGCCACAGGCGCGCGCGATGGTCTGTGCTTCCAGCGTCATCACCTTGAGGTAGTTCTTCAGGCGACGACCACCGAGGATCGGGTCGAAGCGGTTGAACAGTTCAGGGTCTTGCGTGGTGATGCCCGCCGGGTCGCGGCCTTCGTGCCAATCATCGTAAGCGCCTGCGGTGGTGCCGAGTTTCTGGTATTCAGCCTCCAGCGCCGGATCGTTATCGCCCAAGGCGACCAGAGCGGCGGTGCCGATGGCAACCGCGTCTGCGCCCAGAGCCATGGCTTTGGCCACATCGGCGCCAGTGCGGATGCCGCCCGAGACGATCAGTTGCACCTTGCGGTGCATGCCAAGGTCTTGCAGGGCTTTCACCGCCAGCGGAATGCAGGCGAGGATCGGCATGCCGACGTTTTCGATGAAGACATCTTGCGTGGCAGCCGTGCCGCCCTGCATGCCGTCGAGCACCACCACGTCAGCGCCGGCTTTGACGGCCAGAGCGGTATCATAGTAGGGCCGCGCGCCGCCGATCTTGACATAGATCGGCTTTTCCCAATCAGTGATCTCGCGGATTTCCATGATCTTGATTTCAAGGTCATCCGGGCCGGTCCAGTCGGGGTGACGGCAGGCCGAGCGCTGGTCGATGCCTTTGGGCAAGTTGCGCATCATCGCGACGCGGTCACTGATCTTCTGGCCGAGCAGCATGCCGCCGCCGCCGGGTTTGGCCCCCTGACCCACCACGACCTCGATCGCATCGGCGCGGCGCAAATCGTCGGGGTTCATGCCGTAGCGGCTGGGCAGGTATTGATAGACCAGCGTGTTGGAGTGGCCGCGCTCTTCTTCGGTCATGCCGCCGTCGCCGGTGGTGGTCGAGGTGCCAGCGGCGGATGCGCCACGGCCAAGCGCTTCTTTGGCGGGACCAGACAGCGCGCCGAACGACATGCCGGCGATGGTGACCGGAATTTCAAGGTGAATCGGCTTTTTGGCAAAGCGGGTGCCGAGCCAGACATCCGTGGCGCATTTCTCGCGGTAGCCTTCCAGCGGGTAGCGGCTGATCGACGCGCCAAGGAACAGCAGATCATCGAAATGCGGCAGGCGGCGTTTGGAGCCGCCACCGCGGATGTCATAGATCCCGGTTGCGGCGGCGCGGCGGATTTCGGCGTTGACGTCGTTGGAGAAGGTCCAGCTTTGTTTCGGCGGGGTGTGGGGAAAATCGCTCATGTGGACCTCAGTAGGACGACGCGTTGTCGATATTGAAGGTGTATAGCTTGCGGGCGGAACCGTAGCGCTTGAAGTCGGACGGTTTGGCCAGATGCTCGGCCTCGCCACGCTTCAGAAGGTCGGCTATGATCGCAAGGTGTTCCGGGCGCATCTCTTTTTCGATGCAGTCGGTGCCGAGCGATTTGACCGTGCCGCGCACGAACAGATGCGCTTCATAGAGCGAGTCGCCCAGTGAATCACCGGCGTCGCCCAGCACAAGGATGTTGCCCGATTGCGCCATGAAGCACGACATGTGGCCGATGTTGCCATGCACGACGATGTCGATGCCCTTCATCGAGATGCCGCAGCGCGAGGCGGCGTTGCCTTTGATCACCAGCAAGCCGCCACGCCCGGTTGCCCCGGCGTATTGGCTGGCATCGCCGTCGATGATCACGGTGCCGGACATCATGTTTTCCGCCACACCGGGGCCAGCGGAGCCTTTGACCCGGATCGTCGCCTGCTTGTTCATGCCCGCGCAGTAATAGCCGGTCGAGCCGCGCACGGTGATATCCACCGGCGCATCGACGCCGACGGCAATCGCGTGGCTGCCCTTGGGGTTCACGACTTCCCATGCGGTTTCGTTGGTCTGCTGGCCTTTGAGGTTGTGAAGGGCCTGATTGAGCGCGCGCAATCCCTGCGCTTCAAGGTCGAAAGTCTGCATGTTCAGCGTTCCCAGAAGTAAACAGTGGCCGGTTCCGGTTCCCAGACGCGGGCGGTCTCGATGCCCGGCAGGTTGACCATGGCGCGGTATTCAGAGCCGAAGGCGACGTATTGGTCGGTTTCGGCCATCACGGCGGGCTTGCATGCGATCGGGTCGCGCACCACGCCGAAGCCGTTCCTGGTGCCGACGACGAAGGTGAAGAAACCATCCAGATCGGTCAGCGTGGCTTCCATCGCCTCGCCCAGCGCCGAGCCTTCTTTCAGCTTGTGGCTGACGAAAGCGGCGGCGACTTCGGTGTCGTTTTCGGTTTCAAACGTCATGCCGGCCTGCTTCAATTCGCGCCGCACCGAGTTGTGGTTCGACAGCGAGCCGTTGTGGACAAGGCACTGGTCCGAGCCGGTCGAGAACGGGTGCGCGCCCATGGTGGTGACGGCGGATTCGGTGGCCATGCGGGTGTGGCCGATGCCGTGGGTGCCGTGCATCTTGGCGACTTCAAAGCGGGCGGCCACGTCTTTCGGCAGGCCGACTTCCTTGTAAATTTCAATGCCTTCGCCAACGCTCATCACCTTGATGGCAGGGCGCAACTGCGCCAGCGCGGACCGTGCTGCCTCGATCTGGTCGGCGGGCACTTCCAACACGGCATGGGTGGATTTCACCAGCATCAGCACCGGCTTGCCGATGGCGTCTTTCAGGTCAGCATCCAGATTCTTGAAATCCACCTCCGGGGTGGCAGACTGGATGGTCAGCTTGCCATGGCCGACCTTGCCTTCGGAATAAATCGCAATCCCGGCGCTATCGGGGCCACGGTCGGTCATGGTGATCAGCATGTCGGTCAGCATGGCACCGAGTTTCGGCTCTAATTTTGGGTCTTTCAGGAAAAGCCCGACGATTCCGCACATGGCGACGACTCCTCGTATGTTATCTTGACAGCAGGCTAACACGGCAAATTGCCACGTCAACTGTGAAGAAACTTTTTTCACCGCAGGGCAATGCGAGGTGTCAAATCCGACAGATCAATCAAATCCTTTGACAGAATGCCGCAGGCGATGTTTCCTAAGGGAAAAGAAAGTTCACACAGAGGGAAACTCTGGTGACAGCCAAAGCGCCCATGGCCCCGGCGCGATTGGAGAAAGGGACGGGCCACATGGGAGGAGGGAACCTTGTCTGATCTGCAAACACGGATTGAGGCAATGCACCGCAGCGATATCCGTATCGCGTGGGGCTTTGTCATAGGGCTATGGCTGGCGGTGATCTTTGTCGCCCTGCACACTTGGGATCTTGCCCCGTCGGCCGGAGCGCGCGTGCTGCTGCTGATTGGCGGCGCGATGATTCTGATCTTCAACACCGCTGCGATCATGGCGATGCTGCGCCATTACCGCGAAGACCGCGACTTCATGTATGGGCTGGATATCAAGTTTCTCGATGCCGCCCGCGCCGCGAAGGGGAAATAGATGGCACGCTATACCCCCCCGAAACAAAGCAAGCTTGGCCAGTTGATCGACGTGATCGTGTTGCTGGTGCTGGCGATCGGCGCGCTTTACCTGCCGCTGTGGATGGGTCTTGCTGGCAGCACGAAAACCCCGGTGCCGCAGGACGCACCGACCTGGGAAAGCCTGGGCCAGAACCCCACCATGGTGGAAAAGTGGAACCAGCTGGGCTTTACCGACCCTGCCGCTGCATCCGACATGATTACTGCCCGGTTCGACTACAGCTTCAGCTGGATCAGCCTTGCCGTGATGGTCGTGGTGATCGTCGGTTATTTCGTGATGATGGTGCGTTTTTCCGAAACCGAATACCGCGAAGTCATCGCGGAAAAATTCGACGGCAATTGAGGGCGCGATGGCACTGTGGACATTTCTGGAATACGCGGCCTGGGGGCTTTCGGCCCTGTTTGGCGCGGCGATCGTGGCCGACTGGATCAAGATCGACACCACCTATTCGGAAGACGTGCTGACCAGTTCGCGTGAAGGCGAACTCGAAGCGCTGACCGAACAACAGCACAAAGCATAGGGAGGGCGACACGATGGCAACAACGCATGAAGCGCCCGAAAAACTTGGCCTGCTGCGCGTGCTTGGCCCGGCCCATGTCTGGGCTTTGGGCGTGGGTATCGTTCTGGTCGGCGAGTATATGGGCTGGAACTTTGCGGTGGGCAAAGGCGGGGCTTATGCCGCGCTGATCGCCTGCTGGTTCGCGGGCACGCTGTATAGCTGTGTGGCGATGATCGATTCAGAAGTCACCTCGACGGTGGCGGCGGCAGGCGGGCAGTATACGCAAGCCAAGCATATCGTCGGGCCGCTGATGGCCTTTAACGTCGGGCTGTATCTGGTGTTCGCTTATACCATGCTGGAAGCGGCGAACGCGATTACCGTCGGCTTTCTGATGGACGAGGTGGCCAAGATGATGGGCACCGACGGCATTGACCAGCGCCCGTTCATCATCCTCGCGATCATGTTTCTGGCATGGCTGAACTATCGCGGTGTGCTGGCGACGCTGACCTTCAGTCTGGTGATCACGGCGTTTGCGTTTACGGCGGTGATCCTGCTGTTCCTGTTCACCACGGTGCTGAGCGGCGACAGCCCGATGCGCCATGCGGAACTGATGACCGACCTGCCCTATGGCTGGCTGGGAGTTCTGGCCTCGATGCACTTTGGCTTGTGGTATTATCTGGGCATCGAAGGCACCACGCAGGCGGCGGAGGAAGTGCGATCACCGGCGCGGTCGCTGCCATTTGGCACTTTGGCCGGGATCATGACGCTGCTGATCGCGGCGACGCTGACCTGGTATGTCTGTGTCGGGCTGATGCCGTGGGAATATCTGGGGCAAGCGGGCGTGCCGCTGTTTGATGCCGCCCGGCTGTCGGGCAGCACCTCGCTGATGGTGTTGCTGGGGATTGGCACGCTGTTTGCCACCCTTGCCAGCGCCAACGGTTGTATCAACGACGCAAGCCGGGCCTGGTTTGCGATGGGGCGCGACCACTATCTGCCCGCGTGGTTTGGCGCGGTGCATCCGAAGTACCGCACGCCGTATCGGTCGATCATCTTTCTGGTGCCGATCGCGTTGATCTTCGCTTTGGGCGCACCTTTGGATCAGGTGATCACCTTCTCGATCCTGTCGGGGTTGCTGGGCTATACCTTCATGCCGATCAACATCATCCTGTTCCGCAAGAAATGGCCGCTCGACAGCATCAAGCGCGGCTATGAACACCCGTTCCACCCGATCCCGTCGATCACCCTGTTCACGCTGTGCGCGGTGACTTACTTCGCGGTGTTCCTGGGCTATGGCACGCAGTTGATTGCGATGATCAGCTTTTACATCATCGTGTCGCTGTGGTTCCACTTCTGGCGCTATCGCTTTGTGAAACGTGCCGATCAGTTCACCATGCCGTGGCCACGGCCCAAGGGGTATTGAACAGCTTCCGGCCCGCCCGATCGGCGGGCCGGATCGTTTGAAGGGATCAGGTTTTGCAGCTTCCGACTATTCTTGTGCTGATTGGGCTGGCGGGTCTGTTTGCCGCCATCACCTGGCACTTGCGCGGGCGGGCGCAGACCCGTGCCGCCGTGCGGGCCGGGTATTTCCATGCGGTGGCGCCCGAGTTTTCCAAGCTGCGGCAGGTGGTGGCGGACACCGGGTTTCCGCGGGTTTCGGGGATGTGGCAGGGCGATACCTTTGATCTGCAGGCGGTGCCCGACACGCTGACCTTTCGCAAACTGCCGGCGCTGTGGCTGTTGGTGACGCTGCCTGCGCCGCTGCCGGTGCGGGGCACGCTGGATATGCTGTTGCGCCCGATGGGGACGGAACCTTTCACCCATTTCATGCAGCTTCCGACCCAGATCGCCACGCCAGCGAGCCTGCCGCCCGAGGCGGTGCTGCGCTGCGATGACCCGACCGCCCTGCCCGATGCCGATCTGGTGGCAAGGCATGTCGCGGGGCTGGACAAGACCCGGCTGAAAGAACTGGTGATTTCGCCCAAGGGGCTGCGGATCGTCTGGCTGATGGAAGAGGCCGACCGCACCCGCTATCTGATCTTCCGCGATGCCGAAATGGGCGCGACCGCGCTGCCGCCCGCGCAACTGCGCCCCTTGCTGACCGCCCTGCAAGCGCTGCGCGATGATCTGTTGGAGACCGCATGAAACCTGCCAATCCCTACCTAGTCTTGCTGGCCGCAACCGTGCTTCCCGGATCGGGGCAGGTGATCAACCGCCAGCCGCTGCGCGGGCTGACTTTCGTGTTCTTCATCCTGCTGCTGGGCGGTTTCACCCTGAAGACCGCCGCCCCGGATGTGTCAGTGATCGGCAAGCTGGCGGGCGGTTTGTTCGTCTGGGCGCTAGCGATGATGGACGCCTACAAGACCGCCCGCATCCGATTCGAGATCTGGCGGCACGGCAATCAGGCCTGATCGCTGACTGTGTTGGCCGAACTGCCAGCGAAAGCGGCAGAATCGGCAGCCGCCCACGACCAAAAGTAAAAATTTATTCCTCTCAGGTGAAAAACTGCTTTGAGGATGAAGCTTTGCTGTTTCAAAGTGTCGCAGTGGAAACGAGGAAGATCCGGCCGCGCGAAAGACCGGACGCCAACAGGGAAAAAAGGAAATCTGATGTCTACAGAAAGTAAACCCGGCGAGCTTCACCGCTCGCTGGATTGGAAGGGTGCCTTCTGGGTGGCCGCAGGCGTGCCGCCGCTGGTGCTGTTCTCGATTGGCGGCATCGCGGGGGTGGCGGGCCAGGCGGCATTTGTGGTCTGGATCCTGTCGATGATCATGGGCTTTTCGCAAAGCTTTACCTATGCCGAAATGGCAGGGATGTTCGGCAACAAATCCGGCGGCACCTCGGTTTATGGCGCGACCGCATGGCTGCGCTATTCCAAGCTGATTGCGCCGTTGTCGGTGTGGTGCAACTGGTTTGCATGGTCGCCTGTGCTGTCGCTGGGCTGCGCGATTGCAGCGGGTTATATCCTGAACTCGCTGTTCCCGATCCCGGCGGCGGAGAGCCAGATGGTGCTGGATTGGGTGGCCGCGAACTTGGCCAGCTATACCGATGCCACCCCGGCGGTGGTGGAGTATATTGCCGCCAACGCAGGCACCCTGCCTGCCGATGCGATCACCGCTGTTGCCACCGCTGATGGCGTGTCTGCCCTGACCCCGGCGTTCCGGGTCTGGGAGGCTTACGCGCTGACCATTCCTGGGCTTGGCACGCTGCACTTCAACTCGACCTTCGTGATCGGCGCTGTTCTGATGCTGATCATGCTGGCAATCCAGCATCGCGGCATTGCCGCCACCGCTGCCGCGCAGAAGATGCTGGCGGTGATCGTGCTGGTGCCGCTGCTGCTGGTCGGTCTGGTGCCGATCCTGACCGGCTCGATCGACTGGATGAACGTCACCAACATCGTGCCGCCGACCGGGGCCTATTCGGGCGTGAATGGCGAATGGAATGTTGGCGGCTGGACGCTGTTTCTGGGCGGGATGTATATCGCGGCCTGGTCCACCTACGGCTTTGAAACCGCCGTTTGCTACACTTCAGAGCTGAAAGACCCCAAGCGCGACACCTTCCGCGCGATCTTCTATTCCGGCCTGCTGTGCATCGTGTTCTTCTTCCTGATCCCGTTCTCGTTCCAGGGCGTGCTTGGCCTTGGCGGCATGCTGGAGACCGGCATCGTTGACGGCACCGGCATTGGTGCGGCGTTGGGCGGCATGTTGGGCAGCAACCCGATCTTCATCCAGATTTTCGTGATCCTGATGATCATGGCGCTGTTTCTGGCAATCATGACCGCAATGGCCGGGTCTTCGCGCACGCTTTATCAAGGCTCGCGCGATGGCTGGCTGCCGAAATACCTTAGCAAAACCAACGAACATGGCGCGCCGGTCGGGGCGATGTGGACGGATTTTGGCTTCAACCTGATCCTGTTGGCGTTGGCGTCGGATGCGGGCGGCTATTTCTATGTGCTGGCGATTTCCAACGTCGGCTACATCATGTTCAACTTCCTGAACCTGAACGCGGGCTGGATCCACCGGATTGACTCGGGGCATCTGGACCGGCCATGGAAAGCGCCGAACTGGCTGATCGGCTTCAACACCGTGCTGGCCTTTGTGAACGCGCTGTTCCTGGGTGCCGGGGCGAAAGTCTGGGGCTATGAAAACGCGCTGTGGTCGGGGCTGGTGTTCGCAGCACTGATCCTGCCTGTGTTCTGGTTCCGGCATTATGTGCAGGACAAGGGCCATTTTCCGAAAGAGGCGATGGAGGATCTGGGTCTGTCGGATCACGGCGATCTGGGGCCAAGGAAGGCCGGGATGCTGCCCTATCTGGCGCTGGTCGCCGGGGCTGCGGTAGTGCTGTGGTCGAACTGGTTCTTCGTGCTGCCTGCCTGATTTGCCTGAAATTAAAGCACAGGGGCGGCCTTCGGGCCGCCCCTGTTCGTTTGCGACACGAGCCTTCATTACCGACCAGATAATTGCCCCACGGGAAATATTTTTGCACAAGAAGGTTGATTTTGCGATTTTCCGCCCGCAGACTGTATGCACAAGAATGCTGTTCACAGGGGGACCAAAATGACAAATTCCTGGAGATTCTCCACGCTTGCCGACCGCCACCGCGCGCTGGGGTCGAACCTTGAAGACTGGTCGGGCATGGGCACGGCCTGGTCTTATGAAAAGGGTGACCCGGATGCCGAATACATGGCGATCCGCACCAAAGCGGGCCTGATGGATGTGTCGGGGCTGAAGAAGGTGCATATCACCGGGCCAGCCGCCAGCCATGTCATTGAACGCGCCACCACCCGCAACATCGAAAAGCTGATGCCGGGCCGGTCGGTCTACGCCTGCATGCTGAACGATGCCGGCAAGTTCGTCGATGACTGCGTTATCTACCGAATGGGGCCGAACAGCTTCATGGTGGTGCATGGATCGGGTGGCGCGCATGAGCAGCTGACCATGGCCGCCACGGGGCGCGATGTGTCGATCCGTTTTGACGACAACCTGCACGATCTGTCGCTGCAAGGGCCGCTGGCGGTGGATTATCTGGAGAAATATGTCGAGGGTATCCGCCAGCTTGGCTATTTCAGCCAGATGCAGACCAGCCTGTTCGGCAAGCCTGTGATGATCTCGCGCACCGGCTACACCGGCGAGCGCGGCTATGAGCTGTTCTGCCGGGGCCAGGATGCACCGATGATCTGGGATCGGATTCTGGAGGAAGGTGCCGCCATGGGTATCATCCCGTGCCGGTTCACCACGCTGGATATGCTGCGGACCGAAAGCTACCTGCTGTTCTTCCCGTTTGACAACTCGGAAATGTATCCGTTCGAAAACGAAGGCCCCGGCGATACGCTGTGGGAATTGGGCCTCGATTTCACCGTGTCCCCCGGCAAGACCGGCTTCCGTGGGGCGGAAGAACATTACCGGCTGAAGGGGCGCGAGCGCTTCAAGATCTGGGGGCTGAAGCTGGAAGGCAAGAACGTGCCGGGCAACGGCGCGCCGGTGTTCAAGGGCGGCGAAAAGGTCGGTGTGGTGACGCAAGCGATGTATTCGCCGCTGAACGACTGGACCATTGCCATCGCCCGGCTGCCGGTCGATTGCGCCAATACCGGCACCAAGCTGGTGGTCAATTGCGGCACCCACGGCGCGATCAACGCCACCACGCATGCGATGCCGTTCTTCGACCCGGACAAGAAGCGTCGCACCGCGAAGGGCTAAGGCTTTCACATTGGGATAAATATCCCCGCCGGAGGCATCCTGCATTGGCGCAAGGAGCCTCCGGCGGGGATATTTGAGCCAAGATGAAAGCTGCAACGGCAGCGCGGGTGATAAGGGTCTGACGACAATGACGAAAACAGAGTTCGAGCCTTCGATCAAAAGCCGCCCGGTTTATGGCGTGCTGGAGGCCGCGCCGGGGTTGGCGCATTTGATTGTGGCGGATGGCGAAGGCGCGGATGCGGTGACAGAGATGATTGCGCGGGCGGGCACAGCGATGCTGGCCAGCACGCACATCATTTATATGCCGGGGCCGAATGGTTGCGACAAGTCGGCGGCTTTGCAGGCTTTGGGCGCGGCGCAGTTTCGCAGCAGCCCCAGCTTTGCGGCGGCCAGTTCGCGGCTGGCCAAGGTGGTGGCCGATGCGCATATGGGCACCCAGATCTATGTGGCGGGCACCGAAGGACTGATCGCGCAGGTCTGTCAGGCGGTAGCAGCGCAGGGTCTGCCTTACGAGTCTGTGCATACCGAACATCGCGGATCGACGGTGCGTCGGGTGCAATGCGTGCATTGCAAGGGCATCACCGAAAACGTCACCCACGACCCGTTCAAATGCAGCCATTGCGGGTTGAGCCTGTTCGTGCGTGACCATTTCTCGCGCCGGATCGCGGCGTTTCAGGGCGTGAATATTGATGCGGAAGACCCCGGCCTGGTGCCGGACTCGGTGGAGCGGTTCAAATGAGTGTCGGCGCGCCAAAAATCCCGGTGGTTGTCACCGAGGTCGTGCAGGTCAATGATCTGATCAAACGCTTCCGCTTTCAGCGCCGCGACGGGGACGCGATGCCGACCTTCTCGGGCGGGGCGCATGTGGTGGTCGAGATGGACGATCACGGTACCCGCCGGATGAACCCCTATTCGCTGATGAGCGCGCCGTCGGATACCAGCGGCTACGAAATCTCGGTCCGGCGTGATGACGTGGGTCGTGGCGGGTCGCTTTATATGCACACTCATGTGCAGCCGGGGATGGAGATGGTGCTGAGCCATCCGGTCAACCTGTTCCCGCTGGATAACCGCGCCAAGAAGCATCTGATGATCGCAGGCGGCATCGGCATCACCCCGTTCGTCGCACAAATGGCGCAGTTGCAGGCAATGGGCGGGCGGTTTGAGCTGCATTATTCGATGCGCTCGCCCGCTTTGGGGGCCTATGCGCAGGTGCTGAAGGCGCATTACGATGACCGGGTGCATCTGTATTACGATGAAGAAAAGCAGTTCATCGATCTGAAAAATCTGCTGAAAGGTCAACCGCTTGGCACGCATCTGTATGTGTGCGGGCCCAAGGGGATGATTGCCTGGGTGCGCGCCACCGCCACCGAGATGGGCTGGCCTGCGCTGTCGGTGCATTCGGAAGAATTCCTCGCCCCGCCGGTTGGCAAGGCGTTTGAGGTGCAACTTGCGGCCTCGGGCAAGACCATCACCGTGGCACCGAACCAGTCGCTGCTGGAGGCGATGGAGGCCAACGGCGTCGAGGCGCCTTATCTGTGCCGGGGTGGCGCTTGCGGGCAATGCGAAACAGAGGTGCACCGCTGCGATGGCCATATCGACCACAACGACCACTGGCTGACTGACGAGCAAAAGGCCAGCAATACCAAGATCATGCCCTGTGTCAGCCGCTTTGCCGGCGCGGCGCTTGTCATCGACCGATAGGGGAACGCGATGTCACTGGATTTCAACGACGAGACCTTCCGCAACGATTTTACCTTCAAGAACAGTCCGAAGGCGATCAAGCGGTTTCCGTTTCCCTTCCCCGAAGACAGCTACATGTATTCGGTGAACATGGAGCCGCATGTGCCGGGGCCGAAGGGGTCGGTGTTTGAACATATGTTCGACGTGGACGAACATTATGTGGCGGAAATGCGCGACCGCGCACAGGTGCTGGCGGATGATCCGCTGCGCTGCCAGTCCTTGCCGCATATGGAACTGGCGGGCTGGGATCTGCTGGAACTGATCATGGAAAGCAAGGCGCGGGATTATCCGCAGTGGTTCGAGTTGCACAAGAATGGCAACCACTGGCACTGGATCAACCGGCCCCTGCAGATTGAACAGAAGTTCACCTTCATGGACCCGACCACCCTGCCCTGCGGGCCGATGGAATATATCACCCGGCAGACTCAGGGCGATTTTACCTTGCAGGATCAACGTGATGAAAACCTGTGGGTCGAAGCCGGGATGGTGACGACCCAGGCTGACTGGAGCCTCGATTTCGATATCGGCATGAACTTTCACCAATGGCACGCGCCAGTGCCGAAAGCGCATGAGATGGGCGTGTTCGACCGGGCGCTGAAGTTCCTGCTGAAGCTGCAGCATGGCGCGCCGGTGCGGCGGTTCAACTGGACGATGACGGTTGATCCGCTGCTGGATACCTCGCCCGAGAATTACCCGAAATGGGGGCCGGGCAAGACCACAATGACACCGGAAACCATCGGTAGCCGCCAGCATCTGCGGGTGGAATTACAGACGCTGCACCGGCTGCCGCGATCGAACGCCATCGCCTTCCCGATCCGCTGCTATCTGATCCGGTTCGAGGAATTGGTGACCGTGCCGAAATGGGGCCGCCGCCTGCATCGGGTGATCCGTGACATTCCGGATGAACTGGCGACCTACAAGGGGTTCCTCCGCAACAAGCCGTTGATGGTCGACTATCTGGCGCAGTTCGACGACGGCGCGCCGACCAGCCCCGGTTTCTGGGCGGATTGAGCCGCCCTAAGCCTGTTTGTAGGAAATCACCGACAGGTAGCGGGCCGGGAGTTTCACCAGAACCTCTGGCCCGTGCTGGGCATCCGCGTCGAAGAACAGGCTATCCCCCGGTTTCAGATGGAAAAGCTGATCGCCATGCCGATATTGAACCTCGCCCTCCAGCATATAAAGCAGTTCGATTCCGTCGTGCTGGAAGGTAGGAAACACGTCGGATTCGGTCGTCAGGGTGATCATGTAGGGCTCGACCAGCACGCCGGAGTCATTGGCACCGATATGGCCAAGCAGATGGTATTGATGCCCGGCGCGGGTGCCGCGACGCTCAATTTCAAGGTGATCGCCGGCCTTGACGTGCTGCACCTCACGGCGTTCCTCGAAACCACGGAAGAATGAGGTGATCGGGGTGGAGAACGCATGCGCCAGAATTTGCAGCGTGGTCAGCGACGGCGAAGTGATGCCGTTCTCGATCTTTGACAGCATGCCGATGGAAAGCCCGGTCACCCCGGCCAGATCGGCCACGGTCATGCCTTGCTGGCGGCGAAAGGCACGGACAGACCGACCGATGGCCATTTCCAGGTTGCGTTCGGAAAGTTCGCGCACCCGGTGCGGGTCCTGGTCAAAGGCGGGCTTGGCACGCGGCAGGCTGAGATCGTCTTCGATATCCATAAACTTGGCTCTATCTGGCATGACGCTATCTCTTGTTTACTACCGTGAAACACCGCACCACTCAACAGAAAAACCCCAGCCATGAATATCCAGCGCGATACCGCCACAACTTTGGGATTTCTGCTGTTTCCCGGCTTTCCGATGGCCTGTTTGACCTCTGCCATCGAACCTTTGCGGGCGGCGAATGAAATCACCGGGCGGCGGGAGTTTTCTTGGCGGTTGATTGGCGAAGAGGCGAGCCCGGTGCGGTCATCAGCCGAAGTGCGGTTTGATCCTGACCAGACGCTGACCGAGGCAGCGGGGCTGGACTATCTGTTCTTCCTGTCGGCCCCGGTGTCGCGGTTTCAGAACCCCAAACGCAGCAACGCGCAGGTGCGCTGGCTGGACCGCTGCGGCGTGGTGCTGGGCGGGTTTTCGGGGGGGATTTTCCCCCTCGCCCGCTCGGGTGTGATGGAGGGGCATTCGGTTTCGGTGCATTGGTGCTATGAGGCGGCGTTCAAGGCGGAATTCCCTGATATGGAGGCCAGCCAGTCGGTGATCCTGCGCGACAGGCGGCGCTATACCGCCTCGGGCGCGGGCGCGGTGTTTGATCTGATGCTGCGGCTGATCGAGGAACGCCTGGGCCGCGATACGATGACGGAAGTGGCCTGCTGGTTCCAGCACCCTTTCGTGCGCACAGAAGATGCGGCGCAGAAAGTGCCGGTGCAAAAACAGGGCGGCACCGATGATCTGCTGCCCGACGCGGTGCGCGCCGCCATTCGGATTTTCGGCGAACACATTGAAGATCCGCTTCAAATTGCAGATGTGGCGGGCGCACTGGCGATGTCGGAACGACATCTGGAGCGCTGTTTCAAGCAGGCGACGGGGCAAAGCCCGTTGAAATATTACCGGCTGATGCGGCTGAAAAAAGCCCGGCAGCGGGTGCTGTATTCCACGCAATCCATCCGCGAGATCGCGCAATCGGTGGGCTATGCCAGTTCTACCCCGATGACCAAACATTACGCCGAGGCGTTTGGAGTCAACCCGAATGACGAGCGGCGGCGCTTGGTTGGTTTGCGCGGTTTGGCGGGCGCAATGCCGCCAAACGACTGAAGCGCGGGGGTTTCACTGACGCGCCCCCCCCCGTGGGATATTTAGGCCAAGATGAAACCCGATCAGAACGCCGATTTGGCGGCGGTGATCAAGGCGTGGTGCAGTGAACGCGCCGATGATCGCGGTCCGATCACCGACACCTGATTTTCAGCGCGGCGCACGACATAGCAGCCCAGATGTTCGATGACGGTACGCGTGGCCGAGCCAGTGCCATTGCGGCGTAGATCATGGCCGCAGAGCCGTTCAAACAGCGCGGGCAGATCGGTGGCGGTCAGATCAAAGCGCACCCAGGCATCGGTCTGCTCGGTGATCGAAGCGGCTTCGCCGAACAGCGGTTTCAGGACTGCCACGATATCCTCGTGGGTTTCAAACGGCGCCTCGATCATCCACTGTTCCGGCCCAAGCCAGATCGCGCCATAGCTGGCGGTTTCGGCGCGGCCGGGGCCGGGCAGCGGAATGCCTGCGGCCTGCGCGACTGTTGCCACCTCGGCCTCACGGCCAAGGCGAGAGGCCAGCGAGGCCAGCGCCACGCCGACGTTTTCGGTGATCGTCACCGGGCCAATGGTTTCACTGACGGGCGCATCATGGCCCAGTGGGGTCAGTGCTTTCAATGCGTTAGCCACGAAGACGCTCCCCTTCCGGATCAAAGAAATGCGGGCTGACGATTTCAACCTCGACATCGGTGTTCGCCAGCAGGTTCACCACCCGCAGCCGTTCGCCCTTGCGGGTATCGCCCCCCTTCAGGTAGCCAAGCCCGATGGAATGGCCCAGATGCGGCGAATAGACCACCGAGGTCAGCCAGCCGCCATCATTTACCGCCACCGCTTCGGCCCCCTTGGCAAGGAAATGCGCCCCCGCCGTCAACGCTTTGGCGGGATCGACCGGCTTGACGCCGACAAGGCGATAGCCGTTTGGCTGCACCATGCCCTCGCGTTGTGACAGCACCATGCCGATGGCGTCTTTCTTTTTCGACACCATCTTGCCTAGACCCATATTCAGCGCGCTGGACTGCCCGTTGAGTTCATTGCCCGCGACGTGGCCCTTTTCGACCCGCATCACGCCCAGCGCCTCGGTGCCATAAACCACCGCGTCAAAGTCGCGGCCCGCCTCGACCAGCGCGCGGATCATCGCATCGCCATAGCGGGTCGGCACGGCAATCTCGTAAGCCAACTCGCCCGAAAAGCTGATGCGGAACAGCCGCGCGCGGGTGCCTTTGACGGTGATGTTGCCGCAAGCCATATAGGGGAAAGCCGCGTCGGAGATATCCTGATCAACCAGTTTCTCCAGCAATTTCCGCGCATTGGGGCCTGCGACGGAATATTGTGCCCAGGCTTCTGTGGTAGAAATCAGCTGCACATCCATATCCGGCCACAGCACTTGGCGGCAGTATTCCAGATGGCGGAACACCGGCACCGCGTTGGCGGTGGTGGTGGTCATCACATATTCATTCTGACCCATCCGCGCGGTGGTGCCGTCATCCATCACCATGCCATCTTCGCGCAGCATCAAGCCGTAGCGGGTCTTGCCAATGCCCAGCGTGCTGAAGGTGTTGGCGTAGACCTTATCCAGAAATGCCCCGGCATCGGTGCCCTGAATGTCGATCTTGCCCAGCGTGGTGACGTCGCAGATGCCGACGGATTTGCGGGTTTGCAGCACCTCGCGGTCCACCGATTGCCGCCATGTCGTCTCGCCTGCGCGGGGCAGCCATTGCGTGCGCAGCCAGTAGCCGACCTCGACAAACACCGCGCCCTGTTCCGTCGCCCATTTGTGACTGGGGGTGTGGCGGGTCGGTTTGAAATCTTCGCCGCGCGCGCGCCCACCCAGCACGCCCATGGCGACGGGGGTATAGGGCGGGCGGTAGATCGTGGTGCCGGTTTCGGGAATGGTCTTGCCGGTCAGTTCCGCCATCACTGCAAGGCCAAGGATATTGCCGGTCTTGCCCTGATCAGTGGCCATGCCAAGCGTGGTGTAGCGTTTCAAGTGTTCGACCGAGACGAAGTTTTCCTGCTTGGCCAGTTTCACATCCTTGACCGTCACGTCATTCTGCTGATCGATCCACGCCCGTCCCTTGCCGGAATGCACATACCAATGCGCTTTCAGGTTGACCGGCGCATCCTCCGCCTGCGGCAGGTCTGTGCTGGCGGTAAGGCCAAGCGAGGCCAAAGCCTGAACCGCCTGATCCGCCCCCGTGGTCAGCGCGCCATGGGTGGACATGGCCCCTGCCGCAGCCCCCGCGCAAGACAGACCCGCAATAGCACCTTCGGGCGGCAAGAAGGCCGCAAGGCTTTCGCTCCACACCGGGCGACCGCGATGGTTGGAGGCGATGTTGAGGTTGGGATTCCAGCCACCCGAAACCCCCAGCGCCGAAACGGCCAAGGTTTCGGTGCGGCCATTGCCACGGCGAACGGTGATGGATTTCAAGCCCAGACGACCAGCAGAATCAATCACTTCATCGCCTTGCCGCGCGTCGATCAGCGTCACGTCGAGGCCCTTGGCCTTCAGGTCAGCCACGGTGCGCAAGCCGTCGTCATTGTTGGTGAACACCGCGACACGATCCCCCACCGCCACACCCCAGCGGTTGGCATAGGCGCGCAACGCTCCGGCCAGCATGATGCCGGGGCGGTCGTTGTTTTCAAACGCAATCGGGCGCTCGATGGCACCGGCGGCAAGGATGCTGCGTGCGGCATAGATCCGCCACAGGATTTGCCGGGGTTTGCCGGGCAACGGCTGCGCAAGGTGATCGGAGACACGTTCAACCGCGCCATAGATGCCGTGATCGAAAGCGCCGATCACGGTCGTGCGGGTCATCAGCCGCACATTCGGCATCGCGGCCAGTTCCAGCACCGCCTTTGCCGCCCAATCCGCACCCGAGCCGCCGCCCACTTCCAGCGTTTCGGCGTTCAGACGGCCGCCCATGCGGAAATCTTCATCCGCCAGAATCACCCGAGCGCCTGCCCGGCCCGCCGTCAGCGCGGCAGACAGTCCGGCAGGCCCAGCACCGATGATCAGCAGATCACAGTGCAGAAAGCCCTTGTCGTAATCGTCAGGGTCATCCTGCTTTGACAGGCTGCCAAGCCCCGCCGCGCGGCGAATGATCGGCTCGTACAGCTTTTCCCAGAACGCCGCAGGCCACATGAAGGTTTTATAGTAAAACCCGGCGGCAAAAAACGGCGATAGCCGGTCATTGATCGCCAGCGCGTCGAATTTCAGCGACGGCCAGCGGTTCTGGCTTTGCGCCTGCAACCCGTCGAACAGCTCGATCACCGTCGCGCGGGTGTTGGGTTCCTGCCGTGCGCCACTGCGCAATTCGACAATCGCGTTGGGTTCTTCCGAACCGGCCGAGATCACCCCGCGAGGGCGGTGATATTTGAAGCTGCGCCCCATCAGCCGCACGCCATTTGCCAGCAGCGCCGAGGCCAGCGTATCGCCCGGATGGCCAGCGTAAGCCACGCCGTCAAAGCTGAAACGCAGGGTTTTGCTGCGGTCGATCTGACCGCCAGTGATACGGCTCATTTGCTGCGCCCTTCGGTGCGGGCCACGTCACGGGCCAGTTCTACGGCGGTGATTTCATGGCTGACAGTGTTGCGGGTCACCACCAGCCAGGACCGGTCGCCCTGTTCGTGATACCACAACTCACGGTGCTGCCCGGCGGGGTTGTCGCGCAAGTAGGTGTAATCAATGAATTTATCCAAAGCCCCATCGGCCATCCCATCGGGACGGCGGATCAGAGCGGCATCGCCGAGATAGACGAATTCTTGGCTATCCCGAGGCCCCAAAAGCGGATGATTGATGATCATGGTCTGCTCCTAGTGCAAATTCGGCTGGGCGCCCTGGCCCTTTTCGTCGATCATCAGGCCTTTGGCGAAACGATCAAAGCGGTAGGCGGTGGCGGTGCTGTGGGGAGTATCCTTCGCAAGCAGATGCGCGAAGGCAAAACCGCTGGCCGGCGTGGCCTTGAAGCCGCCATAGCACCACCCACCATTGAAATAGAGACCGTCGATATGGGTCTTGTCGATGATCGGGCTGCCGTCCATCGACATATCCATGATGCCGCCCCACATCCGCAAAAGCCGTGCGCGCCCGATCATCGGCATCAAGGACATGCCGCCTTCGGCCACATCCTCGACCACCGGCAGATTGCCGCGTTGGGCATAGGAATTGTAGCCGTCAATATCGCCGCCAAACACCAGACCGCCCTTGTCGGATTGGCTGACATAGAAATGCCCGGCACCATAGGTCATCACGCCATCAATCAGCGGCTTCAGCCCTTCGGACACAAAGGCTTGCAGCACATGGCTTTCGATCGGCAGGCGCATCCCGGCATGGGCCATCACCTTTGATGAAGACCCCGCCACCGCCACACCAACCTTCTTGGCACCAATAAACCCGCGCGAGGTTTCCACCCCCAGCACCCGGCCATTTTCGATCTTCATCCCCAGCACTTCGCAGTTCTGGATAATGTCGACGCCGCGCATATCCGCCCCACGCGCGTAGCCCCAGGCCACCGCGTCGTGGCGCACCGTGCCACCGCGCCGCTGCGCCAGCGCGCCCTTGATCGGGAAGCGGGCGTTGTCGAAGTTCAGGAACGGATACATCTGCCGCACCTGATCTTTGGTCAGCAATTCGGCATCCGCGCCATGCATGATCATCGCATTGCCGCGCCGGGTATAGGCATCACGCTGCGCGTCGGTGTGGAACAGGTTGATGATGCCGCGCTGCGACACCATCGCGTTGTAGTTGAAGTCCTGCTCCAACCCCTCCCACAGCTTCATGGAGAATTCGTAAAACGGCTGGTTGCCATCGAGCAGATAGTTTGAGCGCACAATGGTGGTGTTGCGCCCGACGTTGCCGCCGCCGATCCAGCCCTTTTCCAGCACCGCGATACGGGCCTGCTTGAACTCTTTCGCCAGATAATAGGCGGTCGCCAACCCATGCCCGCCGCCGCCGACGATGATGTAGTCGTAAGCCGCCTGCGGAGCCGGATCGCGCCATGCAGGCTTCCAGCCCTTATGCCCGGTCAATGCCTCGGCAATAACCCTGAACCCCGAATAGCGCATGCTGACTTCCCTATCTGGCCGTTGCCGTGAATATGGAACGAAGCCGTTACAAACCGCCTTTCATTCCCGACAAGCAACCTTTCATTTCAGACAAGCCCCAACACGGCGATGCCGGAGAACACCACCACCGCCCCCGCCCATTGCAGCGCGGCCATCGGCTCGCGCAGAAAGCGCCAGGCCAGCAGGATGGTGACCAGCCCGAAGATAGAGGCGGCCACAGAGGCAAATTCCGGTCGCGGAAAGCCGCCTGCAACCGTCACCAACGTCAGCGCGGTTACGTCCAGAAAACCCATCAGGCCCAGCGTGGGCAGAATGCGCAAAGCCGGTTTCAGATCAATGCGTTGCAGCCTAACCCACAAAAGCAGTGCGAAACAGGCAACCACCCGGGATACCAGCGAGACCGCCATATCCGCCCCCCGTTCCGCCGCCCATTGCAGCAGGCCGAAAGTCACGGCAAAGCTGACGCAAGCCAGCGCGGCCCAGGCCACCGCCGCGCGCGCATCGCCGTTGCCTGCGTCGTTTTCGCCGCGCGCCACCACGGCAATACCCACCACCACTGCCAGCGCGCCCAGCCAGACCAGCGGCCCCGCCTCGGCCCCGCGCGCCATGGCAAAGCCGACCGACAGCAGCGGAAACGCGCCGCAGATCGGTGCCACCAGCCGCACCGGGCCAATCGCAAACGCCCGGTAAAGCCCATAGCCCGCCCCCGCCGCTGCGATGCCGGCCGCAATGGACAAACGCGTCACTTCGGGCGTCATACTGGCCCAGCCATGCTCGAACAGCGCTAGCGGCACCAGCAAGATCGCCCCCACAACCAGCACGATCAGATAAAGCGCCGCCGCATCCGCCTTGTCGCCCACCTTGCGCACGGTAAAATCATGCACCCCCCACAACAGCGCCGCGATCAGCCCCAACATCAGCGATTGCACTCTGGTCCTCCGGAAATTGCCTTGCGCCAAACTAGCCCCGCAAAACGCTTGCGCAAATCCCCGGCGGCGATATTCTTCACATTAAACAATTTTGCCACCGATGCAAAAGAGGCCCCGATGCTTGACAGCTACCCCCGCGTGCCACCCGGCCCGCCGCGCCCCAGCCAGATCCTGACGCCGGAACCCTTGGGCGTGCGCTCGGGGCTGGAACGGTTTGAGGTGCCGGGGGGCGGCGCGTGGCTGATCGCGGTTGCGGCGGGCGACCGCGTTACGGTGGTCAATCTGGAAGGTGGCCAGCGCGCTGAACTGGTCGCAGCCGACGATCAGGGTCGGATTGATCCGCAGATTCTGGGGGTTGGCGGCAACTCTGATGCAAGCGGGCTGAAGACGCTGCTGGCCGATGCGCGCGCGCCGGGGCTTGCCGGGCTGCGGCTTGGGATCGAAAGGCGCGGCATCGATCTGGGGCGTGCAGAGGCGATTGCCTGTTTTGGCGAAACCTCACCTGCCGGGACCGAAGAAAGCTTCACCGTCAACCGCAATGGCGTGCTGATCATCGCAGCCCCTGCAAAGGCAATGGAACCGCAGGCGCAGGACACCGCGACGCCGATCGGGGTGCGGGTGCAGCGATCAACCCTGCTTGGCCTGCGTAAACATGACCTGCCCGACCCGCTGGCACCTCCGGTTCTGGATTTGCGGGTGAAGTCGGCGACAGCGGAAAGCTATTTCGTCAAGGCTGGCGACTATATTCAGATCATCGACGTCGATGGCCGCCAATGCACGGATTTTCAGTGCTTTTCCGCCCGCAAGCTGGATAAGGGGCTGGAACACCCGCTGGATGTGACCACCTCGCGCACCTTCATGGGCCACGCCTATTCGATGCCGGGCCTGCATTCGAAATATTACGATCAGGATTGGCTGCCGTTGGTCGAAGTGGTGCAAGATACTGTGGGCCGCCACGATGCTTTCGCAATGGCCTGCGCTGCAAAGTACTACGACGACATCGGCTATCCCGGCCACGCCAATTGTTCCGACAATTTCAACGGCGCCTTGGGCAAACATGGGGTGACGGCGCGGCCCGGCTGGATGGCGGTCAACCTGTTCTTCAATACGGCGATTGACGCCCATGGCGTGCTGATCGCCGACGAGCCGTGGAGCCGCCCCGGTGACTATGTTCTGCTGCGGGCGCTGACCGACATTGTTTGTGTCAACTCGGCTTGCCCGGATGATACCTCGCCCGCAAATGGCTGGTATCTTTCTGATATTCACGTCCGCACCTATGACGGTGCCGAGCCTTTCCAGCGGTCCATCGCCTACCGCCCTACCCCTACTTCGGAGCTTGTGATGACCAAGGAAACCGCCTTCCATTCGCGTATCGTGGAAAAAACCCGCAATATGGTGGAGTACAAGGGCTACTGGTTGCCGCAGGTTTATTCGCAGAACGGCGCGATAGAGGAATACTGGGCCTGCCGCGAAAAGGCCGTGGTGCTGGATCTGTCGCCACTGCGGAAGTTTGAGATAACCGGCCCGGATGCCGAGGCTTTGCTGCAGTATTGCCTGACCCGTGATGTGAAGAAGCTGTCGGTGGGTCAGGTGGTCTATTCCGCGATGTGCTACGAACATGGCGGCATGATCGACGATGGCACCTTGTTCCGGCTTGGGAAGGATAACTTTCGCTGGATCGGCGGCGATGATTACGGCGGCATATGGTTGCGCGAGCAGGCGGAAAAGCTGGGGCTGAAGGTGATGGTGCGATCTTCTACCGATCAGTTGCACAATCTGGCGGTGCAGGGGCCGAACAGCCGGGAGATCATCAAGCGGATGATCTGGACCGCGCCGCATCAGCCGACGGTGGAGGAATTGGGCTGGTTCCGCTTTACCGTCGGTCGGCTTGGCGGGCCGGATGGCGCGCCGGTGGTGGTGTCGCGGACGGGGTATACCGGCGAGCTGGGTTTTGAAATCTTCTGCCACCCCAAGGATGGCACGGCGGTCTATGATGCGGTCTGGGCGAACGGGGCCGATCTGGGGTTGCGGCCGATGGGGTTGGCTGCGCTGGATATGGTGCGGATCGAGGCGGGGCTGATCTTTGCCGGTTATGATTTCAGCGATCAGACCGATCCGTTCGAGGCGGGCATCGGATTCACCGTGCCGCTGAAATCGAAGACCGATGATTTCATTGGCCGCGACGCGCTGATCCGGCGCAAGGAAAACCCGCGTGACAAGTTTGTCGGGCTGGAAATCGACGCGGCGGTGGATGTGGGGCATGGCGATTGCATCCATGTCGGGCGGGCGCAGATCGGGGTGGTGACTTCGGCGATGCGCTCGCCTTTGCTGGGCAAGAATATTGCGCTGGCGCGGGTTGATCTGGCGCATGCAGAGGTCGGGACCAAGATAGAGGTTGGCAAGCTGGATGGGCAGCAGAAACGGCTGCCTGCGGTGATCACCGCCTTGTCGGCGTATGATCCGAAGAAAACCCGGCCACAGTCGTAGGGGGCAGAGATGGCTTCGGTGGTGGATCGGCTGGGGGGCGAGCCTGTGGTGCGGGCGCTGGTGGAGCGGTTCTATGATTTGGTAGAAACCCTGCCGCAGGGGGCGCAGATCTTGCATCTGCATTTTCGTGGTCACGGGCTTTCCCACGTCAGGGCGGCGCAGTTCGAGTTTCTGTGCGCCTTCTTTGGCGGGCGGCGGGATTATATTGAGCGGCACGGCTCGCTCAATCTGAAGGAAATGCACGCGCATGTGCCGATCCGGCCTGAAGATGCTGAGGATTGGCTGTTTTGCATGGATCTGGCCTTGGCGGATACCGGGGTGGCGGAGCCGTTGCGGGGGCAGATTTTTGGGGCTTTTGGCCGGGCGGCGCGGGCGCTGATCAATCGCGAAGCGGGGGCCGTGGCGGAGTAGTGTCCGCGTGTGAGCAGGTGAATGCGCTTATATTTTTCAATAGTTTATCTGGGGTGTGTTAGGAAAATTTTAAGACTTCGATAGCGCAATCTGCTTGCTCTATTCCATTTGCCGAAGCGGTCGAAAGCTTGCGTCGGATCGTTTTGAAAGCGCGCCGGGGGCGCGTTTTTCGATCCGTTGCTCATAAGGCCGAAGGCCGTTGAGCAAAGGAGTTTATGCCGCAAACAGGGGGGTGAAAATCGGGGCGCGCCTGCCTGGGCTGGCGCGGTTTCGCGCCTGCCGGGGGGTGATGAGGGGAGAGAAAAGGTCCAGTGGACCTTTTCCCCGAAGAACGCCCGCCCCGTGGGCGGGCCGGGTGGCAGGCGCGACCCGATTTAACGTGTGTTAAATCGGGTAAGGCAAGGGACAGGCTTTTGCCTTACTCTGGCTGAAACCAGCGCTCTACTTGATCGAGCACATCGTCGATGATCGCGCCGGAACGCGCCTCCGGCCCGGAAAACCGCAAGATCCAGCTGTCGCCGGAGCGTTCACGACGGATGATCAGGCCCTGTTTCAGCTGCAGGATACGGCGGGGGCGGCCGGGGTGGCTGGCGGTTGTGGCCTCGGCAGGGTCGGCCAAAGCCTCGGACAGAACCGGCAGCAGGGCTTGCCATTGGCTGGGCAGGGCGGCGTGGGGATGGTCGCGCAAGGTGAGGTGGATCAGGTCGGACAACCCGGCGCGCAGCGCGGCGGACAGCCGCTGCATCTGCCGCCCGGTGAGCAGCTCAGGCGTGGCAATGGCGTCTTCAAGGTCTTCGACCACCTCGGCATAGGCGCGCAGGCGCGTGCGTTTCTGACGGCTGGCGGCGGGGTGCAGGCCGCTGGTTGCGGCGTCGAGCGTATCAAAAATCCCGGCGCGCAGGGCGGCCAGCAGGGTGGCGCCTTTCTCCCACGGGCTGATTTCGGCGCGGATTTCGTTTTCGGCCACCATCGCGGCCATCGCATCCGGCACGGAATCGGGCGCGCGCAGGAAGGCGGCGATTTCGCTGAAACTGCCGTTCTGGCGCAGGGCAGCAAGACGTTGGTGCGCGGTCAGGCGGCGCAGGCCGGAAATCAGGCCGTAGCGGAGCTGTGCGGTGGGCTGCGACAGCCGCCAGACCTCAATCGGCTGGCGCAGGCCGGTGGCGGCGATGGAGGCGGTGAGTTCTGCCAGCGCCTCTGGCTCCAGCTGGGTGCGGTCGCGCGGCAGGGCGTAGGCGTCGATTTCGCTGATCGGGATAAGGATATGCGGGTCCATGGGCGCTCCGTTGCTTTTCGGCAATTGGAGCGTGGCGTGGTTAATTTGGCGTCAGCGGAGCGCGCGGCAGCACCGGCGTCAGCAGCGGTTGCCCAGCGAAATAGGCAGCCAGATTGGCGCGCATAAGATCGCCCATCGCGGCACGGGTCTGATGGGTGGCCGAAGCGTGGTGCGGCTGCAACAGAACGTTGGTCAGCGACAGGAAACGCGGGTTCAGCGCGGGTTCGCCTTCGAACACGTCCAGCGCGGCCCCGGCGATCTGGTGGGTTTCCAGCGCGGTCAGCAGCGCGTCTTCGTCGATATTGGCGGCGCGCGAGATGTTGATCAGCAGGCCATTCGGCCCCAGCGCGCGCAGGGTTTCGGCGTTGACGATATGGCGGGTCTCGGCGGTGGCGGCGGAGGCCACGATCAGGATATCGGACTGCGCGGCAAGATCGGTGGGCGCGGCGACAAAGCGGTAGGGGCAGGCTTTGGCGCTGCGGGCGGTATAGGCGATGTCGGCATCAAAAGCAGTCAGGCGTTTGGCGATGGCCTGACCGATACGGCCCAACCCGAGGATGCCCACCCGTGCGCCAGTCAGGCGGCGTTGTAGCGGGAAGGCGGTCTGGCTCCACGCGCCGGAGCGGACATGCGAGTCGGCTTGTGCGATGTTGCGGCAGAGCGCCAGCGTCATGCCGATGGCGAGATCGGCGCAATCGTCGGTCAGCACGTCGGGGGTGTTGGTGACGGCGATGCCGCGGGCGCGGCAGAGGTCGAGCGGGATCGCGTCATAACCGACGCCGTAGATGGCGATCAGTTCAAGGTTTGGGCAGGCGGTGATGATGTCGGCACTGGCGCCCTGCCCGCCTGCGGTGGCGATGGCGGTGATTTGCGGGCCGATCTGCGGCAGCTCGGCTGTGCTGTGCATCTGGTAGGCGGCGTCAAGGGCGGCCTGATCGGCGCTGGGGTAGCTGCAAAGTTGCAGGACGTGCGGTTTGGGCATGGGCTTGGGCCTTGGCTTTGGCGGTGTTAGCGATAGCATGGCGGGGATTTGGGGGGAATGTCGATGGGAATGTTTGATCTGGGTGGCAAGCGGGCTTTGGTGACGGGATCGTCGCAGGGCATCGGGTTGGCGCTGGCGCGGGGCTTGGCGGAGGCAGGGGCCGAGGTGGTGCTGAACGGGCGCGATGCGGAGAAATTGGCGGCGGTCGATCTGCCGGGGGCGCGGCGGCTGGCGTTTGATGTGACCGATCACGCGGCAGCGCGGGCGGCGGTGGATGGTTTTGAGGCGGAGGTGGGGGCGATTGATATTCTGGTGAACAACGCCGGGATGCAGCACCGCGCGCCGTTGCAGGATTTCCCAGCCGATGCGTTTCAGCGGCTGTTGCAGGTGAATATTGCCAGCGTTTTCAATGTGGGGCAGGCCTGCGCCCGGCATATGATTGCGCGCGGGGCGGGGAAGATCATCAACATCGCCTCGGTGCAGACGGCTTTGGCGCGGCCGGGGATTGCGCCTTATACCGCGACCAAGGGGGCGGTGGCGAACCTGACCAAGGGGATGGCGACCGATTGGGCGCGGCTGGGCTTGCAGTGCAACGCGATTGCGCCGGGGTATTTCGACACGCCGCTGAACGCGGCTTTGGTGGCGGACCCGGCGTTTTGCGACTGGCTGGAGAAGCGCACTCCGGCGGGGCGCTGGGGGCGGGTTGAGGAGTTGGTGGGGGCTGCGGTGTTTCTGGCCTCGGGCGCGTCGAGTTTCGTCAATGGCCAGTGTTTGTTTGTTGATGGCGGGGTGACGGCGTGTCTGTAAAGATCGTGCTGATGGGGGTGGCGGGGTGCGGGAAATCCTCGGTCGGGGTGGCATTGGCTGCTGCGCTGGGGATGGCGTATCTGGACGGCGATGATCTGCACCCGGCGGCGAATATCGCCAAGATGGCACGGGGGGAGGCGTTGGGCGATGCGGATCGCTGGCCGTGGTTGCGGCTGGTGGGGCAGGCTTTGCAGGGCGGCGGGATTGTCGGTTGTTCGGCGTTGAGGCGGGTATATCGGGAGTTGATTGACAGGGAAGCAGGTGGCGGGGTGGTGTTTGTGCATCTGTCGGGCAGCCGGGCGGTGATCGAGGCGCGGATGCGGGCGCGGAGCGGGCATTTCATGCCGCCTGCGCTGCTGGATAGCCAGTTTGCCACGCTGGAGCTGCCGGGGGCGGATGAAAATGCCTTTGGGGTGGATATTGATCAGCCTTTGGCGGCGGTGGTGGCGGAGATTGTTCGGGGGTTGCCTGCTTGAGAGGTAGCCGGGGGTTTCACACCCCCACGTCACATTGGCCTTGGCCAATGTGACCTGACCCCCGTGGGATATTTAAGGACAGATGAACGAAAATTTGAATTGAATTTTAGCGGTTTACGATGTGTCACATGGCCTGAATTTCGCGTGCGAGGCGGGCGGCTACGGGGGGGAGGATGGCGTCGGCGCGGGTCAGCAGGCCGAAGGGTTCGACCTCGATGCCAAGGTCGATGGCGAGTTCGGCGTAGGGCGCGTTCGGGCTGGCGGCAAAGCTGGTGACAACGGCGCGGGCCAAGGGGGCGATGGCGTTGGATTGTTGCACCAAGGCGAAGGTCAGCAGGAAGGACGCGGTGGAAATCCGTTGCGGCGGGGTTGCCATACCATGCGCGCGCAGCCGGGCCATCACGGCGCGCGACAGCAGCGCCTCGGGCGGCGGCATCACCCAATCATAGGCCAGAAGGTCGGACGCTTGCGGGTTGGGGTGGCTGGCCAGCGGGTGGCCCTTGCGCACCACCAGCGATACCGGCTCGGTGGCGATCGGGGTGAAGGACAACAGATCGGGGTTGATGCTGTCGGGCAACCGGCCGATGGCGAAATCGATCCGGCCTTCGAGCAGATGCGCGCCCAAGATGTCGGAGGTGGCGACGATCACCTCGACGGTGACTTGCGGCGCGGTCAGCCGGGCGTTGCGCAGCGCGGGCAACACGCGGTCGATGGCGGGGCCGGTGACCGAACCGATGCGGACGTGGCCGCTGCCGCCGTTTGCCACCTCGGCCATGTCGCGGGCGGCGTCGCGCAGCTCCATCTGGATGCGTTGCGCGCGGGTGGCGAGCGCCTGCCCTACCGCCGTCAGCGCCATGCCGCGCCCTGTGCGCAGGTGCACCGGCTGACCGACGATGCGTTCGACCTCGGCCAGCAGGCGCGAAGCTGCGGGTTGTGCCACGCCGATCCGTTCGGCGGCCTGACTGATCTGGCCGGTATCGGCCAGGGCAGCCAGCAAGCGCAGGTGGCTGAGTTTCAGGCCCCGCTGGGCAAGTTGATCGGCGCTGGGGGTTCTATTCATAACAATTTCGCCATGACTGTATAAGATTTCACCATTTGACGGATATATTTGGCTGTTGCAACTGTGTCGCACGGTTTCGGAGGGCCCTGCCCTGCGATGCCGTCGGGTTATCGCCGCCAAAGTGCGGCTAGGGAGGTTACACAATGCAAGTTTCAAGACGTGCGCTTTTGGCGCTGGGTGGGGCTGCGGCTGCCACTTCTGTTCTGGGTCTGCCGGCTTTCGCGCAGGACAAGGGCACCATCGGTATCGCGATGCCGACGCAATCTTCGGCGCGCTGGATCGCTGACGGCGCGGCCATGGTCGAGCAGTTCACCGCTGCCGGTTACGGCACCGATCTGCAATATGCGGAAGACGACATTCCGAACCAGTTGGCGCAAATCGAGAACATGATCACCAAGGGTGTCAAGGTTCTGGTGATCGCGGCGATTGACGGCACCACCCTGTCGAACGCCTTGGACAATGCTGCCGCTGCGGGCATCAAGGTTATCGCCTACGACCGTCTGATCCGCGAAAGCGGCTCGGTGGATTACTATGCCACCTTCGACAACTTCAAGGTGGGCGTGCAGCAGGCAGAATCGCTGGTGGCGGGCCTGAAGGCGCGTTTTGCCGATGTGAAGCCGTGGAATGTCGAACTGTTCGGCGGCTCGCCCGACGACAACAACGCGTTCTTCTTCTACAATGGCGCGATGTCGGTGTTGCAGCCGATGATCGACGCGGGCGATATCGTGATCCCGTCGGGCCAGGTTGGCATGGACGTGGTCGGCACGCTGCGTTGGGACGGGGCTGTTGCCCAGTCGCGCATGGACAACCTGCTGTCGTCGAACTACGGCGACAAGGCGCTGCACGGCGCGCTGTCGCCCTATGATGGCTTGTCGATCGGCATTCTGTCGTCGGTCAAGGGAGTCGGCTATGGCTCGGGCGATCTGGCGATGCCAATCGTGACCGGTCAGGATTGCGAAGTGCCGTCGATCAAGTCGATCATCGCGGGCGAGCAGTATTCCTCGATCTTCAAGGACACCCGCGAGCTGGCGAAAGTCACCGTGAAGATGGTGGACGCGATCCTGTCGGGTGGCACGCCGGAAATCAACGACGAGAAGACCTATGACAACGGCGTCAAGGTGGTGCCGTCGTATCTGCTGGCCTCGCAGCCGGTAGATGCCGCGAACTACGAAGCCGTGCTGGTGGGGTCTGGCTATTACACCGCTGATCAGCTGAAGTAAGCTTGTGATCCGTGCCCGCTTTGACTGGGCGGGCACGGGTTTCCTGGGGAGGATACCATGACGGCATTGTTGGAGATGCGGGGGATCAGCAAGGTCTTTCCGGGCGTTCGGGCGTTGGACAATGTGTCTTTGACGGTGGAGCCGGGCGAGATTCACGCGATTTGCGGTGAAAATGGCGCCGGCAAATCGACGCTGATGAAGGTGCTGTCGGGGGTTTACCCGCATGGGTCTTACGAGGGCGAGATCATTTATGACGGCCAGCCTTTGGCGTGCCGCAATATTCGCGATTCCGAGGATCGTGGGATCATCATTATTCACCAAGAGCTTGCGCTGGTGCCGCTGCTGTCGATTGCCGAGAATCTGTTCCTGGGCAACGAGGTGGCGAAGCGTGGCATCATCAACTGGGCCGAAGCGTTTCAGCGCACCGGCGCGTTGCTGAAGAAGGTCGGGCTGGACGAGGTGCCGACCACCAAGGTGGAAAAGCTGGGCGTCGGCAAGCAGCAGTTGATCGAGATCGCCAAGGCGCTGGCCAAGGATGTGCGGTTGTTGATCCTCGACGAGCCGACCGCAGCATTGCAGGAAAATGACAGCCAGAAGCTGCTGGATCTGATGCTGGAGCTGAAGGCGCAGGGGGTGACGCAGATCATCATCAGCCACAAGCTGAACGAAATCGGCCGGGTGGCGGACCGCATTACGGTGATCCGCGATGGCGCGACGGTTTCGACGTTGGACAAGGCCGAGATTTCGGAAGATCGCATCATCCGCGACATGGTCGGGCGCGATATGGCGCATCGCTATCCCGACCGCAGCCCGCATATCGGTGATGTGCTGATGGAGGTGCAGGGCTGGAACGTCTGGCACCCCGATCAGAAAGATCGCCAGATGATCAAGGATGCGGCGTTTCATGTGAAGAAGGGCGAGATCGTTGGCATTGCCGGGCTGATGGGCGCGGGGCGGACGGAACTGGCGATGAGCCTGTTTGGCAAATCTTACGGGCGCGGGATTTCTGGCACGGTGACGATGGGCGGCAAGGTGGCCGATACCTCGACGGTGGCGAAGGCGATTGACGCGGGGCTGGCCTATGTGACCGAGGATCGCAAGGTGCTGGGGCTGGTGCTGGACGAGCCGATTGTGCGCAATATCACGCTGGCGAACCTGTTGGGCGTCTCAAAAAACGGCGTTCTCAGCCAGCGGCGGGAAACCCAGGTGGCGGAAGAATACCGCAAAGCCATGAATATTCGTACACCGGGGGTGATGCAGAAGGTGGTGAACCTGTCGGGCGGCAACCAGCAGAAGGTGGTGCTGTCGAAATGGCTGTTCACCGATCCGCAGGTGCTGATCCTTGATGAACCGACGCGCGGCATCGACGTCGGTGCGAAGTTTGAGATTTACGGCATCATGAACGAACTCGCGGCACAAGGCCGGGGCGTGGTGATGATCAGCAGCGAAATGCCGGAACTTCTGGGCATGTGCGACCGGATTTATGTGATGAACGAAGGGCGGATCGTGGGAGAGCTTTCACGCGCCGAGGCCAGTCAGGAGCGCATCATGGCGCTTATCCTGCAAAGCGAAGGAAAAGCAGCATGAGCGAGCAAAACAAAGGCATCGGCGCGCATCTGGGCGGGCATTTGCGCGAAAACGGCATGCTGATGGCGCTGGTCGCCATTGTGGTGTTTTTCCTGATCATCGTGCGGGTGTTCGAGGGCGTCGATTTCCTGTCGGCGCAGAACATCACCAACCTGTTCCTGCAAAACTCTTACGTCATCATCATGGCGCTGGGGATGCTGCTGGTGATCGTGGCCGGGCATATCGACCTGTCGGTCGGGTCGGTCGTGGGCTTTGTCGGCGCGTTTGCGGCGGTGCTGACGGTCAATCTGCATTGGCCGGTCTGGGCGGTGGTGCCGGCCTGTCTGGGGCTGGGGCTGCTGATCGGGGCGGCGCAAGGCTATTGGGTGGCCTATTGGCGGGTGCCGTCGTTCATCGTGACGCTGGCGGGGATGCTGGTGTTCCGGGGGGCCACGATGTGGCTGCTGGCGGGGCAGAATATCGGGCCTTTCCCGAAGACGTTCCAATCGCTGTCCACCGGCTTTATCCCGGACGTGTTTGGGGTGGACAAGCCGAACATGACCGCGCTGGCGCTGGTGACGCTGTCGGCGCTGGTGATCGTGGCGATGGGCTGGCGGGCGCGGATGCGCGATGCGGAATTTGGCATCGAGCCGGAGCCTGGGGCTGTGTTCGTGGCGCGCAATCTGATCGTGTCGGCGGCGCTGATTTTCGTCGGCTACAAGCTGGCCAGCTTTCGCGGATTGCCGAACGTGGTGGTGATCCTGACGGTGCTGACGGTGCTCTATGCGTTTTTCACCGAGAAAGTCACCACAGGGCGGCGGATTTACGCGCTGGGTGGCAATGAGAAGGCCGCGAAGCTTTCCGGCATCAAGACCGAGCGGCTGGTGTTTCTGACCTTCTGCAACATGGGCGTGCTGGCGGCGCTGGCGGGGATGATCGTGGCGGCGCGGTTGAACTCTTCCACCCCGAAGGCGGGCGTTGGCTTTGAGTTGGACGTGATCGCGGCGGTGTTCATTGGCGGCGCGTCGATGTCGGGCGGCGTGGGTAAGATTCTGGGCGCGGTTGTGGGTGCGCTGATCATGGGCGTGATGAATAACGGCATGTCGATCATGGGCATCGGCATTGATTATCAGCAGATGATCAAGGGGCTGGTGCTGTTGGCCGCCGTGATCTTCGACGTCTATAACAAATCGAAATAAGGCAGATATATCATGCTGTTGTCACAGGTTTTGAAAGAAGACGGCGCGCTGGCCGTGGTGGCGCGCGAAGGCTCGGAAGCGGCTGTGGTGCGCGGGGCTGTCAGCACCTATGCGCTGGCGGCTGAGGCGTTGGAAAGCGGGCGCAGTCTGGCGGCGGTTATTGCCGCGCATGGCTTGGGCGAGGCGGTGGATCTGGTGGCGCTGGCGGCCGCCGGGCGGATGGCGCTGCCGATCACCCACCCGGACCTTTCGCATATGCACCTGACCGGTACCGGGCTGACGCATCTGGGGTCGGCGGCAACGCGCAATGCGATGCATGCCAAACTGGACGGGGCCGAGGTGCTGACCGACAGTATGAAGATGTTCCAGATGGGGTTGGCCGAGGGGCGGCCTGCGCCGGGTCAGGTGGGCGTGCAGCCGGAGTGGTTCTACAAGGGCAACGGTCATACGGCGGTGGCGCCGGGCGCGGCGCTGACCTCGCCGGGGTTTGCGCTGGATGGTGGCGAAGAACCGGAACTGGCGGGGATTTACCTGATTGCCGCCGATGGCACCCCGGCGCGGGTCGGCTGGGCCTTGGCGAACGAATTTTCCGATCACGTCACCGAGCGGATCAACTATCTGTTTCTGGCGCATTCCAAGCTGCGGCAGGCGTCGTTCGGGCCGGAAATTCTGGTCGGCGACCTTCCCGCCGATGTGCGCGGCCATAGTCGGATCTGGCGCGGCGGTGTGGCGATTTTCGACAAGCCTTTTCTGTCGGGCGAGGCGAATATGTCGCATACGTTTGCCAACCTGGAACACCACCACTTCAAGTATGATCTGTTTCGCCACCCCGGCGATCTGCATGTGCATATGTTTGGCACCGCGACGCTCAGCTTTGCCGACGGGGTGAAGCCGCAGGCGGGCGATGTGTTTGAAATCGAGGCAGAGGCGTTTGGTTTGGCCCTGCGCAATCCCCTGGCCGTGGCCCCTGCCCTGCCGGGTGCCGTCACCGTAAAACAGTTGTGAGGACGCTATGACCTTCAAACCCGCTGCCTGGCCCCGCAAACTGCGCTCGCAAGAGTGGTTTGGCGGCACCTCAAAGGACAATATCTATCATCGCGGCTGGATGAAAAATCAGGGCTTCCCGCCGGATTTGTTCGATGGCCGCCCGGTGATCGGGATTCTGAACACCTGGTCGGAACTGACGCCGTGCAACGCGCATCTGAATGATCTGGCGCAGCGGGTGAAGAACGGGATTTACGAGGCGGGCGGTTTCCCGGTGGAAGTGCCGGTGTTTTCGACCTCCGAATCGGCGTTCCGGCCAACCGCAATGATGTTCCGCAATCTGGCGGCGATGGCGGTGGAAGAACAGATGCGCGGGCAGCCGATGGATGGCTGCGTGTTGTTGGTCGGCTGCGATAAAACCACGCCGTCGCTGCTGATGGCTGCGGCATCGACCGATCTGCCGTCGATCATTGTGACCGGCGGGCCGATGCTGAACGGCTATTACAAGAATGAACGGGTCGGCTCTGGCACGCATCTGTGGAAATTCTCGGAGGCCGTGAAGGCCGGGACGATGACGAAAGAGGAGTTCGTTGAGGCGGAAGCCTCGATGTCGCGTTCGCCGGGGTCGTGCAACACGATGGGGACGGCCTCGACGATGGCCTCGATGGCGGAAGCCTTGGGCATGGCCTTGTCGGGCAACGCGGCTATTCCGGCGGTGGATAGCCGCCGCCGGGTGATGGCGCAGCTGACGGGGCGGCGGATCGTGCAGATGGTCAAAGATGATCTGAAGCCGTCTGATATTCTGAAGAAAGAGGCGTTTGAGAACGCCATCCGCACCAATGCGGCGATTGGCGGCTCGACCAACGCGGTGATCCATCTGCTGGCGATTGCGGGCCGGGTGGGCGTTGATCTGACGCTGGACGATTGGGATCGGTGTGGCCGCGATGTGCCGACGATCGTGAACCTGATGCCGTCGGGCAAGTATCTGATGGAAGAGTTCTTCTACGCTGGTGGCCTGCCGGTGGTGATCAAGCGGCTGGGCGAGGCCGGGCTGTTGAACAAGGACGCGCTGACGGTTTCGGGCGAAACCGCGTGGGATCAGGTCAAGGACGTGATCAACCACAACCCGGATGTGATCCTGCCGACCGACAAGGCGCTGACCCAATCGGGCGGCGTGGTGGTGTTGCGCGGCAATCTGGTGCCGAAAGGTGCGGTGCTGAAACCCTCGGCGGCGACGCCTGCACTGTTGCAGCATCGCGGCCGCGCCGTGGTGTTCGAGGACATCGACGACTACAAGGCCAAGATCAATGACGAGGATCTCGACATTGACGAAACCTGCGTCATGGTGCTGAAAAACTGCGGCCCGAAAGGGTATCCGGGCATGGCAGAGGTCGGCAACATGGGCCTGCCGCCGAAGATCCTGCGCCGTGGTATCACCGATATGGTGCGGATTTCCGATGCGCGCATGTCGGGCACGGCGTTTGGCACGGTGTGTCTGCATTCGTCGCCTGAGGCGGCGGTGGGTGGGCCGCTGGCGGTGGTGCAGAACGGCGATTTCATCGAGTTGGATGTGAAGAACCGCCGGTTGCATCTGGATATTTCCGATGCCGAACTGGCCAGCCGTCTGGCGGCGTGGAAACCGCGTCAGGATGGGCCGGATGGTGGCTATGCATGGCTGCACCAGCAGCATGTGCAGGGTGCCGATACCGGGGCGGACCTTGATTTCCTGAAAGGCTGCCGGGGCAATCCGGTCGGCAAGGATTCGCATTGAGGAAGGTTTGGCACGGATGAAGATCGCTCTGGTTGGCATCGGCAAGATCGCCGTTGATCAGCATGTGCCCGCGATTGCGGCCTCGCCCGATTGGGAGTTGGCCGCAACCGTGTCGCGCAAAGGCTCGGTTGACGGGGTCGAATCGTTCAGCGATTTCGCGGCGTTTCTGGCGGCGCGGCCGGATGTGACGGTGGTATCCTTATGTCTGCCGCCGGTGCCGCGCTATGATTATGCCGAAGCCGCGCTGTTGGCGGGGCGGCATGTGATGCTGGAAAAGCCGCCCGGCGCGACGCTGGCCGAGGTGCATGCCTTGCAAGCGATGGCTGCGGCACGCGGGCTGACGCTGTATACCACCTGGCACAGCCGGATGGCGCATGCGGTGGCGGCGGCGAAGGCGTGGCTTGCCGACAAGGCGGTCACCCGCGCGCATATCACCTGGCGCGAAGATGTGCGCAAATGGCATCCGGGACAGGATTGGGTGTTTGAACCGGGCGGTATGGGGGTGTTTGATCCAGGCGTCAACGCGCTGTCGATCCTGACCGAGATTCTGCCCGCGCCGGTGCATATGACGGCGGCCACGCTGGAATTCCCCGCCAACCGGCAGACCCCGATTGCGGCGCAGTTGCGGTTTTCCGGCAATGTGACGGCTGATTTCGACTGGCGGCAGACCGGGCCACAAACCTGGGATATCACCGTGGAAACCGACCGGGGGCCGATGGCGCTGCGGATGGGTGGCAATGTGCTGGAAATCGACGGCAAGGTTGCGGGCGGTGAAAACAGCATCATGGGCGAGTACCCGGCGCTCTATGCCCGGATGGCCGAACTGGTTGCCGCTGGTCAATCCGAGGTCGATCTGGCACCGATGGTGCATGTGGCGGATGCGCTGACTTTGGGTCGCCGGGTGGTGGTGGACAGCTTCGACTTCTGATTTCATCTGTCTATAAATATCCCACGGGGGAAGATCACATTGGCAAGGTGCCAATGTGATCAGGGGGTGTGAAACCCCCGCCTCTGTGCTGATCAAGGAGACCAAAATGTTGACGGGCAAACACCTGATTGCAGGAAACTGGGTTGCGGGCGAGACGACGTTCCTGTCGTCGCCTGCGACGGGCGAGGCTTTGGCGTTCTCGGTCGGCACGCCTGCGCATGTCGATGCAGCGGTGCGCGGGGCGGAAGCCGCCTATCCGTCGTTCTCGGCGCTGACGCGCGAGGCGCGGGCGGCGTTTCTGGAAAAGATCGCTGATGAGAT
>WRPH01000050.1 GCA_009773375.1 Paracoccaceae bacterium
CCTGCCCATAATTGACCCCAACATCTGCCATGGGCAGAGAGAATCACAAATCAACCGCCAAGGGAATCCCGAATCGAAATGGCCGCAACCCGCTCTAGCTCGGAAGAGCATCCCAACCAGACCCGAACCGAAAGAAAACGCTGCGGGGCAGCGTTTTCCGGTTCGTTGTTCAGAAGGCCGAAGGCCGCTTGAGCAAGGGCGTTCATGCCGCGACCCGATTTGTCGCGTGACAAATCGGGTAAAGAAGATCTCACGTTTCGCTCAGTATTAGGACCCTAACTATCAGGTCTCCAACCGCCTCAGGCTTTGCGCTGGGCGCGGTAGCGGCTTTCGATTTCGCCCGCCATCTGCGCGACGCGCTGGTCGAATTTGCGATCCACCCGCGCCCGCGCCAGTCGCAGCGATTGCAGGAACAGCCGCGCGGTCAGGCTGCGTGGGGTGACTTCGGCGGTCACATGCAGCCGGGTGCGCTTCCCGCCCAGTTCCATCAGCTCCAGCACCACCGCCGCCTCGATCGCCTGTGATAGCGCCGAAAATTGCAACTGTGCGGGCGGGTCGATCTTTGTCAGCTCGACCTCGACGTCGCGCGGCTTGTGGCGATAGGAAAAGCGCGCCGCCCACATCATCCCCGGCCCGATGGCGCGCAGCTTGTCAGTGCGCGCCACTTCTGCACCGCGCCGCATGGCCGCCCGTTCCCAGCTTTCAAAATCGCTCAGAAGGCGGAATACATCGGCGATGGGTGCCTCGATATCCTGCTTGGTTGCAAATCGCATGCCCGTCCCCTTGTCGCCGCTTTTCTTGTTGTTCTTCGCCCAACCACGGGCGCACACACCTCACGCGCGGAATTTGGGCCTAATCCAATCGGTCCGCAAGCCAGTTGCGCATCAGAAAATGGGCAATCGCGCCATTTCTGCCCGGTTTGATTTTCGGGTGTTGCCCGGCCAGCACCGCCACCATTTCCTCACGCGTGACCCACAGCGCGTCTTCCAGCTCGTTCGGATCAAGCGTGATCGCGTCGCTGGTGGCTTCGGCAATGCACCCCAGCATCAGCGAGGCCGGAAACGGCCAGGGCTGGCTGGCCAGATAGCGCACCGCCCCGGTGGTGATGCCGGTTTCTTCAAACACCTCGCGGCGCACAGCGGCCTCCAGCGGCTCGCCGGGTTCGACAAAGCCCGCCAGCAGCGAATACATCCCCTCTGGCCACGGCGCAGACCGGCCCAGCAACAGCTTGTTGCCGCGCGTCACCAGCATGATCACCACCGGATCGGTGCGCGGGAAGTGTTGCGCGTGGCAGGCCGAGCAGGCGCGCTGCCAACCGGCGTTGATGATGTCCGAAGCCGCGCCACAGGCGGCGCAAAAGCCGTGGCTGGCATGCCATTGCAAAATCGCCTTCGCCGTCGCCGCCAACTCCGCCTCTCGCGGGGTCAGCGCCGCCATCACACCGCGCAGATCCTCGAACGCGTGATCGTCCGGCAGGGCAGGGTGGCCCTGCCGGTTGGCATCAATGAAGCCCGCCGGCTGATCCTGCGCCAGAACCTGCGGTTGCCAGCCCGAGATATCCTGCGCGAAGTAACCCACCCCCGCCTCCAGCCCCAGAAACACCGGCGCGCCCGCATCTGCCAGCACCGGGCTTTGTGCGTTCAGCCACACCAGCGCCGCATCCGCCACCAACGGCTTGCCGCGCCATAACGCCAGCACCCGGCCCTGCGCCAGCAATGCCGCCATCCGCCCGGCATCGCCGCGCAAACCCGCCGCCCGATCCAGCCCCGACCCGCCGAAGGTCACCGTTTCACCCAACCGCATCGCCTGCCCCAACCGCTTGCCCATCCGCTCCGGCGGTCTTGCCACGGATACGACAGCAGATCAAATCGCGAGACCTCTAAACCTGTGCAAGCGTTAGAAAAATGCAACTCACGCGGGAAATAATCGCCAAAAAGTTGCGAAACACCTTTCTGGCGGATCGGATTAGTGAAAGTCTTGCTGAAAAGCGCTTTCGCAGCCGGGCCTCCGACGCCGGACAAAGCGCCGAAAGTTGGGTATGCTGTGACGCGAGAAATTTCTGGCACTTTGCCTTCGCTCCGAACCATTCAGGCCACAGAGCCAGTGCTGGACCTGCGCATTCTGGCCACCAGCGATCTGCACGCGCATCTGCTGGCCTGGGATTACCACGCCAATCAGGCCAGCCCGCAGGTCGGCCTTGCCCGCACTGCCAGCCTGATCCACGCCGCCCGCGCCGAACAGCCGCAATGCCTGCTGTTTGACAATGGTGACTTCCTGCACGGCACCGCGCTGGGCGATTATCTGGCCGAAACCACGCCGACGATCCGATCTGGCCGGCCGCTGCATGCGCATCCGATGATCGCGGCGATGAATGCGCTGCGCTATGATGCGGCGACGCTGGGCAACCATGAATTCGGCCATGGCCTGGGCTTTCTGCGCCGGTCACTGGCCGCGACGCGCTTTCCCATCGTCTGCTCCAACCTCTATTTCAAACCGACCCGAGGTGCGGCCCTTTCGCTGCCCAGCCTGCTGCTGGTGCGCGATCTGCGCGATCGCGCGGGCAAACTGCACCGGCTGAAAATCGGTGTGCTGGGGTTCTTGCCGCCGCAAACCGTGGTCTGGGAAAAGCGCTACCTGAAAAGCCGCGCCTCGGTCGATGATATCCTGGCCTCTGCCCGCGGCCTTGTGCCGTTGCTGCGCGCCAGCGGTGCCGATCTGGTGGTGGCGCTGTCACATTCCGGCATTGGCGACCCGCAGATCGGGCCGGGGGCGGAAAACGCCTCGACCGCGCTGGCGGCGCTGGATGGCATAGACGTGGTGATCGCCGGGCACACCCATCTGCTGTTTCCCACCGCAGACCAAACCGCGCTGGCAGGCAAACCGGCGGTGATGCCGGGGTTTTACGGCTCGCATCTGGGGGTAATTGACCTTGCCTTGCACAAGGGGCCGAAAGGCTGGCGGATTGAGACGCAGCGCGCCGAAACCCGGCCGATTTCATCGCGCAACCCGCAGTCCGGTCGGGTGGAGCCGCTGGTGCCTGACGATCCGGCCCTGGTGGCGCTGGCCGCCCCGGCCCATGCGGCGCTGCTGACGCGGGCCGAGGCGCAGATCGGCGAAACCCCAGTGCCGCTGCACAGCTACTTTGCGCTGCTGACCGATACCCCGGCGCTGCGGCTGGTGGCGCAGGCGCAGGCGCATCGGCTGGCGCAGGCCTTGGCCGATGGGCCTTACCGCGATCTGCCGCTGGTGTCGGCGGTGGCACCGTTCAAGGCGGGCGGCCGTGGCGGGCCAGAGAATTATACCAATATCCCGGCTGGCCCGCTGCGCGCGCGCCATGCGGGCGATCTCTATATCCACCCTAACAGCCTGACAGGGCTGCGGCTGTCGGGGGCCGATCTGGCGCAATGGCTGGAACGCTCGGTCAGCCTGTATCGGCAGATCGCGCCGGATGCGCAGGACGCTGCCTTGATCGACGACCGCTTTCCCAGCTTCAACTTCGATGTGATCCACGGCCTGCGCTACCGCATCGACCTCGCCCAGCCGCCGCAGTTCGATCCGTTCGGCGCGCGGCTGCCCAGTGCGGCGCGGCGCATCGTCGATCTGACATGGCAGGGCCAGCCGCTGCACCCCGATCAGCAGTTCGTGCTGGCCACCAACAGCTATCGCAGCGCCGGGGGGGCGGGCTTTGCCGGAACCGAGCCGGCGCAAGTGATCTATGAAGGGGCCGAAGGCAACCGCGAGGTGCTGGCCACCTATCTGCGCGCGGGCCACCAGCCCAGCGCTACCCCGGCCCCGGCTTGGGATTTCCTGCCAATGCCCGGCGCATCGGTGCTGTTCGAAAGCGCCCCGCAAGCCGCGCAGCATCTGGCCGAGGTGGCGCATCTGCGGATAGACCCGCTGGACCAGCGCCCCAGCGGCTTTCGCCGCTTTCGCCTGCATCTGTGATCCGCTATCAGCGGGGCGCGTGCCCTGCTTTGGGGCCAAGAGGGCCTGCAATGTTTGACGCCATTCTGTTCGATCTGGACGGCACCCTGATTGATACCGAAAGCCTTGCCCTCGCCGCAGGTCTGGCCGCCTTTGCCGAGCTTGGCCATCCGGTGACGGTGGATTTCCTGCATCAGCTGGTCGGCGTCGATCTGCCCACCGGCAGCAAGATCATTCAGGCCGCGCTGCCGGCGCTGGACCACGCCGCCCTGCACCCGCTGTGGCAAGGTGGTTTTCTGGCGGCGATGGAGGCAAACGGCCTGCCGCTGAAACCCGGCGCGCTGGAGCTGCTGGCGGCAAGGCTTTGCCCGATGGCGCTGGTAACATCCTCGGCCCGTAAAGAGGCGCATCTGAAACTGGCCAAGGCCGGGATCGCGGGCATGTTCGATCTGGTGATCACCGTCGATGACGTGACAGCCCCGAAACCCAACCCCGCGCCCTACCTGCTGGCCGCCGAACGGCTGGGCGTTGACCCCGCGCGTTGCCTCGCGTTTGAAGACAGCGAAACCGGTGCCGAAGCGGCACACCGCGCCGGGTGTTTCGTGGTGCAAATCCCCGACGTGGTGCCCAGTACCGGCCGCTGGGCGCATCATCTTGCCGAAGACCTGCTGGCCGGCGCGCGCCTTGCCGGATTGGTGATCTGACCCAAGCCAGCGGTGCGTGACACCCGGCTTTCGCGCCGCGAAAGCCGGGTGTCACGCACCCTACCTCGGACCCGTTCTGCGCAGAGGATGCTTGCCGCAAAGTCAGCCGCTCCGCGGGGGATATTTTTGCCAAGATGAAATGGCGGCACCGCATTCATCTTGGCAAAAATATCCCCGCCGGAGGCACCCTGCCTGTGCGCAAAGCTTAGAGCGGGTTGCGGTCAATTGGTTTCGTACCCGGCAGCTTTGAAGAAGTTGTAGCATTCTTCGTCGGTGAAGAGTTCGCAGACCTGGCCTACG
>WRPH01000070.1 GCA_009773375.1 Paracoccaceae bacterium
TGGCGAGCGAATACGAAATTCAGGTCATTCCCGGTGTAACCTCGGTCAGCGCGTCTGCCGCCGTGGCGGGCGCAGGGTTGGTGCGCGGCGATCAGACTTTTCAGGTGTTGCCCGCAACCTTGAGCGACGGCGCGCTGGCGGCGCGATTGGCCGATGGCAATGGCGCATTCGCGATCTTAAAAATGGGCCGCCATGCCGGGCGCATCAAAACCTTGCTCGCGCGCTTGGGGCGTTTAGACAACGCCATGCTGGTGGAAAAAGCCACCTGGGCCGATCAGCGCGTTATGCCGTTTAGGGATTTCGAGGGCGAGGCCGCCTATTTTGCTCAAGTTTTACTGCCCGCCCGCGCGCAGGAAGCGACTCTGGTGCTTAACGGTGTGGCGGTGCTGTGCCTCAACACGGCCGCCTTGGCGACGGCTAAAATGATTCGCGCTGCGCTACCGAACGCCACGCTTTATGGATTGAAGGGCCGGGTTGACGAAAAAGCGGTGGACCGCCTGTTCGATAACGTGACGGACACGCTGCGCCACTTGTTCGAAGCCGGCACGCCCATTGCTGCGATCATGGCGTCGGGCATCGTCATTCGCGCCCTAGCCCCATTGCTGGGTGAAAAACGCGCCGAGCCGCCGGTGGTGGCGCTGTCGCCGGATGGCGCGCACATCGTGCCGCTGCTGGGCGGACATGGCGGCGCGAACCGCTTGGCCCAATCGCTTAGCCAGATCACCGGCGGGTTTGCCGCCATCACTACGGCGGGCGACAATGCGCTGGGCCTAGCATTGGATGAGCCGCCCGCCGAATGGTCGGTAAGCAACGCCCAAAATGCCAAAGCCATAGTGGCGAAGCGCTTGTCGGGCGAGAACGTCGGTCTTAGCGTCGAAAGTGGCGATGCATCCTGGCTGACGGGATTTAGCGCGGGCGACGATGTGGTGGTGACGCACCGGCGCATCGACGTGCCCGGCAAAACATTAGTGCTGCACCCACCCACCCTGGCGTTGGGCGTGGGCTGCG
>WRPH01000018.1 GCA_009773375.1 Paracoccaceae bacterium
CCGTGACCCGCCGTTTCGCCCAAAGCCCCCGCCCGGATGCCATCATTTCGGGGTCGACCAACGGCGCGATGTCGGCGGTCGCCGGGGCCGAGCGCAACGGCCTGAAGATCGCGCAACATTTTGATATCGCGTCGAAAGAGGCCATCGGCTTCCTGCACCGCTTCCGCAAGGAAATGATTGTGGTGACAGAAGACGTCGGCCGGGCCGGAAATTTTCTCGCCCGCGCCATCATGGCCGCGATCGAAGGCCGCGCGCCGGATGAAAGCCAAGGACTGGAGGTTCCGCTGCTGACGGACTTCCGCACAGGATCGTAAGGAGACCCGCATGAAAACCATCAAAGGCCCGGCGCTGTTTCTGGCGCAATTCGCCGGTGACGCAGCCCCGTTCAACTCTTTGGACAGCATCACAAAATGGGCCGCAGAGTGTGGCTACAAGGGCGTGCAGATCCCGTCGTGGGATGCACGGCTGATTGATCTGGACCGCGCCGCCACCTCGCAGACCTATTGCGACGAGATCAAGGGCATCGCCGCCGCCAATGGCATCGAGATCACTGAACTTTCCACCCACCTGCAAGGCCAGTTGGTCGCCGTGCATCCCGCCTATGACACCCAGTTTGATGGCTTCGCCGCCCCCGCCGTGCGCGGCAATCCGAAGGCGCGGGCGGAATGGGCCGCCGATCAGGTGAAAAAGGCGCTGTCAGCCTCGAAAAACCTTGGCCTCACGGCGCAGGCGACGTTTTCGGGTGCGCTGGCCTGGCCCTATCTTTACCCGTGGCCGCAGCGCCCCGCCGGTCTGGTCGAAGAGGCTTTTGACGAACTCGCCCGCCGCTGGACGCCGCTTCTGAACCATGCCGACGCCTGTGGTGTCGATCTGTGCTACGAGATTCACCCCGGCGAAGACCTGCACGACGGCATTTCCTTTGAGATGTTTCTGGATCGCGTCAAAGGCCATGCCCGCGCCAACATGCTGTATGACCCCAGCCATTATGTGCTGCAACACCTTGATTATCTTGAGCATATTGACATCTACCATGACCGGATCAAGATGTTCCACGTCAAGGATGCCGAGCTGAACCCGACGGGTCGCCAGGGCGTTTACGGCGGTTTCCAATCCTGGGTGAACCGCGCCGGCCGCTTCCGCAGCCTTGGTGACGGGCAGGTCGATTTCGGCGGCATCTTCTCGAAACTGACGCAATACGGCTTTGACGGCTGGGCGGTGGTGGAATGGGAATGTTGCCTGAAACACCCCGAAGACGGTGCCCGCGAAGGTGCGGATTTTGTGAACGCCCATATCATCCGCGTCACCGAAAAGGCGTTTGACGATTTCGCCGATGCTGGTACCGATCACGCCGCCAATCGCCGGATGCTGGGGCTGGCCTAGACCCGCGCCGCAGTTTTCGCTTGCCAAATCGGCTTTGACACCATTCAAAGCGCTTTGAAAATCCAGAAAGGATCAGACATGGCCATCACAGCCGCCCACGTCGCCCGCCCTGCCCGCATCCGCCTTGGCATGGTTGGTGGCGGACGCGGCGCCTTTATCGGCGCCGTCCACCGCATCGCCGCCCGCATTGACGATCAGTTTGAACTGGTCGCGGGCGCGTTTTCTTCCGACCCGGATCGTTCGGCGGCCTCGGCGGCTGACCTGGGCGTTGCGCGCAGCTATGGCAGCTTTGCCGAAATGGCCGCGAAAGAGGCGCGCCGCAAGGATGGTATCGAGGCGGTGGCCATCGTCACCCCGAATCACATGCATGCCCCGGTGGCACTGCAATTCCTCAAACGCGGCATCCATGTGATCTGCGACAAGCCGCTGACCGCCACCCTGCCGGAAGCCAAACGGCTGGCGAAAGCCGCGACAGACTCCGGCGTGGTATTTGCCCTGACCCATAACTACACCGGCTATCCAATGATCCGGCAGGCCAAGGCAATGGTTTCGGCGGGCGACCTCGGAGAAATCCGGCTGGTGCAGGTGGAATATGCGCAAGACTGGCTGGCGATGCCGCTGGAGGGTGAAGGCAACAAACAGGCCGATTGGCGCACCGACCCGGCGCGGTCCGGCGCTGGCGGCTCGACCGGCGATATCGGCACGCACGCCTTCAATCTGGCCAATTTCGTCTCGGGCCTGACGCTGCAAGAACTGGCCGCCGATCTGCAAAGCTTTGTCCCCGGCAGACGGGTCGATGACAACGGCCATGTGCTGCTGCGCTACACCTCTGGCGCGCGCGGCATGCTGTGGTGTTCGCAGGTTGCCTCGGGTCAGGAAAACGGCCTGCGCCTGCGCATCTATGGCACAAAGGCCGGGATCGAGTGGGAACAAGAGAACCCGAATTACCTGTGGGTCACGCCTTTGGGTGCGCCACGTTATCGGCTTACGCGGGGCGGCGCGGGCAGCGGTGAGGCCGCCGCCCGCGTCACCCGAACTCCGGCAGGCCACCCCGAGGGCTATCTGGAAGGCTTTGCCAACATCTATGCCGAAGCCGGGCGCTCCATTCTGGCCCGGCGTGAAGGCGTGGCATTGGACAGCGCGGTCAGCTTTCCCGGCCTGAAAGAAGGGCTGGAGGGCGTGGCTTTCGTCGATGCCTGCGTGCGGTCTTCGGCCAGAAACGGGGCATGGACCAAGCTGGCGCTCTAGCGGCGCCAATGCCAAGAGTTTTCAAAAAACTCTTGGCAAAACTCTTTAGAAGAGTTTTGTGCGCGACCTCACGTCCCGCGCAAATCCTTGCGATGCTGTGCCAGCCAATAGGTCGTCAGCAGGGTCGGCGCATTGCTGATCTCACCAGAAACCACCAAAGCCATCAGCTCATCAAAGCTGAGTAGATGTCCACGAATGTCTTCCGCCTCGCCTGCAATGCCAAAAACACCCGCCGCATCATCGGGCAGGTCAGTCAGCGCCACGAAGGAATAGATGAATTCCGAACTGCACCCAGGGCTGGGGTAATAGCGCGCTACCGGCAGTAATGTGTCCAGATGCAGTCCAGCTTCTTCTTCCGCCTCGCGCAGCGCAGCGGCTTCCGGGGTTTCACCGGCGTCGATTCGTCCGGCAATCACCTCGATCTGCCACGGCTGACGATCGCCGCGGGCGTAGGGCCCGGTGCGAAACTGATCAATCACCAACACCCGGTCGCGCGCCGGATCATAGGGCAACACCGTCACTGCGTCGCAGGCGACAAACACCGCGCGGGTAACTTTCGGGCTCATACTGCCATCAAAGCGGCGGAAACTAAGGTCGAATTCCTCCATCGCGAAAAACCGGGCATAGGGTTCGCGCAGCGCTGCCAGATCAACATCCGTGGCTTGCGCATGGTGGCGCAACTGGGTCGGCGCCGTTTCGGTGGCGCGCACGCGTGAGGCCCCCCGCACCATCATCTGCGCAAACCGCGCCGCCACCGCGCGCGGCGGCCTGACGCCGAACTGCGCCAGATAATCGCGGGCTGTCGCCTCAAATTCGGCGGCGTAGCGGGCTTGCCAATCCGCAAGCAGCCAAGGCGTGGCCTTGCCCGGCTCAGACTCGTCAGCGGTCGGTCCAAACACCATCGCCTGCAGCATCTGCCCATCCGACAGCCGCACCTGCCGGGGCCGCGCCTGAAAGCCAAAACCACCCTCGAAGAAATCCAGCCGCGCCACATCGACCTCGGACAGGGTGCGCACCACAAGCCCCTCGGCAACGGCCCCCGGCTCGGCCACAATCACCGGAAAGCTGCCGTCGTTCGACCAATATAGCGCCGCGCCCGGCAAGACAGCAGCTTCGCCCTGCACATCCCGCCCAAGCACAATGCCCAGCAAAGGCAAATGACGCAGCGTGCCGCAAAAGAAATAATCCGAGTTCAGCGCCACTTTTTGCTGGCCCATTCTGCGAACAGACCGCCCAGCACCCCGCCAACCAGCAACACGCCCAGCACATCCGGCGCCAGCATGGTTCGGCCATATTCCAGCATCAGCTCGAACACGCCCAGCACCGCTTCCATCGGCCCGTCATACATCATCCGCATGGATTTACGGATCATCAGATAGATCGAAAAGCTCAGCAGCGCCCAGAACACCACAGCCACCGCTGTCACAAGACCGCTGTTCACCGCATCCCTATAGCCGCGCCCCGTCGCCCGACCCAACATCAGCCAGCCAACCGCGAAACCAATCGCTGCACTGATTTCGCGCGCATAGCCCAGTTGCGTGCCTTCCGGCAGGTGCGGCACCAGCGTGTTCAGGGTTAAAAACGCCACAAGGGCAAAGGCCACGGCGGCGGCAAGCTTGGAGGCGGTGGGCATCGGAATCCTTTCGGTCAGGGCCGACAGATGGTGATCTGCGTCACATCGCAGTTTCCGCCCTCAAAGGTGCCAGCACAAGAGGCCAGATAAAAGTTCCACATCCGCCGGAAGCGATCATCAAAGCCCATCCCCGCCACTTCGGCCCAGCGCGCATTGAACGTATCATGCCAGCGCCGCAAGGTCTGGCTATAGCTTTTGCCAAACTCGACCGAGCCTTTCACCCGCAGCCCGGCTCGCTCCACCTCGCGCCGCAGCACCGAAGGGCTGGGCAGCATGCCACCCGGAAAGATGTATTTCTGTATAAAATCAACACTTTTTCGGTAGGTTTCAAACCGCTCGTCCTGCACGGTAATGATCTGCAAGGTGGCATTCTTGCCCGGCTTCAGGCGTTGGCGCACCGCATCGAAATACACCGGCCAATAGCGCTCACCGACCGCTTCGAACATCTCGATGCTGACAATCCCGTCATAAAGCCCGGTTTCATCGCGGTAGTCCTGCAGCTTGATCTGCACCCGGTCCGACAGCCCAAGCCGTTGCATCCGTTCCACGGCATAGTCATGCTGAGCCTGCGAAATCGTCAGTGCCGTCACCCGCAACCCGCGTTCTTTGGCGGCATATTCGGCAAAGCCGCCCCAGCCGCAGCCGATTTCCAGCACATGATCGCCCGCCACAGCGCCAATCTGATCGACCATGCTGGCATATTTCTGCGCCTGCGCCTTTTCCAGACTCTCCTGTCCCGAGGTGAACATCGCCGACGAATAGGTCATGCTGTCATCCAGCCACAGCCGGTAGAAATCGTTGCCCAGATCGTAATGGGCCGCGATATTCTTCTTCGCCTGCCGTTTGCTATTGGATTGCAGCCAGAACCGCAGCCGCTCATAGGCCCGCACCAGCGGCATGCCCGGAAAGGCATCATAGACCGCGCCGTTGCCGATGTGCACCAGATCCATGAAGGCCATCAGGTCGGGCGTGGTCCAGCCGCCCTCGACATAGGCTTCGGAAAAGCCCAGATCGCCTTCGCGGATCAGGCGGGCAAACAGATCGGGGTCATGGATGTCAATCTCGGCCACCGGGCCGGGATGCGCGCCTTCCACCCGAAACCGCCGCCCGTCAGGGATGACGAAATCAAGCCGGCCGCGCTCCAGCTTGCGCGCCAGATCAAACACCGCCCCGAAATAGCGCGGCAGGCCAGTCAGACCTTTGGTCGAGGTTAAAACGTCCATATTACCCCCTTGGGCGTTTTCAGCAGGATTCCAGATCATTGCGCGCCGCTCAAGCGTTTCGTTGCGCATAGGCCGCCAAAGCGCGTTCGCGCCCGGCTGACAGTTCGATCAGCGGCGCAGGATAGGGCGCTTTCGGATCAAGCCGCCAAGCCCGTGGCACAGCCTCGAAAAATGCCAAGGCCTGCGGACCCGGTCTGGCAGAAAGCTCAGCGATCCACCGCCGCCGATAGCGCTGATCGGCATCGAATTTCTCGGCCTGCCCGGTCGGATTGAATACCCTGAAATAGGGGGCCGCATCCGGCCCGCAGCCGGCAACCCACTGCCAACCCATCGCATTCGCCGCCTCGTCCCAATCGGTCAGCGTATCGGCAAACCACGCCTGCCCGACCCGCCAATCGGTCAGCAGATGCTTGGTCAGATAAGACCCCACGATCATCCGCGCCCGGTTGTGCATGCGGCCCGTGACATATAACTCGCGCATCGCCGCATCAACAAACGGCTCGCCGGTCAGCCCGCGCCGCCAGACTTCGGCATCGGCAGTGTCGCCGCGCCACGGGAAGTCCTGCCAGCCCTCGCGCCAGCTTTGCGTCAGGATCTGCGGGCTGTGATGCATCAGGTGATAGGCAAACTCGCGCCAGACCAGTTCCTTGCAAAACGTCTCGGCCCCCGCCGCGCCACTGTGCAACGCACGCTGGCCCGCAGCCCAGATCGTGCGCGGGCCAATCTCGCCCCAAGCCAGATTTTCCGACAGCCCCGATGTCGCCCGCTCCTGCCCCGGAAAATCCCGCGCCTGCCCATAGCCGTCGACAGCCGAGTCAATAAATTCATCCAGCCGCGCCAATGCCCGCGCCTCCCCCACCCGCTGAAAGGGCAGGCAAACCGCCGCACCACGCCGCATCGCGGCCCCCAGTTGCCAGTCGTCCAACCGATCCGACACAGGCCAGCTTTCAGGCGGGCGCAACGCCGTCACAGCAGGCACCGGCCCCTGAAACCCGCGCCCCGAAACCGCGCGCCAGAACGGCGTGTAAACCTTGTAATAGCCGCCCTGCCCGGTCGCGACCTCCCACGGCTCAATCAGCAGCGCCCCCGCAAAGCTTTCCGCCTGCAAACCCATGCCCCGCAGCGCCGCTTTCACGGCGGTATCGCGCGCGACGCTCGCCGGATCATACATCCGCTGCCAAAGCACCCCGTCTGCCCCGGTCTCAGCGATCACCGCCTGCAGCACCGCCAAGGCGTCGCCACGCCGCAATATCAGCCGCGACCCTATCCCCGCCAAAACGCCGGAAAAATGCGCAAGCCCCAGCCCCAGCCGCCACTTCGCTGCCGCCCCCAAGGCATCAACCTGCGCATCGCAGATGAACAGCGGGATCACCGGACGCCCCGAAGCCACCGCCTGCGCCAGCATCGGATGATCCGACAGCCGCAAATCCCGGCGAAACCACAAAATCAAAGGCCTGTCTGTCATCTTACCCTGCGCTGTTTCAAGGGTTTACGCCGCGCTGCCCGCGTCAGATCACTTCCACCTTCACTTTGGCAAAAATACTCTGGGGGATGGATCGCATTGGCCCCGCCAATGCGATCTGGCCGCAGGCCGTGGGGGGCAAAGCCCCCCGAAAATTCTTCCTTCAAGAATTTTCCGGCCTCACAGCACCCGGTCCAGCGCAGCAATCAGACGGCCAACATCCTGCGCACTGGTGTAATGCACCAAAGACATCCGCAAGACGCCCTTTTGCAAATCCACCCCCATCGCCGTCAGCGGCCGCACCGCATAGAAATCGCCCGCCCAGCAGGCGATGCCGTCGCGCCCCAAAGCCTCGGACACCGGCTCTGCCGCCCGGTCCAGCGCCACCGCCAGCGTCGGCGCGCGGTCCTCTGCCTGCCGTGGCCCGATCAGCCGCAGATCATTGCGCGCGGCCAGATAGTCCAACAGCGGACCCACCACCGCCACCTCATGGCCGCGCATCAGATCATGCACCCGGCGGTTGCGCTGCGCCGCATCGGCTTCCGCGCCAAAATGATGATCATGCAAGGCGTCGATATAATCCGCCATCCCGGCACAAGCCGCGATCTGTGCGTGGTCCGGCCCGGCAGGGGTGAAGCGCTTGTAAAGGCTTCCGGCGTTGAAATAATGCCCCTGCGCCGGCAATTCCGCGCCGAAATCCTCGGCAATCACCATGATGCCCTGATGCGGGCCATAGGTCTTGTAAGCCGAAAACAGATAGACATCGCAGCCCAAAGCCGGGAAATCCGGCAGCCCGTGCGGCGCGTAGGATACGCCATCCACCACCACCCGCGCACCATGCGCCCGCGCCAGCGCCGACAGGCTGGCCACGTCGTTGATCGCCGCCACCACGTTGGAACAATGCGGAAAGCACACCAGCTTGACCTTTCCATCCGCCAGCAGCGCCTGCAATCCCGCCGGGTCCAGCAGCCCGGTTTGCGGATCAATCTGCCACTCGCGCACCTCGATGCCCTCATCGGCCAGCCTGCGCCAGACGCCAGAGTTCGCCTCATGGTCCTGATTTGTCACCACAATCGCCGCCTTCGCGCCGCGCAGCCATTGCCGCACCGCCTGCGCCAGCACATAGGTATTGGCCGATGTCGAAGGCCCGAACGACACCTGCGGCCCAGCTACGCCCATCAGCGCGGCAAGCCGGGTGCGTGCCTCGTCCATCTCGGCCCCGCCCGCTTGCGCCCCCGGATACGGCCCGTAAGGCTGCACCTTGCGATCCAGATAGAACCGATGCAGCCGGTCCACCACCTGACGGCACGGGTAAGACCCGCCTGCATTTTCAAAGAAAGCATGGCCAGACAGCACCGGGCTTTCAAAGGCCGGAAACTGGCTGCGGACAAAGTTCAGATCAAGTTCGGTCATCAGACACCTGTTCAGTTGCGCTTCACACATACGGCCCGGCGGAATTCCACGGAAAAGCAAAGGCCGTGGCAGGTCTTCCAGCCAAGCCGCAGCGCCGCAAAGGTGCCCCGGCAGAGCCTGCTCAGGGCAGGATCAAGGCCGAGCCTAGCCAAGGATTTTCGCGCCGTAAACCCCGATGCAGACGAAAAGCGCCGCTGCTCACGACCCGAAATCGCAGGAAAACAAATCGGGCAACGCGTGATCCACCCGCTTAGCGGTTCACATCCACCACCACACGGCCCTGCACGCCCCCGGCCAGAATCGCGGCCCCCAAAGCGGGCAGATCGGCCAGACCCACCTCTTGCACCATGGCTTCAAGCTTGGCCAACGGCAGCTCTGCCGCAATCCGCGCCCAGGCCCGCGACCGCTCGGCAAAGGGTGACAGCACAGAATCAATGCCCAGCAGGTTCACCCCGCGCAGCAGGAACGGAATCACCGTCGCAGGCAGATTTGATCCGCCCGCCAGCCCCACCGAGGCGACAGAGGCGCGGTGCTGCATCTGCCCCAGCACCCGCGCCAGCATCGGCCCGCCCACCGCATCAATGCAGCCGGCCCATGTCTCGGTTTCCAGCGGTCGCTTTACGGTTTCCGCGAGGTCAGCCCGCGGAATGATCCGCCCCGCCCCCAAATCGCGCAGATAGTTTTCCGTTTCGGGCCGCCCCGTCACCGCCGCGACGCTATAGCCCAAGGCCGCCAGCAACGCGACCGCGACCGACCCGACACCGCCCGCAGCCCCCGTGACCAGCACCTCACCCTTGGCCGGTGTCAGGCCGTGATCTTCCAGCGCCATCACCGCCAGCATCGCGGTAAAGCCCGCCGTGCCCACCGCCATCGCCTGCCGCGTGGTCAAGCCAACGGGCAGTGGCACCAGCCAATCGGCCTTGACCCGCGCCTTTTGCGCATAGCCGCCCCAATGCACCTCGCCGACCCGCCAGCCGGTCAGCACCACCCGATCCCCCGGCGTATAGCGCGCATCCGAAGACGCCTCGACCGCCCCGGCAAAATCAATCCCCGGCACATGCGGATAATTCCGCACCAAACCGCCGCCCTTGGCAGACAGGCACAACCCATCCTTGTAGTTCAGCGTCGAATACTCCACCCGCACCGTCACATCGCCTGCGGGCAGCGCCGCCGCGTCCAGATCGCGCAATGCCGCCACAGCACTGCCATCGGCCTGCTGCTCCATCACCAATGCCCTGAAACTCATCGCCGCCCCCTTTTTTGATCAAATTTCAGCAAAGCGCTGCACAGCCCCCTTGCCAAACCGCCAAGTCAGGCTGATCTTGCAATAACATCTTGAGCGATTGCCAGAGCCAATCTAGCCTCGCCAAGCCAATGAGGCCGCCCGACTGTACAAGCGGCCATGCCAACAGCCTTAGGAGCACCCATGACCCGTGCCACCACTTTCCTGACCAGCACTGCCATCACGCTGGCCCTTTCCACCGCCGCTTTCGCCGCCGATGCCGAACTGACCGTGTTCGACTGGGCCGGCTTTGAAAATCAGGCGCTGATCGAAGGCTACGTTGCCAAGCATGGCGACGTTCCGACCTATTCCTTCTTTGGCGATGATGATGAGGCCTTCCAGAAGGTCTCCTCCGGCTTCAAGGCCGATGTCGCCCACCCCTGCGCGCAGATGGTGCAGAAATACCGTGACGCCGGCCTGATCGAGCCGTGGGATGTCGCAAAGATCCCGAACTACGCCGAAATCGGCGAGCGGTTCAAGAATTCCAAGATCTTCGCCGATGACACCGGGGTTTGGTATATTCCCACCGACTACGCCTATACAGCCATCGCCTATAACACCGATCAGGTGACGGCAGATCAGGTCGCCTCGCTACAGGTGTTCACTGATCCGGCCTTCGCGGGCCGCATTTCGCTGCCCGATAACACCGATGACACCTGGTCGCTGGCGCTGCTGGCCACAGGTGTTTCGGATTGGACCAATGTGTCGGAAGAGCAGTTTCAGGCTGCCGCCGCATGGCTGCGCCAAGCCCATGCCAACGTGCGCACCTATTGGGCCGACCCGTCCGAACTGACCCAGTTGATGAAAACCGGCGAAGTTGTGATTTCATGGACGTGGAACGACGGCGTTGCCACGATGAAGCGTGAAGGCGTGCCGGTGGCGTTCCAGCGCACCCCGAAAGAGGGTGTCGCCAACTGGTTCTGCGGCTACGTCAACTTCAAGGACGCCCCCGGCAGCGAAGAAAAAGCCTATGATTTCATCAACGCTTGGCTGGATCACGACTCGGCCAAGGGTCTTTTGGAAAACTTCGGCTATGCCCATTCCAATGACGTGGCGATGAAAGACATCTCGCTGGACGCGCTGAAGGAAGGCAATGTTGACCCGATCGACGGCATCGTGCTGAGCCAGACCCCGATTGACCCGGCAATGCGCGACCGCATGACGCAAGAGTTTGAGATGATCAAATCCGGCTTCTGATCCCCTGATCTTACCGAAAACAGCGCCCGAGGGGAAACCCTCGGGCGTTTGCCGTTTCCAAGTCCAGCGCCCTTGCACCCTCGCTCCCCCGCGCCTATATTGGCCTTGTTCCGGGCTTGCTCGGGACTATGGCGATAAACGCACCCATAATAAACGGCTCGGACCCGGGGGCGGTACCCGGCGACTCCACCAATACCTCGCGCATTGGCGACGGATGGGGTCGAAATAGGATCGACGAACGTCTAAAGGGGCCAGCTTTTGCTCGGTGAGCTACCACCGTTATCGGTGCAAACGTACAGTTGCCAATGACAACCGTGCTCCGGCAATGGCTTTGGCTGCGTAAGCAGTTCGAGTCGCCGAAACTAAGTCCCTGCGCTTAGCCGCGTAGGGCGGGGTCCGCCGGAACCTGGCAACAGAATCCGGCACTTAATTTCTTTTGCTCCGGCCTGCGTGTCCAGAATCCTGCCCGGACTTTGGCGAAATTCCTGCATGCAGGAATTTCCGAAAACCCTTCAAAAGGGTTTTCTCTGGCACTGCCTCTCTGGATTGGCATAGCTTGTCGTCATGACACAGGCCTCGCTTTCCGACCTCACCCGCACTTTCGCCCGCATCGGCATCCTGTCGTTCGGAGGGCCAGCGGCGCAAATCGCTCTGATGCACCGCGAGTTGGTCGATGAAAAACAATGGGTCAGCGAGAAAGAGTATCTCTCCGCGCTGTCATTTTGCATGCTGCTGCCCGGCCCCGAGGCGATGCAGTTGGCAACCTGGTTCGGCTGGCGGACGCACGGCACGTTGGGCGGCCTGATCGCGGGGGCCCTGTTCGTGCTGCCCGGCGCGCTGATCGTGCTGGTATTGTCGATGATCTACGCAAGCTGGGGTGCGTTGCCGCTGGTTGCTGCGCTGTTTACCGGCGTGCAGGCCGCCGTTCTGGCGGTGGTGATCGAGGCGTTGTTGCGGGTCTCCAAACGTGCGCTGAAAACCCGCGCGCACTGGATCATCGCGGCATTGGCTTTTGCGGCGCTGTTCCTGTTCGCCGCCCCGTTCCCTGTCGTGATCCTTGCCGCAGCGCTATGGGGCTTTGTCAGCACCAGCGCACCGCACAGCCCCAACCCCAGTGCCGCCCCATGGCGACAATCGCTGCAAGCCGCGGCGGTTTGGGGCGCGGTCTGGCTACTGCCGCTGCTGCTGATAACTCAGTTCGCCCCGGCCATCCTTGCCGACATCGCGCTGTTCTTTTCCAAGCTCGCCCTGCTGACCTTCGGCGGCGCTTACGCCGTGCTGACATGGATGGCACAAGACGTGGTGCAGCAAAAACAATGGCTTACTCTGCCGCAGATGATGGATGGCCTGGGTCTTGCCGAAACCACCCCTGGCCCGCTGATTCGCGTCTGGATGGGCCTTGCCGGAGCCGCAATCACCCTATGGATGACCTTCGCCCCCTGCTTTCTGTGGATCTTCGCCGGGGCGCCTTGGCTAGCCCGCCTGACCACAGCCCCCCGTCTTGCCGGCGCGCTGCACGGCATCACCGCAGCCGTGGTCGGGGTGATCGCCAACCTGTCGCTCTGGTTCGCAGCGCATGTGCTGTTTGCCACCGTCACCCCGTTCAGCGCCGGACCGCTGCAACTGATCCTGCCCGATCCGTCCAGCCTGCGGCTGCTGCCGACCGCGCTGGCGCTGCTTGCGGCCTATCTGTTGCTGCGCAGGCATTGGCCCTTGCCCTATGTGCTGGCGATTTCCGCCGCCGTCACCGCTGCACTTGCAGCATTCTGACCGCCCCCCCCTTCCCTTTAGAGTCGAATCCCCTATGCTGGCGACAATGCGAAAGGGTGTCTCATGGCCAAATCGATTGACTACGGTAACCTGATGCACCGCGCGATGCGCGGGCTGATCCAGACCGTACTCAAAGATGTCGGCGCAGAAGGCCTGCCGGGCGCGCATCACTTCTTCATCACCTTCGACACCACGGTTGACGGCGTCGAAATGGCTGACTGGCTGCGCTCACGCTACCCCGGCGAAATGACCATCGTGATACAGCACTGGTTTGATAATCTGATCGTCACCGACGACGGCTTTTCAATTACGCTGAACTTCGGCAATCAGCCCGAGCAGCTGGTGATTCCGTTTGACGCCGTGCGCACCTTTGTCGATCCTTCAGTCGAATTCGGCCTGCGTTTTGAAACGCATGAAGACGACGGCGACGACGAGGAAGACGAAGACGGCCCCGAAGACGATCCGACCCCGCCGCAGGGCGAGGCGCAGATCGTGCGGCTTGACAAGTTCCGCAAGCAATAACCGCATTTCCCTACACAGGAGGCTGCCATGGCCCATGAGGCTACGCTGTTCTTCCGCCAGTTGCTGACAAAGCCCAAGCAAGTGTCGGCGATTGCCCCCTCCTCGCGCTGGCTGGCGCGGGCTATGGCGGCAGGTCTTGGCCCGCACTCGGGTCGGGTGGTCGAATTCGGGCCCGGCACCGGCGTGCTGACCCGGGGGATTCTGGCGGCGGGTGTCGCCGCGCGCGATCTGACCCTGTTCGAGATGAGCCCGGATTTCGCAGCCCACCTGCACGCCACCCTGCCCGGCGTCACCATTCACCATGCCCCCGCGCAAGACGCGCCAAAGCTGATCGCCCCCGGCGTCTCTGCGGTGATCTCTGGCCTGCCGCTGCTGTCGATGCCGGTCGGCCTGCGCATGGAAATCGTGCAGGCAGCGTTTGATATTCTAGCCCCCGATGGCGTGTTCGTGCAGTTCACCTATGGCCAGAAACCGCCGCTTTCGCCGGAATTGATGGCGCAGATGCACCTGCGCGTCAGCAAAGGCCCCAAGGTCTGGGCCAACTTGCCCCCAGCACAGGTCTATCACTTTCACCGGGCGTGAAAGCGGCGTGCCTGATTGCCGCATTCTTTGGTATACCTCTGCATACCGATTGAAATCTTAACCCTTCCGCGCTATGCCGCTGCCATTCCCATCAGGAGGCTTGCGAATGTCCGCCACCCGCACCGAGACCGACAGCTTTGGCCCGCTAGAGGTTCCCGCCGATAAATACTGGGGCGCGCAAACGCAGCGCTCGATCATGAACTTCCCGATTGGCTGGGAACGTCAGCCGATTGCCATCGTGCGCGCCTTGGGCGTGATCAAGAAGGCCTGCGCGCTGGTCAATGTCGCGCAGGGCGATATGGATGCCGCTTTGGGCGAAACCATCGCCAAAGCCGCGCAAGAGGTGATCGACGGCAAGTTTGACGACAACTTCCCGCTGGTCGTCTGGCAGACCGGCTCGGGCACGCAGTCGAACATGAACGCCAACGAGGTGATCTCGAACCGCGCGATTGAAATGCTCGACGGGGTGAAGGGCAGCAAAAAGCCGGTCCACCCGAACGACCACGTCAACATGGGGCAGTCGTCGAACGACACCTTCCCGACGGCGATGCACGTCGCCATTGGCATGATGGCACGCGATGTGCTGCTGCCCGGTCTGGAAAAGCTGCATGCGGCGCTGGACGCAAAAGCCATTGAATTCAAAGACATCATCAAGATCGGCCGCACCCACACACAAGATGCGACACCGCTGACCTTGGGCCAGGAATTCTCGGGCTATGCCGCGCAGGTCGCCAAGGGCATCGCGCGGGTGAAATCTTGCCTGCCCGACATCTATGAGCTGGCACAGGGCGGCACTGCCGTCGGCACCGGGCTGAACACCCGCGTCGGCTGGGATACCCGCGTGGCTGCCAAGATCGCCGAAATCACCAACCTGCCCTTCGTCACCGCCCCGAACAAGTTCGAGGCACTGGCCGCGCATGATGCGATGGTGATGTTTTCCGGCGCCCTGAAAACCGTCGCCGCCTCGCTGTTCAAGATCGCGAACGACCTGCGCTTGCTGGGGTCTGGCCCGCGCTCGGGTCTGGGAGAATTGATCCTGCCGGAAAATGAACCGGGCTCGTCGATCATGCCGGGCAAGGTCAACCCGACTCAGGCCGAGGCGCTGACAATGGTCTGCGCGCATGTGATGGGCAATGATGCGGCGGTGGGTTTTGCCGGGTCGCAGGGCCATTTCGAGCTGAACGTCTACAACCCGATGATGTCGTATAACGTGCTGCAATCCATGCAGCTTTTGGGCGATGCGGCCGGGTCGTTCACCGATAACATGGTTGTCGGTACCCAAGCCAACATCGCGCGGATCGACAAGCTGATGAAGGAATCGCTGATGCTGGTGACGGCGCTTGCACCCACCATCGGCTATGACGCGGCCACCAAGGTTGCAAAAACCGCGCATAAGAATGGCACTACCTTGCGCGAAGAGGCGATTGCCTTGGGCTATGTCGATGGCGAAACCTTCGACCGCGTGGTGCGGCCTGAAGACATGGTTGGCCCGAAGGGCTGACCATGGCAGAAATCATCAACCTGCGCGCGGCGCGCAAGGCCAAAGAAAAGGCCGAAACCCGCGCGCAGGCGGATGCCAATGCCGTGAAATTCGGCCGCCGCAAGGGCGACAAAGCTCTTGAGGCAGCGCGTTTGGCGCAGGAAAAGCGCGCCCTTGACGGGCACGAACGCGAATGAACGGGCGGCCCGTCAAACACTCGCTGACGCTAAAGGGCCACCGCACCTCGGTTTCCCTGGAAGCCGCGTTCTGGGAGGCCTTCCGTCAGATTGCCCATGATCGCGGCCAGACCCTGAACGCCCTCGCCGCAGAACTGGACGCCACGCGCGACGGCGAGGTCGGGCTGGCCTCGGCGATCCGCGTGTTCGTGTTGCAGACTCTGCGCCGTTAACCGCGCCTTAAGCAGTTTTGACGAAGCTTTGCCGATGGAGGTTTCGCCATGACAGATATTATTGCCCTGATTCCACCTGACATCTGGCTGCTGCAGCTTTTCAGCGCAAAAACCGCACGCGAAGGCGGCATTGTGCGCCGCCAGATCCGCGACGTGGAACGGATTGTTGGCCGCGCCAATTTCGAACGCGAATTGCGACGACGTGGCTACCATGCCGTCGAAAATGCCGGGCAATATGTGATTTTCTGCAACGCAGAACCAGTGCGCGTGTTGTGCTGACTATGGCAAATTCCTTCAAAAGGAATTTGCGAAAACTCTTCTAAAGAGTTTTCGTCAAACCGCCGATCAGCCATGCCGCCGCACAATCCGCAGCCAGATGCCGTCTTTCGCCCGCACCGTCAGATGCGCAACCGGCACCGCTTCCCGCCCCTCCAGCCGCTCGAACCGAAACGCCCGCGCCAGCATCGCCAACAACAGTGGCCCCTCGACCATGGCAAACCCAGCCCCGGTACAAACCCGTGGCCCCGCCGAAAACGGCATGTAGGCATCGCGGGCGCAAACCCGGTTTTCCTGGGTTTGCCAACGACTTGGATCAAACTCATCCGGCCTGTCCCAGATCCTTTCATGCCGGTGCAGGTGCCACGGGCTCAGCACAATCTGCGCCCCCGGCACCACCTTGCGCCCGCGCATATCTTCCGGACAGCGGTTTTCGCGTACCATCATCGGCACTGGCGGATACAGTCGCAGCACCTCGCGGAACACATCGCGGGCATAGCGCAGCTTGCCAACCGCCGCGAAATCCGGCGCTTCGGGCAAAGCCGCCGCCTCTGCCGCCAGCTTTTCCTGCACATCAGGATACATCGCCAGCATCAACAAGGCCCAAGCCAAAGCCGAGGCGCTGGTTTCGTGCCCGGCCAGAAAGAAGATCGCCACCTGATCGACCATTTCTTCGGTATCGAAACGCTGCCCGGTCAGCGGGTCCGCCGTCACCATGATCTTCGTCGCCAGATCATCCGGCGCTGTGCCCGCTGCAATCGCCGCCGCCCGCGCCGTGGTCAATCGCGTGATCAACCCGCGGATCACCGCTGCCGAGCGCTTGGTCGCCCGCCGGTGAAACCGCGGAAACCACCTCGGCAACGGCAGAAACGCTGCCAAATTGAGGATCGGCTGCGTCCGCTGATAGCTGCGAAATTCGCCAAAAACCGCCGCCGCCACCTCGTGTTCGATCGGAATCGAGAACAGCGTGCGGAAAATCACATCCGCCGCAGCGTGGCTCATTTCCTCTTCCACCTCAACCTCGCCCAGCGGCATCCGCGCCACCGCCGCCTGCCCCGCCGCCCACATCGCGGGCAGCGTGTCACGCAGCCGCCCACCTTCAAACGCAGGATCAATGATCCGCCGCTGCCGCTTCCATTCCTCGCCGTTGGTCACGAAAACCGAGTTGCCGAGCAGCGGGTTCAGCCCCTCGCGGATACGGTTGGATTTGGGAAAATCATCGGGCCGTTCCACCAGCACCCGGTTGACCAGCGCCGGATCGTTGCACATGTAGCTGCAGAAAAATGGCGTGCGAAACTCGGCCATCCACGCCCGATAGAGCCGCGCCGGTTGCGCCGACAGAATATCGCGCCGGAACAGCCGCAGGTATTGCAGCAGCGAAACTCGGTCGGGGCGCGCGGGCGGTTTGGGCGGTATCATGCCACGCTTCTATAGCCTGAGGTCGCGCGTTCAATCCGGCTTTTCGACGCGGGCCGGTCGGCATAGCGCTGCCCCAGCGTCAACGGCCCGGCTGTGATCTGAAAATAGTCGTAATCTCCGGGGCGGTCAAAGGCGCAAAGATATTGAAAATGCAGCCGAAAGAACCGCCACCGCAGTTGCGCCCAGCGTTCCGGCGACAGCGTTTGGGTGAACGCCGCCGAGATCACCAGAGGCCAGCGCTTATCGTGGGGGGCCACTCCCGTCACCGCAACCGGGTCGCACAGCGCAAAGGCGCAGCCATCGCCGGGGGCGGTCACATCCACCCACACCACTTCCTGCCGCGCCGACAGATAGCGCAGATCGCCGCGCAGCCGCTTGGCCTCGGGCAAAAATGACACCATCGGCACCACCTGCCCCAGCGACAGAAATGACAACCGCGCCGCATCGTCGGGCAGCCCTTCGCGGACCAGATCGGCCAGAATCGATACCGCCAGATGTGCGCCCGAGGAATGGCCAACCACCAGCACCTCATCAAAGCCTGCGGTCAAAGCCTCGCGGATGGTCCGGCGAAACGCCGCCATCCGCGCCTCCAGTTCAGGCGGGTTGGCACCCTTGGCTTGCGCCGAATAGGCATAATCATGCATCAGATAATAGGCAAAGACCTTGTTATCCCAGCGTTTGAACGCCCGCAGCATCGCCCAGGCCAGCCCCAACCCCGCCGCCCAGCCCAAAACCGGATGCACCCACGCCACCAGCGCGCCTACGCCCCAGCCAGCCAGAACCGCCAGCGCCAGTTGCACCAGCAGGAACACAATCGGATAAAGCGCGGCAATCATCGGCCCCTTGCGCAGCCGCATCAGCCGAAACAGCGCGCCCGATCCGATATAGGCCCAAGCCGTGCGCAACAGCTGCAGATAGGTGCCCAAGATCCCGCGCGCCATCGAGGTTTTGACGATATCAGCCCAGACCAGCACCTCGACATCCGCCGCTGTCACCGCACCATTGATCGTGCCTGTAACGTGCCAGCCGTAAGGCCCCTTTACCTTTTTCGGTTTCAGATCAATCTTGTAGCCAGAAATCCTCGCCTGCGCCTCGGCTTCCTTCCGATAAAGTTCGCGGTAGCGGCGCGGGTGGATCGGGTCATAGCCGGGGATATAAAACACCCGTCTGCGCCGCACGCGCTGATCGGGCTTTCCCTGCTTGGTGATCGGTTCCATCGCACCCCACTTATCCAACCTCCAGCCTAAAGCCGAATTTTGGCAATACTAAGGGGAAAGCCTAGCCAAGATTGGCCAGAAACGGCACGTTTTCCAGCAGCCAATAGGAAAACGACGAAAAGCCGCCGGTCAGCATCAACAACCCGATCGTCCACAGCAGCAGGCCCATGACCTTTTCGATCCGCTCGGCGTGCCGCTTCATGAACGCCACGGCAGGGGCCAGCCGGGCAAAGAACGCCGCCACTGCCAAAAACGGCAGGCCAAGCCCCGCAGCATAAACCGCAAGCAACACCATCCCGCGTGAGACGTTGCCCTCTTGCGCAGCAAGGCTCAGGATCGCGCCCAGTTGCGGACCGATACAGGGCGTCCAGCCGAAGGCAAAAGCCAGCCCCAGCACATAGGCGCCAAAGGCTGACCCGCCCTGATCACCCGCGTCCAGCCGCATCTCACGGTCCAGAAAGCCGATGCGATAGACGCCGACAAAATGCGCGCCAAAGATCATCACCACGACCCCGGCCAGCGTGGCAAAGGTGTCCGCATTACCCAAAAAAAACGCGCCAAACGCCGAGGCCGCCAGCCCCAGCAACAGAAACACCGTCGAAAGCCCCATCACGAAGAACAGCGCAGCCAGGATCGGCGACCGACCGCCCTTCATTTCCCCCACCGAAATCCCCGACATATACGCCAGATAGGGTGGCACGATCGGCAGCACACAGGGGCTGAGAAAAGACAGCACCCCGGCCAGCAGAGCAACAACCATTGCCGGGATCAGGCTTGCGTCGATGATGTCGATGCCGAACATGCGGGCCTCCGTTTTGATGGGTGTAGCTTAGGCGATGCCAAAGGTCACGCCTTTGCGCTTCACGTCCGCGTGCGGCATTTCGGGCTGGCATCTGGGCATTTGCCGAGGATATTGAGGCAAAAGCGAAAGGGTTTGGCCGATGGATTGGGATGCAGAGGTCGATTGCGCCGGGCTTCTATGCCCGCTGCCGGTTTTGCGGGCGCGCAAGCGGCTGATCGGCATGGCACCGGGGCAAGTGTTGCGCGTGCTGGCGACCGACAAGATGGCGGCAATTGATCTGCCGCATTTTTGCGGCCAGGCCGGGCATGACTTTCTCGGGGCAAGCGCAGACGCGGGCGTTGACGCCTATCTGATCCGACGCGGCAAATGAAAGGGGCGGCGGGTTTCCCCACCGCCCCAAAGGCTTAGCGGCCCAGCGACCACCAGCCGCGTTTTTTCGGCTTTGCCGTGCCGTCGTCTTCGGTGGGTTCCACCGCAGCACTGGCTTCTTCTGGATCGACCTGCAAGGCTGTGTCCGAATGCGCCGGGGCAAGACCCGGATCAACCGGAAAGCTGGCCGCTTCGACAGCTGCCGCCGCGACGGGGGCAACAGCGACGGGGGCCGCGACAACGGCCTCGTCCGGGCTGACTTCAGCCACAGTTGCAGCCGGGGCCTCGATTGCCGCTTCGGGCTTCGGCTTGGCGCGGCTGGTCCGGCTGCGCGCAGCTTTCGGTTTTGCGTCAGCCTCTGCCACAGCGGGGGTCTCCTGCGGCACGGCTGGCTCTGCCTTGACAGCTTTGCTGCGTGACCGGGTGGCCGGTTTCGCCGGGGTAGCCGGTTCAACGGCCGCAACCGGCTCAGCGGCCTTGCTGCCACGGCGCGGCGCGCGGGTGCGCTTCTTCGGCTCGGCCGCAGCTTCGGTAGCAACTTCGGCCACAGCCTCGATCACTGGACCCGCATCAGCCTCGTCGCCCACAGCTTCGTCGTCACCCTCTTCGCCATTGGCCTGTGCATTCGCATCGCCCGGCTGGCCCGGCTTCTTGCGACGACGCCGACGACGGCGCTTCTTGCCGTTGCCGCCCTCACCCGCCGCTGCAACCGCAACAGCCGCCGGAGCCGCCTCGACCTCTTCCGCCTCTTCGACCTCATCCACATCGTCGATGATGTCTTCGTCTTCTTCCTCGGCCACCGGAGCGCCCATCAGGCTGGCATTGCCCGAGATCACGGAAGACACTTCCGGCACCACCCGGGTCGCGGTCTTGAACTTTTCAATCGAGAAATCCGGGCTGACCATCGCCGGATCGCATTCGATCCGCACCGACATGCCATAGCGGGCTTCGATCAGCGCGATATGCTCACGCTTCTGGTTGATCAGGAAGTTCACGATCCCGATCGGCGCGCGCAACAGCACCTCTTTCGAACGCTTGCGCGTGCCCTCTTCTTCCAAGGCGCGCAGAACCTGCAAGCCAAGGCTGTCATCCGAGCGGATCAGCCCGGTGCCGTGGCAATGCGAGCAAGGCTGCGTCGTCGATTCCAGCATCCCCGGACGCAGGCGCTGACGCGACATTTCCATCAGGCCAAAGCCGGAAATCCGCCCGACCTGAATCCGCGCGCGGTCGGTTTTCAGCTTGTCTTTCAGCTTCTTCTCGACAGCGGCGTTGTTGCGACGCTCTTCCATGTCGATGAAGTCGATCACGATCAGACCGGCCAGATCGCGCAGACGCAACTGGCGCGCCACCTCTTCGGCGGCCTCCAGGTTGGTCTTCAACGCGGTGTCTTCGATCGACCCCTCTTTTGTCGCGCGGCCCGAGTTCACGTCGATCGCCACCAACGCTTCGGTGATGCCGATCACGATGTAGCCGCCGGATTTCAGCTGCACCACCGGGTTGAACATGCCGCCCAGATAGCTTTCCACCTGATATTTGGCGAACAGCGGCGTGCTTTCGTCATAGCGCACCACCTGTTTGGCGTGGCTCGGCATGATCATCCGCATGAAATCCTTGGCGGTGCGGTAACCCGCTTCGCCCTCAACCAGAATTTCCTCAATCTCGCGGCTATACAGATCGCGGATCGTGCGTTTGATCAAGTTGCCTTCTTCGTAGATCGCGGCGGGCGCAATCGACTTCAGCGTCAGCTCGCGGATCTGTTCCCACAGCCGCATCAGATATTCGTAATCGCGCTTGATCTCGGGCTTGGTGCGCTTCGCGCCTGCCGTGCGGATGATCAGACCCGCGCCTTCCGGCACTTCAATCTCGGTCGCGATCTCTTTCAGCTTCTTGCGGTCAGCCGCCTGGGTGATCTTGCGGGAAATCCCGCCGCCGCGCGCGGTGTTCGGCATCAGCACGCAATACCGGCCTGCGAGGCTAAGGTAAGTCGTCAGCGCAGCCCCTTTGTTGCCGCGTTCTTCCTTGACCACCTGCACCAGCATGATCTGGCGCACCTTGATCACTTCCTGGATTTTATACCGACGCGCCCGAGGCTTGCGCGGCGCCGAGATTTCTTCAGCCACGTCTTCATCAGCGATGGATTCGATCTCGTCGTCGGTGTCCGAGGCGTGATCAATCGACCGGAACACCAGCTCGCCCTCGTCGCTGTCTACCGAGGCGACGTTGTGAGTATGGGCGTGATCATGGTGAGCATGGTCATGCGGCTGTTCTGCGGCTTCGCTGCGCGCGGTTTGCACCAGCGCATCGGCCCCGGTTTCCTCGCCCAGATCAACCACATCCATGCTGCTGATTTCAGCGCTTTGCACCGCATCACCGTCAACAGCCTCAGCCCGCGGACGGGGCTGCGGCTTCGGGCGCGGACGCGAGCGGCGGTTGTCTTCTTCATCCTGCGCGCGGTTATAGGCGCGCTCTTCTTCCAGCAGGGCTTTGCGATCAGCAACCGGGATCTGGTAATAATCCGGGTGAATTTCGGCAAAAGCCAGGAAGCCATGCCGGTTACCACCGTAATCGACAAAGGCCGCCTGAAGCGAAGGCTCCACACGGGTGACTTTGGCAAGGTAGATGTTTCCGGCGAGCTGGCGTTTGTTTACGGTTTCAAAATCGAATTCTTCGACCTTGTTGCCGTCAACCACAACCACGCGGGTTTCTTCCGCATGGGTGGCGTCAATAAGCATTTTCTTAGACATATCAATCCATTGCGCCCGGCATGCCAGAGCCGTTCCGGTGGACCGGAACGGGGATCAAACATGAAAGGGCGGCTTGTTCGGGCGGCTGCGCGCAACGCAAGACGGCGGGCTGTGCCCGGTGGGCACCCCTCGCTTGTCATTGCCAATGTCGCGCACATCATCGCGGTTCACGTCTGAAAGGCTTACGCCTTCCACCTTAAAAAGCCCGGTTTGATCCTGTGTTATCAGTCACTTGCGGGCAATAACCCGGCCTTGCGGCCGATCCGACCACCCCGGCGTTCGGCGCGACTGACGCGCCAGATTGTCAAGGCAGAGAATTCCGTGGCCACATGAAGCGGCCTGTCCGTAACCCTAACGGGAAACAGGGCGCGCTGACAATGGGTGATTTGCGACAAAAGCCACGCAGGCCGCCTCAGGGCCAAGCCGGGCAAGGGTGCGTGCAAGCACACACCCTACCTCTGGCCCAGGGATCAAACGTAGTCTTGCCGTTGCAGGCCGTATTTCGCCATCTTCTCATTCAGCGTCCGGCGCGGCAGGCACAATTCATCCATCACCGCCGTGATGCTGCCCTTGTGACGGCGCATGGTGTTGTCGATCAGCATGCGTTCAAAGGCTTCGACATAATCCTTCAACGGCTTGCCTTCCGTGGTCAGCGCAGGCCCCGACGCCTCGTTATCGGCCATCAGCAGCGAGGCAATCGACCCCGATCCGCGCCGGTTTTGCAGCACCGCGCGTTCGGCAATATTCACCAGCTGGCGCACATTGCCCGGCCAGGGCGCCTGCAACAGCTGTGCCGCTTCCTGCGCTGTCACCTGCGGCGCATCGCAGCCGTATTCTTCAGAAAACTGTTCCGAGGCGCGGGTGAACAGCGTCAGAATATCCTCGCCCCGCGCCCGCAGCGGCGGGCAAATGATCGTCATCGCCCCCAGCCGGTAATACAGATCCGGCCGCAGCACATCTTCCAACGTCTTGTCTGGCGCGTGTTCATTGCAGATCGCGATGATCCGGGTTTCGGGCGGCATGCCCTGTTCGTTGATCAAGGTCAGCAGCCGCGATTGCAGCCCGTGGCTCAGCGATTCGATATCCTCAAGGCACAGAGTGCCACCGCGCGCCTCTTCGATCAGCGGGATATTGCCATCCTCTGACGGCCCGAACAGCTTGGCCGCAAGCTGATCTTCGCCCCAGGCAGCACAAGACACCGTAACGAACTTCTTCGACGCCCGTGGCCCGACCGCATGCAGCGCATGCGCCACCAAGGTCTTGCCAGTGCCGGTTTCACCGTCGATCAGAACATGGCTATCTGCTTGGCCCAGATCGAGAATATCCTCGCGCAGCCGCTCCATCGCCGGGCTGGCCCCGACCAGCTTTTTCATCAGCACCGAGCCATCCGACAGCTCCTTGCGCAGCGCCCGGTTATCCAGCGTCAGCCGCCGCGCCGTCGTCGCGCGCTTGGCCAGTTCGGTCATCCGATCCGGGTTGAACGGCTTTTCTAGAAAATCATAAGCCCCGACCCGCATCGCCTCGACTGCCATCGGCACATCGCCGTGCCCGGTGATCAGGATCACCGGCAGCCCCGAATCCATCCCCATCAGCCGTTTCAGAAAAGCCATGCCATCCATGCCCGGCATCTTGATGTCGGAAACCACCACGCCCGGCCATTCCGGCCCCAGCACCTTCAGCGCCTCTTCCGCGCTGGCATAGGTTTCAGTGTCAAACCCCGACAGGGCCAACCACTGGCTGATCGACTGGCGCATATCTGCCTCGTCGTCCACAATCGCCACTTTCATTGCCCGTGCCATGCCGCCCTCATTCCGCTGCTTCTGCTTCTTTGCCCAAAACGGGCAGTTGCACCTCGAACACCGCGCCGCCACCGGTGGCGTTGTGCGCCGTCAGCCGACCACCCAGATCGGTGACAATGCCCGAAGAGATCGCCAGGCCAAGGCCAACGCCCTCGCCCGGCTTTTTCGTGGTGTAAAACGGCTCGAACACCGAGCCGATATCGACAATGCCGGTGCCATTGTCGCGCACCGCCAAGGTTGCCGTCTCGCCGACCGTCAACAGCAGATCAATCTGCGGGTCGGCCAGATCCTTCGTCGCATCCAGCGCATTGCGCAACAGGTTGATGATCACCTGTTCCAGCCGCAGCCGGTCGGCCATCACCATCACCGGTTGGCGCGGCACGGTGCGGGTGATCTTCACCACCCGTTGTTTCAACTGCGGCTCCATCATTGCCAGCGCCGAGCTGACACAGGCGCGCAGATCGACCGGCTCAAATGCCTCGCCGCCCTTGCGGGCATAGGATTTCAGCTGCCGGGTAATCGCGCCCATCCGGTCAATCAGATCGTCAATGCGTTGAAAACTCGACAAAGCCTCGTCCGGGCGCTTGCGTTGCAAGAGCAGCCGCGCGCCGGCCAGATAGGTTTTCATCGCCGCCAGCGGCTGGTTCAATTCGTGGCTGACCGCCGCCGACATCTCGCCCAGTGCCGCCAGTTTCGACGATTGCGCCAGCGTCAGTTCGGCGACCTCCAGGGTTTTCTGCACCTTTTCACGTTCGGCAATCTCGCGTGACAGCCGCGCATTCAGCAGCCGCAATTCGGCAGATTCCCGCTGAAACGACACGGTTTGCGACCACGCCTTGCGCGACAGCACATAGAACGTCATCGCCGCCAGAATGGCGAAGCCCATGATTTCCAAGGCAATCACGCCGTTCACTTTTTCGCGCACGGAATCATAGGCGGTGAAGGTCAGCATCTTCCAGCCCTGAAACGGCACCCGCGCTTCGGTGCGCATCACCGCCTCACCCGACAGATAGGCATCCGGCGGGTTTTGCGCCCAATCCGTCGCCCCCTTCAACGCCCGGTCCAGCGCCGAGGGGCTGTCGAGCGGCGTCAGAGCCTCGGCAAGAGGCTTGCTGCGCCACGAAGGCTCGGTTGCCAAGATCACCACGCCATCGGAATTGGTCACCAGCACCGCGTCCTGCAAACCGGACCAGGCGCGTTCGTGCTTCATCATATCGACGGCGACCACGATCACGCCGAGGGTGCTGCCATTTACCGCAATCTGCCGGGAATAAGTGAAATCATACGCCCCACCCTCGCGTGGCGTTACGGAAAAGACCGTATCCTTCGTGCGCGTCGCGCCCAGAAAATAGGCATCGGTGCCGTGCCGCGTGCCCAGAAGGTTGCGATCAGTGGCTCCCACCGTCCAGCCGTTTCGATCCAGCAACGTGATCGAGGCGACCCCGATCTCTTCTTGCACCTCGATCAGGCGCAGCGTGGTGTCGGCAAAGCTGTCTTTCATCAGCGCGTCGCGGATTGCCGGATCATCGGCCAACAGCAACGGCACCACCGAGGTCCGCTGCACTTCCGACAGCATGTTGCCGGAATAAAGCGCGAGCCGCAGTTCCGCCCGGTTGCGCGTGGTCTCGGTAAAGCGTTCCGACAGCCAGCGGTTGGTCGTCAGCACCACGCCCAGCGCCAGCAACACCAGAAGCGTCGCCGCAAGCCGGATTCGCCAGGATCTTCCCGGCGCGGCATCCCTGAGTTGCTTGGCTCGTCTGCGGTTTTGCATCTGCTGACTTTAGGCGCGCGGTCGCGCTGCCTCAAGCCGAAGGGGGTCAGGCCAGCGCCATCCCGCCCATCAGGCTGGCAAACAGCGCCGCGCCATCGGTGCCACCATGTTGCGCATCGACCACGCGCTCGGGGTGCGGCATCATCCCCAGCACCCGGCGGTTGGCCGAAAGCACGCCGGCGATGTCGGCCATCGCGCCGTTCGGGTTCTGGCTATAGGTAAAGGCGATACGATCTTCGCCCTTCAGCGCCGCCAGTCCTTCGGCATCAATGGTATAATTGCCATCGTGATGCGCCACCGGTACCGCAATCTGCTGGCCCTTTGCATAGCCGCTGGTGAAGGCGCTATCGGTGGTTGCCACCTTCAAGTCAATGGTTTTGCAGATGAATTTCAGCCCGGCATTACGCATCAAGGCACCCGGCAACAGCTGCATTTCGGTCAACACCTGAAAGCCGTTGCAAATGCCCAGCACATAGCCGCCGCGCGCCGCGTGGCCACGAATGGCCGCTGCAATCGGCGACTGTGCCGCGATGGCACCGCAGCGCAGGTAATCGCCAAAGGAAAAGCCGCCCGGCACGCCGACCACATCGGTACCTGCGGGCAAGTCACTGTCCTTGTGCCAAACCCGCGCCACGTCAAAACCGGCGCGTTCAAACGCCACGGCCAGATCACGGTCGCAATTGGAGCCGGGGAAGGTAACGACGGCGGCTTTCATGGGCAGGGCCTCACATCTGTTGGGATGCGCGGCGCATAGCGCAATCCGTGCCGCGCTTCCAGCCCTTGATCTGTCGCAAAGGCAAAAATCCTAGGCCGATAGCCTGCCCCCCGCACAATCGTGGTGAAACTGCAGCTGCGCCCGCCCCGCGCGCTTGGAGGCGTAGGTCGCAGCGTCCGCATCTGCCAACATACGCTCTGCCTCGGGTGGCGCGTAAAGCGTCGAAATCGTCAGCCCGATCGAGGCAGAAATCCGGCATGGCGCACCGGCAAAATCCATCGGCAGCATCAACCGGTCGATGATGCGCCGCGCAATCTGGCCAAGCCGGGCGGTGTCGGAAAGCCCCGGTAGCACGACAACAAATTCGTCGCCGCCCACCCGCGCCACGGTATCAGAGGCGCGCGTTTCAACCGTCAAGGCCGCGGCGACCTCGCGCAGCACGAAATCGCCCGCGGCATGGCCCAGCGTGTCGTTGACCTGCTTGAAATAATCCAGATCAATATGCATCAGGCCGAACGGCACGCCTTGCGCGATCAGCAGCGGCAGCACGCCATCCAGCGCGCGGCGGTTGCGCAGCCCGGTCAGCGTGTCGGTCAGCGCCTGTTCTTCCGCCGCCACCTTGGCGCCTTGCAGCCGCAAGTTCAGCCGCTTCAGTTCCTGCATCACCGCGGATTTCACCTCGACCAGATACAGCATTTCCACCGCCAGATCGGTCGGCGCGAAATCGGCATCGGTCAGCGCATGCTGGCGCACCGCTTCGATCACCCCGATGCCAAAAGACAGGTTGATCAGCATCCCGCCCCCGGCGGTCGGCATCGCCAGCCCGCGCACCTGCGCGCCGCTTTCATGCAGCAGCAGATGCAGGCATTGCCCCGCCCGCGCCCGCAAATCCGCCATCGACACCACGCCCGCCGGCCTGCGCACCGCGAACAGATCACCAAATCCACTGCCCAGCGCCGCCGCCACCGCCGGCAGCTTGGCCAGCGTTGGCCCGACACCGCAGACCACGCCGCGCGCATCCAGACTGACATGCATCGGCATCAGCCGCGCCAGCGCCCCGTGATCCAAACCCAGCGTCATCGCCTACACCCCCGGCATGGCAAGATCAAACCGCCGCCCCTGCGCATAGGCCTGATCCAGCAGATGCACCGTCACCACCTCGTCGCCCCCGTGCACGCCTGCCGTATCCACGCCGCCATGATCCAGCAGCACCAGCGCGCCATAATCATCGGCCATCGCCCGCAGCAGCCCTACGATCACATGCCCCACCCCCGGCAACAACTGCGACACCCGCAGCAAGAACCGCCCGCCCCCCTGATCAACCAGTTCAAATTCTGGTACATCCAGATCGGGAAGGCCCAACCTGCCATGTTCGGGCAAATCTTCCAGCGAGTGCAGAAAATCGACAAAATTCACCCCGCCAAAGCGCAGCAGCCGCCGCAGCGCTTCCAGATTGGGGTGCGACACCAGATAGGTGCCCAAATCTTCCAGCACCGTTTCGCGCGGCCGCTGCAAGCCTTGCGCCGCAGCGTTGATCACGGCGTTGGTCAAGGCATCATCATAGATCAACAACGGTTCGAAACTGTCAAAACCCAAACCCGCCGCCCGCGCGATGCCAAGCCAGGTCGCCTCCCCGTAGGTGTCGCGCAAGAAGCACTGGATTGAGCGGTTTATCAGGCCAAGCATAAGGCTCTCGCAGGGTTGATTCGTCGCCAGTCTAGGCGCAATGCGTTAACAACTTGCCAATGCATCATGGCAGCATCAGCAGCCGCGCCGCGCCGACGCTGATCTGGTTGAACGGCGCAGGCTCCAGCACCGGCGGCGCCACCTGCAAAGTCATCAGCAGATCACGACCTTCGCCCTGATCGGGCAGAAAGCCGTCGCGGTCCTGCACCGCATGGCTTTGCAAGCCATCCGCCGTCAACACCAGCCCGTTATAGTTCAGAAACCCGGCCTCATCCGTAGTAACCATCAGCGCTTCTGGCCCCGGCAGATCGGCCCAAAGATCGGCCACCACCATCACGCAGCCGCGCTGGCCTTCGGGCAGCACCTGCTCGCACCTTGCGCGCCAATAGTTCAGCAAACTCGGGTCCGCTGCCGCCAATATCGCGTCGCGCGTGGCCGTTGCATCATTGGGTTGCAGCGGCAAGATCGCCAGCAACGCCGCCCGCAGCGCCGCCGCATCCATCGGCGCATTGCCCTGCTGCTCGCCCGCCAACCGTGCGGCCAGTGCCGTTTGCCCCGGTTCTGCCGCGATATCTTCCAGCCGGCTCAAAGCCAGATCCCCAGCCCGCCCCCACTGCGATAGCGCATAAATATCAATATCTTCCGGCTTGCGCCCCCCGGCTTCAAACCGCGCGAGCTGGCTGCGGGCAGCAATCGCCTCGGGGTGCAAAACCGGCGTCAGCCACAGCCCAGCCGAGCCGATCACCGCCAGCGCCAGCCCGATATTCGCCCGCCGCACCCCCACCTGCCAACCGGGCCGCAACACTGCCAGCGCGTAAAATACGCCGTAGCCCAGCGCCAGAACCACCATCCACGCCGCAAACAACCGCCCCGGCGTCCAGCCATATTGCCCGACCCGCAGCCACAGCGACACCGCCGCCAGCCCCGCCGGAACCGGCACCAGCAGCGCCAGCGCCTGCACCGCCCACGCCTGCAACCCCGGCCCCACCGCATCCGCCTCGGCCTGATCCACCGCCGCCGACACCAGCGTCACTGCCGCAGTCACCATCGCAAGCAACGTCGCCGCCGAAGACAATCCGCCAAACAATCCGCCCAGCCCGCGCACCGGCAGCGCCAGTCCGAACACCACCAGCACCACCAGCACCGGCACCACCAACAGCCGCAACAACCGCAGGATCAGAAATGGCGAGACATAATCCGACAGCTCATTCACCACCGCCAGCGCCAGCCCGAACACCAGTCCGGTGATCAGCCACGGCGCCACCGGCATCTCCAGCGCCTGTTCGATCCAGCGCAGACCTATCAGCCCGAACAGCGCATCCGACAGCAGGATCACCCCCCAGACCACGCCGACAAAAATCACCGCCAGCGACAGCCGCACGAACAGCCCCCAGCTATGCGTGAACAGGCTCGGGTAATCCCGCCAGCCCGGCCCGGCCTGCGCCATCAGAAACGGCAGCGGCAATACCGCCAGCACTGCCGCCGCAAACAGCGGGAACGGCTGAAAATCGTGCAGACTGTCATAGCGCAGCCCGGCCCAGGACAGCAGCAGCGCCACCGCCAGCCCCAGCGCCGCCGCCATGCCCAGCGCCCGCGCCATCCGCACCGGGCCTGCCATGCTCAGGCCACCGGCAAAGAACACCACCGCAAAGCTGACCAGCGCCAGCGCCAGCCGCTCGTCCAGCCAGTTCTCATCGACAATCTTCGCCAGCAGATACAGGCTGACGCCCGCCAAGGCCCCCAACGCCGCCATGTCCGCCCGTTGCCGGATGCCCTGCCCCATTGCCCGTCCTCCTGTTTCGCCTTTGGTAGCGGCCCCAAACGCAAACGACCAGTGCGGTTTCCCACACTGGCCGGGTTATCGATTGGCGATGGCTCAGAAATCGGTCGGCGCACCGCCCTCTTGCTTACGCTTTGCCACAAAGCGGCGCAGGTCTTCCTGATGGTCGCCGTTCATCTCCGGCGCTTCGAATTCAGCCAAAATCTGCTTGTAGATGCGGTGCGCGCGTTCGGTCGTCCACACTGCCCCATCCAGATTCCACGCCTCGTAATTGCGCCAATCCGACACGATCGGCGCATAAAACGCGTTCTGATAGCGGTCTTGCGTGTGCTGGCAGCCAAAGTAATGCCCGCCGGGGCCAACCTGCTTGATGGTCTCAAACGCCAGATCATCCGGCGTCGTGGCCACGATGCTCGATTCAAAATAGCGCTGGATCATCTGCAACACTTCGCAGTCCATGATGAACTTCTCGGGGCTGGCGATCAGCCCACCCTCCAGCCAGCCCGCCGCATGATAGACCATGTTGGTGCGGCTTTGCACCGCCGCCCACAGGCTGTTCGAGGTTTCCCACATCGCCTGCCCATCCGGCACGTTGGCCGCACAGGTGCCCGAAGACCGCAGCGGCAAACCATAAAACCGCACCAGCTGCCCGGTCATCTGCGTGGCGCGCATGTATTCCGGCGTGCCAAAGGCCGGCGCGCCCGATTTCATATCGACGTTGCTGGTGAAGGTCCCCAAGGCCACCGGGCAGCCCGGATTGATGTATTGCAGCAGCGCCAGCCCCGCCAGCCCTTCGGCCAAAGACAGCGACACCGCCCCCGACATCGTCACCGGAGCCATCGCCCCCGCCAGCGTGAACGGCGTGATCACCACCGGCTGGCCGCGCTTGGCCATCCGCATCGCCCCGTCCAGCATCGGATAGTCGTGCTGCAACGGCGAAACCGAGTTGATATTGGTATACATCCGCGGCTTGGCGTCAAATTCGTCATGCGAAAGACCGCCCGCGATGCGGACCATCTCCATCACATCCTCAACCCGTTCTGCCCCCAGCGAATAGGCATGCACCACCTTATCCGTCAGCGTCAGCTTTTCATACAGGCAATCCAGATGGCGGATGCTGGCATGAACATCCACCGGCTCTACCGGATAGCCGCTGTTGACATGGATGCAGTTGAAATACTGCGTCAGCTTGACGAATTCCTTGTAGGTTTCAAAATCGCCGGTGCGCTTGCCGCGCTCCAGATCCCAGGCGTTCGGCGGCGAGCCGACGTTCAGGAACAGCATGTGCTTGCCGCCCATGATCACTTCGCGATCCGGGTTGCGCGGGGTGATGGTAAAGCTTTCCGGCGCGCGCGCCACCATCTCCATGACGAAATCTTCGTCCATCCTGACGTTGGTGCCGTTCACCACGCAGCCTGCCTGTTTCAGATAGGCCACCGCTTCGGGGTTCAGAAACTCGATGCCGATTTCCTTCAAAATCCGCATCGTCGCCTTATGCACTGCCTGCACCTGATCGGCGTCCAGCGGCTCGATCGGGCGGTCCGGATTGACCGGGATACGCCACGGCATCTGATCAATGACGGCAGAGCCCGCGCGGATCTTGTTGCCCGCCCGGCCCCCGGCCCTGCTGCGTTTGCGGCTTGCGTCATCGCTCATCTGGCGTCTCCATTGCTTCTTGACTGCAATGTGACCGAAACAATCGCGCCGCGCGCACCACGTTTCCGACTAATTTACGTCGTTTTTATCGGATGGATCGGCTATCGGGCGCTAAAGCTGTCGATCCAGCCGCCCAATTCAGCAATATCGGGCAAAACCACATCTGCATGCGCGGCCAGATCGGCATGCGTCGCAATGCCCGTCAGCACCGCCACCGCCTGCATCCCAGCAGCGCGGCCTGCGTCCAGATCATGCAAGCTGTCGCCCACCATGGCAACCTTTTCCGGCGTCAGCCCGCATTGCGCGACAAAGGCCAGCAGCTGCCCCGGCGCAGGCTTGCCGCCCCAGCCAGAATCGCAGCCCGCGACGAAATCGAACAGATCAAGCACCCCCGCATCCGCCAGATGCCGCCGCGCCGGCACTTCTGTATCATTGGTCGCCAGCCCCAGCGTCAGCCCGCGCGCCTTCAGCGCCCCCAGCACCACTGGCAAATCCACCGCAGGCACCATCGGCGCCTCGGCCGCCAACCGGTTCATCCGCTCCAGCAATTCGACCATGCTCAGATCCGGCAGATGCGGATGCAGAATATCGGCAATCTCCGGCGTGGTCAGCGCGATCACCGGGCTGTCGGGCGCAAAATCGTTGCGCGCCGGATCATAGCCCAGCACCTGCGCCAAGCCCGCCGCCCGACCGCCGCCCAGATCCGCCAAAAGGTTGCGCATCCACGCCCCCCAGCTTTGCCGGAAATCAAACAGCGTGCCGTCCTTGTCGAAAATCACCGCCTCGATCATGCCGCTCTCCTTTTTGCCGCAACCTGACCAAAGCCGCGCCAAAACGCAATCAGGTCCAGTTCGGCAACTGCCCGCCCGGCAGTGCCGCCCGCGCCTGCATCACCGCGACATAGGGCAAGCTGGCGCTGTCGCAAAACCCGATCACCCGCGCATCATCTTCCATCAGGAAATCCAGCACCGCGCCCAGAAACACCGGATCACGCGCAAGTGAAGACAATTGCCCCTGCCCGGCACCCGTCGCGTTAAGAAATACCCCGACCAGATCATCCTGCCCCAACAGCCAGGAAAACGCCTGTAAAGCCAGAGTTTCAGCAGAATCCTGCCGATTATTGTGGTTTTGCCCAGAGTTTTGCACAGGAACCTCTCAAATTGCGCGCGCATTGTTACCGTTTCAGAAAGGATTTCTTAACCTCTTGAGCGGCAAACTGGAAACAGAAGCGTCACCGTTACACAGGTATTCACCGCCATGGTCGGCAAAATTCTCATCGTTGATGATGTTGCGACGAATCGCATCGTCATGAAGGTAAAGCTTGCGGCTGCGGGCTACCTGCCGGTGATGGCCGCCGATGGCGCGGCCTGCCTGACACTGGCCGCGCGCGAACGCCCCGATCTGATCCTGCTGGATCTGATGCTGCCCGACATGCCCGGCACCGAAGTGCTGGCGAAACTGCGCGCCGATGCCAGTCTGAACCATGTGCCGGTGGTGATGTTTTCCGCCAGTTCCGATCAGGCCGCCCGCATCGCCGCCTTCCGCGCCGGGGCGGATGACTTTCTGGCCAAACCGATTGATGACCAGACCCTGCTGGCCCGCATCCGCAGCTTCATGCGCGCGCGTGATGTGCTGGAAGGCTTCTCTGGCTCTGCCGATGGCCTGCCGATGCTGGGTCTGGCCGAAGCGCCCGCCGCCTTCCGTCCGCCCGGCATCGTGGCGATTGTCGCCGCCCGCGCCGATACCGCGCTGCGCCTGCGCCGCGACATGGCCGCGCATCTGTCAGACCGCGTGCTGGCCATGACGGCGGAAGAGGCGCTGTCCGAAGGCCTGCACCCCGGCGCCACCCCCGATGTCTTCCTGATCGACTCCGATTTCAACGGTCCTAGCAGCGGTCTGCGGCTGATGTCGGACCTGCGCAGCCGCACCCATACCCGCCACGCCGCCTTTTGCGTGCTGACCAGCCCCGGTTCGAACATCGGTGCCGCGGTGGCGTTTGATCTGGGCGCAAATGATCTTGTGACCGCCAGCCTGCCGCCCGAAGAGCTCGCCCTGCGGCTGGCGCGGCTGATGGCGCGCAAGCGCGAAGCTGATCACATGCGCGCCTCGGTGCAAGACGGGCTGCGGCTGGCGATGATCGACCCGCTGACCGGGCTGCACAACCGCCGCTACGGGCTGGCGCAACTGGCCGTCATCGCCGAAGCTGCCCGCAAAACCGGGCAAAGCTATGCGGTGATGGTGGTCGATCTCGATCGCTTCAAATCGGTGAACGACCGCTTTGGCCACGCGGCGGGCGACGCGGTGCTGCTGGATGTTGCGGGCAGGCTGTCACGCAACCTGCGCGCGGGCGATCTGCTTGCCCGCATCGGTGGCGAAGAATTTCTCATCGCGCTGCCCGACACCAGCCTTGCCGATGCACGCGGCATTGCCGAACGGCTGTGTTTTGTGGTCGAAGATGCGCCGGTCAAGCTGGGCGATGCGCAGGCGCTGCATGTCACCGTCTCGATCGGCCTTGCGATCAGCAGCGATGCCACAACCGCCTCGATGAAAGACACCATCGCTGAAACCGTCAACCGCGCCGACCGCGCCTTGCTGCATGCCAAATCCGCAGGCCGCAATCAGGTCACCATCAGCCGCAGCGCTGCCTGAAACACGTTACGGCTTGCCGCCCGCCATGAGCCGCGCCTCCAGCCGGTCGGCGAACGCCTTGCGCGCCTCTGGCGTCATTGCGATCAGGAAATCGCGCAGCACGGCTTGCCCCACGTCCAGCCGCCCCGCCATCCGCGCCCGCTGGGTTTCCATCACCACAGCCAGCCCCGCCGCGTCAAACGGCTCGGCACGCAAAACCGCCAGCAGGCTTTGCGTATCGGCCTGCATGTCCTTGCGAACGCTGCGCAATTCTGGCGCGCGCTGCAAGATTTTCCCGCGCAACGCCCGACGATCTTCCCGGCTCAGCGCCTCGCTGAACGGGCCAAACCCGATGTCTCGCTCTACCGCGCGGCCGCTGCCACCATGCTTCAGCGCCGCCCCTGCCGCCACGCCCAGCACCGCAAGGTTCAGCGCCACCGAAACCGCCAGCGCAATCCGCACCGCCCGGCCCGGAGCTTTCGACGCCGCAGCCTTCGCCACCTCTGCCTCGCTCATCGTCTCATTCCTCCGCCAACAGCGCATCAATCCCCGGCATGAACTCGACGCCGCCCAGCGTATCGGCCGCCAGCAGATCCGTCACCGAGCCGAACCCGACCGGCTGCACAAACCCCAACACCAACCCCGCCACCGCCGCAGAACCAACACCCGCCAGCACACCGCCACCGCCAAACAGCGTCGCCAGCCCGGCCCAGAAGCCCGGTTTCGGCACCACCCGCAGCGCCGCCTTCGGCTGTTCACGCGTCGCATCCGCCAGAACCCGCGCCATCAGCGCCGCCGAGGGTTGCATCGCGTCGCGCTTGGCGCTGGCAAAAAGATCGTCCAGATCGTCCATCATTCCGCCTCCTCATAGCCCAGCGCCGCGCGCTGCCCCGACAGGATCGCCGCCAACGCCCGCTTGCCGCGCGCCGTCAGACTTTCCACCGCTTCCACCCCGATCTGCAAGATCTCGGCAATCTCGGGATTGCTCATGCCTTCAATGTGGCGCAGCACCACCGCCTCGCGCTGCCGGTCGGGCAAGCTGGCAAGCGCCGCATCCAAAGCCGCCATCCGGTCGGCCTCGATCATGCCCGCCACCGCACTCGCCGCCCCGTCCGCCGGTTCCGGCACATCGTCCAGCGCGTCAGACCGTCTGCGTTGCCGCGCCCGCAACCGGTCGGTGCACAGGTTCGACACCACGCGATACACCCAGGTCGAAACCTTCGCCTCGCCCTGCCGCCACTCCGAAGCCTGCCGCCACAGCCGCAACATCGCCTCTTGCGCCACGTCTTCCGCCTCGGTCCGGTCCGCCAGCAAGCGCCCGGCATAGCCCAGCACCCGTGGCAGCAACCGCGTCGTCAGCAGCCGTGCAGCCTCCGGGTCTCCATTGGCATAGAGAACCAGCAAAGCCTCATCGGGCACTTCTGCAAGACTGTCGCGCGGCATCGGCATCCTTCAGACTTACCCGCATGTCGGCGGGCCTGCAATGTGCGCGCCCCCGAGCCCGAAAGCCCGGAGGCGCAGCCGGATCAGTTCCCGGCGCCGTCGTTCATGCCATTCATGCTGCCCATACCGTGGCCGCCCATACCGTGGCCGCCCATGCCATGCCCACCTTTACCACGCCCACCTTTACCTTGCTTCCCGCCGCGATGTTCCTGCATCGCCAGCTGGGCCGCATCGGCCTCGGCCTGGGTGATCGCGCCGTCACCGTCCGCGTCCATCATCGCGAACATCCGCCCGGCACCCGGACGCGCTGCCATTTCGGCCTCGCTCAGCATGCCATCTGCATCGGTGTCCAGATTGGCGATCATCTTCGCCGCCCGGTCCGCCGCGCGCTGCTGCATCGCAGCCATCTGCATCACCGCCAGTTCCTCGGCCGACAATTTGCCATCCGCGTTGGTATCCGCCGCCTTCACTTTGGCCGCATGGAACGCCTCAACCTCGGCTTGCGTCACCTTGCCATCCTTGTCGGCATCCAGCGCGGCAAAATCAAACCCCATGCCCTTGCCCATACCCGGCCCCGGCATCACATCCTGCGCATAAGCCGCAGCACCCATCAAAGCCGCCACCAAGATCAGCGCCGAACCGGCCAAATTGCTCTTTTGCATCGTCATCTCCTGTCGCTCACCAGACCAGTTGATCCGGCGTTCATGTCTTACAAACGCTGCAAGCTTGCACTTCCGTCGCGGCACGCCGAAAAAACTTGCGACAAAGCAGCGCCCCCCGTCGCACCCTCTCAACTTTCGCGCCGCGATCCGCTATTAGATGCGCAACACATTCAGGATTACCCCATGACGCATGCCGACTTGCCCGCTGATGAAGCCTATGCCGAACGCCCGATGTGGCCTGCCCTGCGCCGTGGCTGGTCACGGCGCTGCCCGTCCTGCGGCTCGGGTCCCTTGCTGCGCGGCTATCTGAAAGTCCGCGAAAGCTGCCCGGTCTGCGGTGAAGACCTGCACCACCAGCGCGCCGACGATGGCCCGGCCTACCTGACCATCCTGATCGTCGGCCACCTGCTGGCCCCGGTGCTGATGTTCGTTTTCGTCCGCTACCGCCCCGAGCCGCTGACGATGATGACGGTGTTTTCCATCGGCACCGTCGCGCTGTCGCTGTATCTGTTGCCACGCCTCAAGGGGGTGATGGTGGCGATGCAATGGGCCAAGCGCATGCACGGCTTTGGTCAGGCCGAAGCGCGTGACTGACCAGCCGATCCGCGCCGCCGCAACCATCGTGCTCTGGCGCGAGGTTCCTGCGGGCTTTCAAATACTTATGGGCCAGCGCGGCCACGGCGCGGCCTTCATGCCATCGAAATACGTCTTCCCCGGCGGCGGGGTAGACGCCGAAGACCGCACCGATGCCCTGCCCGGCCTTGACCCGGACTGCGCCCGACGTCTGACGCTTTGCTGCCCCACGGATGCGCCCGCGCCCGGCACACTTGCCACCGCAGCCCTGCGCGAACTAGTTGAGGAAACCGGTCTTTCCTTGCCCAACCCCGCGCCAGGCGCGCTGCGCTTCATCTTCCGCGCCATCACCCCACCCGGTCGCAGCCGCCGCTTCGATGCCCGCTTCTTTCTGGCCTCTGCCAGCGGCATCACCGGCGACATTGAACATTTTTCCGAAGCTTCAACGGAGCTGTCGCACCTGCACTGGATCGGTCTGGCCGAGGCCCGCGCGCTGGACCTGCCCTTCATCACCGAGGTGGTTCTGGCCGAGGTCAGCGCACTGTTGTCCGGCCAGACCCAGCCCGGCGTGCCGTTTTTCGACAACTCCGGCGCGGTTCCCACCTTCCGCCGCCTCTAAGACATATCTGCCGGTTCCGATTTCTTCACCGGCCAGATCGGATGTGGCACCGGGTCTTTTGCCTTCAGCAGGTATTTCGCAAATATCTCGGCATAGCTGCGAAACACATAGGCCTCGTTGCGGCGCTGGTAATACGCACGCTTTGCCGCATAAAGCCCCGGCAGTTTATACCATGCCACCGCCGGATGCGTGTGATGCACGACATGAAAATTATTGTTCAGAAACAAATAACTAAGCGGGCCACGACTTTCTACGATCACCGTGCGCGCCCGAAACGCCTCATGCGCACGGTGTTCCATGAACGTGCGGATTTTCAGCAAGGCCAAGCCGAGATAGACCGCAATCAGATAGGCCCAGACCGGCATGCCTGCCCAGACCAGCCAGGCAAGCACCATCCCCCCCCCAATCAGATTAAGCGCCCAGGCCAGCCGCACCCGCGCATCGCCTGCCCATATCAGCGCCATGTCCGCCCGCACGAAGCTGTAAGTGCCCAACAGCGGCCCAATCAACACCCGCCCCAGCAAGGTATTGTTAAAGCGTAGTAATTTCTGCATCGGGCGCGAGGTCTTTTCCCACACCTTCGGGTCCATGTAGTTGGATTCGGGGTCGTCATAGGGATCGGTCAGGTTGGGGTCATAGTGATGGATCAGGTGGCTGTCCTTGAAGCGAAGATAGGGCACGCACAGCGCGAGTGCCGGAAACACCAATGCCTCATTAAGCCATTGATTTTCAAACGGATGCCCGTGCAGCACCTCGTGTTGCAGCGATGAAAACTGCGTCACGGCAATGCCGGTCAGCACAATCGCCAACAGCGCCGAGTGCTGCCAGATCAAGGTTCCAACCGCCCAGACAGCATAGGTCGCCACCAGCATCGCAATTGTCGGCCACTCCGCGCCGCGCTTTTCCGTCATTACTTTCCCCATCAAAGGCTTGCAGCGCTGCCTTAACACTTGCCAAGCCGGGCGGAAACGCCAAGGATGCGAAGCAAAACATCACCAACGTTGATAATAGTCACCAGATGCAAAGTTTAATCGACAAGCGTGATCGCGCCCCGCTGTTCCGTGCCCGCCTGGCGCAGGCCATGGCGGAAAAAGCCGTCAGTCAGGCCGCCCTGGCGCGGGCAACGCGGGTGGATCGCTCGACCATCTCGGCGCTGTTGTCGCCTGGCACCCGACTGCCGAACGCCCAGCTTGCCGCCGATTGTGCCACCGCTCTGGGCGTGTCTTGCGATTGGCTCTTGGGCCTGTCCGGTCGGCCCGAGCCGATCGAAGATTTGCTGGCCACCTCAGTCAGCCTGACCGAAGCCCCGCGCGCGCTGTTCGATCAGGACCTGATCGGCTGGCACCGCGCCGCGGCCGGCTACAAGATCCGCCATGTGCCAGCCAGCCTGCCCGACATGCTCAAGACGCCAGAGGTTGTGCGCTGGGAATATGCCGACCAACTTGGACGTTCGTCCGAACAGGCATTGGCCGCGTTTCAGGATCAGCTTGACTGGATGCGCACCGCTCAGTCCGATTACGAAATCGCGCTGCCGCTGCATGAAATATACAGTTTTGCCAAAGGTTTGGGATATTGGAATGGCCTTCCCCTGCAGGCACGTCATGCCCAGATGGATCACCTGATCGCGCTGTGCGACGCGCTTTACCCGTCGCTGCGGATCTATCTGTTCGATGCGCATCGGGTCTATTCCAGCCCTGTCACCGTCTTTGGCGCACAGTTGGCCGCCGTCTATCTGGGCCGTCACTACATTGTTTTCCGCGAGCCTGCCCGCGTGCAATCCATCGTGCAGCACTTCGACGGCCTTGTGCGCGATGCCCGCATCGAGGCCCGCGCGGTGTCGGCGCATCTCGCGCGCCTGCAACGCGGCATGGATCAATAAACCCGCAACTGCCGCAGGTCGTAGCCGTTCCAATCGAGGATTTCCCGCGCCGCCACCAGCCGATCCGCGGAAAACGCCCCCCGGTTCAGAATGAACCCCAGCCGCCCGTTCGGGGTGCCGATCACCAGCGTCCGATAATCGCCGTCCGCCCACAGCACCCACCATGGCCCCGGCTGCCCCGGCACACCAAACCGCCCCGGCCCGTCCGGCTGCATCACGCCCTGGCCCTGCGCCAACCCACCAGCCTGACACAGCCGATAGGAAATCTGCAACCCATTGTCAGCACGCGAAATTTCCACAACTCCCGGCGGGCATCCGGTGGCGCCAAACCCCGCGACCTGCTGCCAGCGCCCTGCCAGACGGGCAGGCTCCAGCACCGCGCTGGAATAGATCGGTGCCTCGGCAGGCCGGTAGCGCCCGACCATCACCGTTGTCGGCGCTGCAACACAGGCCGCCAGCAGCAAAAACGCCATCAGTCTATGCACAAGGTCACCACCATTCCATTATCCTGCACGATCTCGTTGCAGCCAAACATCGGCGTCACCGGCGCGCAGGTCTTTGATTTTGCGAGGCAATAGCCCTCGCAATCTTTCTCGCGCTTGCAGGATTTGCCGCCATCCCGCGTCAGTTTCACACAAGCCTTCGCCCCCGCATACCCCGCCCCGGACCATGTGCCCCCTGTCTTGAGACACGCCAGTTCCTCGGGCGAAAGTGGCAGTTTTTCAACCACTTCCGGCGCGGCGTCCCTCGGCCCCGTCGGCGGCTTCGCCGGTTCAGACTTGCCCGCGTCCACCTTTCCCGGATCAACCTTCGCCGCCTCAACCGGCAGGGGCCCAGCGTTACCCGCGACGGCCTGCCCAGCCCCCGGCGGCGGCGCAAGCGTGGTCACTTGCACCGCGTCGCCAGTGATCGGATTGGCCCTTGCCGGGGCCTTCGCCTGTGGCAAGGCCAAGCTGCAACCTGTCAAAAACAGCGCAAAAACCAGCCCGAAGCCCCGCATCACCGGCTCAATACGGCATCGGATGCGCGCGGTGGGCGGCATCAATGTCGGCCAGAATCTCGGGGGATAGCGTCAGCCTTGCCGCGCCCAACGCCAGTTCCAGCTGGTCGAGACTGGTCGCGCCAATGATCGGAATACAGGGGAACGGGCGGCTGCGGCAAAAGGCAATCGCCATCTGCGCCGGGTCCAGCCCATGCCGCGCCGCCACCCCCAGATAGGCCGCCACAGCCGGGAACACCTGCGGCGTCACCCGGCCCGACAGCGTCGGGTTCAGCGCCCGTCGCGTGCCTTCCGGGATCACATCGCCGGCATATTTCCCGGTCAGAAGCCCGGTCGCCAGCGGCGAAAACGCCAGCAGCGGCATGTCTTCCAGATAGGAAAGTTCCGCCCAGTCGCTGTCAAACTGCCGGCACAGCAGCGAATATTCGTTCTGCACCGTTGCCATCCGCGGCAGCCCGTGCTTGTCGGCCAGCGCCAGCCAACGCGACGCGCCCCACACCGATTCATTGGAAAGTGCAATATGCCTGATCTTCCCCTCGGCAATCAATTCAGCCGATACTTCAAGGATTTCAAGCATATGCGCTTCGATCTTCGCCTTGTCGCCACCGCGCGGATCAAACGTCCAGATGTCGCGAAAGTGATAGGCGGCGCGATTGGGCCAGTGCAGCTGATAGACATCAATATAGTCGGTCTGCAGCCGCCGCAGCGAGCCTTCCACCGCCTCGCGCAGCACCGCCCCGGTGATCGGCGCGCCACCGCGCACCGCATCCTGGCCTTCGCCGGTGACCTTGCTGGCCAACACCAGTCGGTCGCGCCCGCCGCGCGCCGCAAGCCAGCTGCCGATGATTTCTTCGCTGCGCCCAACCGTCTCGGCCCGCACCGGATTGACCGGATACATCTCGGCGGTGTCCCAGAAATTCACCCCTGCGGCCCGCACCATATCCATCTGCGCATGGCCTTCGCTTTCGGTATTCTGGCTGCCCCAGGTCATCGTGCCCAGACAGATTTCCGAAACCGAAAGCCCCGTTTGCCCCAACCGCACCTGCTGCATCGCATCCTCCTGCTTTGCCGCAAAGCTAGTCCGACCGGGCGGGCAAGGGAAGAGCAGGCTTTGCGCATCGCACTCTGGCTCTTGGCCGCGCCTTGGGTTAAACCGTGCGCGACACGACAGAAGGGCGCATCATGGCACGGATTCTCATCACCTCGGCCATTCCCTACATCAATGGGATCAAGCATCTGGGCAATCTTGTGGGCAGCCAGTTGCCCGCCGATCTGTTCGCCCGCTACATGCGCGCGCGCGGCCACGAGGTGATGTTCATCTGCGCCACCGATGAACACGGCACCCCGGCAGAGCTTGCCGCCGCCAAGGCAGGCAAGCCCGTGGCCGATTATTGCGCCGAGATGCACGAGGTTCAGGCCGAGATCGCGCGCGGTTTCCGGCTGTCGTTCGATCACTTCGGGCGGTCGTCCAGCCAGCGCAACCACCAGCTGACCCAGCACTTTGCAGGCGCCTTGGATGCGGCGGGACTGATTCAGGAAGTCTCTGAAAAACAAGTGTTTTCTATCGATGACAACCGCTTTTTGCCCGACCGCTACATCACCGGCACCTGCCCGAACTGCGGCAATACCTCGGCGCGCGGCGACCAGTGCGAGGAATGCACCAAGCAACTCGACCCGACCGATCTGATCAACCCGCGCTCGTCGATTTCGGGTTCTACCAACCTTGAGGTGCGCGAGACCAAGCACCTCTATCTGAGGCAGCGCAGCTTGCGCGGCAAGCTGGAGTCGTGGATCGACAGCAAGACCGACTGGCCGATCCTGACCACCTCGATTGCGAAGAAATGGCTGAACGACGGCGATGGCCTGCAAGACCGCGGCATCACCCGTGACTTGCATTGGGGCATCCCGGTGAAAAAGGGCGATCAGCCCTGGCCGGGGATGGAGGGCAAGGTTTTCTACGTCTGGTTCGATGCCCCCATCGAATACATCGCTGGCACCGCCGAATGGGCCGATGCGCATGGCCTGCCCGATGCCGCGTGGGAACGCTGGTGGCGCACCGACAAGGGCGCGGCTGACGTGACCTATTACCAGTTCATGGGCAAGGATAACGTGCCGTTCCACACCCTGTCCTTCCCCGCCACCATCATTGGTTCGGGCGAGCCGTGGAAGCTGGTCGATTACCTCAAGTCGTTCAATTACCTGAATTATGACGGTGGCCAATTCTCTACGTCGAAGGGTCGCGGCGTGTTCATGGATCAGGCGCTGTCAATCCTTCCCGCCGATTACTGGCGCTGGTGGCTGCTGTCCCACGCCCCCGAATCTGCCGACAGCGAATTCACCTGGGAGAATTTTCAGATCTCGGTGAACAAGGATCTGGCCGATGTGCTGGGCAACCTTGTCAGCCGCGTCACCAAATTCGCCACCTCGAAATTCGGCAGCACCATCCCCGCCGCCGGTGAATTCGGCCCGCAGGAAACCGCACTGATCGCCGACCTTGGCAGCCGCATCAAGGACTACGCCCAGCTGATGGAGGCGATGGAGGTCCGCAAGGCCGCCAACGAGCTGCGCGCGATCTGGGTGATCGGCAACGAATACCTGCAATCGGCAGCCCCGTGGACGGTGGTCAAAACCGACCCCGACCGCGCCCAGGCGATGATCCGGCTCGCGCTGAACCTGATCCGCGTCTACGCCATCCTGTCGCGCCCGTTCATCCCCGATGCCGCCGCCACCATGATGGCCGCGATGGGGTCAGACGATTGGAGCTGGCCCGACACCATCTCGGAGGCAATGCGCGCCCTGCCCGCTGGCCATGGCTTTGCCGTGCCGGAAAACCTGTTCCGCAAGATCACCGATGAAGAACGCGCCGACTGGCAGCAAAAATTCTCGGGCGTTCGCGACTGATGCAACATACCCCTGCCTCTGTTATGCTGGCCAGCGAGGGGGCCATGATGTCGGACGCGCAGAAATTCGTCGCCAAGGGCTCGGCGCATGTGACCTTGCCCGCCGGGGTGGAGCCGCTGGATGTGGCCTTCGTTCTGCTGCCCAAATTCACCATGCTGGCGTTTTCCTCGGCGATCGAGCCTTTGCGGATGGCCAACCAGCTGACGCAACAGGTGCTGTTTCGCTGGCAGGTGCTGTCGGATGACGGCCTGCCTGTCGCCTGCTCGAACGGCGTTCCGGTGATGGTCGAGGGGGCATGGTCGCAAGCCAAACCCGCCGGGCTGGTGCTGGTCTGCTCGGGGGTGGAACCGGAAGGCAAGGCCTCGGTGGCTTTGGGTGACTGGCTGCGCGGGCTGTGGCGGCGCGGCCGAGTGGTCGGCGGGCTGTGCACCGGGGCCTATGCGCTGGCGCAAGCAGGGATCCTGAAAGGCCACCGCTTTACCATGCACTGGGACAACATCGCTGCCTTCGCGGAAAACCACCCCGACATGGTGCCGGCCCGGCAGGTGTTCTGCATTGATGACCGGGTGATGACCTGCGCCGGTGGAGTCGCTGCCGCCGATCTGATGCTGAAACTGATCAACGACCGCTTCGGCCCCGCCTTGGGGCAGGAAGTGATGAACATGTGCCTGCTGACGCAGCGGCGATCAGAGGAAGACAAGCAGACCACCTCGCTGGCGGCGCGGCTGGGCACCCGGCACGACAAGCTGTTGCAAGCCGCCGCCTATCTGGAAGCGCATATCGAAGAGGAATTCGATCTCGACGCCTGCGCGGCGCACCTGTCGCTGTCGCGCCGTCAGATCGAACGGCTGTTCAGCCGCTATTTGAACATCACGCCGGTGCGCTACATGAACGACCTGCGGCTTGCCCGTGGCCGCTCGCTGCTGGCGGAAACCGACATGAAGGTGACAGAGGTCGCCATCGCCTGCGGCTATGCCTCGACCTCGCATTTCTCGAAATCGTTCCGCAAGAAATACGGCACCTCGCCGTATCGGTTCTCGCATTTCGGCGGTTAAGGCGGTTGCAAGGGTGATCTGATAGCGCGGCTGCGCCGCAAGCCTCTTGAGCGCTGACGCGCATGTGCGCTCCGCGCGGGGAGTATTTTTACCAAGATGAATGTGGGGCTTCATCTTGGTTAAAATACTCCGGGGTGAGCGCGCCAGCGCGAGGGGCAGCGCCCCTTCGTCTTGCAGCGCCCTGCCCCAGCCGTTATGCAGCCTGCATGCATACGGAGGCCGCCATGCCCAGCTTTCTTTCCACCCGCGACGCCGATTTTGACGCCCGTTTTGCGGCCCTTCTGGGCATGAAGCGCGAAGAGGCCGAGGATGTTGATCAGGCGGTGGCGACGATCATTGCAGATGTGCGCGCGCGCGGCGATGCCGCCGTGCTGGAGCTGACCGCGAAGTTCGACCGGCTGACCTTGACGCCGCAAACGCTTGCTTTCACCGCTGCCGAGATCGAGGCGGAATGCGCCAGGGTGTCGCCCGAGGACCGCGCCGCGCTGGAACTGGCCGCCGCGCGTATCCGCGCCTACCATTCGCGGCAGATGCCGCAGGATGAGATGTGGACCGACAGCGCCGGGGCAAGCCTTGGCTGGCGCTGGACCCCTGTTTCCGCCGCCGGGCTTTATGTGCCGGGGGGCACCGCGTCTTATCCGTCTTCGGTGTTGATGAACGCCATTCCGGCCAAGGTTGCCGGGGTGCAACGACTGGTGATCACCTGCCCGACGCCCGATGGCATCGTCAACCCGCTGGTGTTGCTGGCCGCCCGCATTGCAGGCGTTGACACCATCTACCGCATTGGCGGCGCACAGGCGGTGGCCGCATTGGCCTATGGCACCGAAACCATTGCCCCGGTTGATAAGATCACCGGTCCCGGCAATGCCTATGTGGCGGCTGCCAAGCGCCGGGTGTTTGGCCGGGTTGGCATTGACATGATCGCAGGCCCGTCCGAAATTCTGGTCATCGCCGACCGCGACAACGATCCCGACTGGATCGCGCTCGATCTGCTGTCGCAGGCAGAGCACGACGCTTCGGCGCAATCCATCCTGATCACCGATGATGCGGCCTTTGCGCAGGCGGTCACGGCGGCTGTCGAAAAGCGGCTGGAAACGCTGGAACGCCGCGCCATTGCAAGCGCCAGCTGGCGCGACAACGGCGCGGTGATCGTGACCCGCGATCTGCACGAGGCGGCTGCGCTGTCCAACCGCGTCGCCCCCGAGCATCTGGAACTGTGCACCGCCGATCCCGAGGCGCTGTCGCTGCAAATCACCCATGCCGGCGCGATCTTTCTGGGGGCATGGACTCCGGAAGCCATCGGCGATTACGTTGGCGGGCCGAACCATGTGCTGCCCACCGCCCGGTCGGCACGGTTTTCCTCGGGGTTGAGTGTGATGGATTTTGTGAAACGAACGACGCTTGCCAAAATGACCCCCGAGGCGTTGGCCCAGATCGGCCCCGCCGCCGAGCGTCTGGCGATTTCGGAAAGCCTGCAGGCGCATGGGCTGTCTGTGCGCGCCCGGCTGGATCGTCTGAACCGGGGGGCCGAATGACCAATCGCATCTGCGCCATCGACATCGACGAAAAGGGTCTGGCCCGCGTCACCCCGACGATTGAACAGGAACGCAAGGTTGCGATCTTCGATCTGCTGGAAGACAACACTTTCGCCCTGCCGCCCCGCGACGGCCGCGCCAGCCTGCCCGGCCCCTACCGCGTTGGCCTTGCCATCCGCGAAGGGCGTCTGGTGTTTGACATCACGACCGAAGCCGCTGAAAAGGTTGGCGAGTTTCACCTGTCGCTTGGCCCGTTCCGGCAAGTGGTGAAAGACTATTTCCAGATCTGCGAAAGCTATTTCGATGCGGTCAAGCGCCTGCCGCCCAGCCAGATCGAGGCGATCGACATGGCGCGGCGCGGCATTCACAACGAAGGCGCGCGGGTGTTGCAAGAACGGCTGACCGGCAAGGCCGAGGTGGATATCGACACCGCCCGCCGCCTGTTCACCCTGATCTGCGTTCTGCACTGGGGCTGACCGTGGCAACCTTTCCGCAAGCCGTGCTGTTTTGCTGTGATCACAATGCTGTCCGCTCGCCCATGGCCGAAGGGCTGATGAAGAAGCTCTACGGCCAGCGCTGCTATGTGCAATCTGCCGGGGTGAAAAACGATACCGAGGTCGATGGCTTTTCCATCGCCGTCTGCGCCGAACTGGGGATCGAGCTGTCGCGCCACCGCGCCCGGTCCTTCGAGGAAATGCAGGCCTTGGGCGAAGATCTGGGTCAGTTTGATCTGATCATCGCCCTGACCCCGGCCAGCAAACGTGCCGCGCTTGATCTGACCAAAGCCTATCACCTTGAAATCGAATTCTGGCCGATCATCGACCCCACCGCCATCGGCGAAGGCCGCGAGGCGAAACTCGCCGCCTACCGGCAGGCCCGTGATCAGATCAAGGCCCACCTGCTCACCCGCTTCGGCCCGCCGACCGAAAGCCAAAGCTGACCCCGCTAGAGCGGATTTCCTTCAATCTGATTCAGGTTGAAGGAAATCCAAGACAAGATATGCCTGTGACCGTTGGGTATTGCGTCTGATCGGCTGAACCCGATCAGACGCAATACGTTCTACCCGCGCGCCGCCAGCAGTTCCGGCAGATGCGCCTCAATCCAGCCGGTCAACTCTGCCACCCGCTGTGCGGCTGCCATGCCCAGCGGCGTCAGCGCGTAATCGACATGCGGCGGAACCACCGGATAGGCCACCCGCAGCACCAGCCCATCCGCCTCCAGCACCTGCAAGGTCTGCGCCAGCATCCGTTCCGAAACCCCGCCAATCCGCCGCCGCAGTGCGGAAAACCGCTGCGTGCCGTCGCGCAGCGCCAGCATCACCAGCACGCCCCACTGGCTGGTCAGATGTTTCAGCACCTGTCGCGACGGGCATTCCGCTGCCAGCACATTCGGCGCAAATCCTGCAACGGCATTCATCCGGCACCTCCTGTGCGCGATTTCACTACACTTACCAAAATGTATGTACTTCCTTTTCGTAAGTAAAGGCGTATCTCTGCGGCATCAACCACAGGAGACTGCAATGACCATCGCCATCACCGGAGCCACTGGCCAGCTTGGCCGCCTCGCCCTCGCCGCCCTGAAAGCCCGCGCGCCGCAGGCCGATCTGATCGCCCTTGTGCGCAATCCGGCCGCTGTCACCGACACGCCCGCCCGCGCCTTCGATTATACCAAGCCGGAAACCCTTGCCCCGGCGCTGGCTGGTGTTGATACCCTCGTGCTGATTTCCTCCAATGATTTCAATGACCGCGCCGGACAACACCGCGCGGTGATTGACGCCGCAAAGGCCGCAGGCGTCGGTCGGATCATCTATACCTCGATCCTGAAGGGCGACGCCTCGCCGATGCTTTTGGCGCAAGACCATATCGCCACCGAAGCCGCGCTGAACGCCTCTGGCCTGTCGGTCACGCTGCTGCGCAATGGCTGGTATAGCGAAAACTACACCGGCGCGTTGCAGGCCAGCGTTGCACATGGTACCTTGATCGGGGCCTCTGGCGCAGGCCGCATCGCCTCTGCCGCCCGCGCCGATTATGCCGAAGCAATTGCGGTGACGGCGCTGGACGACAGCCACGCCGACAAGACCTATGAACTGGCCGGGGACGTGCCGCACAGCATGGCCGATTTCGCCGCCGAGGTTTCACGGCAGGTCGGCAAGGACATTCCGTTCAACACGCTGCCGAAAGACACCTACGCGCAAATCCTGCAAAGCTTTGGCCTGCCCGAGGGCTTTGCCGCCATCCTGGCCGACAGCGACGACCACGCCGCGCGCGGGGCGCTTCTGGATGAAAGCCACAGCCTGTCGTACCTGATCGGCCGCCCCACCACGCCGATTGCGCAGACCATCGCGGCGGCGCTATAACCCTATAGGCGGCGGGGCGGCATCGCCCCTCCCCCCCGCGCCACGCTGTCGCAATCGGTGCAAAACCTGCCGATACCGGTCTGGACCACGCGCGGCGCGCATGCGACACTCGTGAAGAATGGGTTAATCAGCCCACACTAACCCATTGAATTCGTTACGCCGCCAATCGTGCCCACAGTGAGACACCATGACCCAGACCGCCAAAGACATCGTGACCGCCTATTACGCCGCCTTCAACGCGGCTGACCCTGCCGCCATGCTGGCCTGCGTGTCTGACGATATTGAACATCGCGTCAACGAGGCTGGCATCCGCCGTGGCCGCGACAAGTTTGCCGAATTCTGCGCGCATATGGGGGTGTCCTACCGTGAAACCCTGAAAGACATCGAGATTTTCAGCAACGCCGCAGGCACCCGCGCCGCCGCCGAATTTGTCGTCCACGGCGAATATCTGCAAACCGACCCCGGCCTGCCCGAAGCCAAAGGCCAGCGCTACACCCTGCCCGCCGGAGCGTTCTTCGATCTGAAAGACGGCAAGATCAGCCGGGTGACCACCTTCTACAACCTCAACGACTGGATCGCTCAGGTTTCGGCATGACGCCGGAAATCGACGTCCGCGCCCTGACCGGCCCGGCACTGGAAGCCGCCCTGAATGGCGTGGCCGCCCTGCGCATCGCGGTGTTTCGCGACTGGCCTTACCTCTATGACGGCTCGCTCGACTACGAGCGCGCCTATCTGCAAACCTACCGCGACAACCCCGGCGCGCTGCTGGTGGGGGCCTTCCACAACGACCGCCTTGTCGGGGCATCGACCTCGACGCTGATGGAAGACCACGCCGAGGCGTTTTCGGCGCCGTTCCGGGCGCTGAACATCCCGCTGACCGACATTCTCTATGGGGCCGAATCCGTGTTGCTGCCGGAATATCGCGGCATCGGTCTGGGCCACCGCTTCATCGACCTGCGCGAGGATCACGCCCGCGCCATGGGCCGCGCCTATGTCGCGTTCTGCTCGGTGCAGCGCCCGGCGGATCACCCGGCCAAACCCGCCAACGCCCGCTCCAACGACGCGTTCTGGCGTGGGCGCGGCTATGAAACTTTGCCGGGCGTGATCGCAGAATTTTCATGGAAAGATCTGGGCGATGAGGCCGAAACGCTGAAGCCGCTGCAATTCTGGATGCGCAAGCTTTAGCCCGCCCGCCTGCGGTGCGTGACACCCGCTTTTCGCCGCGCGAAAATCGGCCTTTCACACACCCTACCTCTGGCGTGCACGCAAAGGCCGGGGGGCAGAAACGCTTGAAATCGTTAATATTTCATCAAATCGACCACCCCAAGCCGTTGAAATCCCTTCACATTAAATGGTCCCGAGTTGGGACCGGCCCTACCAGCAGCGATTTTCCGCTTGAAAATCACCTGCGACAGGTCCATATCGCGGCCAATGCCTGCGGCTTCCGCGGGCTAAATCCTATTGGAGAGACCATGGCCAAGGAAGATATCCTCGAATTCCCCGGTGTCGTGAAGGAACTCCTGCCTAACGCGACTTTCAAGGTTGAACTCGACAACGGCCATGAATTGATCGCGGTGATGGCAGGCAAGATGCGCAAGAACCGCATCCGGGTTCTGGCAGGCGACAAGGTGCAGGTGGAAATGACCCCCTACGACCTGTCGAAAGGCCGTATCAACTACCGCTTCAAGTAAATTGCGCCTTATTCTCGGATCAGGCAGCCCGCGCCGGAAGGAACTTCTGGCGCAACTCGGCATCACGCCTGACGCAATCCTGCCGCCCGACATCGACGAAGACCCCAAGCGTGGCGAGCTGCCCCGCCCCTATTGCGCCCGGCTGGCCCGCGAAAAGGCGCTTGCCGTGCAGGGGGGTGCAGACGACATCATCCTCACCGCCGACACCACCGTCGCCCTGGGCCGCCGCATTCTTGGCAAGCCCGCCGACGCTGGTGAGGCCGCGCGGTTTCTGACCGATCTGGGCGGCCGTCGTCATCAGGTGATCACCGCCATCGCTGTCCGGCGTGGCGCCCGGATCTGGAACCGGGAAAGCGTTTCCGCTGTGAAGATGAAACGCCTGTCCGACGCCGAGCTGAATGCCTACCTCGCAAGCGGCGAATGGCACGGCAAGGCCGGTGGCTACGCTATTCAAGGTGCCGCAGGTGCCTTCATCCCTTGGATTTCCGGCAGCTTCACCGGCATCGTTGGCCTGCCTTTGGCCGAAACCTCTGCCCTGCTGCAAGCCGCAGGCTACCCCGTCTGGACCCAGCCATGAACCTACCCGTCAGCCGCCTTGTGCTGCTTGATACGCTGAAAAACCGCCCCGCCGCTGCCTTGCTGGTGGATGGCCGGATCGACGATCTGGCGATCGACCCGGCGGATGACAAACCGCTGCCGGGGGCTATCTATCGCGCCGTGGCAGACCGGCCGATGAAAGGTCAGGGCGGGTTGTTCGTCAAGCTGCCGGAAGGCTCGGGCTTTTTGCGGCAAACCGCGGGCATTGCGCCAGGGCAGCGGCTGCTGGTGCAAATCACCGGCCCCGCCGAAGCGGGCAAGGCCTATCCTGTCACCACGCGGCTGCTGTTCAAATCGCGCTTTGCCATCGTCACACCGGGGGCGCCGGGGCTGAACATTTCGCGCCGGATCAAGGAAGACGATCTGCGGGCGGAACTGGAGGCATTGGCCAGCGACGGCATGCAAGGCGCAGATGAAACCCTCGGCCTGATTCTGCGCTCAGCCTGCGTGCACGCAAATGATGACGAAATTGCCGAAGACATTGCCGCGATGCGCGATCTGGCTCAGGCGGTTCTGGCCGATTTGCAGGGCAATGCCGAGCTGCTGGTCGAAGGTGCTGGCGCGCATGAAACCGCATGGCGCGACTGGGCCGACCCTGCCCCCGACGATGTGGTCGAGGGCGGCTTTGCCGACCATGGCGTGCTGGAGCAAATCGACGCGTTGCTCACCGCGCGCGTGGCTTTGGGCGAAGGCCACATGATGATCGAGCCGACCCGCGCCCTGATCGCGGTGGACGTGAACACCGGCAACGACACCTCGCCCGCCGCCGCCCTGAAGGCCAACATCGCTGCCGCCCGCGAATTGCCGCGCCAGCTGCGTCTGCGTGGCTTGGGCGGTCAGGTGGTGATCGACTTCGCGCCGATGCCGAAAAAAGATCGTGCCGTGCTGGATCAGGTGATCCGCGCCGCCTTCAAATCGGAATCCGAGGTCAATCTGGCTGGCTGGACCACTCTTGGCCTTTACGAGATGACCCGCAAACGCGACAGACTGCCGCTGACAGAGCTGCTGGCATGACCTGCCCGATTTGTGGCCGCAAATCCGACGAGAAATACCGCCCGTTTTGCGCGCGGCGCTGCGCAGATATTGATTTGGGGAAATGGCTTACCGGGAGTTACACCGTTCCGGCCGAAGCCATCGACGACGAAAACCCGGAAGATTTTGCAGAGCAACCACCGCGCCCGCAATGATCGCATATTAGCTGCGTTTTTCTGCCAAAAGCCTCTGGACAGCCCCGCGCAGCTGACGTATCACCCCGCCACCAAGCAAGGCTACAAACCTTGATAGAGTGCCCGGATAGCTCAGTTGGTAGAGCAGCGGATTGAAAATCCGCGTGTCGCTGGTTCGATTCCGGCTCCGGGCACCACTTAACATACTGATATCATTGTATTTTTTAGGCGAGCGCAGCTGGTAAATTGCCGCCCGATTAAGTTATACACAGTTATATGCAAGCCAGATCTTGAAAATCCGCGTGTCGCTGGTTCGATTCCAGCCCTGGGCACTACTTAATCCCCTGAAATAATATGACTTTCCAGATATTCGCTGAACGATTTCCGACCTCGGACAAGCTTTAGACAGTTATACACTCAATGCTTGGCCACATGACCGTCGAATTCCAAAACAGGATGACCTCGCTCCGCAAACTGTGGCCAGGTCTCCCGACTTACATGACAGCGCGCAGCTCGTTCTGGATGGTTCACCTGCGTGATCCCACTGAATGGCACTACATCGTAAGGTCGACCAAGGAGGCGTCACGCCTCGATGCCATGGCTGCCGCCAACGAGTTTGCGGTCTCGTTCTTCAAGAAGGTGAATAGCGATCAGGCCGGCAAGGCGACCACTAGGTGTAGCGCTACGGGTCGGCTTCCTGCCGCATATCGCGGATGCGGTCCTCGCGATGATCCAGTGCAGCGTTCCACGCCGAGGAATTGACGAAACGCTCCTGCATTCCAACGCCTTCAAGACGTTGTCGATAAATCCGGAGCCAGCGTTGCTCTTGCTGCATGGCAGCATTGCAGGCAGCGCATCGAAGTCGATCTGGCGCACCACGTTATAAGCTGCTAATTCTGTTAAGTTTTTCGTGAATCGCCGTTGGGAGCCATCATGCCGGTCGAACCGGGTTCAAACCTCAATCTGCCGCGCCGCGCCGTCCTGGCGGGCTTCGGAACCCTTGCGTTTCTGCATTGCAGTACAAGCCTTGTGCCGATGGCACAGGCCCAGACTGCGCCTGCGCCCGCAGTCGCGCCGGACCCTGTGGCGGCCGGTATGCCGTTCGATTTCGACGCTCTGACCGAAGAGATGCGCGTGCTGTCTCAGGCCGAAGCGGTGCCCGCCGAGCGTGTCAGCGGGTTTTTCACCGACTTCACCTATGACGATTACCAATCGGTGCAATTCAACCCGAAGCGCGCCCGCTGGGCCGGGCCGGATGCCGGGTTCCACTTGCATGCCTTCCACATGGGCTGGCTCTTTGCCGAGCCGGTCAAGATGTTCGAGATTGAGGGCGGCATCGCGCAACCCATCGTGTTCACGACCGACGATTTTCTCTATTACGACCGGGTCAAGGACCGGGTGCCGCTGCACGAGCCCCTGCCGGGCGTGGCGGGTTTCCGACTGAACGCGCCGTTGAACCGCGCCGATCTTTTTGACGAGGTGATCGCATTCCTGGGGGCCAGCTATTTCCGGGCCGTGGGGCGCGGCAACGGCTATGGGTTGTCCGCCCGCGGGCTAGCCATCAACTCAGGCCTGAACCAGCCCGAGGAATTCCCCCGTTTCTCGCGGTTCTGGGTGGAAAAGCCGGTGCCGTTCGCGCGCGAGGTGACGGTCTACGCCGCGCTGGAAAGCGCCAGCTGCACCGGTGCCTACCGCTTCGTCATCCGCCCCGGCACAAACACCGAGATCGACGTGACCGCGCGGCTGTTCTTCCGCACTGAGGTGGACCAGATCGGCATCGCGCCCCTGACCTCGATGTTCCTGTTTTCCGAAAAGAACCGGGCCGATTTCGATGATTTCCGTCCCAATGTGCATGACAGCGACGGGCTGGTGATCTTGCGCCGCGATGGCGACCGGATCTGGCGGCCGCTGAACAACCCGGTGCAACTGGCGGAATCGTGGTTTGTCGAAGAAAACCCCGCCTCCTTTGGTCTGATGCAGCGCGACCGCGATTTCGAAAATTATCAGGACGCGGTTTCGCATTACGAACGCCGCCCGTCCGTGCTGGTGGAACCCTTGACCGACTGGGGTCGCGGCGCGGTGCGTCTGGTCGAGATTCCGTCCGACCTTGAGGTGAACGACAACATCGTCGCCTTCTGGGTGCCCGAGGCAAAGCCGGTGCCCGGCAAGCTGGTGGAATACGCCTATCGCCTGCGCTGGGGCATGCTGCCAGTCGATCCTGCTGCGGATGTTGCCTATGTCAAGGAAACCCGTGCGGGGACCGGCGGCGTGTCGGGGGTGGAAAACACCGAAGGCACGCGCAAGTTTGTGGTCGATTTTGCTGGCGGCCTGCTGGCTACGTTGCCGGCGGATGCCAAGGTTGAACCGGTCGTGACGATATTTGGCGGGCGGATCAGCGTTCAGACCTTGTCGAAGATCGAAGGTGTGAATATCTGGCGGCTTGTGATCGATGTCTTGCCCGAGACCGGCGAGACGGTGGAACTGGTCGCCCATGTAGCGGGTTATGGACGCAAGTTGTCAGAGAACTGGCTATATCAGTGGGTGACCGCATGACGATTCAGGTGAAACTCGCCTCAGACGCGGTGTCGGTCGCGCTGATAGAGCCGGACCGCATGGATCCGCCGATGGCACCGCTGGCGATGCCAAAGCAGGTTCTGACGCCTCAACCGGGGCAGTTGCGCCGTGCTCTGGGGCAGCTCCAATCACGGCTGACGCTGGGGCGCCAGAGCCTGCGCCGCGCGGGCTGATCGATGACCGCGCTGCCCCAGCCCCCGGATTTTGCCCTGCCCCGCTCGGGCGGTGCGCGCGGGCTTGCGCTGGTGGCCAGCGTGCTGGCGGCGTTGGCGGCGGGTCTTGTGTTCCTGACCTATGGCGCGGCTGACGGGGTGTCGTCGATCGACGTGCTGCGCAGCGTGCTGATCCTTTTGTCTACCTGGTGGCTGGCCTGGGGGGCCGCGACGGCGCTCTTGGGCCTGACCTCGCGGCACCGCGATACGCCACTGCGCGCCACCGGGCCGATCCGGGGCAGGACCGTAGTGATCGTCCCGGTCTATAACGAAGACCCGGTCGATACATTCGCCCGGATCGCCGCGATGGATGCGTCGCTGCGCGCCACCGGCACCGCCGCCCACATCGACTTCGCCGTGCTGTCCGACACGACGGACGACGCCGTTGCCGCGCGTGAGCAGCAGTGGTTCGCGCGGCTTATGACACAGCAGAACGCGGCGGGGCGCATGTTTTATCGACGCCGCGCGCTGAACACCGGGCGCAAGGCCGGCAACATCGAAGAGTTCATCACCACCTCGGGCGGGGCGTGGGATTACGCGCTGATTCTGGACGCCGACAGCCTGATGGAGGGCGAGACCATCGTCGAGATGATCCGCCGGATCGAGGGCGACCCCCGCCTGGGCCTGCTGCAGACCCTGCCAAAGGTGATCCGCGCGCGGTCCCGCTTCGGGCGAGCGATGCAGTTTGCCGCTGCCTTCTACTCGCCGGCCTTTGCCCGCGGGCTTGCCGCGATGCAGGGCCAGAGCGGGCCGTTCTGGGGCCACAACGCCATCGTGCGCATCCGCGCCTGGGCCGAAAGCTGCGGCCTGCCCGAACTGCCGGGCCGGGCGCCCTTTGGCGGCCATATCCTGAGCCACGATTCGGTTGAGGCGGTGCTTCTGGCGCGCGGCGGCTGGGTGGTACGGCTGGACGACGATCTGGAAGGGTCGTTCGAGGAAGGCCCCGAGAACGTCCTCGATTATGCCAAGCGCGACCGCCGCTGGTGCCAGGGCAACCTGCAGCATTCCAAGGTGCTGGCCGCCCCCGACCTGCTGCCCTGGAGCCGGTTCGTGCTGTTTCAGGGCATTTTCGCCTATATCGCGCCGCTGATCTGGCTGGCCTTCATCCTGGTGTCGATCGCGGCGATCCCGTTGGCCGGAGAATTGAATTATTTTCCACAGGCGAACTGGCCTTTCCCGGTGTTCCCCGATGACCAGACGCCAAAGGCCGTGGGCTTAGCAGTGGGCATATTGGGGCTTCTGGTGATGCCCAAGGTGCTGGTGGGCCTTGATGCAGTGGCGACGGGCCGGGCGCGCGGCTTTGGCGGCATGGGGCGCAGCCTGCGCTCGGTGGCGTCGGAACTGGCGCTGTCCTCCGTGGTGGCGCCGATTTTACTGGCGTTTCAAAGCCGGTCCGTGGTGCAGGTCCTGTCGGGCCGCGATGGTGGCTGGCCGCCCAACAATCGCGGTGACGGCGGGCTGAGCCTGTCTGAAAGCTGGGCCGCCGGGGGCTGGATCAGCTTCTGGGGTCTGGTCGGCATGGTCGCCACGCAAATGGTGGCGTCGGTGCTGACACTGTGGCTCTTGCCGGTGACACTGCCGATGATGGCGGCCCCGCTCCTCATCTGGTGGACCTCGCGGCCCGCGTCGCCCGCGCAATTCCTGGTGCCCACCGACATGCCCCCCCCGGTTGTGGCGCTGCATGACACCATCCTTACGGGCTGGACGACAGCCAGTTCGTCGGAGCCGAAAGTTGCCTGAGTCCGTTCATGTCCGGGATCACCGGATCGACCTGTTGCGCGGCATCGCGCTGGTCATGATCTTCATCAACCACATCCCCGGTACGATCTGGGAGCACGTGACTTCCCGCAATTTCGGCTTCTCCGACGCAGCCGAAGGGTTCGTGCTGATGTCGGGCATCGCCACGGGGCTGGCCTACGGCGTGCCCTTCCTGAAAGGGCGGCCCACTTGGGCACAGGCGCTGCGGCCTTGGCGGCGGGCGCTGACGCTGTGGTTGGCGCATGTCCTGGTGGTCAGCCTGATCGTGGTGCTGTTTACGCTGACACGCGACCAGTCCGGCATCCTCGCAATGGCTGAGAAGCGCAACATCCTGCCGATGCTGAATGATCCGGCGCAGTATCTGCCAGCGCTGGTGCTGCTGGGGCACCAGTTTGCCTATGCCGACATTCTGCCGCTGTATATCTTCCTGATGCTGTGCGCCCCGGCGATCCTGTTTCTGGCGGCGCGCTGGCCGGTAGCCGTGATCCAGGGCGCGGTGCTCTTGTGGTTCGTGGTCGGGCTGGCCAAACTGAAGATGCCTACCTATCCCCTTGATTACGGCTGGTTCTTCAACCCGCTTTCTTGGCAGGTGCTGTTCGTGACCGGCATCGTGACCGGGCTGTTGCTACGCCAAGGGCGGCGTCTTTTGCCTGTGAGAACCTGGGCCCTGCGGCTGGCGATCGGGTTCCTGATTCTGTCGGCGGTTTGGGTGCAGGTGCCGCCGGTGGCGGCCTGGGGCGGGCACGGGTTGTGGCTTCTTTACGAATCTTGGAGCTTTCCGGCGGTGCTGACTTCCTTTGACAAAAGCTTTCTCTACCTGCCGCGACTGTTGCACATCCTGGCGCTGGCTTACGTCCTGAGCGTGCTGCCGGTGGTGCGGCGGCTGGCGGCCCGACCCGCACTTGCGCCGCTGGTGATGCTGGGGCGCCACTCGCTGCCGGTCTTTGCCACTAGCACGGTGCTGGCCTATGGCGCACAGGTGATCAAGTCGATCCACGGGCCCTCAGCGCTGCTCGATACGGCGCTGATCCTGGCCGGGCTGGCGTTGCTGTTCGCACTGGCGCAGGCTTATGACACGCGCAAGCAGCAAAAGCCCCTGGCCGTGACACCCGCCGCCTGACCCCTTTCGTCTGACCCGGCACTCGCAATCCCGCCCCGCAGCTGTCGTGCAACCCGGATGAGCGTGTCCGTTCCTCGTTCCCTTGCCGCCCTTGGCTAGTCCGACGCCGTTGCCGCGCAGGTGGGGCCAGCAGAGGCGGCGTTGTTGCCCATAGGCATCGCAACAGCCCACTGAGCGCGGGTTACGCCGATGGCGTAGGAGACTTCGCCCGGTCACAAGTTGATCGCTTTACCGACTTGTTCGAGAACAACGTAGCTTCTCGTTTTTCGTTCGATTTTCTTCATAATGCATCTGCCATGAAAGCGCGAAAAGTACCGGGTGAGACATCGCATTGATGTTCTTGCTACCCGAAAATCATGGTAACCATCCGGCGTAGGCCGCAGTTTATGCGGCTTTGGCGATCAGGCCGCGCTTCCAGTTCCAGGGAAGGAGTTCTGGCAAGCGTGAAAGGGGCATGTCCGGCAGCCGGGCAAGGACATCTGCCAGCCAGGCCTGAGGGTCGATATCGTTCATCTTGGCGGTGACGATTAGGGAATACATGAAGGCGGCGCGGTCTCCCCCACGGGGCGATCCCGCGAAGAGCCATGCTTTGCGGTTCAGGGCTACCACCCGTTCATTCTGCCCATGTCGGCGAGGGACGGGAAATCCATTATCGCTGGCACCCCTATTTTGGCCTGA
>WRPH01000019.1:0-90876 GCA_009773375.1 Paracoccaceae bacterium
GCCAGATCGGCGGGGGAGTGCGACGGCAGGGCGAACATCGCCGCTTCCACCTCATACATTCTCTCGATTGCCCCGGCATCATCGCCCCCGGTTGCGTTCCCATGCGCGCGGGTCTCGGTCCAATCTGCAAACAGTCGGGCAATCTCGGGCGATGGCGGGGCAATGCCATGCTTGGCCATCCGCAGCGGTTCCCGGCGCTGCCATGCGGCGCGGCGGATGGTGGTAACGGCGGCTTCGGACAGGCCGAAATGCTTGACCTTGCCTGCGGTGATCAGATCGCGCACCGCAGCTGCAACCTCTTCGATTGGCACGGCAGGATCGACGCGGTGTTGATAGAACAGGTCGATGTGATCCGTGCCCAGCCGTTTCAGCGCCGCATCACAAACCGCGCGGATATGCTCGGGGCGGCTGTTGGTGCCGCCGCGCCGCGCGCCGGTTTCAAGGTCGATGTCAAAGCCGAACTTGGTGGCAATTGTCACCTTGTCGCGAATCGGGGCCAGCGACTTGCCGACGACGGTTTCGTTGGCAAAGGGGCCATAAGCTTCGGCGGTGTCGAAATGCGTCACAGCTTGGTCATGCGCGGCACGGATCAGGGCGACGGCTTCGGCATCGGGCAGCGCATCGCCATAGGCCGAGGTCAGCCCCATACAGCCAAAGCCAAGCGCCGAAACCTGTAGCCCGCCTTTTCCGAGGGTTCGTTGCTGCATGATCGTGCTCCTTGAATATGTCATCTGAGGGCGAACTTATGGCCTCTGCATACTGAAGATAATCGCCTATAATCTTCATTCGATCATTAGAGGAATGAAGCAATAGCGGAAGACCTGAACGATCTGGCCGCCTTTGCGGTGGTGGCCGAAGCCCGCAGCTTCACCCGCGCGGCGGCGCGGCTGAATGTATCGCCCTCGGCGCTGAGCCAGACTATTGGCAAGCTGGAAAAGCGGATTGGCCTGCGGCTGTTGGCCCGAACCACGCGATCGGTAGCGCTGACCGAGGCGGGCGAGCGGCTTTTCAATGTCGTGCAGCCCCGCGTGGGTGAAATCGAAGCCGCCCTGACAGCGCTGAAATCGCTGCGCGACAGGCCATCCGGCACCCTTCGGATCACCACATCCGAACACCCCGCCCTGACCATTCTTGAGCCAGCACTGGCAAGGCTGATGCCGCTCTATCCCGATATTTCCGTCGAAATTTCAATCGACTACGGCCTGACCGACATTGTGGCCGACCGCTTTGACGCAGGCATAAGGCTGGGCGAGCATCTGACGCAAGACATGATCGCGGTGCCGATCAGCCCAGCCTTGCGCATGGCGGTTGTGGGGGCGCCCGGATATTTCGCCCGCCATCCGCGCCCGATGATCCCTGAAGATCTGCATGCCCACCGCTGCGTCAATATCCGCTTTCCCCGCCACGGCAATCTGGCGCAATGGGAGTTTGAAAAGGACGGCCGCGCGGTGAACGTCAGAGTCAACGCGGTGCTGGTGAACAACAGCATGCAGCTTGGCCTTGCCGCAGCCTTGGATGGCATCGGCTTGGTCTGGACCGGTGCCGATATTGTGCGGCCCCATATCGAGAACGGCGCGCTGGTGCAGGTGTTGGAGGATTGGTGCCCAAGCTTCGCGGGCTATCACCTGTATTACCCCAGTCGTGCGCAGCCTTCATCAGCCCTTGCCGTGCTGGTCGAAGCCCTGCGCTATCGGTCCGATACCTGAGCGCGAGGTCGCTATTGCGGATCAGAATTGGCTCTGCCTGTGGCGGTCAGCTGCACGGCTTTGCCCGACGCGCCAAGGTTGCGGAAAATCGTTCGGGCCGCATCAAAAACCGGCGTTTCGGTTTCTTGCAGAATTGCGATCCGGTCAAATCGCGTGGCATCACGCGCAACGGCGGCGCGAAGTGCAGTGCCGAAGGCCATGCGCAACTCTGTGCCGATGTTGAACTTGGCAATCCGCGTGGTGGCGGCAAGGGCGGCCCGCTGCGCCGCCGGCACGCCCGAACCGCCGTGGATCACCAGTGGCACCGTCGTCAACGCCTCGATCGCGCGCAGGCGCGCAAGGTCAAGGCCGCTGCCGGGGCCTTGTTGCAGATGCAGGTTTCCAATCGAGATAGCCATCGCATCAACCCCGGTTTCCCGCGCAAAGCGCGCTGCGTCTGCCGGGTCGGTGCCTGCCGAGTTTTCGCCGCCCGCATAGCCGACAAAGCCGATCTCGCCTTCACAGGAAACCCCAGCCGCATGGGCCAGTTCGGCCACGGCGGCGGTGGCGTCAATATTCTGCGAAAGCGGCAGCCGCGAGCCGTCGAACATCAACGAGGTAAAGCCCGCATCCAGTGCCGCGCGGCAGTCTTCCAGCGTGTGGCCGTGGTCAAGATGCGCCACCACCGGCACCGAAGCGGTTTCGGCCAGATGGCGGAACATCTTGCCCAGGATCGGCAACGGCGTGTGCGCGCGGCAACCGGGGCCTGCCTGCAGGATCACCGGCGCGCGTTCGGCCTCGGCCGCCCTGACATAGGCGCGCATATCCTCCCACCCCAGACAGACCAGCCCGGGCACCGCATAGCCCCCAGTCAGCGCCGGTTGCAGAACATCGGCCAGCGTCACCAGCGTCATTTGAACTTGGCCACCATGTCCATGATGCCGGGAATGGTGTGCAGTTGCGCGGCATGGGTCGGCTGGAAATACTGCTTCAGGCTGCGCTGGCTTTGGCCGCCAAGGATGGTGAAATAATACATTTCGTATCCCGGCAGCGCACAGCACGGGTGATAGCCCTTGTCGATCAGCACGGTTGATCGGTCCATGATGTGAAAGGCATCGCCGGGTTCGTTGTCGATACGCTGCAGCATCTGCAAACCCGAGCCGTAGTTCGGGCGGAAACGAAAGTTGTAGCATTCGTCATGGCGGGTTTCGTCGGGCAGGCGGTCGGTATCGTGTTTGTGGCTGGGAAAGCCCGACCAGCCGCCTGCGCCGACGGTGAACAGTTCGCTGACCAGCAGGCGGCCGACCCGGTCATGGTGCGCGGCGCCCAGAATATGCTTGATCTTGCGGTGAGTCTTGGTGTCATCGGACCCGTATTGCACCTTGTCAATATCGGCCGCCCGCACCGCAAAGGGCCGCAAGACTTCGGCAAATTGCGCCCCGGCGATAAAGATCTCGGTGTCGGTCAGGGCTGTCATCCGGGTGCCGGTATCGGTGGGCACATAAACGCCTTCGGGTTCTCCATCCCAGACATCGACGCCGCGCTGGCCGATTTCTGCAAAAGTTTCGCCCATCGTCTCGACCGTCACCGTGCCGGTTGCAGGCGCAATGCACGTCTCATAGCCCGGCACGCGGTATTCAAAGCTGTCCCCCGCCCGCAGTTTGACGATGTTGAAATACACCAGCGGCACATGCGCGTCCCCGATATCGACGATGGGGCGGTTGTGATTGTCGTGCGGGGCAATGTGCATGAGGCGTCCTTTCAGGCGCTGGTCGGGCCGGGATGGTCGGCAAGGAAGGCATCGAGTTCTGCTTGGGTCGGCATCGCCGGGGCGCATCCGACGCGGGCGACCACCATTGCCGCAGCAGCCGAGCCGCGCAGAACGGCGGCGCGCAGCGGCAGTCCGGCGGCCAGACCGGCCAGAAAGCTGCCCAGAAAACTGTCACCCGCGCCGGTGGGTTTCAGGGCTTCGGTCGGGTAGATGCCGGTCGCAAATTCGCCATCCGGCGTCAGGGTGATCGCGCCCTTCTCCCCCATCTTGTAGACTACAATCTGCGCGCCGTGGCGCACCAGCGCGCGCGCTGCATCAAGCCCGTGGTCGGGATGCCCGGCCATGAAACCGAACTCCAGATCATTGCCGACGATCACATCGCACAGCGCCCCGGCCCGCGCGTAAACCTCTGACGCGACCTGCGCCGAGGGCCAGGAATACGGGCGATAGTCAATGTCAAAGATCAGCGGCAGCCCGGCGGCACGGGCAAGATCAAAGGCGCGGAAGGCGGCGCTGCGGGAAGGGTCAGCCGCAAACACCGTGCCGGTGGTGACAAGCGCTGCAAAGCCGCGATAGTCCACCGCCTCCACGTCTGCCACGGTCATTGTGAAATCGGCAGCACCGTTGCGGTAGATCACTGACTGGCAATCCTCTATCCGGGTTTCCACCAGCGCCAGCGAATTGCGCGCCTCGCCTGCCGTCGCGCGGATATGGCGGCGGCCCACGTCGTAGCGGTCCAGCTCGTTCAGGCAAAACCGTCCGATCGCATCGTCCGACACGCGCGTCACCAGCGCGGCGCGGCAACCCTGCCGGGTCAGGGCAACAGCGATATTGGCCGAAGACCCGCCAAGCGCGGTTGTAAAGCGGGTGGCCGCTTCGGTGCGCGTGCCGGGGGGATCGGCGTACAGATCCATGCCCGCGCGACCGATGATCAGAAAGTTGCGCTCTGCAAGCCGGGCAAGGTCTGCCATCAGATGCGCCGCCTTTGCCGCGCGCGCCCGGCCTCAACCTCGGCATGTTTTTCACGCAGGCTGACGCTGGCCGAGACTTCGGCCGTGCCTATCTTCCGCCAGGCATGGCCTTGTTTGGTCCAGCCTTCACAGGGGTCAACCTGCATCACGATGACCTAACTGCGGTCGGCGGCCTTGGCGCGTCGGAAGGCGCAGGCCAGTTCTGCCGGGGTGGTGACGGTTTCAGCAATCCCCCCGCCGCCGCCGCCATCCGATCTTGCCGATGGCATAACGCGTTCAGCACGCCAATGGCCTGCGCATAAGAAATTGGCCGGGAGCCGGGGGGCACGTTGCTGGCACCATAGCTGTCCCAGGTCTTGCGCTCTGCATGCGCCAACACGGCTGCGAAGCCCCTGCTCTGTTCATTCTGGCCGCGATAAGTTGCCATCTCGTCGCGCATCGCTTACAGCGCTTCGCCCAGACGGGGCATGTTGCCATGGCCGAGAATGCAAAAGCCGCCGCCGCAGATGCCGGTTTCCACCCCGTCGATCACGATGAACTGGTCCATCAGATACCGCACGATGGCCTGAGCCTCGGTCAGTCTGACGCTGCCTGCTGTTCGGGTCATCTGTCCTGCCGCCCCTGCCTGATCCGCCCTGTCCAATCGGGACTTGCGCGGTGTGATGTCTCAAGATACATCTTTTGCAACCGGTTGCAACAGCTGTCACGGAATGGGGAAATCATGGGTGAAATCGGCATCGGGCTGGTGGGTGGCGGCTATATGGGCAAGGCTCACGCCGTCGCGCTGTCGGCGGTCGGCGCGGTGTTCAACACAGCGCTGCGGCCCCGGCTGGAGATGATCGCAGCCTCCTCTGCCCAGACCGCCGAGCAGTACCGCAAAGCCTACGGTTTTGCCCGTGCCACCGGCAACTGGCAGGATCTGGTTGCAGATCAAAGGGTTGAAGCCGTGGTGATCGCCTCGCCGCAATCCACCCACCGCGCAATTGCGTTGGCGGCCTTTGCTGCCGGAAAGCCGGTGTTTTGCGAAAAGCCGCTTGGGGCTTCGCTGGAGGATGCCCGCGCCATGACAGCGGCGGCCGAGGCGTCGGGCCTGCCGAACATGATCGGCTTCAACTATGTCCGCACCCCGGCCACGCAATTCGTGCGCCAGTTGCTGGCCGAAGGCGCCATCGGGCAGCTCACCTGGTTCCGCGCCGAGCATGCCGAAGATTTTCTGGCCGACCCCGATCTGCCCGCCACCTGGCGCACCAGCGGGCAGGCAAACGGCGCGATGGGCGATCTGGCCCCGCATATCATCAACGCCACACTGGCGCTGCTGGGGCCGATTGCCGAAGTTTCCGCCCGGATCGAGACGGTGCATGCCAGCCGTCCTGGCCCTCATGGTCCCGTGGCGGTGGACAATGACGATCAGGCGCAGATCATGCTGCGCTTTGCCACGGGGGTGATGGGGCATCTGTTCATCAGCCGTGTCGCGACAGGGCGCAAGATGGGATATGCCTATGAAATCCATGGCACAAAAGGCGCGATCCGCTTTGATCAAGAGGATCAGAACGCGGTCTGGCTCTATCGCGCCGAAGGGCCGCAGGCGCAGCGCGGCTTCACCCGCACTCTGACCGGGCCGGACCATCCCGACTATGCCGCGTTCTGTCAGGGGCCGGGGCATGGCACTGGCTATCAGGACCAGATCATCATCGAGGCGCGGGATTTTCTGGCGGCCATCGCAACGGGCAGCGCGGTCTGGCCAACCTTCCGCGATGGGCTGGCGGTCTCGCAGATCATCGACACCGCCTTTCGCTCTGCCGCCGAAGGCCGCTGGCAGGCTGTGCCGCACCTTTGATAGGAGACATTCCATGACCATCCGTATCGGCAATGCCCCCTGTTCCTGGGGCGTCGAATTCGCAGACGACCCGCGCAACCCGCCATGGCGCCAGGTGCTGAAAGACTGCGCCGACGCAGGCTATCGCGGTATCGAGCTTGGCCCGGTCGGCTTCATGCCCGAAGACCCCGCCATTCTGGCCGAGGCGTTGGCGGAAAACGCGCTGGAGCTGATCGGCGGTGTGGTATTCCGGCCCTTCCACGATCCGGCGAAATGGGACGAGGTCTGGGATGCCGCGATCCGCACCTGCAAGGCGCTGTCGGCACATGGCGCGCAGCATCTGGTGCTGATCGATTCGATCTCGCCGCGCCGCGCCCCCACCGCTGGCCGCCCCGACGCCGCCGAGCAGATGGGCCCGGCGGAATGGGCCGCTTTCCGCGACCGGATTGCCGCAGTCGCCAAGCTTGGCAGCGAAGACTACGGCCTGACGGTTGGCATTCACGCCCATGCCGCCGGGTTCATCGATTTCGAGCCGGAACTGGAACGCTTGCTGGGCGAAGTCGATGAAAGCATCCTGAAAATCTGCTTCGACACCGGCCACCATTCCTATGCGGGCTTCGATCCGGTGGCCTTCATGCGCCGCCATATCGGGCGGATATCCTACATGCATTTCAAAGACATCGACCCGGCCGTGAAGGCCGATGTCATCGCCAAGGGCACCGGGTTTTATGACGCCTGCGGGCAGGGGATTTTCTGCAACCTTGGCAAGGGCGACGTGGATTTCCATGGCGTGCGGCAGATCCTGCTTGACGCAGGCTTCAAGGGCTGGTGCACCGTCGAACAGGACTGCGACCCGACGCTGGATGTCAGCCCGATCAATGATGCGCGGCTGAACCGCGACTACCTTTCTTCTATCGGATTCAACTAGGGGGGCCAGATATGGCGCACTTGACATGGGGTCTCATCGGCGGCGGTGAGGGCAGCCAGATCGGCCCGGCGCACCGGCTGGGCGCGCGACTGGACGGGCTTTACGACTTTGTTGCCGGCGCTCTGGATCACCGCGCCGAGGCCGGGCGCGCCTATGGCCAGACCTTGGGCCTTGCGCCCGACCGCGCCTATGGCGACTGGCGCGAGATGCTGGAGGGTGAACGCACCCGCGCAGACCGCGTTGATCTGGTCACCGTCGCCACCCCGAACGCCAGCCATTTCGAAATCACCCGCGCCTTCCTGCAGGCGGGTTTTCATGTGCTGTGCGAAAAGCCGATGACGATGACGGTTGAGGAAGGCGAAGAAATCGTTGGCCTGTCGCGCGAAACCGGCAGTATTTGCGCGGTGAACTACGGCTATACCGGCTATTCTCTGGTCCGCCATATGCGGGCGATGGTGGCGCGGGGCGATCTGGGGGCGGTGCGGATGGTGGTGGCAGAGTTTGCCCATGGCCACCACGCCGACGCCGCCGATGTCGATAACCCGCGCGTGCGCTGGCGCTATGACCCGGCGCAGGCCGGGGTTTCCGCGCAATTCGCCGATTGCGGCATCCACGCCCTGCACATGGCCAGCTTCGTCATCGGTCAGCAGGCGTCGCGCCTGTCCGCCGATACCGTGTCTTGCCTGCCGCAGCGGGTGCTGGAGGATGACGCGCAGGTCAATCTGCGCTTTGACGGCGGTGCAGCCGGGCGGCTTTGGACCTCGTCCATCGCCATCGGGCGGCAACATGGTCTGACGCTGCAGGTCTTTGGCGAAAAGGGCGGTCTGCGCTGGGCGCAGGAACAACCGAACCAGCTGTACTGGATGCCGCTCGGCCAGCGCCTGCAGGTGATCGAACGCGGCGAGGCCGGGCTTTCCCCCGAGGCGGATCGGTCAAGCCGCGTCACCATTGGTCACGCCGAAGGCATGCCGCTGGCTTTCGCCAATATCTACAAGGATCTGGCCGAGGCGATCACCGCGCGCAAGGAAAGCCGCGTTGCCGATCCGGTTGCCGATCTCTATCCGCGCGCCGAAGACGGGCTGCGCTCGATGGCGGCGGTGTTCGCAGTGGCCGAAAGCGGCAAGCTGGGTGGCACCTGGGTTGATGCCCGCCCGCCTATGTTCCGCTAGGCCGTCTTTACTGGCAAAGGGCGCAGCGTGCTGCGCTCGATCACCCGGCAGGGAAAAAGCCGGATTTCTGGCGGTCGTCCGGGTGCTTCGATGGTCGCCACCACCAACTCGATGGCGGCGTCGATAATATCGGCAACGGGCTGGCGGATCGTCGCCAGCCCGATGTTCTGCCAGCGCGACATTTCCATATCATTCAGCCCGATCAGCCCGATATCGCCCGGCACAGTCAGCCCGGCATCCTGAATCGCGCTCAGCGCGCCCACGGCAAGCAGATCGTCGCCACAGAAATAGGCGTCGGCGGGGGGCTCGCGCAGCAGGCGCTGCATCTCGGCCCGCCCGGCATCGAAGGTATAGGCGCTGGCATAGCTGGCGCTGACCGCAATTGCGGGGTGGTCAACCAAAGCGCCCAGAAATCCCGCCGCGCGATCTTGTGTCGAACTCGCTGTCTGCGGCCCGCCCAAGAACCCCACCCGCGTATAGGTGCGCTGAATCAGCGCCTCGGCCGCCATCCGCCCCGCCGCGACGTTGTCGATCCCCACCACATGCACATCCGGCGCAACCGAACAGCGCCCGAAGGCATGCACAACCGGCAAGCCCGCAGTCCGGAACGCTTGCGCAAAGCTGGAGGGCAGGGTGGATGACGCCACGATCACCCCATCCACCGAATACTGCCGCAGCATCCGCAGCGATGCGGCAGGATCGGTCGCATCGCTGAGGTTGACCAGCAGCGGCCGCAAGCCGCGATCCTGCAAGCCGCGGGTGAACAGATCAAACACCTCAAGGATCAGCGGGTTGTGAAAATTGTTTGCAATAAGCCCGATCAGCTTCGTGCGTCCGGTGGTCAGGCTGGAGGCCAGCGCATTTGGCGCATAGCCCAATTCATGCGCGGCCTGTTCCACCTTCGCGCGCGTCTTGGCCGACACGGATGCGCCATCGGTAAAGGTGCGCGACACCGCAGAGCGCGACACGCCAGCGCGTTCTGCCACCTCTTTCAGCGTCACCACCATCGCCTGCCGCCCGTCGCCCCGTTGACTGTCCACATCCGCATCCTCTGACACCGCTGAAAACCTCGCCTTTTCACCGCCATATTGCAACGGCTTGCAAGCAGGTTGGCAGCGATGCGCTGCGAACCCGCCCCACCGGCCCCCCATCGCTGTGCAAAATTGCGCCGGTTCGAAAACGTCCGTTTGCCAAGCGCCGGTGAAATCACCAAAATGGCACACGAAACCGCAAGCTGTCCGCGCCCTATGCCACGCGTCTGCTACATCCCCGCACGGAACACCCGTTTCTGCATGAATGCCGCTATCCCACGCTAGTGCCGCCGCCGACCCAAGCCCTAAACTGGCAGCCGGTTCTAGGCGTGTCTGCCGGGGAAATATCCAGCCCCGATGGGGCGAACGATTTTGAAATACCTATCGGAGAATGACCCAATGCGCCTGCGCCTCGCTCTGTTTGCCCAATGCTGTGCCACCATGGCTTTCGCGGTTTGCGCAAATGCCGAAGACGTCGCTCTGATCGTTGGCAATGCCGATTATGACAATGCCCCGCAGATCACCGATGCGGCCCCGCTGCTGGAGACCAAGCTTGCCTTTGAAAACGCGGGGTTTCTGGTGTTCACCGTCAATGACTGGACCCCGGATACCTGGCAAAGAGGCCTTGGCGCGGCCATTGCCAAGATGACCGACGCGGATCGCATCGTCGTGGTGCTGGCAGGGTATAGCGTGCATTCTGTGCGCGACGCCTGGCTTCTATCGACCGATGCAGAAGACCCGGCAGGCTATACCATCGGCCAGCATGGCCTTTCCCTTGGGGCGATGATGGATCTTGCCACGCAGGCGCGGATGGCGGCGGTCGTGCTTGTCACAACTCCGGATGTCACATTCGAACTTGGGCTGGGATTGGCCCCCGGCGTTGGTCAGCCAAAAGTGCCCGATGGTGTGACGCTGATCAGCGGCTCCGGCGAAGCCTTGGCGCGTTTGTTGTCTGAAAAGTTGTTGCGCGAAGGCCAAAGCATCCGCACAGCGCTGTCACAAAGGCTTTCCGGCATCACCGTGTCGGGGGCTCAGCCCAGCGTTGCCCTCTTTCCCGGCACGCTCGCCACGTCACAATCCGACAGCACCGAGGAAGGTTATTGGCGCGCTGCCGCTGATCTGAATACCTCTGCTGGGTATCTGGCCTATATTTCGCAATACCCGCAAGGCGCCCATCTGGCCGAAGCCCGCGCCGCGATTGCAGCCTTGCGTGATGCGCCGGAACTGCAGGCGCAAGACACCGAAAACGCGCTTGGCCTGACCTCTTCGGCCCGCAAAGCCATCCAGCGCAATCTGACGGCGCTTGGTTATAACACCAACGGGGTGGACGGCATTTTCGGGGCCGGCACCCGATCTGCGATCAGCCGGTGGCAGCGGGCGAAAGGCTTTGATGCCACCGGCTATGTCACCCGCGATCAGGTCGCCAGCCTCGACGCAGCCGCCAGCCAGCGCTTGCGCGAACAAGAGGCAGAAGCCGCGCGTCTGCAGGCCGCACAAGACCGCAAGGACCGCGCGTTCTGGCAAGACGTTGCTGCGGAAGGCGGCGAAGCAGAACTGCGCGCTTATCTGAAGGCCTTCCCCAAAGGCCTTTATGCCGATGTCGCAAAGGAACGCCTGAAGCGCATTGAGGATGATCGGTTGACCGCAAGTCAGGCGCAGGAACGCAAAGCCTGGGCCGATGCCAAGGCTGCAAATACCGTGGCGGCGTATCGCGATTACCTCAAGCAATACCCGAAAGGCCTGTTCGCGAAAGAAGCCCAGACGCGGATAAATGCGCTAGAGCGTCCCGCCGAGGATCAGGCTGCGATTGATGCCGCAAAGGCCGAAGAAAGCCGCGTCGCTGGCAATTCGGTGGTGCGCCTGATGGTTGAACAGCAACTGGCCAGCCTTGGTCTGAAGCCGGGCACAGTGGACGGCACGTTTACAGACGCCACCCGCACCGCCCTGCGCGCCTACCAAACCTCACGCGGGATGGCTGCGACGGGTTATGTCACCCAGACCACCTTGCTGCGGTTGCTCAGCGGTCAGTGACCGGCCTTATTCTGGTAGCCCCAGTGCGATGCCCTTCGCGTAGTTTTCCCGCATGAATGACAGAAAATTATCGCGGAATTGCCGGGTATGGGCATGCGCCAGCGCATCGGCCTGTTCGACATCGCGCGCCCGGATCGCTTCCAGCATGTCGGCATGTTCGTCGGTCAGCAGGTCGCCGTCCTGCGTGCGTTCGAGAAATTCGAAATGCAGGTGCAGCATCCGCCGCCCCTGATCCAGCAGCTTTTCATAGAATCCCGCCAGGAACGGGTTTTTCCCGGCAACAGCAATCGCCATGTGAAACTGCTTGTTGGCCTCAGACATCGTCAGATGGTTGCCAGTTTGCACCGCCGCCTCAAACTCCACCTGCCGTTGCGCAATCGCCTGCAAATCCGCGTCGGTGCGCAGCGAAGCCGCCAGCCGGGTGTTCATCCGCTGGGCAATATCCAGTGCCTCGACATATTTCGGAAAGCTCATCACGTCGATCGGCGAAACAATGGTGGACCGGTTCGCCAGCGTCACCACCAGATCATCGCCCGCCAGCCGGATCAGCGCCTCGCGCACGGGGGAACGCGACATGCCGAACCGCTCGGCCAGCGTGGTTTCATCCAGAAGTTGCCCCGGAGCCAGCGCAAGCGACAGAATCTCATCGCGCAAGGTTTCATAGGCCAGCTTCCAGCCGGTTCCTTTGGCGCGCTTGACCGCGATATCGTCTTCCATGGCTGGCTCCTGTTGCTGGCTTTTCATAGGCGGTGCGAAAACAAATGTCGACACATTGTATGTAGTGCTTGCGTTGTCGGCACGCTGTCGGCAGAATACGGACATGACGGCACGCGGATCAGATTCGCCCACCGTGCCCCGCCCCGCCCCGCCGTGCCTGCCCGCATTGATCCGCCCGATCTGAAAGGACTCCGACCATGAAACTTCAAGGCGTGATGCCAGCCCTTGTCACCCCGTTTGACGCAAGCGGCGCGATTGATTTCGCCGCCTTCAAGACCCACCTGACCAACCTGCGCGCCGCTGGCGTCACCGGCTGGGTGCCGTGCGGGTCTTCGGGCGAATACAACCTGATGTCGGATGCCGAGCGCGAGTCGGTGCTGCACTTCGTCAAGGATTTCGCCACCCCCGGTGAAATCCTGATCGCGGGTACCAATGCGCCGCATACCGCAGGTGTGATCGCCAATACCAAGCGCGCCAAAGAAATCGGTTATGACACGGTCTTGCTGGCAACGCCGTTCTACACCAAGCCGACCCAAGCCGAATTGATCAAGCATTTCATGGCGGTGCTGGATGCGGTCGATGTCAATATCGTGCTGTATTCCTACCCCGACAAAGACGGTGTCGAATTGGGCTGGGAAGTGCTGGATGCGCTGGCCGACCATCCGCGGGTGATCGGCATCAAGGAAAGCTCGGGTTCCTTGCAGCGCGCCATCGGCATTGCCACCCGTTACGCCGGGCGGATTCAGCTGGTGTCCGGCTCTGACGATATCGCGCTGGATTTCATGTTCTGGGGTGCCGACAGCTGGATCTGCGGTCCGGCCAACTGCATGGCCAAGGCGGTTTGCGATCTGGACCGCACCTATCGGTCGGGGGATCTGGCGAAAGCCAAGACGCAGATGGCGACGCTCTATACCGCGATGAACATTCTTGAATCCGGCAAATTCGTGCAAAAGCTGAAATATGGCTGTGAATTGCAGGGCACCCCGGTTGGCGAATGCCGCATGCCGCTGGGGCCGCTCACCGCAGAAGAAAAGGCCGATTTCGCCGCCGCGATGCAGCCGATCATCAACTGGAAATAACCAATCCGGGCGGCTGTCAGAGCCGCCCGACCGCTTCAGGGGGGACGCATGACCACAGTTGTCATCGGCGCGGGCATCATCGGCACCGCCATCGCACATGATCTGCAACGTCGCGGCCAGCAGGTCTTGCTGCTGGATCGCGACGCCCCCGGCCGTGGCGCATCATTCGGCAACATGGCCTCGATTGCCGTGACCGAATTCATGCCCGCCTCGCGCCCCTCGGTCTGGAAACAGATCCCCGGCTGGATGCTGGACCCGGAAGGCCCGGTCCGCATCCGCCCCAGCTATATGCCGCGTCTGCTGCCGTGGTTCTTGCGCTTCATCGCCGCCTCGCGCCCGTCCAAACTGCGTGCGCTGGAGGCCGAGGGGGCCGCTCTGTGCGCCCGATCCTTGGATGACACGCTGGCGCTGTTGCGCGAAACCGGGCTGGAAAACCAGATCAGCGACGAAGGCTGCCTGTCGCTTTACACCGACGAGGCCGAATTCAAGGCCGACCGCGACCACATTGAAATCCTGGACCGTTTCGGCTTCCCGCATGAGGTGATCGGGCGGCAGGCCATCAAGGCGCTGGAACCCGAACTGTCCGACAAGATCGGCATGGCGGTGCGCTTTCCGCAAAACCGCTCGATGCGCGACCCCTACTCGCCGAACGCTTTACCGCGCTTGGCGGTCGGATCGACACCGGCGAGGTCACAGGCTTCACCCGTGCCGACAGCATCCGCGAGGTGGTGCTGAAAGACGGTCGCCGCATCGCCGCCGACGCGGTGGTGATCTGCGCCGGGGCGTTCTCGGGCCGGCTGTCGGCGATGTTGGGCGAACCGATCCCGCTGGAAACCGAGCGCGGCTACCACACCCAGATCATGGCCCCCGGCATCAGCATGAAACATTCGATCATCTGGCCCGCCCGCGCCTTCATGGTCACGCCCACGGCGGGCGGCATCCGGGTTGGTGGCACCGTCGAAATGGCCGGGCTTGACGCCGCCCCCGACTATCGCCGCGCCAAGATCACCGTCCGCCGCGCCCGCGAAGCGCTGCCGGCCCTGCGCTGTGAAGACTTCACCGAATGGATGGGCCACCGCCCGGCCTTGCCCGATACCGTGCCGATCCTGTCAGCCTCGGCCAAGACCAAGGGCGTGTTTTACGCCACCGGTCACGGCCATCTCGGCCTGACCTATGCCGCCACCACCGCGCGGCTGATGGGCGATCTGATCACCGGGGCCAAGCCGCAGCTGGATCTGCACCCCTACCGCGTCAACAGGTTCTGAGATGAAATCCGCTTTCTTTATCAACGGACTCTGGGTTGGCCCTGCCAATGGCCAGACTCTGCCGGTGATCGACCCTGCCACCGAAACGGTGATCCACCACATCCCCGCTGGCAGCGCCGCCGACGCCAACGCCGCCGTGCAAGCCGCCCGTGCCGCCTTTGATCACGGGCCGTGGCCACGCCTGACCGGGCATCAGCGTGCGCAGGTGTTGCGCGCCATCGCCAAGGGCATCCGCGACCGCCTGCCGGAACTCGCCCGGCTGGAAGTGCGCGATAACGGCAAACCGCTGCCCGAGGCCGAGTGGGATCTGGCCGACGCAGCCGGCTGTTTCGACTATTACGCCGGGCTGGCCGAAGGCCTTGACGGCGCGGTCGAACCCATCGCGCTGCCCGATCCGCGCTTTACCGCCAAGGCCGTGCGCGAACCCATCGGCGTTGCGGGCGCGATCATCCCGTGGAACTATCCCTTGCTGATGGCGGCGTGGAAGGTGGCTCCGGCGCTGGCGGCGGGCTGCTGCATGGTGCTGAAACCTTCCGAACACACCTCGCTCACCGCGTTGGAACTGGGCGAGATTGTCAACGCAGCCGGTTTGCCGCCAGGAGTGCTGAACATCGTCACCGGTCTGGGGGCCGAGGTCGGGCAGGCGATTGCCGAACACCCCGGCGTTGACAAGCTGGCCTTCACCGGCTCGGTGCCGACCGGGGCACGGTTGATGGCAACCGCCGCCCGTGATGTGAAGAACATCAGCCTTGAACTGGGCGGCAAGTCGCCTTTCGTGGTCTTTGCCGACAGCGATATCGAAAAAGCCGTCGAATGGATCATGTTCGGCATTTTCTGGAATCAGGGGCAGGTCTGTTCGGCCACTTCACGCGTGCTTGTCGAAGCGCCGCTTTACCCCAAACTGCTGGAGCGCCTGTTGATCGAGGCGCAAAAGATCAAGATCGGCAATGGCTTGCAACCCGGCACCCTGCTTGGCCCGCTGGTCAACGATCTGCAATATCGCAAGGTGCTGGCCGCCATCGACCGCGCCGTCGCACAAGGCGCGACGCTGGCTTGCGGTGGCAAGGCGGCAGGTTTCGAGACGGGCTATTTCGTCGCCCCCACCGTGCTGACCGACGTGCCGCTGGATGCCGAGGCATGGTGCGAGGAAATCTTCGGCCCGGTCGTCTGTATCCGCCCATTCGACAGCGAGGCAGAGGCAATCGCGCTGGCCAATGACAGCCGCTTCGGCCTTGCCGCCGCCGTGATGTCCGCCGACACCGCCCGTGCCGAACGCGTCGCCGCCGCTTTCCGCGCCGGCATCGTCTGGATCAACTGTAGCCAGCCCACCTTTACCGAAGCGCCGTGGGGCGGTTACAAACAGTCCGGCATCGGCCGCGAATTGGGTCACTGGGGCTTGGACAACTATCTGGAAACCAAACAAATCACCCGTCTGATCAGTGACGCGCCATGGGGATGGTATATCAAATGAAATTCGAACAAAGCCTCGAATTGCTGCTGGTGCATGCGCAGGGCGAGATCGGCAAGGTCATCGTTGCAGGTGCACCTGAAATTCCCGGCGCGACCATCCTTGAAAAGATGAACCATATCAACGAAGTGGATGATAGTCTCCGCCGCTTCGTCACCTTTGAACCCCGCGCCCATGTGGCGATGACGGTCAACCTGCTGCTGCCACCCTGCCGCCCCGATGCCGACGCCGCCTTCATCGTGCTGCAACCCGACCGGGCGCATCCGATGTCGGGGTCAAACTGCATCTGCGTGGTGACAGCGCTGCTGGAAAGCGGTCGGGTGCAAATGGTCGAACCCGAAACCACCGTCCGGCTGGATACCGCCGCAGGCCTGATCATCGCCCGTGCGCGCTGTGAAAATGGGCGCTGCCTGTCGGTCAGCCTCGATAACGTGCCCGCCTTCGCGGTGCAGCTTGCAGCACCAATTGCCACGCCGAAATGGGGCATGATCAAAGCCGACATCGCTTTTGGCGGCGTGTTCTACGCGCTGGTCGATGTCGGGCAGGTCGGCCTGTCCATCGGCCCCGAACATGCCCGCGAACTGGCCGAGGCTGGTATTGAAATCAGGGCGCTGCTGAAGGATCAGATCAGCGTCGCGCACCCCGAAATGCCCTCGCTGAACGAGGTCGCCTATGTGATGTTCCGCGAGCCAGAGGCCGATGGCACCATCCGCACCTGCACCACGCTGAAGCCGGGCCGGGTGGATCGGTCGCCCTGCGGCACCGGGTCTTCGGCCAATCTGGCGGTGCTGCACGCGCTGGGGCAGGTCAAGGTCGGTGATATGCGCATGTCGCGCTCCACCATTGGCGGCACCTTCACGGCGGAAGCCATCGGCGAAACCAGCGTCGGCCCCTACAAGGCGGTGCTGCCGCGCATCACCGGGCAGGCGTGGATTTACGGGCGCGAAACCCTGCGGATCAGCCCGGATGACCCGTTCCCACAAGGCTTTGCGCTGTCTGACACCTGGGGTCCACAGATCGGCGACTTGCTGTGACGCTGCACGGCCAAAGCATCCTTGTCACCGGCGCGACCGGCGCTATCGGCCAAGCCATCTGCCAATCGCTTGCCGCCGAAGGCGCGCGGGTGGTGATCCACTACGCCCGCAACCGCGCCGCCGCCGAGGCTCTGCTGGCCCGCATCGGCGGCAACGGCTGCTGCATCGCCGCCGATCTGGCCGACCCCGCCGCTGCCACCGCGCTCTGGGATCGGGCCACCGCTGCGGAAACCCGCCTGCACGGGCTGGTCAACAATGCCGGTATCCGGTCAGAAGTCGACGTCGATGCCCCGCTTGCCGATTGGCAAGCGGTGTGGGACCGCGAATTCCGCGTCAATTTCCTTGCCGCCGTCGATCTGACCCGCGCCGCCATCCGGCACTTTCGTCGCCACGGCGGCGGGCGCATCGTCAACATGGCATCGCGCGCCGGGCAACGCGGCTACAGCGCCAACGCCATGGCTTACGGGGCGTCGAAAGCCGCGCTGATCAATCTGACCAAATCGGTGGCGCAAAGCCACGGCCATGAAGGCATCACAGCACTTGCCCTAGCCCCTGGCTGGGTCCGCACCGACATGGCCGAAGCCTTCATCGCCCAGCACGGCGAGGCCGCAGCGCTGAACGGCATCCCGATTGGCCGCATGGCAACCCCGGAAGAAATCGGCGAGCTGATAGCCTTCGCCTTCCGCCCCAGCCAGTCCTCGCTGAATGGCGCAGTGCTGGATGTGAACGGCGGCAGCTATCTGCGTTAAGGAGAAGACCATGCGTTTCATCAACAAAATTGTCGTCGTCACCGGGGCCGCTGGCGGCATCGGATCGGCGATCTGCGCCCGTTTCGCCAGCGAAGGTGCGCAGGTGATCGTCACCGACATCACCGCCGAAGGGGCCGAGGCCACCGCCGCCAGCCTCCGCGCCACGGGGGGCAGCGCCCGTGCCACCGCGCATGACATCTCTACCGCCGAGGGCTGCAAGGCGCTGGTCGCTGACGTGATCGCCACCGAGGGCCGCATTGACGTTTTGTGCAACAACGCCGGCATCAACCGTCGCGGCAACCTGCTGGCGCTGACGCCCGAGGATTGGCGGCTGTCTTTCGCCGTCAATATCGACGCGATGTTCCACATCTGCCAAGCCGCGCTGCCGCATATGATCGCGGCGGGCGGCGGCGCGATTGTGAACACCGCCTCGCAATGGGGGCTGCACCCCGCGCCCAACCACATCGCCTACAACGTCACCAAGGCCGCAGTCGCCAGCTTTACCCAGAACCTCGCCCGCGATTACGCGCCGCAAAACATCCGCGTCAACGCCGTCTGCCCCGGAGAGATTCACACCCCGATGCTGGAGGCCGGGGTGAAACGGTCGGGCCGCAGCATTGCCGATCTGGATAAAATGGTGCCCTATGGCCGCATCGGCAAACCCGAGGAAGTGGCGGCGCTGGTCGCTTTTCTGGCCTCGGACGAGGCGGCGTTCATGTGTGGGTCACTGGTGGAAATAACCGGCGCGCAGGCGGTGGCATAAGGGGAACAGCATGCGGTTGGGGTTCATCGGCACCGGCACAATCACCGCGCATATTGTGCGCGGCCTGCAAGGCTCGGCGCTGGCCGATTGGCCGGTGGTGCTGTCGCCGCGCAACACGGAGATCGCCGCCGCACTGGCGACCCTACCCCGCGTGACAGTCGCCGCCAGCAATCAGGCGGTGGTGGATGCCTGTGATATCGTCATCCTCGCCGTCCGCCCGCAGATCGCTGAAGACGTGCTGTCGGGCCTGCGCATCGGCCCGGATCAACTGGTGATCAGCCTGATCGCCGGGCTGCACCTGCCGCAGATCGCCGCCCTGACCGGCGCGGCCCGCATCGCCCGCGCCATCCCGCTGCCCTTTGTCGAGCAGCGTCAGGGCGTGACCCCGGTTTACCCCGCCGACCCGACCGCGCTGCGGCTGTTTGCAGCGCTGGGCACCGCTTTGCCGGTGGATGATCTGGCCGCCTACGATGCCTATGCCGCCGCCAGCGCGCTGATGGGCAGCTATTTCGGCATTCTTGAAACCGCGCGCGGCTGGATGGTGGGGCAGGGCCTGCCCGCCGAAGCTGCCACCAGCTATCTGCGCGGGCTGTTCGGCAGCCTCGGCGATGTGCTGCGTGCCAGCGACGCCAATTTCGCCAGCCTGCGCGCCGACCATTCCACCCGTGGCGGGCTGAACGAGATGGTGTTTGATCGTTTTGCCGCAGCCGGGGCAACCACAGCGCTTGAAACCGCACTGACCGCCGCGTTCAACCGGGTGCAGGGCAGGGCGGAGTAAAGCAGGCAGGCGGCTTCTCCGAAGCGCATGCCGCGCCTCACCCGATTTGTTTTCAAACAAATCGGGTCGCGCCTGCCTGCCCTCGGCAGGCGCGTTTCCGCGCCAGCCCAGACAGCCGCGCCCCGATTTTCAAGCGATTGTTTGCGGCATAGGCTCCCTTGTTCAACGGCCTTTGGCCTTATGAACAACGAACCGAAAAACGCTCCCCCGGAGCGTTTTCATTCGGTTCGGGTCTGGCCCCGAAAGCCCGCCTCAAGCGTAAATATACCCGCCCGAGACGATGATATTTTCCCCGGTCATATAGGTATTACGCGGCCCGCCCGCCATCAGCACCCATTCCGCCATTTCCTTCGGCTCGCCGCCACGCCCCAGCGGGCTGGCCTTCGCCAATTCGCCCAGAAACCCCAGCTCGCGCGCGCGGTCCGTCGCCATCCCGGCAGGTGCTACCGAGTTCACCAGAATGCCATCCGGGGCCACCTCTTGCGCCATGCTCTTGGTCAAGCTGACAACAGCGGCCTTGGTGGCGGCATAATGCGCGTTCTGCGGATGCGCCTTGAACGCATCGACCGAGGTGATGTTGACAATCCGCCCGCGCACATGCCCGACCGGCACTTGGCCGCGCATCTGCCGCACCGCCGCCACCATCATGTGATAGGTGCCCTTGACGTTGATCGCGTTGGACGCATCCCAATCGCTATCCGAAATCTCCAGCATCGGCTTGCGCGGATAGATCGCGGCGGAATTGATCAGCGTATCCACCCGCCCCAAAGCCGCCGCCACCGCAGCAAACGCCGCATGCGAAGCCTCTGCCGTGCGGATGTCACACGCCGCAAAGGCATGCGGCAGCCCCGCCGCCCGTGCCGGCTCCAACGCCGCCTCAGCCGCGCTCGCGTTCAGATCAATGATCCCCAACGCCGCAGCCCCTTCCGCCACCGCCATCTGCGCCAACAACGCCCCTAGCCCTGCGCCACCGCCAACGATGACCACAGACAAACCCTTCATCTTACGACTCCTTTTTCGCGGCACCCGTGGCACCCGCCTGATGGGTTGGCAGAATATCAAACCGCGCCACATCCACCGATTGCGGCAGCGCCAGCACCGCCAGCACCATCGCCGCCACGTCCTGCGGCTGCACGGCGGATTGGCCCGCATACATCGCCGCCCGCGCCTCGGCCGACAGCAGATCGTTGTAAAGCCCGGTTTCAACCCGACCCGCGACGATTTCCGTCACCCGCACGCCATAGGGCGCCATGTCCAGCCGCAACGCCTGCGCAAAGCCGCCAACCGCCGCCTTGGTGGCACAATAAACCGCCAGATTGGCAAACGGCGCATGCCCCGCCGTCGATCCGGTGAAAAAGATATGCCCGCGCCCGCGCGCCCGCATCCCCGGAGCCAGCGCCCGTGTCAGCTTCAGCACCGCGCCAACATTGATCGCCAAAGCCAGATCGATATCGGCAGGCTCGGCATCGCAGAAATGCCGCATCGGTGGCATCATCCCGGCGTTGTTGATCAGCACATCCGGCGCAAGCCCGGCCAGCGCCGCCTCCAGCGCGGCGGCATCGGTGACATCCACCGCCACCCCGCGCAGGCCCAAAGCCGCCAATTCGGTCAGCGCCGCCCGGTTGCGTCCCAGTGCAATCACCTCATGGCCTGCGCCGTGCAAGGCCAACGCAATCGCCCGCCCGATCCCGCTGGTCGCCCCGGTTACAACTGCCTGTGCCATCACAGCCCCCCTCAAAACCCACGATCCGGCACGCCCGCCCAATCTTCCTGCTTCACCCAGTCGCAAAAGCTGGCAATCGGCTTTACCCGCCGATGCGCCTTGGGCAGCACCAGATAAAAGCCGGGGATCTGCGCCGCAGGCATGCCCTGCATCACCTCCAGCCCGAACGGAGCCACCAGCTTGCCCGAGGCCAGATCCTCTTCCGCATCAATCCGCGACAGCAGCCCGACGCCCAAGCCCGCCAACGTCGCCCGCCGCATCGTCGCCGCATCCTGAAACCGGATCTCGCTGCGCTGGGGGGCACCCACCACGCCCAGATGCGCCAGCACATTCGGCCAAAGCCGGTCGGCCAGCACCGAATGCAGCAGCGGCACCGCCAGCAGATCGGCAGGCCCCAGCAGCCCGCGCCCCATCTCGGGCGTGCAGCAGATCACCTTGATATCGCGCAGCAACAGCACCTGATCAAACTCGGTCCAGCCGCCAAACCCCCACTGGATCGCCACATCGACATCATCCGCCACGAAATCCGGCAGTTCCACCATCGTCGTCAGTCGCAAATCGGCATCCGGCATGATCTGGCGAAACTGCCCCAGCCGGTCCAGCAGAAAGCGGGTGGCGAAATACGGGCTGGCGTTCAGGTTGATCCGGCTGCGCTGGCCGATCTTGCCAACCCGGCGCAACCCTTCGGCAAATTCATCGAACCCGGCCTGAATGTAATGTGCCAGCAAGATCGCCTGCTCATTCGGCTCAATCGCCCGGCCCTTGCGGACAAACAACTCCAGCCCCAGCGTGTCTTCCAGCAGCTTGATCTGCTGGCTGACCGCTTGCGGCGACACCCGCAGCTCGTCTGCTGCCGCGCGAAAGCTGCGATGGCGCACCACGGTATGAAACACCCGCAGCGCGTTCAGCGGCGGCAGCCGGAACGGACGGTCTGTCATGGCGACACTTTCGGCAAGCGTTCGATCTCAGATCACCGCTTTCTCAAGGAAGGGCCGGTTTTCCACGATGCGTTCATAGCCGACCTCGCTCAGATCCAGCGTGCGATAACCGCCGTAGATGATCAACTCTGCCACGCCACGCCCCGCCGCCGGGCCTTGCTGCAAGCCATGCCCCGAAAAGCCGTTGGCATAGACAAAATTCCGCACCTGCGGGTGCCGCCCGACGATCAGGTTATGATCCAGCGTGTTGAAATCGTAATGCCCCGCCCACTGGTTCACCACCTTGATCGCCTCGAACCCAGCCGAGCGATGGGCCAGCGCCGGCCAGACCATGTCTTCAAATTCATGCCAGCGCGGTTCAAAATCGTCCCAATCCACCGCCGGGTCGTCCTCCGGCACCGCGCCCGACAGAAAGAACCGCCCCTCGGGCCGACAGAACACCCCCGACGGATCAATCATCAGCGGCAAGCGCCCCTGATTGACCGAGGCGCTGCCCTCCGGCGTCTTGGCGCAATCGAACACGAACAGCGTGCGCTTGCGCGGCTCCACCGGCACATCCAGCCCCGCCATCCGCGCCGTCAACGCCGCGCGCGGCCCCGAGGCATTCACGATCGTCCCCGCCGCAATCACCGCGCCGGATTTCAGCGTGACCGAATTCACCGCATCGCCGTCGCGGCCAATCGCCACCACCTCATCGCTGACAAATTCCGCCCCCTGCGCGCGGGCCTTGTTGCGAAAGCCGTACATCAGCCCGGTGTTGTTGAACCAACCCTCGCCCGACTGCCCGTAAGACGCGAGACGAATATCATCGACATTCAGATGCGGGAAAGCCCGCGCCAATGCCTCCTGATCCCACAGCACCACATCCGCGCCGCAAGCCTTTTGCACCGCATGGTTTTCGCGCAGCGTCTGTTCCTGCTCTGCCGTCCCGGCCAGAAACAGATAGCCGCCAGAGTGGAAATTCAGATCTGGCCTGTCGTCGCCCACCCGCATGGTTTCGGCAAAATCCCGGATGAAGGCAGAACCGAACTGGCTGATCTTCACGTTGATCGCATTGGAAAACTGCGTCCGGATCGACGCCGCCGACAGCGAGGTCGAGGCTTTGGCATAGCTGCCGTCGCGTTCCACCACCAGAACCGAGCCGTTGAAATCCGGGTTCGCGGTCAGGAAATACGCCACCGCCGACCCGATCACCGCGCCGCCAACGATCACCACATCATAGCTGCTGTTCATTTTTTCGCCTCATCATCCGGGTGCCCCAGATCTACAAACCAACCGCCCAGATGCCGCACCGCCGGGGCCTTCGGGTCAGGCAGGGGGGTGCGCGCCGCCACACCCGCACGATAGGCCTCGGTATTGTCCTGCGCCCGATAGCCCAGATGCGCCGCCAGCCGGTTATCCACCGGCTTCACCGCGTTATCCGATAGGCCGAAAGACACGGTAAACCCGACCCGAGGTGCAGTCAGCGCCGCCGTCACCAGCCGCACGCAATCGTCAAACGACAGCCACGACCACAGCATCCGCCGATCCGCCGGTTCCGGGAAGGACGAGAATATCCGCAGCGCCGCCGTCTCGATGCCGAACTTGTCCCAGTAAAGCCGCCCCAGATCCTCGACAAAGCACTTCGACAGCCCATACAGCCCGTCCGGGCGATGCGGTGCGTTGGCGTCGATCTGATCCTCCAACGCGTGATAGCCGATGGCATGCACCGAACTGGCATAGACAACCCGTTTCACACCATTCTTCCGCGCGCCCTCATAGATATGATAGCTGCCGCGAATATTGGCGTTCAGGATCGCCTCCCAGCCGCGCTCCAGCGGCACACCGCCGAAATGCACAATCGCATCAACGCCTTGGGTCAGTCGCAACATTGCCGCCTCATCGGCCAGATCGCAGATCACCGCCTCTTCGTTCGGCTGCACATCCTTGATTTCCGCCACATCCGCCAGCCGCAGCTTGCGTGCCAACGGCGCCAGACCCCGGCGCAATTCGCTGCCCAGACGGCCCGCTGCCCCGGTGATCAGCAAGGTTTCAAACGGCGGCGTCATGCGGTTTCTCCGGCTTGCAGGGCGGCCACTGCCGCCGCGATGCGGCTGATCGCCTCTGCCAAAACCGTATCCGACGTGGCGGTCGAAATCCGAAAGAACGGCGACAGCCCATAGGCCGCACCCGGCACCGCCGCCACCCGGCCTTCGGTCAGCAGATACTGCGCCACGGCGGTATCGTCGGCCAGAACCTCGCCCTTCGGCGTGCGCTTCCCGATCAATGCCGCGCAACCGATATAGGCATAAAATGCCCCTTCGGGCGGCGCGAGGCTCAGGCCGGGGATGTCCGCCACCCCAGCCACCACCAGATCGCGGCGGCGCTCAAACGCGGTGCGAAATTCCGCAATGCAGTCCTGCGGCCCGGTCAAAGCCGCCAGCGCCGCCGCCTGCATCGGGGCGGCAACTGACGTCACAGACTGGCTTTGCACCGTGTTCATCGCCTTCAGCAACGGCGCAGGCCCCGCCGCATAGCCGACCCGCCAGCCAGTCATCGCATAGGCTTTCGCCACGCCGTTGACGATCAGCGTGCGATCCTTCAACGCGGGGCAGGCCGCGCCAAAGCTGACAAACTGCCGACCATCAAACAGGATATGCTCATAAATCTCATCCGACAGGATCATCACCTGCGGATGCCGCGCCAGCACTGCCCCCAGCGCCTGCAACTCGGCCCGCGAATACACCGCCCCCGAAGGATTGCCCGGCATGTTCAGAAACAGCCATTTCGTGCGCGGCGTGATCGCCGCCTCCAGCAGCGAGGGCGTCAGCCGGAACCCGGTTTCCGCCGGGCAGGCGGGCGTCACCGGCACCCCGCCCAATAGCTTCACCATTTCCGGGTAAGACACGAAATACGGCGCGGGCAAGATCGCCTCGTCGCCGTCGTCCAGCGTCGCCATCAGCGCGTTGAAGATGATCTGCTTGGCACCATTGGCCACCACGATCTCATCGGCGCTATAGTCCAACCCATTCTCACGCCGGAACTTCTCCGCCACCGCCGCCCGCAGCGCAGGCGTGCCCGCCGCCGCCGTATACAGCGTTTCGCCCGCCATCGCCGCTTTGAACGCCGCCTCCACCACATGCGCAGGCGTCGGAAAATCCGGCTCGCCAAGGCCAAGGTCGATCACATCGACCCCCTGCGCACGCAACGCCTTCGCCGCCATCGACACCGCCATCGAGGCCGAGGGCTTCACCACCGCCAACCGTTTCGCCACATAGCTCATGGTTTCTTTCCCGTCACATAACCCTTGATCGCATCATTCGCCCGCGCCTCAGCACCGCGCGCGGCGGGGTCGCCATAACCACCCCCACCCGGCAGATGCAGCACCAGCCGCCGCCCCTCCGGCACATGCTGCCAGCCCTTTGGCCGCAACGCCGTGCCATCATCCAGCGCCACCACGCCCGCAGCCCCCGGCCCGCCGCCGTTCCGCCCCGCCGCCGGATGGTTGACCCGGTCAAACATCGCCGAGAAGTCAAACTCATGCCCCGGCGCAGGTTCAATCTCGATGATCTGCCCCAGCCCGCCGCGATACTCGCCATCACCGCCCGAATCCGGTCGCAACTCTTTGCGCCAGACGATGATCGGCCCGGTCTGCTCGGTCGCCTCGATCGGCATCGTCATCACCCCAGACGGAAACGCCGTCGCCGACAGCCCGTCCAAGCCAGGCCGCGCCCCCATCCCGCCCGAGTTGAACATCAGGATTTCCGCCCGCCGCCCCGAACCCCCCGCCACAGGCCGCACCGACATGTGAATGTTCCACAACGCCGCCGCCCCTTCGGCCAGCACTTGCCCCGGCAGCGCGCGGGCCAGCGCGCCCAGCACCAGATCCGGCACCATATGCCCGATCACATGCCGCACCGACACCGGCGCAGGCCGTTCCGCGTTCAGGATATTCACCGGCGAAGACACCGTGAACAGCGCAAGAGACGCCCAGTTGTTGGGAATATCCGGCGCCACCACGCATTTCAGCGCATAGCAGGCATAGGCCTTGGTATAGATGATCGGCACGTTGATGCCCCAGCGGCTGACCGGATCGCTGCCGCCAAAATCGACATGCACCACATCGCCGCTGATCGCCACCTCTGCCGCCAGCCGGACCGGGCTGTCATAGCCATCCGTCACCAGCGCGTTCGACCACACCCCCTGCGGCAGCGCCCGGATACGCTCCAACATCGCGGCATGGGTGCGGCTGAAAATGAACTCGCCCAGACTGTCCAGCGAGGTCAGCCCGATTTCACCCAGCATATCCATCAGCCGCCGATGGCCGACCTCGTTACAGGCCGCCAGCGAATAGAAATCGCCGACCACCTGATTAGGCTCGCGCACATTCGCCCGCAGCATCCGCACGAGGTCCGCATTCACCACGCCGCGTTCGGCGAATTTCATGATCGGAATCTGGATGCCTTCTTCGTAAACCGATTTCGCATCCGCACCAAAACCGCGCCCGCCGACATCGACCACATGCGCGGTGCAGGCGAAGAACCCGACCAGCTGATCGCCCATGAAAGACGGCGACACCATGGTAATGTCATGCAGATGCCCGGTGCCTTTCCACGGGTCGTTGGTCACATAGGTATCACCAGCAAACATCTGATCGCGGCCAATCTCGGCGATGAAATGCAGCACCGCCTCGGCCATGGTGTTCACATGCCCCGGCGTCCCCGTCACCGCCTGCGCCAGCATCCGCCCCGCCGGGTCAAACACCCCGGCAGACAAATCGCCCGCCTCGCGCACGCTTGTCGAAAACGCCGTGCGCAGCAGCGTCAGCGCCTGTTCTTCCACCACCGAAATCAGCCGGTTCCACATCACCTGCATGCGAATATCGCGGGTCTGATCGGTCATGCGGACACCTCTTTGCGGATCAAAAGCAAACTGCCATCACCCTGCATCACCACATCAAACGGCGCGGTCACAACGGTCGAGGTTTCGCGCTCCACAATCACCGCAGGCCCTGCCACCCGCGCGCCCGGTGCCAGCGTGCCGCGTTCGACAATCGCCGATGCCAGGAACTCACCCCGAGACGGGTCGAACACGGCGCGTGAGAGCTTGTGCCCCATCTCCGCCCCGCTCAGGGTGAGTGCGATCTGGTCCGGCTTGGCGCGCAGATCTTGCGCCTTTACCGACCATGTGACGATTTCAATCTCCAGCCCGTCCAGCCCATCAATGCTGCGACCAAAGAAGCGGGCATAGTTTTCGCAGAACTTTTCCCGCAGCAATGCTACATCGGCGGCGGTAAAGGCACGGTCCGGCAGCGTCACCGGAATCTCCCAGCCCTGCCCGACATAACGCATGAACGCGGTAATCTCGCGCACGATCCCCCCATCGGTGCCCGCGCGCACAAAGCCTTCCGCCACAGCCTTCAACCCGGCCAGCAGCGCATTCACCGCCCCCGGCTCAAACGCCGACAGCCGCAGGATGTGCGAGGCCAGCGCCTCATAGCCAAACGGCGCTTTCAGAAAGCCGATGGCCGAGCCAACCCCCGCGCCCACCGGGATCAGGCAACGCTCAATCCCCAGCTTTTCGCACAGCCGGGCGGCGTGCAAGGGGGCCGCGCCGCCAAACGCGATCATCACATTATCCGAGATATTCTTGCCGTTTTCGACCGCATGCACCCGCGCGGCATTGGCCATATTCTCATCGACCACCTCGCAAATGCCAAACGCCGCAGCTTCAGCCCCCAGCCGCAGCTTGTCACCGACATCGCGCTGAATGGCCGCCTTGGCATTGGCGGTGGAAAGCCTGATCGCGCCACCGGCAAAATTCTCGGCATCCACCTTGCCCAGCACCAGATCGGCATCAGTGATCGCCGGATGCAGCCCGCCGCGCTGATAGCACGCCGGTCCCGGTTCAGACCCCGCCGATTCCGGCCCGGTCTGAATCCGCCCCATCGCATCCACCCAGGCGATAGACCCACCGCCCGCGCCAATTTCAATCATCTCGATCACCGGGATCGAGATCGGCATGCCCGAGCCTTTGCAGAACCGATAGGTCCGCGCCACCTCAAACGTCCGCGCGGTTTTCGGCGCGAAATCTTCAATCAGGCAAATCTTCGCGGTGGTGCCGCCCATGTCATAGCTGACCACCTTTTGCAGCCCAAAGCGCTGCGCCACGTCGGCGGCAAAGATCGCCCCGCCCGCAGGCCCGCTTTCCACCAGCCGCACCGGAAACTCTGCCGCCGTTTCAACGCTGATCAAGCCGCCGCCGGAATGGATCATGAAAACCGGGCAACGCGCGCCCAGCTGTTTCAGCCGCACCTGCAACCGCGCCAGATAATCCGCCATTTGCGGCCGCACATAGGCATTGGCGCAAACCGTGTTGAAGCGCTCGAATTCACGCATCTGCGGCGAAACCTCAGATGAAATGCTGATCGGCACCCCGGTCTTGGCCGCAATGATCTGCCGCGCCCGCACTTCATGCGCCGGGTTCATGTAGGAATGGATAAACCCAATCGCCACCGCGCCAAAGCCATCCGCCGCGATCTGCTCGGCAACAGCCTCCAGCCCCGCCTCGTCCAGCGCCAGCAATTCCTGCCCCTGCGCGCCAATCCGGCCCTGCACCGCAAAGCGATCCTCGCGCGGGATCAACGGCGTGGGCAGCCGCAGGTTCAGATCATATTGCTCAAACCGGCTTTCCGTCCGCATTTCAATGACATCGCGGAAACCTTCGGTGGTCACAAACGCCGTCCGCGCCCCACGCCGCTCAATCAGCGCATTGGTCGCCAAAGTCGTGCCGTGGATCACGATATCCAGATCAGCCAGCCCAATCCCAGCTTGGTCCAGCACCACCGCGATGCCATCCAGAATAGCCTGCTCGGGTGCCGCGTAATTGGTCAGCACCTTGGTCGAAAACAGCGTGCCCCGACACTCCAGCGCAATATCGGTGAAGGTGCCGCCAATATCGGCTCCCAAGCGGATCGGTTGGCGGATCGGCGCGGAGGTCATGCCTTATCCCTCGCAGCCAGCGCAGCCGCCCGCATCTGGCTCAACGTCTGCCGCGGCGTGATCGCCTCGGGCGAGATATCCAGATCCAGCACCGCCCCTGTGTCCGATGCCAAAGCCCGGTCAAACGCCGCCGCGAAATCTTCGGTCCGCGCCACCCGTTCGGCGTGATAACCATAGGCGCGGGCGAGTGCGACGAAATCCGGGTTCTGCATCGTGGTGCCAGACACCCGCGCCGGATAATTGCGTTCCTGATGCGCGCGGATGGTGCCGTAAATCCCGTTGTTCACAATCAGAATGATCGGCTGCGCCCCGGCCTGCATCGCAGTGCCAAGTTCCTGACAATTCATCTGAAAATCGCCATCGCCAGCAAAACACACCACCACCCGATCCGGAAACGCCACCTTGGCAGCAATCGCCGCAGGCACGCCGTAACCCATCGCCCCCGATTGCGGTGCCAGCAACCGCGCCTTCGGGCCAAACTTGAAGAACTTGTTCGGCCAGACGGTGAAATTCCCCGCGCCGTTGGTCAGGATCACATCCTCCGGCAACAGCCCGCGCAGATGCGCCATCGCTGCGACCATATCGACGGGCGAGGGCTGCACCGGCACATCAAAGCTGGCCTCAAACGCCGCCCGCGCCTTGGCCCGCCACGCGCCCCAACCGCCGCGCACCGGCACAAGCGCCGCCGCAAAGCCGTTCGGCCCGGCCTGAATGCCCAAGACCGGCTGATAAATCTTGCCAATCTCGCGGTCCGACCCATGCACATGGATCAACTTCTGCACCGGGCTCGGCACCGCCAGCAGTGTATAGCCGTCGGTCGTCATTTCACCAAACCGCACATTCACCGCCAGGATCACATCAGCGTCACGGATCAGCGCCTTGACATGCGGCAGCATCCCCACGCCCGCTTCACCCACAAACACCGGCGAGAAATTGTCAAACTGATCCTGAAACCGGAACGCCGCCAGCACCGGAATATCCGACGCCTCGGCAAAGCCCTGCAACGCCGCGCGCCCCGCATCGGTCCAGTTGCTGCCGCCGATCAGGATCACCGGCCGCTCGGCCTGCGCCAGCAGCGCCAAGGCCTCGACCACCGCCGCCGCATCCGGAGCCGCCTCGGCCACCCGCGCCGGGGCCGTCAGCGGTGCCACTTCGGTCAGGCTGGTCAGCATATCTTCCGGCAAAGCAATCACCACCGGGCCGGGCCGACCTGTCGTCGCCGTCACCCAGGCCCGCGCCAGAATCTCCGGGATGCGATCCACCTGATCAATCTCGACCGCCCATTTCGCGATGCTGCCAAACACCGCGCGATAATCGAGCTCTTGAAACGCCTCGCGGCCCTTCATGTCGGTGCCGACCTGTCCGACAAACAGGATCATCGGCGCAGAATCCTGCATCGCAGTATGCACCCCGATCGAGGCATTGGTCGCCCCCGGCCCGCGCGTCACCATGCAGATCCCCGGCGCGCCGGTCAGCTTGCCCCAGGCCGCCGCCATGAAGGCAGCCCCGCCCTCGTTGCGGCACAGCACAAAATCAAGCTGGCCTTGCGTGTCATGCAGCGCATCCAGCACCGCCAGATAGCTTTCCCCCGGCACGCCAAAGGCTTTCACAGCCCCCAAGGCCACCAGCGATTGCACCAGCACTTGCCCACCGTTGCGCATGACCGTCCCCTTTCGGCACCGATCCATAGGGTTGCGCCACACAGGCTCACCCCGGAACGCCGCCATCTTGCCCGCGTCTTGGCGCAAACAAAATCAAGAAGCGCGGGGCATGGACAAGTTTTTCTTGTCAATCCGCAATGGCCTCAGCCCGGCAGCCGACCAGCCGGGCATCGAGCCCGCCCGGCCGGCGTCGCCAGTTCCGGCTTCCGCCCCGATGATCCAACCATCGGTCTTGCAGACCACGATTTTTCTCAAAAATCGCGACACCTTCGCCATTACGCCTTCGCAGGTGCCCCGCCTTCAAAGCGGTTGCCATGGCGGTAATCGCACGGCGCTTCCTGCATCTGCAAATGCAGCCCGTTGCCGGTATAGGGATGCGCCCGCGCCACATCCTCATCAAATTCAATCCCAAGGCCCGGAGCCTCTGGCGGGATGATATAGCCATCCTCCCACCGGATCGAATTCTTGATCAGCTTCAGATGGAACGCCCCGCCGGTCTGAATGGTTTCCGCCATCAGAATATTCGGGATCGACGCCGCAAAGTGGATATTCGCCGCCCATTCCACCGGCCCGGCATAGAGATGCGGCGCGATTTCGGCGTTGAATACCTCGGCCATCGCGGCGATCTTCTTCGCCTCCCAGATACCGCCGACCCGGCCCAAGGCGGGCTGCAAGATCTTCACCCCACCCAACCGCAACAGCGCGCCAAACTCGGCCTTGGTGGTCAGCCGCTCGCCGGTTGCCAGCGGAATCCGCACCGCCCGCGCCACTTCGGCAAACTCGGCCAGATTGTCCGGCGGGATCGGTTCTTCATACCACAGCGGGTTGTAAGGCTCCAATTCCCGCCCCAGCCGGATCGCGCCGGGGGTGGTGAACTGGCCATGCGTGCCGAACAACAGATCGGCCTTGTCGCCGACCGCTTCCCGAATTTTCGCGCAGAATTCGACAGATCGGGAAATATCCGACATCGCCGGTTCATGGCCGCCGCGAATGGTATAGGGGCCAGCCGGATCAAACTTCACCGCGGTAAAGCCCTGCCGCACACATTTCGCCGCCGCCTCGGCGGTCATGTCGGCATTCACCCAGAATTCTGCCGCATCCTGATCCGGATCGGGGTAAAGATAGGTGTAAGACCGCACCTTGGCATTCATCTTGCCGCCGAGCAGCGCCCAGACTGGCCGGTTGCGCGCCTTGCCCAAGATATCCCAGCAGGCAATCTCCAGCCCCGAAAACGCCCCCATCACCGTCGGGTCGGGCCGCTGCGTGAAGCCCGCCGAATAGGCGCGGCGATACATCAGCTCGATATTCTCCGGGTTTTCCCCCTGCATGTGGCGTTCAAACACGTCCTCGATCACCGCCCGCATCGCCTTGGGGCCAACGGTCGAGGCATAGCATTCGCCATAGCCGACAATCCCGGTATCGGTGGTCAGCTTGGTGAAAATCCAATAGCGCCCGCCCCAGCCCGGCGCGGGCGGCGCCACCACGAAAATCTCCAGATCCTTCAGCTTCATGCGCGCCTCCCTTTTGCGATCAGGCTAGCGCGCAGCGGGGCGGGCACGCGCAAAAGCGCGACACGACTGTTCTGTTGGCGACGAAATCTGTCGCGGATTGTCTAGCCGAAAGTGCTGATCATCTCGGCAATACAGCCCGCCAGCCGGTCCGGCATTGTCAGAAACGGTGAGTGGCCGCAGGGCAGGGCGGTCTGCACCCCGATCCCGCGCGCCATCTGTGCCTGAAACCCCGGCGGAATCGCCCGGTCGTCCAAGCACTGGATATAACCACGCGGCAGCGCCTCGGCGGCGGTCACATCCGGCAAAGCCGTCTCCATCGGAGCCAGCGCCTCGGCGCAGAGCCGATCCGTCGCATCCTCGCAGTCATGGAAAAACAAATCCCGTGTCCGCGCCGGATCAAAGCCGAACACCCCGCGCGCCCGGTCCACCACAAACGCCCCGTCCAAAGGCCGCTCCGGCCAGCCCTTGCGCATCGCCGCCAAAGACTGCCCCGCCACCGGCACATAAGCGCAAACATAAATCAGCCCGCGCACCAAGGGCGAGCGCGCAGCAGCAGTCATTGCAAACCCGCCCGCCGAATGCCCGACCAGCACTGTCGGCCCGCGCAACGCCGCCTCCACCGCCGCGATCTGATCCTCCAAACTTGCAGCCACCCCACGCCCCGGCAAATCCAGCGCCCGCGCCTGCACCCCCAACGCCGCCAAAGCCGGGATCACCCGCGCCCAGGCCCATGCGCCGTGACAGGCACCGTGGATCAGCAAAACCTCAGACATGGCCGATACTGCGCAAAAATTCGCCCAGCAGCGCCGCATACTCATCCGGCTTTTCCAGCATCGGCAGATGCCCCGCGCCGCGGATCAGATGGAACCGGCTGCCCAAAATCAGTTCAGCGGTTTCGCGCACCAGATCGGGCGGGGTGGTGCCATCAAGCGCCCCGGCAATCGCCAGCGTCGGCAGGGTCAGCCCTGCCGTCGGCGTATAGAAATCGGTCCCGGCAATCGCCGATGCACAGCCGATCCAACCGCGCGGATCACAGCCTTCCAGCATCGCCCGCACCGCAGGCATCCCCGCCACCTCGCGCCAGCGCCGCCCGAACATCCGCTCCATCGCGCCCGGCGCATAGGCCTCCAGCCCCTGATCGCGCACCGCCGCAATCCGCGCCTGCCACATCTCGACCGATCCGATCTTGGCGGCGGTGTTCGACAACACCATCCCCCGCACCAGATCGAGCCGCTTCACCGCCAGCCCCTGCGCCACCAGACCGCCCAGCGACAGCCCCACCACGACAGCCTCTTTCAAACCGAAATGCGCCATCATCCGCTCAGCGTCGCGGATCAGCGCCCCCATCGTATAGGGCGGCTCCGGCACATCCGACGCGCCATGGCCGCGCTGATCATAGCGCAGCACCCGGCATGTCGCAGGCAACCGTTCCACCACCCCGTCCCATATCCGCAAATTGGTGCCCAAGGCATGCAGTAACACCACCGCAGGCCCACCTTCCGGCCCCGACACTTCCGCGTTCAGCCGAATATCATCCAGATAAATCAACGCCATCAGCGCACAGCCGCCAGAAACGCCGCGATCACCGCCAAGGCCTCGGGTTCGTCCAGAAACGGAATATGCGCCCGGTCCGGCACCTGGCCAAAGATCATATCCGGCCTGCGCCGCTGCATCTCCGCCACCGTTACCATGCTCAGCAAATCCGAATTCGCCCCCCGGATCAGCGCCAACGGCACCCCGGCGCAGGCATCAAACAGCGGCCACAGATCCACATCCGCACCCTGAAACGCGGTCAGAAAGCTTTCCCGCAACGCCGGGTCATAGGTGATCCGCAGCCCTTCAGGCCCCTCATGGTAATGCAGCCGCGCCTCTTCCAGCCAGCGGCTCTCCGGCACATTGGCAAACCCCGGCATCGCCCCCGGCAATCGCGCCGCCAATGCCGCATGAGTCTTCACAAACGGGTTGCGGCCAACATAATCGAATATCCGCTCCAGCCCTTTGCGGTCGATCACCGGGCCAATATCGTTCAGACACAGCCCCAGCAGGCGCGGCTTGGCCATCGCCGCCAGCACCATGCCGATCATCCCCCCGCGCGAGGTGCCAAGGCACGCAAACCGCTCCACCCCCAGATGATCCATCAACGCCAGCGCGTCCTTGGCCTCTTGCGGCACGGTATAGCTGGCAGCCCCGGTCCAATCGCTTGCCCCCCGGCCGCGATAATCCATCCGGATCAGCCGCAGCGGCGGCAGATGTGGCCGCAGATAGTCGAAATCGCCCATCGTCCGGGTCAATCCGGGCAGGCACAGCAGCGGCAAACCTTCGCCTTCATCGCTATAGGCCAGCTTCGCGCCATCTTCCGTGCTGAAAAAATCCATCATCCGCCCCTTCGCTTTGCGCCAACCTGACACGCGGCGCGGCAAGGGAAAAGGGGGCGCGGCAAAGCTGACGCTTGCGGCCTTGCCCGCGCGGGCTTACAGCCTTGCGCAGCAATTCAAGGGCGAGATCATGGCCGAAGACGTAAAAGAACAGCGGGCAGCCTCGAAAAAGGTCGGCGCCTTGCGCGGCCTCTGGCCCTTCATCCGGCCCTATCGCGCCATGGTGATCATCTCGGCGCTGGCACTGTGCCTGACCGCCAGCGTCAGCCTGATCCTTCCAATGGCGGTGCGCCGGGTGGTTGACAGCTTCGGCGCGGGCGACCTGACGATCATGGACACCTACTTTGGCGCGGCGCTGCTGATTGCCGCCCTGCTGGCGCTAGGCACCGGGGTGCGGTACTACTTCGTCACCCGGCTGGGCGAGCGCGTCGTCACCGACATCCGCCGCGCGCTGTTTGATCGCGTCATGGGTCTTAGCCCGGCCTATTTCGAAAAAATCCTGACCGGCGAGGTGCTTAGCCGCATCACCACCGATACCACGCTGATCCTGTCGGTGATCGGCTCTTCCGTGTCGGTTGCGCTGCGCAACCTGCTGACCCTGCTGGGCGGCATGGTGCTGATGGCCGCCACCTCGGCCAAGCTGACCGGGCTGGTGCTGCTGATCGTGCCCGCCATCGTGGTGCCGATCATCACCCTTGGTCGCCGCCTGCGCGCGCAAAGCCGCGAAAATCAGGATTGGATCGCGCAAAGTTCCGGCAAAGCCGCCGAGGCGCTGGGCGCGGTGCAAACCGTGCAATCCTTCACCCACGAATCCCGCACCCGCGCTGAATTTGCCACTGTCACCGAACAGGCCTTCACCTCGTCGCTGACCCGCATCTCGACCCGCGCGGTGATGACGATGATCGTGATCTTTCTGGTGTTTGGCGGCGTGGTTGGCGTGCTGTGGATGGGCGCGCGCGACGTGCGCGAAGGCACGATGACCGCGGGCCAGCTGGTGCAATTTGTCATCTACGCCGTGCTGGTGGCTGGCGCTGTTGGCGCGCTGTCGGAAATCTGGGGCGAATTGCAACGCGCCGCCGGGGCAACGGAACGGCTGATCGAAATGCTGCACGCCGAAGACCCGGTGACAGACCCGCAAGCGCCGAAAGCCTTGCCGCGCCCGGTGCAAGGGGCGATCACGCTGGAAAACGTGGTGTTCCACTACCCCGCGCGCCCCGAAGCCGCCGCGCTGAACGGCATCAGCCTGTCGGTTGCCCCCGGTGAAACCGTGGCGCTGGTTGGCCCCTCGGGCGCTGGCAAATCCACCATCCTGCAACTGCTGATGCGGTTTTATGATCCGCAATCGGGCAGCATCCGCCTCGACGGCCTCGATCTGCGCGACCTGACCCGCAGCGATTTCCGCGCCGCCATGGCGCTGGTGCCACAAGACCCGGTGATCTTCGCCACCTCCGCGCTGGAAAACATCCGCTTCGGCCGTCCCGACGCCTCCGAAGCCGAAGTCCACGCCGCAGCCCTTGCCGCCGCCGCGCATGATTTCATCGCAGCCTTACCGCAGGGCTATGACACCTATCTGGGTGAGCGCGGCGTCATGCTGTCGGGCGGCCAGAAACAGCGCATCGCCATCGCCCGCGCCATCCTGCGCGACGCCCGCGTGCTGCTGCTCGATGAAGCCACCAGCGCGCTGGACGCCGAATCCGAACGCGCCGTGCAGGCCGCCGTGGATCGTCTGGCGCAGGGACGCACCCTGATCGTCGTCGCCCACCGCCTCGCCACCGTCAAACGCGCCGACCGCATCGTCGTCTTCGACCAGGGCCGGATCGAGGCGATCGGCACCCACGACGCGCTGGTTGCCGAAGGCGGCCTCTACGCCCGCCTCGCCAAACTGCAATTCACCGACGGAACCGCCTGAACCGATCCAGCCTGACGTTGCGTTGCCGGGTGCGGTTTTCCTTGGCAAACCCGGCATTCTTGCCCATCTTCGCCTGAACAAGGCCCGACGCAACAGGGCCATCAAACGGGAGGAATACCATGGGAACCTTCGCCTCGCGCGCAGACCTGAAGGCCATCGAGGCGCAATCACCGTGGGAAACCCGCGACATCCCGCCCTCCATCTACGCCTTCCTCAGCCGCACCCGCGCCGCCCACGGCACCCGCCCCGCAATCAGCTACCAACTGCTGTCAGACCCGACCGCGCCCGCGCAAACCCTGACGTGGAATGATCTGCACGCCCGCGTGACGCAAGCCGCCAACCTGTTCCGCAGCCTTGGCATCGGCCCCACCGATGTCGTCGCCTACGTCCTGCCCAACGCGCTGGAAACCGCCGTCACCCTGCTGGCCGGAGCCACCGCCGGCATCGTCAACCCGATCAACCCGCTGCTCGAAGCCGAACAGATCTCCGCCATCCTGCGCGAGACCGGCGCGAAAGTTGTCGTCACCCTGAAAGCCTTCCCGAAAACCGATCTGGCGCAAAAGGTGGCCGAGGCGGTGCGCCACGCCCCGGCGGTGAAAACCGTGCTCGAAGTCGATCTGAACCGCTACCTGACCCCGCCGAAAAGCTGGATCGTGCCGTTCATCCGCCCGAAAAACCACCTGCACCACGCCGCCAACATCAAGAACTTCAACGCCGAATGCTCGCCGCCTATTTCCACACCGGGGGCACCACCGGCATGCCCAAAGTGGCGCAGCACCGCGTGCAGGGCATGATCTACAACGGCTGGCTGGGCCACAGTCTGCTGTTCCGCGAAACCGATACCGTGATGTGCCCGCTGCCCTTGTTCCATGTCTTCGCCGTCTACCCGATCTTGATGTCGATGATCGCCTCTGGCGGACATGTGGTGTTCCCCACCCCGGCGGGCTATCGCGGCGACGGCGTGTTCGACAATTTCTGGAAACTCTGCGAGCGCTGGAACGTCAGCTACCTCGTCACCGTGCCGACCGCGCTTTCGGCGCTGCTGCAACGCCCGGTCAACGCCAATATCGCTACCCTGCGCGGCGCGTTTTCGGGATCAGCCCCGCTGCCGATCGAACTGTTCAACCGCTTTGAAAAGATCACCGGCGTGCAGATCGTCGAAGGTTACGGCCTGACCGAATGCACCTGCCTCGTCTCGATCAACCCGCCGGAAGGCGCAAAGAAAATCGGCTCGGTCGGTCTGCCCTTCCCGTATTGTGATGTCCGCATCGTCGCCACCAACCCCGATGGCAGCCCGCGCGAATGCGCCCTCGACGAGGTCGGCGAAATCTGCGTCTCCAACCCCGGCGTCTACCCCGGCCACACCTATACCGAGGCCGACAAGAACAAGAATCTCTATTACGATGCCACCTACCTGCGCACCGGCGATCTCGGCCGCCTCGACGCTGACGGCTATCTGTTCATCACCGGCCGCGCCAAGGATCTGATCATTCGCGGCGGTCACAACATCGACCCCGCCATCATCGAAGAGGCGCTGATGGGCTGCGATGGCGTCGGCTTTGTCGGTGCCATCGGCCAGCCCGACGCCCATGCCGGCGAGCTGCCCTGCGCCTATGTCGAACTGACCAAGGGCGCCACGCTCACCGAAGCTGCGCTGATGGACTACGCCCGCAAGCACATCCACGAACGCGCCGCCCAGCCGAAACATATCGAGATTCTGCCCGAACTGCCAAAAACCGCCGTCGGCAAGGTGTTCAAGCCCGATCTGCGCCGCCGCGCCATCACCCGCATCTATGACGCAGCCCTGCACGATGCGGGCCTGCCCGCCCATGTCGGCGCGGTGGTCGAAGACAAGAAACGCGGCCTCGTCGCCAAACTGACCCGCACCGGCACCGTCAGCGATGAAGCCATCCGCGCCGTGCTGGGTCAGTTCACCCAAGGCTGGGATTGGGCAGAATAGCCGAAAACAACCCAAAACCCCCGGCCCGCGCCAAAATGACAAGGTTTTTCATTTGCGATTTTGCCCGACCTGTCTGATCCTGCTCACAGAAACGTGAGGGAGGTCAGCCGTGAAGATTTGGCAAGCAGGCATGGGTGCGGTGTTGCTTGGGCTTTTTGCAGCCCCGGTTCTGGCAGAGGCCGAGCAAGAGGTGCTGTTTCAGCACAAGCACTGGATGGTGGCGGTGAACGCCTTCGACGATGGCTCGATTGCCTGTCAGGCGGCGGTGGATGAAGGCGCGGAAAGCTTCACCATCTGGGTGTTTCAGGATCAGACCGTGCAACTGCAATTCTACTCCACCGACTGGAGCTTTACCGACGGCGAAACCGCCGATCTGGAAGTCGAAGTCGATCGTCGCGGCAGCTGGAGCCTGACCGGTGCCAACCTCACCGGCAATTCTGCACTGTTCACCCTGCCCGACAGTGATCAGGGTGTACGATTCCTCGTCGAGGTGGCGCAAGGCAACACCGCCCACCTGCGCGACGCCAACGGCGATGGCGTGCGGGATTACTCGCTCGCGGGCTCGAAAGCCTCAATGGATGCGCTGATCGGCTGCGCTGACGGCATCAAGTAGGCCGGCCCCGCGCATCTCTGCCGGTCACGCTGTCACCCGCAGAGATGCAAACAATTTGATTAAAATTCGCCTTCATCTTGGCAAAAATACTCCACAGGGGCAGGATTTGCGCAGCAAATTCGGCGGGGGTGTGAAACCCCCGCGCTGTCGCCGTGCCTAGCCCGCCAGAAACCGTTAAGATTTCCTGAACGCCACAAGGCAACCTATTGAAATTGCAAAGGCAGCCCTCCTGTCCACACGCGGACAGCCCTTACAGACTCGCTGTATCCATCCAGATCGTCACCGGCCCGTCATTGTGCAGCGCCACATCCATATCCGCGCCAAAGCTGCCGTTTGCCACCGCAATCCCCTCCGCCGCGATCCGGCCCGAGAAATACTCATACAGCCGCTTGCCCTCCTCCGGGGCCGCCGCATAGGAAAACCCGGGCCGGTTGCCGCGCAAATCCGCCGCCAGCGTGAACTGGCTGACAATCAGCGCAGCCCCGCCGCTGTCCTTCACCGACAGGTTCATCTTGCCGGCGTCATCCTTGAAAATCCGCAGCTTGGCGATCTTCGCCGCCAGCTTGCCCGCATCGGCCTCGGTATCGCCCTGCATGGCGCAGATCAGGATCAGCAGCCCCGCGCCGATCTCTCCGATCACCGCGCCATCGACTGAAACCGAAGCCCGGCTGACCCGCTGAAGAACCGCTCTCACAATTCATCCGCCCAGGGCGGGTTCGCCCCCGCCCGCGACACCGTCACCGCCGCCGCCCGCGTCCCCAAGGTCAGCGCCGCGTCCAGCTCCGCATCCGAAACCGCCGCCAGCCGCGCCTTGGTCAGCGCCCCGGTCGCCTGCAGCGCCGCCAGCACGCCCGCGTTGAACGTATCGCCCGCGCCGACGGTATCGACCACCGTCACCTTCTGCGCCGCCACAAACCGATCTTGCGTCGTCGTCACCGCCCGCGCGCCCGCAGCGCCCTCGGTGATGAACACGATCTTCGGCCCCTTCGCCAGAATCCCGCGCGCCAGTGCCACCAGATCACCCGCCCCCTCCAGCCAGTGCAGGTCTTCATCCGACAGCTTCACAATATCCGCCCGCACGATCATCCGTTCAATCCGGGCGCGATATTCCGTTTCCTTCCCGGCAATGAAACCGGGCCGGATATTCGGGTCGATCATCGTCACCCGCGCGTTCGCCTCACGCGCCTGCAACGCCTCATAGGTGCTGGCCGCCGGATCGTTTACCAACGAAATCCCACCCACAAACAGCGCCTGCACCTCTGGCCCCAAAACGGGCAGATCAGCCACCGCCAGCATCCGCCCCGCGGTGCCTTCATCATAAAACGCATAGGTCGCCTGCCCATTGACCAGCTTGACGAAAGCCACCGTCGTTGGCCGCGCCGAACGGGCGCAATGCGAGATATCCACCTTCGAGGCGGTCAGCGTATCGGCCAGAATCTCGCCCAGCATGTCGGTCGAAATGCCTGAAAAGAACCCGGCAGGCGCGCCCAGCCGCCCCAGTGCAATCGCGGTATTGAACACCGCCCCGCCCGCGTAAGGCGCAAACGCCGCCTCGCCCAGCGTCGAGGTGCGCGGCAGCATGTCAATCAGGGCTTCGCCACAGCTGAGAATCATTTTGTCCTCCACGGAATTTTGCGCAAGCTTAACCGATGAGCCCATGTTAGCGCAAACAACTCTGCAAGTAGTGCGCATGCAAACCCAACGGGCCGCCGCAGCAAGCTACTTGCTGAAATAGGGTGCCAGATTCGCCCGCACCCGCGCCAGCGGGGTTTCGCCTGACAGGTCGGGCACGAATGTCTGCCCGGTGATCGCCTCGAACGCCTCGATATAGACCTTCGAGGTGGCTTCGATCATATCCGCCGGAATCTCCGGGATCGGGTCTTTGTAGGGGTCGCAGCGCGCCGCCACCCAAGACCGGATCACGTCCTTGTCAAAGCTCGGCGGCCGGGTGCCCGCCTCAAACGCTGCCGCATAGCCCGAGGCGATCCAGTAGCGGCTGGAATCGGGGGTGTGAATCTCATCGCCGATCAGGATATGGCCCGCCTCATCGGTGCCGAATTCATACTTGGTATCGACCAGAATCAGCCCGCGCTCTGCCGCCATCTTCTGGCCGCGCGCAAACAGCGCGAGCGCCTTGGCCGAAACCTCATCCCACTGGCTTTGCGTCAAAAGCCCTTGCGCGACAATCTCTTGCGCGGTCAGCGGCTCGTCATGGCCGCCATCAAACGCCTTCGAGGTCGGCGTGATGATCGGCGCAGGCAGCACCTGATTGTCGCGCAAGCCATCGGGCAGGGTATGCCCATACATCTGCCGCACCCCGGCCTTGTATTGCGTCAGCACCGAGGTTGAAGTCGTCCCGGCCAGATAGCCGCGCACCACCACTTCGACCGGCAGAATGGTCAGATGCTTGCCGATCACCACATTCGGGTCAGGGTAGGCCAGCACATGGTTGGGGCACAGATCGGCAGTATGGTCGAACCAGAACCGCGCCATCTGGGTCAGCACTTGCCCCTTGAACGGGATCGCCGCCAAAATCCGGTCGAACGCCGAAATCCGGTCAGACGAAATCAGGATCCGCCGCGCCGGTTCGGTCGCGGTGGCGGGCAGATCGTAACAATCGCGCACCTTGCCGAAATAGGGGTTCGGCAGTTCCGCAATGCGGGCGTGGTCAAGGATACGGGAAAGATCGGTCACGGCATTGGCCCCCAAAGACTGCTTGGCCTATCGCGCGCAGGCCAAGCGTTGTCAACATCCGCGCGTCAGTTCATCCAGTCCGGTCGTGGCAGGCCAAAGATCGACGGATCGTAAAGGTAAGTCGCCCCTGCCGCCAGAATAGTCGCCGCAACCACGGCAAAGCCGATTTTCCACCAGCTGTAGGGCCGTTCCCCCTGCACCTCGCCGGTCTGGCCGTTGACCAGAAACTGATAGCTTTTGCCGCCGTATTTATAGGCCGCCGTCCACACCGGCAGCAGGATATGCTTGAAGGTTTCCGCCGAATAGTCGGTCGAAACACTGTCCACCCGCTGCACATCGCCGCCAATATCGCGCCGCACGTCCTGATCAATCACCCCGGCCATGATGTCATGCGATCTGTCGCGGCCATCCGACAGGCTGACCGTGTAGCCCTCCGCCTGAAACCCGGCGAGGTAATCGGGCGCATAAGGCTCCAGCTTGCCCAGATCCCACGGCGTCAGATTATTGCCCAGCCGCGCCGGCAGGCTGGTGGAAGCCATCACCAGCACATCATCAAAATCCCGCGCCACATGGCCAGACACCGAAGTCCAGCGGGTTTTCTGCACCTGCTGCTGGCGGCGTTCGGACTTGCCGTTGACCATTACCGTGACGGTTTCGGTCACATAGTAATGGTCGCCGCGCTGGCCGCGATAGTTGCTTTCGGTATCGGCATCGAAGGTCCAGAACGGCACATAGATGCCCGCCATCGCCCGGCCCTTGCGGGTATACTCCAGCAACCCGTTCGGCGCGAACCACAAGCTGCCCAGCCACCCGGTCAGCGCCACCCGCGCCTGCGCCTCGGTCAATTCAAACGGCACCAGCGCCTGCGGCTTGATCCGCCGGTGGCTGCCGGTATCAACCACCACCGGCGTCGCGCAAAACGGGCATTCGGTGGCGTGGCTGGCCCCCTGAAATTCCACCACCGCCGCGCAATTCGGGCAATGGGTGGAACGCACCTCTTCCGAAGCCGCCGCAGGCAGATCGTCGCGCAGACCCTTTGCCAGATCCAATTCACCCAAGGCCCGCGCCTTCACGCGCGGAGCCTTCGCCGCAATCGCCTGCACATGGCCGCAATGATCACACTTCAGCTCGGTCTGGCCCGGCGCAAAGCGCAAATCCGCGCCGCACTGCGCGCAAGGCCAGTGGTGTTCCTCTGCGACCTGCATGCTGGATCAGACCCCCGGCGGCGGCGGTGGCGGCACCATCGCAAACAGCTTCGCCAGCTCGGTATCGCCCGCAGGCTTCCAGCCGTCCTGACCCGCCACCCAGACCTGCGACACCCGCGTCAGCGCACCCGAAGCCGCCATCCCGGCCAGATCGCCTTCGGAAAACGGCCCCTTGGTCGTGCCATTTTCCGCCACATGCCAGGCCTTGCCCGCAGGCGGCGGTGCCGCAACCGCAGGCGCAGCCCCCCAAGGCCCCGCACCCTGCGCCATGTTCATCCCCATGCCCGCCGCCATGCCCGCGCCGACCATCGCGCCCACGCCAGAGTTCGGCTGCGCCATGCCTTCCGCCGCATTGAACTGCATGTATTTGTGCAGATCACCCGCCACCCCCATCGAGGTGCGCTTGTCCAGCACCTTTTCCACCTCTTCCGGCAGGCTGATGTTCTCAATGTAGAATTCCGGGATAGACAGCCCGTATTCCGTGACCTTCGGCGCAATCGCCGCCGCGATCAGCTTACCCAGATCGGCGGTATTCGCCGCCATGTCCAGCACCGGAATCCCCGATTTCGCCAGCACCTGACTGGCCTCCTGCACGATCACATTACGGATTTGCAGGCTGATCTCGTCCGAGGTGAATTCGCCATCGGTGCCAACGATTTCACGCAGGAACACCGCCGGGTCAGCAACCCGCATCGTATAGGTGCCAAACGCCCGCAGCCGCACCGGGCCAAATTCCGGGTCGCGGCACATGATCGGGTTCTTGGTGCCCCATTTCTGATCGTTGAACCGGGTGGTGTTGATGAAATAGATCTCGGACTTGAACGGGGAATCGAAGCCGTGATCCCAGTGCTGCAACGTCGTCATGATCGGCATGTTGTTGGTTTCCAACATATACATGCCGGGGCCAAACACGTCGGCCAACTGGCCCTCATGCACGAACACCGCCGCTTGCCCCTCGCGCACGGTCAGCTTGGCGCCGTATTTGATCGCGTTGCCGTGGCGCTCAAACCGCCAGACCATGGTGTCGCGCGTGTCATCCAGCCAGGTGATGACATCAACAAATTCGCCGCCGAGAAATCCGAAAACCATGTCTTACTCCCTCATACCCCAAGCCGCCGGGGTCAGCTTTCGCTGCCCAACAGGCGGCTGGCAAGTGTTTCCACGATCGGCCGCGCCTCGGCTTCGGTCATGCCGGGGCGCAGTTCCGGGCTATACAACATCTTCAGCATCAATTCGTCCTGACGCGTCAGCAGCGCGAATTCCTCATCATCATTGAAGATCGAGGGCCGCGCCTGCGGGCTGTCATTCGGCAGGCCAAGCCCCTGCGCGATTTCTTCATGGATGCACGACAGCCGCAGCAGGTCGGGATGTTCGGCGCGGATCACCGCAAACGCGCCATTATACACCCCGGAATTGCCCTGCGATTGCGCATAAACGATGCAGTAGGTCGACCGCGCCAGATTGGTGATTCCGGCCACATCGGCATTGGTCAACTCGGGCAGGGCGGCGCGCAGTTGTGGCCCCAGTGCCTGCCGTTCATCCTCATTTACGATATACAGCTGGAAATTCGGGTTGCTGTCATCCAGCCGGATCGGATGCCCGGTCGCTGCCGCCAGCCTTTGCAGATAAGATGCCACCCGCGCCGTATCGGTGCCGCGTTTCTCCGCCGGAACGGACGCGCCAAAATGCAGGCCAACCCGCACAGGGGCCTGCCAGCGCCGCAACTCAGACGCCGTCTGCCGCTGCACCGACCCCGCAGTGCCGCGCGCATATTCGTCGTAAAGCGCGATGCGAATGAAATTCTGCGCCAGCAGCCGATCAGACAGCGGCGTATCCGCGCCGCCGCCATCGGTGCGCAACAGGCCCTGACTCAGCAAGGCTTGCTGCACCTGCGCATAATAGGCCCGCGCCGCCGCCGAGGCCGCTGATTCAACCGGCGCAGGCTTTGGCCACTCCACCGGAGCCGACGGGCGCGGCACAGGCACCACGCCCGGCACCGGAGCCGAAGCGCAGCCCATCAACGCCACCAGAACCAAAAGCCCCAGCTTGCGCGCGCTTGTCTTGGGCTGCACCAGAGTCATGCTTACACTGCGCCCCCGACGTTTTCACCAAGCCCGGTCTTGCGGGCGCGGGCAGAAGCCAGAGTGTCGCGCAATTCATGCTCCATCTTGATCAGTTCTTCTTCCGCAGCCGCGCGGCGAATCTTGCCTTCATCGGCGATTGCGAGGCTTTCTTCAATGGTGGCAACCAGCGTGGCGTTGGCTTTCTGCACCGCCTCGATGTCAAACACGCCGCGCTCCATTTCGGTGCGCACGATCTTGTTGGCCTCTTTCAGATTGTCGGCATTGGCGGTCAGCAGATCGTTGGTCAGATCGTTGGCATCCTTGATCGCCTCGGCCGCTTCCTTGGAGCGTTGGATCGTCACCGCCTGCGCCAGTTGGGTCTCCCACAGCGGCACGGTGTTCATCAGCGTCGAGTTGATCTTGCCGACCAGCGACTTGTCGTTTTCCTGCACCAGCCGGATCGACGGCAGCGATTGCATCGTCACCTGACGCGTCAGTTTCAGATCATAAACCCGGCGTTCCAGATCATCGCGCGCCGCGCGCATGTCGCGCAATTCCTGCGCCTTTTTCATCTGATCGGCTTCGGGGGCCGCCTTCACCTCGGCCTCTTTCGCCGGAATGGTGGCCCCATCGAGTTCCTTCAGCTTGGCCTCGCCCGCCGCGATGTAAAGCCCCAGTTCATCGTAAAAGGTCAGGGTCTTGGCATACAAGATATCAAGGCTCTTGATATCCTTCAGCAGCATGGTTTCATGCCCCAGCAGGTTCTGCGTCACCCGGTCGATCTGGGTCTGCACCTCTTCATAGCGCGCGATGAATTCCGCCAAGGGGGCTGCATGGCCGGTCAGCCATTCCCACCAGCTTTGCTTGCGGTTGACGTCCAGCTCTTCGCCGGAAAAGCCGCGAATGGTGCTGACGATTTCGCGCAAGCTGTCGCCCGCCGGGCCGACATCCTTGTTCTTCACCCCTTGCAGCATTTCCTGCGAAATCACCTGCAATTCCGCCTGCGCGCCCGACCCGAACGAGATGATCGACTGCGTGTTCGACATATCCAGTTCCGCCATGCGCTTGCGGATATCCTCCGCCAACGGTGCCGGGGCAGCCTCCAGCGCCACAATCTCGCGCCCCGGTTCGGGCAGGATCACAGCGGTGACTTTTTCCACCTCCGACAGGGCAGAGGCGGCAGCGGCGCGGATATCTTCGGTCATGGTGCTCTCACTCGTTCAAAGGCCCATCAAGGCGGGCAAGGTCAGGTTTCCAGTCTCAGGCGGTCACGCAACACCTGAATTTCCACATCAAGATCGGTATGGCTGCCCGCCAGCAACGACCGGGTGCGCTCGGCAAAGGTGGTTTCCAGATCGGTCAGCAACGCCTCATAGTCGGCGCGGATGTTCGGATCGCGGGCTTGCGCATAGGCATCGGCGAACTTCACCGTCGCATCGCGCGCGCCCATCAGGTAAACCGACAGATACTTGCGCGCCGCCGTCAGATCGCCCGGATCGCCTTCCACCGTGCGAAACAGATGGCGCGCAATGCCGGCGAATTTCTCGACCGCAGCCTCCAGCCCGCGATCATTCGCCCGCAAGACCGCATCCTTCATGCCGGCCAGCAGCGCCTCGGCCTCGTCCACCGCTTTCGCCACCCGCTGCACCTGAAAGCTGTCCACGCCCTCCAGCCCCTTGTCGGCCAAAGGGTCCAGCCCGAACGCGCCCAGATGCAGCACCACCCCGGCCACGCCGAACAAGATCGCATAGATCAGCGGCTGCGCCACCAGCCCGCCGACCACCAGCCCGGCACCGATCAGCACCGCGCCGAAAATCTTGCGCGGAATCGCCGGACGCCGCGCCACCTTGCGCGCATCATAGGCCGCCTGCGCGATGATGCCTTCGCGGGTCAGCCATGCCGCCAGCAGCAAGATCCCGCAAGCCACCAGCCCCAGAATCATCGCCCGAGGCTCGCCACGAAACGCCAGAGCGGCATACAACAGCGGGATGAAAAACAGCACGCCACTGCGCCCGCCGGGCCGCTGTTCAACCGCCGCCATCGGCACATGCTCGGTCTGCGGCACCTCGCTGCGCGCCGCATCGGGTGAATACTTGCCACCAAACCGTTGCGCCATCACTGCCCCCCGCTGACAGCAACATAAACCATCAATGCCAATAACAGCAAAAATGATATGGTCTGCAAACCCTTGCCCGACATGGCACCCTCCACCCGAAAACCGGGAGCCCCTCACCTATAGGCCCCCCAACTATAGGCCCCCCAACTATAGGCCCCCCGACTATAGGCACAGCCGCCCCGCCTTGCCAGTGGGCACGAAGCGGGAATGCTGCGCTTTATTTCCCCCGAGTCGGCACCTTGTTCAGCTGCCGCGCTTCGGCCGCCCACCCGCAGGCTTGCCGCCCGCAGGCCGCCCCGGTCCCGAGGGCCGCGCCCCCGCCGGTTTACCGGCAGGTTTCGCAACCGGTTTGCCGGCAGGTTTCGCAGCAGGCTTGCCCGCCGGACGTTCCGGCCGCGCGCCTTCGGCCTTCTTCGCCGCCGTCCCGAAAGATCGCGGCTTGGTCGCGTCTTGCCAGCTTTCCGACAATTGCTTCATCCCCTCGCCGGGCTTCAGCCGCCGCCCCGAAGCCGCACCCTCGGCTTTCGCCGTGGTGGTCCGCGACGCGCCCGACCGCGAGGTGGCAGGCCGGGGCGCCCGCGTCCGCTTGGGTTCGTCATCCGGGGTGCGACCCTCGCCCAACTGGTCGCGCAATACCTTGCCCTTGACCTCTTCAACCTCGCCCGGCTGCAAGTCGCCCAAGCGGAACGGCCCGTAAGAAATCCGGATCAGCCGGTTCACCGTCAGGTTGATCGCCGACATCGCCCGCCGGATTTCCCGGTTCTTGCCCTCGCGCAGACCCACCGTCAGCCAGGCGTTGGCGCCCTGAATCCGGTCGATCATCACGTTCATCGGCTGAAACTTCTCGCCATCCACCACGATACCCTTGCGCAGCGGCTCCAGATCGGGGTCCAGCGGATTGCCGTTCACCCGCACGCGATACTTGCGCAGCCAGCCGGTGGAGGGCAGCTCCAGCCGCCGCTTCAACTCGCCGTCATTGGTCAGCAACAGCAACCCTTCCGAGTTCAGATCCAGCCGCCCCACCGACATCACCCGTGGCAATTCCTCGGGCAGGTTTTCAAACACCGTCGGGCGCCCCTTTTCGTCGCTTTCCGAGGTCACCAGCCCGTCGGGCTTGTAATACAGCCACAGCCGCGCCTGCTCCGGCGCGCCGACCAAGGTGCCGCGCACGGTGATCTTGTCGCTGGGCGTCACATTCAGCGCGGGCGAGGTGATCACCTTGCCATTCACCGAAACTTCGCCCAACTCTATCATGCGTTCGGCTTCGCGGCGCGACGCAACCCCGGCGCGGCTTAACACCTTGGCAATGCGTTCCCCTTCCGGCGTGCCAGCCGTCTTGGCGGTGGGCTTGGCGGCGGCAGGTTTGGCGGGGGTCGCGGCTTGGCGCGGACCTGCGATCTTTGGGGGGCTTGTGTTTTCGGCCATGCTCGGCATCCTTCCAGGGGCATTCGCCCGAAACGGGCGGCGCGCGCAACATGCGGGCGTTCAGGTGCAAACTATGGGTGGAACGGGTCAGGGGCAAGCGTGGTATTCCGGTCTTTCATGGACGCGGCGCTGGATCAGGCCCGCGCGGCAGCAGACCGGGGCGAAGTGCCGGTCGGTGCAGTGGTGGTGCGCGATGGCATGATCATCGCCGCCGCTGGCAACCGCACGCGTGAGCTATGCGATCCGACCGCCCATGCCGAGGTGCTGGCGATCCGCGAAGCCTGCCGCCTTGCCGGGTCTGAACGCCTGCCCGGACACGATCTTTACGTCACGCTGGAGCCTTGCCCGATCTGCGCCGGAACTATTGCTGCCGCCCGGATTGCGCGGCTGTATTACGGGGCTGCCGATCCGAAATCCGGCGGCGTCGCGCATGGCGCGCGGGTGTTTCGCCACAAGCAATGCCACCACGTCCCCGAGGTCTATGACGGCATCAACGCGCCCGAGTCCGAGGCGCTGCTGAAAGCCTTCTTCGCCCCCCGCCGCATCGGCTGAAACCCGGAATGCGCCCGAATTCCGCAGCCGATTTCCGTTCGGAAATCGCCGGTTGCCGCGCTTGTGCAGCCCAATTCAACCGCAACAGTTAAAAATCTCTTAACGCGCCATAGTCAACATGCTGATATATTTATATAAAAATTGGTCCCGAGTTGGGACCGCTGCGCGCCACCTCGTCCCCTTTCCGCCACGCCCCGGATCGGATAGAAAGCGCCATGGCCATCACCCTCACCTCGCTGACCGACCTCGCCGCCCACGGTTTCGATGACATCATCGACGCCCGCGCGCCCCTCGAATACGCCGAAGATCACCTGCCCGGCGCGATCAGCCTGCCCGTGCTCGACGACGCCGAGCGGGCAGAGGTCGGCACCATCTACAAGCAAGTCAACCCATTCTCCGCCCGCAAGATCGGTGCAGCCCTAGTCGCCGCCAACGTCGCCCGCCACCTGCAAGGCCCACTCGCCGACAAACCCGGCAGCTGGCGCCCGCTGGTCTACTGCTGGCGGGGTGGGCAGCGCTCGGGGTCCTTCGCGCTGATCCTGCAACAGGTCGGCTGGCGGGTTGAAACCATCGTCGGCGGCTACAAGGCATGGCGCGGTCTGGTGGTGAAGTCCTTGTATGACACGCCGTTTCCCTGCCCGGTGGTCGTGCTGGACGGCAACACCGGATCGGCGAAAACCGAAGTGCTGAACCTGCTGCCCGCCCGTGGCCTGCAAGTGCTGGATCTGGAGGGCCTCGCCAACCACCGCGGCTCGCTGTTCGGCGCGATGGGCCCACAACCGTCGCAGAAAGCGTTTGATTGCGCGCTGGCGATGGCAATCTCGCGGCTGGACCCGACCCGCCCGGTGGTGATCGAGGCGGAAAGCTCCAAAGTGGGCGACTGCCGCTTGCCGCCGGAAATCTGGAAGGCCATGCAACGCGCCCCGCGGGTAGCGATTGCAACCAGCGTGGCGGCACGGGCCGAATACCTGACCCGCGCCTATGCCGACATGGTGGCCGATGGCGCGCGGCTGGTCGGGGTGATCGAACGGCTGCGTCCGGCCCATCCCGCCGAACGGATCGCGGACTGGCAAGCGATGGCGGGTGCGGGCGCGTTTACGACGCTGGCCGAGGGGCTGATGCAGCACCACTATGACCCGCGCTACGAAAAGCACCGCGCGCGGATGCAGGTGGCCTTCACCGAGATTGCCACGCCGGGGTTGCAGCCCGTCGATCTGGCGGCGCTGGCCGATCAGGTGGCGGGTGCGGTGCGGGCGGTGATCTGAAGGCGCGGCTGCGCCGCAAGCTTTTGTCTCGCCTGCGCCTTCGGCTCTGGCTCGGCGGCGCTCCGCGCGGGAGTATTTGGGCCAAGATGAAGCTGCTCAGATCAACGTGATACGGGGTTGGCCCGTGGTGATGGTGCCGATTGCGGTGGCTCCTGGCAGGGATTTGAGCAGGGTTTCGGCCAGCGGTGCCGGGACGGCTGCCAGCAGGCCGCCGGCGGTTTGTGGATCGTAGAGCAGGGCTTTGGCGGGGCTGTCGGGGCCGGTGACGCGGCCGATGGTTGCGGCGCGGTTGGCGGGGGCGAGGCTGGAGGCGTGGCCTGCGGCGGCTAGGTCCAGTGCGCCGGGCAGGGTCGGGATCGCATCCAGCCGAAGAGTGGCGGCGCAGCCGGAGGCATCGAGGATTTCCAGGAGGTGTCCGGCGAGGCCGAAGCCGGTCACGTCGGTCATCGCGGTGGCATGCGGGGCCAGTACGGCTGCGGTGGGGCCGTTGGGTTGGCTCATCCGGGCAAGGGCGGTGGCGACGGCCTCGCCAAGGATCAGGCCGGGCAGCCGGGCCATTGCCATTTCGGCGGCCATGATCGTGCCCGAGCCGATGGGCTTGGTCAGGATCAGCACATCGCCGGGGCAGGCTCCGGCCTTGGTGATGGCGCGGCTGGCAAGACCGGTGACGGTGAAGCCGATGGTCAACTCGGCACCGACCGAGGTATGCCCCCCCACCACATCAGCGCCTGCCTTGTGGAAAACCTGTGCGGCTTCATCCATGATTTCCGCCAGCATCTGCGTGCCTTTTTCCGGCGATAGCGTGGGCAGGGTGATCTGCGCGAGGGCCACTTGCGGCGCGGCGCCCATCGCCCAGATATCGCCTGTGGCATGGATCGCGGCGATACGGGCCATCAGGCGGGCATCGGCGGTGAAGGCGCGCAGATGATCGGTGGTGATCACCTGCACCCCGCCCGGAACCGCCAGAACGGCGGCATCGTCGCCGGGGCCAGAGATCACCTCGGGGCGCTGCGGCGCGGGCAGGCTGGCAAGCGCGGCGGAAAGATCGGACGCGCCAAGCTTGGCGCCGCAACCGCCGCACAGCGGCTTGTCGCCCATCGCCTCGATCAGGCCGGGCAGCGCGGGCGCGGGCAGGGGCCGTGGCATCGCCGGATAATCGGCGAACATCGCCATGAATTTACGGTCGATGCGGTCTTTCAAACGCCAGAGCCAGGCGCCATCCAGCGGCAGCCGCCACTTGTCGGCGACGGCGGATTTGTGGCCGGTAGAGATCAGTTTGAGGTAATCGCGCTGCGGTTTGTAGGCACGCATCGGGCTGTTCAGAAGCGCTGCACGCAGGTTGTCAAACAGCACCGGCGCGGCGCGCACGGCGTAGACTCCGGCCTTGGGGCGGGGAGAAAAGCCGAGGTGGGCGCAATCCCCTGCGGCGAAGATCATGGGGTCAGAGCTTTGCATGGTGTTGGAAACGCTGATGAATCCTTCATGCAGATCCAGCCCGGTTTGTGCGAGCCATGCCTGGGGGCGGCTGCCCGCGACGGCGAGGGTGAAATCGGATGGCAAGTGGCGACCATCGGCGAGGATCACCGCATCGGGCAAAATCTGCGCCGGGCGGGCGCTGGTCAGCAGGGTGACACTGGCGCGGGCGAGATGCGCCAGCAACGCCCGCCGGGCACCGGAACCGATGCCGGGCAGCGCCAGATCGCCCTGTTCCAGCAGCGTCACTTTCGCCTGACCGCCCAGACGGTGCTGCGAGGCCAACGCCAGTTCCACCCCGCCGACGCCTGCGCCCACCACAACGATCTGTGGCGCGGGTATGGCGCGGGCGACGAAAGCTTGCCACGCCTCGGCATAGCCGCCCAAGGGCTTGGCTGCGACAGCGTGTTCGGCATAACCGGGCAGGTCGGGCAGATCGGAGGCGATGCCGATATCCAGGCTGGCGACGTCGTAGGAAATCGGCGGGCGGCCAGACAGCTGCACCTCGCGGCGGTCGCGGTTCAGGCCGGTGACGCGATCCAGAATCACCCGTGCGCCAGCGTGGCGGGCCAGTCGCACCAGATCGATCATGATCTCGTCGCGGGCGTAGTGGCCGGCAATCAGGCCGGGCAGCATGCCGGTATAGGGGGCGGCGGGGCCGGGGTTGATCAGGGTCAGGCGCACGCCGGGCAGCGGCTTCATCGCCCACATCTGCGCCACCAGCGCATGGGCGTGGCCGCCGCCGATCAGCACCAGATCCTTCACCACCGGGTAATCTTGTTGCATTCTGCCCTCGTTCTCGCGGCGCGACCCTAGCCGTGCGGGGGCGGAAACGCCATGCCCGCCGGTTGCGCTTCGCCGCCGCAAGGCCTAGCCTTGCTGCATGAGATCGCCGCAGCCTCGGATCAGCCTGACTCAGACCCAGCGGCTTGCGCTGAACGCCAGCCTGCAAGCCTCGATCGCCGTGCTGCGCACCGATGCGGCGGGGCTGACGCGGTTTCTGGAGGAACAGGCGGCGGAAAACCCCAACCTGCGGCTGGAACCGCCGCCCGCGCCGGGGTTGCAGGATTGGTTGCCGCGCTGGTCTGCGGTGTTTGGGGCGGCGGGCATGGGCGACGCGGCCGATTTTGCCGGTGGGGCCGCGCCCAGCCTGATTGCGCATGTGCTGTCGGCGGTCGAGCGTTTGGCGCTTTCGCCGCACGAGAATCGTATCAGCATGGCGTTGGTGGAAGCGCTGGAGCCTTCGGGCTGGCTTGGGGTGCCGCTTGCCGTAATCGCGCGTGAGGTCAAGGCAAGCCTGCCCGAGGTGGAGGCAGTGTTGACTAAACTGCAGTGCATTGATCCGGCAGGGCTTTTTGCGCGCACTCTGGCAGAGTGTTTGCGGTTGCAGGCTGCCGAAATGGGCGTGCTTGATGCCGCGATGCGGGCTATTCTGGACCATCTGGACCATCTGGACCATCTGGACCTGCTGGCCAGTGGCAATCTGACGCGTCTGGCGCGGGCTTGCGCGCTGACCGAAGCAGAGGTTCTGGTGCGGTTCCGGCTGATCCGCAGCATGAATCCCAAGCCGGGGTCGGAATTTTCCAGCGTCAGTGCGGCGGCTGTGCGGGAACCTGATCTTGTGGTGAAGGCCGATGGCGGCGGCTGGACCATTGCGCTGAACCGCTCGGCGCTGCCGACGCTGCGGGTGGAAAAGGCGGGTGACGGCGCAGGCTTGGCGGCGGCAAAGGCGGTGGAGCGGATGGTTGACGCACGCAACACCACGCTGCTGCTGGTCGGGCGCGAGATATTGCAGCGCCAGCAAGAGGCGGTGCGGCAGGGGCCACAGGCTTTGGCGCCGATGAGCATGGCCGATCTGGCCGAGGCGCTGGGGTTTCACGAAAGCACGATCAGCCGGGTTGTGGCGGGGGCCAGCCTCGACACGCCGCGCGGGACGTGGTGGCTGCGGCAGATGTTCAGCGCGGCCCTGGGGGGAAATGGTCAGCCGGTGGTGTCGGCGGCCGCCTTGCGTCACAGGTTGGCGCGGCTGATCGCGGCGGAAAACCCAGGCAAGCCGCTGTCGGATGCCGCGCTGGCGCAGGCTTTGCCGGAGGAAACCGGGGTGAACATTGCGCGGCGCACGGTGGCGAAATACCGCGAAGATCAGGGCATTCCGCCCGCGCATCGGCGAAAACGCCGCCCGGCTTTGCCGCGTTTGGGCCAAAAAGGTCGCGCAAAGGGCTGACTTGCTGGCGTTCAGGGGCTATCTGCTGACACTGCAACAGCGCGAGACCTGAACAATGGCCTATTTCCTTGGGGTTGATACCGGCGGCACTTACACCGATGCGGTGATCGTCGATGAGGCGGCGGATCGGGTGATCGGCAAGGCCAAATCGCTGACGACGCGGGCCGATCTGGCGCTGGGCATTGGCCGCGCGGTGGATGCGGCACTGGCAGAATCGGGTGTTGCAGCCAAGGATGTGGCGCTGGTGTCGCTTTCCACCACGTTGGCCACCAATGCGCTGGTGGAAGGCCAAGGGGGGCGGGTTGCGCTGATCTTTGTCGGTTTTGACGATGGCGATCTGGATCGCGGCGGGCTGACCGAAGCGTTGAAGGGCGATCCGGTGATCCGCATGGCCGGGGGGCACAGCCATGCCGGCACCGAGACCGAACCGCTGGATCTGGCGGTGCTGGAGGCGCAGCTGGTTGAACTTGGCCCGCAGGTGATGGGCTTTGCGGTGGCGGCGCGCTTTGCCACCCGCAACCCGGCGCACGAAAACGCCATCCGCGATCTGATCCGCCGGGTGACCGGCCGCCCGGTGACTTGCTCGCATGAATTGTCGGCGCAGTTGAACGGGCCGAAACGGGCGCTGACCGCGGTGCTGAACGCGCGGCTGATTGGCATGATTGACCGGCTGGTCGCCGCCTGCGAACGCCATCTGGCCGAGGTGGGTATCCACGCGCCGCTGATGGTGGTGCGCGGCGACGGGGCGCTGATCTCGGCGGCGATGGTGCGCGAACGCCCGATTGAAACCATTCTTTCCGGCCCGGCGGCCAGCATCGTCGGCGCGCGCTGGCTGACGGGCGCGCAGGATGCGCTGGTGTCTGATATTGGTGGCACCACCACCGACGTGGCGCTGCTGCGCGGCGGGTTGCCTGAAATTGACCCGCAAGGCGCGCGGGTCGGTGGCTTTCGCACCATGGTCGAGGCGGTGGCGATGCGCACCACCGGCCTGGGCGGCGACAGCGAGGTGCATCTGAAAACCGAGGGCCTGCTCGGTGGTTTGCGGCTTGGCCCGCGCCGCCTGATTCCGGTGGCGCTGCTGGCGGCGGATCATGCCAGGATGGTGCATGACACGCTGGACCGCGCGCTTGCCACCGAAACGGCGGGTGAATTTGACGGGCGTTTTGTGGTGCCGATGGCGGGGCAGACCGGCGGGCTTTCGCCGCGCGAAGCCACGGTGCTGGCGCGGATCATCGAACCGATGCCGCTGGCGCGGGCGCTGACCAGCCGTCTGGAGGTTGCCGCGATGGAACGTCTGGTGGCGCGCGGGCTGGTGATGATCGCCGGGGTGACGCCTTCGGACGCCAGCCATGTGCTGGGGCGGCTGGACAGTTGGGACGCCACGGCGTCAGAAAAAGCCGTGCGGCTGTTGGGGCGCAGGCGCAACGGCGCGGGCGAACGCTTTGCCACCGATGCCGCCACCTTGGCGCAGCAGATCATTGATCAGTTGACCAGCCAGACCGTCGATTGCCTGCTGGAAGCCGCGTTTGACGAGGATGATGCATTTGACGGCCAGCCTTCGGAAACGCTGGCCCGCCATGCGCTGACCGCTGCCGCGCTGAACCAGCATCGCGGCGTGATCGAGCTTTCGGCGCGGCTGGGGGTGCCGGTGATCGGGCTGGGGGCCTCGGCCCCGTCGTATTACGGTGCGGTGGGCGAAAGGCTGCATTGCCAGATGATCCTGCCGGAACATGCCGGGGTGGCGAATGCGATCGGCGCGGTGGTGGGGCAGGTCAGCCAGCGGGTCAGCGCCATCATCACCAGCCCGTCAGAGGGCCGCTATACCGCGCACTTGCCCGAAGGGGTGCAGCAGTTCAGTGATCGTGATCTTGCCCTGACCACCGTTGAGGCGGCGCTGACCACCGAGGCCAGCGCGCGCGCCAAGCTGGCGGGGGCGGAAGATCTGCGCGTGACCACGGCACGCGACATCCGCGAGGCCGATATCGAAGGCCGCACCATGTTCATCGAGGCCACCGTTTCCGTCACCGCCAGCGGCCGCCCGCGCGTGGCACATTGACGGAAAAGGACAGCACATGACCCGCAGCCGCGCCACCGCCATCGGTTTCACCGCCATTCTGATGTGGGCGCTTCTGGCGCTGTTCACCATCGGGTCGGCCCCGGTGCCGCCCTTCTTGCTGAACGCGATCTGCTTTGGCATCGGTGGCGGGATTGGTCTGGTGTGGACGCTGACCGGGGCGGGATTTGGCATTTTGCGCGGCGTGTCGTGGAAGGTCTATGCCTTTGGCACGCTGGGTCTGTTTGGCTATCATTTCCTGTATTTCACCGCGTTCCGGCTGGCGCCGACCGCCGAAACCGGGCTGATCGCTTACTTGTGGCCACTGTTCATCGTGCTGCTGTCTGGCCTGTTGCCGGGTGAGCGGTTGGGGGCGGCGCATATCCTTGGCGCGCTGATTGCCTTTGCCGGGGCTGCGCTGATCGTGCTGGCGCGGGGCGGGGCGGCAGAAGGGTCGAGCCTTGGCTTGGGGCTGGCGTTCCTGTGCGCGGTGACATGGGCGGGCTATTCGGTGCTGTCGCGCAGGTTGGGCGAGGTGCCGACCGAATCTGTCACCGTGTTTTGTCTGGCGACGGCGGCGCTGTCGGTGGTCGCACATCTGGCGCTGGAGCAAACTCAGTGGCCGCAAGGAGTTATCGGCTGGGGCAGCGTGCTGGCCTTGGGCGTGGGGCCGGTGGGGGCCGCGTTTTTCACCTGGGATATCGGCATGAAAAAAGGCGACATCCAGCTGCTGGGTGTCGCCTCTTATGCCGCGCCGTTGCTGTCTACCTTGGCGCTTGTGGTTGCTGGAATCACCCCGGCCTCGCCGATTATCCTGCTGGCAGCGGTGTTGATCACCGCAGGGGCGGCGCTGGCGGCCCGCGCCAGCGCACGAAAGGCTTAGGCTTCGCTAAGGCGGGCGATTTCCTCTTTCAGTTTCAGCTTTTGCTTTTTCAGTTCAGCGATGTGCAGATCATCTACCGCAGGCGCGCGCTGCGCCTTTGCGACCTGCTCCGAGAGGGTTTCGTGCTTCTTTTTCAGTTCCACGATATGGGAAGCAACGGTCATTCAAATCCTCCATCTGATCGGTCCGATAGGTCGATTGCAGCACAGATTTGCGGGCGTGTCACCAAATCTTCATGTGACTGCGACATTTGATCTATCGAATTGGAGCGGTTTGCGTTCACCTTGCATCCCCTTTCGCGCCTAGGTCACGCGAAAAGGGATGTTTTGGGCAGCAGATAAAACGCAAACCGCTTTAGCGGAATTCCTCTGCCAGCGCATCGCCGCCGCGTAGCACGGCATTTGCGCGCGGCGTGTAGCTTTCGCGGTCGCCATCATGGGCGGGGCCGTGGTGGATCACAAAGGGCGCCAGCAGGCGGAAGGCGGCGCGACCGGTCTTGCGGGCGCGCAGCAGGATCCGAAGCGCCGGGCGGCCTTCGCGCGGCGTCAGCGGCAGGACCGAGGCCGAGCCCAGCTTGCTGCCCATCGCTGCCAGCACCGCGGGCAGGCCATCGGCACCGCAGATCAGCGTCAGCCAGCCGCCGGGGGCAAGGCGGCGGGTGGCGGCCTCGACCCAGGCCGACAGCGGTGTGTCGATCTGCAAGGCAGTGGCGCGACCGGCATTTGGGCTGGGGGTGCCGCCGCGCGGATAATAGGGCGGGTTGGCGATGACATGGTCGAAATTGATCCGCAGCGGGCGCGGCATGTCGGCCAGATTGCCTTCGTGCACGTCCAGTGCAATGGCGTTTTCAACGGCGTTGCGCCGGGCCAGTGTGGCATAGGCGGGCTGCAATTCCAGCCCTGAAAGCCGCAGATCCGGCACACGGGTGGCAAGACAAAACGACGCAGCCCCAACGCCGCAACCCAAATCCAGCACCGACTGGCCGGGGTGAGCCGGGCAGGCGGCGGCCAGCAGCACCGGGTCGGTGGCGGCACGGTAGCCTTTGCGCGGCTGCCACAGATGCAGCTTGCCGCACAAAAACGCGTCCTGCGTCAGATCATCCATCCAGACCCTCCGGCACCTCGTTATCGGCCAGAACTGCCCTTGCGCGGAAATGGTCGCGGTCGGCCACCATCAGGCGGCGCGGGAACAATCCGATGCCGCCTTCCAGCGCGCTCATGTGGACGTCCATCACAAAGCTGTCTATACCCTCGCCCTCAAGGAGCACTTGGGCAAAGGCGATCACGGTGGGGTCGGTTGTGCGCAATAAAAGCTTCATGTCTGCTGGTTTACGCGGGCCAATGGCCTAAAGTCGATACCAGAAGGAATGCGCCAGAAGGATAGGGAATGAGCTTGGACGACGCCGCACAAAAACCGCATGACCGTCTGGCCGCCGCCCTGGCCGAGGATATGGAGGCGGTCAACCTGATGATCCGCCAGCGGATGGCTTCTGAACATGCGCCGCGCATCCCACAGGTGACGGCGCATCTGATCGAGGCGGGTGGCAAGCGGCTGCGGCCCATGCTGGTTCTGGCCGCCGCGCGCCTTCTGGGCTACGCCGGGCCGTTCCATGTGCATCTGGCGGCGACGGTGGAATTCATCCACACCGCAACGCTGCTGCATGATGATGTGGTCGATGAAAGCGAACGTCGCCGCGGTCGCCCGACTGCCAACCTGCTGTGGGATAACAAATCTTCGGTGCTGGTCGGCGACTATCTGTTTGCCCGTGCGTTTCAGTTGATGGTTGAACCGGCCAATCTGCGGGTGCTGGATATTCTGGCGAATGCCAGCGCCACGATTGCCGAGGGAGAGGTGTTGCAGCTGACTGCGGCGCAGGATCTGGCAACGACGGAAGAGATTTATCTGAAGGTCGTGCGCGGCAAGACGGCGGCGCTGTTTTCGGCGGCAACCGAATCGGGGGCTGAAATTGCCGGGGCCACGCCGGAACAGGTGGCGGCACTGTTCACCTATGGCGATGCGCTGGGCATTGCGTTTCAGATCGTCGATGACTTGCTGGATTACGGCGGCTCGGCGGCGGCGATCGGCAAGAACACCGGCGATGATTTCCGTGAACGCAAGCTGACCCTGCCGGTGATCAAGGCGGTGGCCAAGGCCGACGCCGAAGAACGCGCCTTCTGGGTGCGGGTGATCGAGAAAGGCCAGCAGACCGACGGCGATCTGAAACAGGCGATGGCGCTGATGGCCAAGCACGGCGCGATGGATGCGGCGCGGGACGAGGCTTTGGCCTGGGCCACCAAGGCGCAACAGGCGCTGGAGGTGCTGCCGGATCATCCGCTGCGAGGGATGCTGTCGGATCTGGCGGCTTATGTGGTGGCGCGGATCAACTGAGCCGTTGGGTCAGGACTGAGCCGCGACGATGCCTTGCGCCATATCGGCGCGGTCGGAATAGACCGGACCGGCGGCGCACCACCAGCCGGGTTGCGCCGATGCAATCGCAGCGTGGGCGGTTTCGGCGGCGGCGGCGGTGCTGAACAGCGCAAAGCAGGTGGCTCCCGAGCCAGACATCCGGGCGATCAGCGCGTCAGGCTGGGCGGCAAGCGCGGCCAGCACCTGACCAATCACCGGGGCGTGGGCGATGGCGGCGGGCTGCAAATCATTGCGCTGGCTGGTTAGCCATGCGGCAAGGCCAGTGCCTTGAACACCAACGGGGTTGGCACCTCTACCCGTGGATTGACCAGAACGATATGCGTCTCCGGCAGGGCGGGCAGCCAGTCCAGCCGCTCACCAATGCCACGCATCCGGGCAGGGTGCGCGGCGAAACACACCGGCATATCGGCCCCAAGCGAAAGCAGGGTGTCACGATCCAGCCCCGCCGCCAGCGCTTCAGCCGTGGCAATCGGCAGCGTTTCGCGCGCCAGCCGCAGCAGCACCCGCAACGCCGCCGCCGCATCGGCGGTGCCGCCGCCAATCCCCGAGGCGGGGGGCAGGTTCTTGGTCAGCGTGAACGTCGCCGTCAGGCCGGGCTGCAACAGCCGTGCGGCCTTCAGCACCAGATTGTCGCAATCGGCGGGGATGTCCTTGGCGAACGGGCCTTGCAGCACGAGCGAGGTGACCTGCGCGGGCGTGGCGTGCAGCACGTCAGCGATGCCGCAAAACACCACCAGACTATCCAGCAGATGATAGCCATCGCTGCGCTGCCCGGTGACGTGCAGCGTCAGGTTGACCTTCGCGTAAGCGTATTCAGTTGCCATTCGCCGCCGCATCGCCGGTGTTGATCGGGGCGGCCCCTTCGTCGATCAGCACCGCATCAAGGCCCTTTTCCAGCTTGGCGCGGATGCGGGTGGCATCCTTTTCTTCCGGCGCATAAGACAGTGCCCGACGCCATTGGAATTCGGCCTCGCGTGTGCGGCCTACCGCCCAGTAGATATCGCCCAGATGGTCGGTGACCACCGGATCGACCGGCTCCAGCAGGCTGGCTTGTTCCATCGGGGCCAAAGCTTCGGCGTAGCGACCCAGCCGGTAATAGGCCCAGGCAAGGCTGTCTATGATCGCGCCACTGTCGGGGCGGGCGGCGACGGCGCGCTGAATCATCTCCAGCGCCTCGTCCAGCTTTTCGCCACGATCGACAAGGCTGTAACCAAGGTAATTCAACACCTGCGGCTGGTTCGGATCAAGTTCAAGCGCCTTGCGCAAATCAGCGTCGGCGGCGGCGAAATCGCCCAGCCGTTCGGCGCAGACGCCGCGGCTGTAGAACAGCACCCAATGATCCGGGCCGGGTTTGGTCACCATGGCAAGTGCTGCGTCATAGGCGGTGCGGGCCTCGGCAAAGTGCGATTCGCGGCGCATGGCGTCGCCCAAAGCGATCTGAACGGCGATGATCTGACCATGGCTGCCAGCCAGCGCTTGCAGGATTTCCAGCGCGGCTTCCTTGCGGCCAGCGGCATAGGTGGCATTGGCGCGGCCGATTTCTGCGATGTGAAAGGCCGGGTCGGTCGGCGGAATTTGTGCATAAACCGCGGTCGCCAGATCGTGCTGGCCCTGTTCTTCCAGCAGGCTGGCGGTCAGCAGTTGCGCCTCGGTATTGTCGGGGCGCAGATAGGCGGCGGCGCGGGCGTGCAGCATGGTGTAGGCGGCGTCCGCCTCGCCGTTCACCGCGCTGGCCATCGAGTAGAACACTTCGGCAATGCCATCGCTGGCGTCGCGGACGATGGTGAAGGGCAGGGGTTCCCCTGCCGCCAGCCGCCGCCGCAGATCGTCCACCTGGATGTCGCTGCCCGGCGCAAAGCTGCGGTCGATCAAGGCGATGGCGTCGGCGTTCTTTTCCAACCGGCTGAGGATTTCAACATGCGCAATCACCCCGCGCCGGTTCACCGCGATGGTGCCCGCTGCACGGCCCGACAGGATTTCATCGGCTCCTTCAAAATCGCCCGCCGAGGCAAGCGCCAGCGCCTTGTGATACAGACCGAACGCCTCCAGCCCCTTGGTTTTGGCCAGCTTGTCAAAGGTTTCGGTGGCGTCCGACATCTGCCCCAAGCCCAGTTTGGCCCAGGCCTTGACCAGATCATCCAGCACCGCACCGGCAGAGCTGCCTGCTGCCGCTTGCGTCAGGATTGACTCGAAATCCTGGCGTTTGGCGGCATCGGCGATCAGCGCCACCGTGGCGGTCTGGCTTTTCGCGCCGGTGGCAAACAAGGCCTGCGCCATTTGCGCCGCCAACTCCATGTTGCCAACACCGATCTGCGCCAGCACAGCGCCTTCCAGCAAGGCCGGGTTCGCCGGATCATCGGCCAAGGCGCGGCCATACCAATCGACCGCCGCGGCATAATCGGCTTCAGCCGAGGCCACCCCCGCCGCCAGATAGGCCCCGGCGCTGCTTTCGGCAGTCGCGGTCAACGGGGCGAGGCAAAGCGTCAGAGCCGTGGCAAGCAGCACGGATTTGCGGCACATCAGGCGAAAGGGCATGCAGAGCGGCTCCTGTAAGGCATTGCCGCAAAGCTAGTGGGCCATGGGCCGATAAGCAATGCGGGCCGGGGGGTTATACCCGCCGACCCGCATATCTTCGCCCATCTGACAGGATTTGTCAGATCACATGTTCGGATAGTTCGGGCCACCGCCGCCCATCGGCGTTGTCCAGGTGATGTTTTGCGACGGGTCCTTGATGTCGCAGGTCTTGCAATGCACGCAGTTCTGGAAGTTGATCTGGAAGCGCGGCTCTTTGCCCTCTTCCGCGATCACCTCGTACACCCCCGCCGGGCAATAGCGCTGCGCCGGTTCAGCGTATTGCGGCAGGTTGACGCTGATCGGGATCGAGGGGTCTTTCAGCTTCAGATGCGCCGGCTGCGCCTCGTCGTGGTTGGTGGCCGAGAAAGCCACGTTGGTCAGCCGATCAAACGACAGCACGCCATCGGGCTTGGGGTAATCAATCGGCGCGTAATCCTTGGCAAGGCCGGTGGCTTCGGCATCGTTCTTGCCGTGTTTCAGCGTGCCAAGGATGGTCAGGCCAAAGGTGTTGGCCCACATATCCGCGCCGCCCAGCGTCAGCGAGGCGATCAGGCCGAATTTCGACCACAGCGGTTTGACGTTGCGCACCTTCTTCAGGTCTTTCGCAATCGCGCCCGAGCGCACGTCAGCCTCGTAGGCGGTCAGCTCGTCACTGGCACGGCCTGCAGCAATCGCCGCCGCCGCTGCTTCCGCCGCCGCAATGCCCGACAGCATGGCATTGTGGTTGCCCTTGATGCGCGGCACGTTCACCAGACCCGCCGAGCAGCCCAGCAGCGCCACGCCCGGTGCCACCATCTTGGGGATCGACTGCAAGCCACCTTCCGAGATTGCCCGCGCGCCGTAAGCGACGCGCTTGCCGCCTTTCAAAAGCTCGGCCACCATCGGGTGATGCTTGAAGCGCTGGAATTCCATGTAGGGATACAGGTGCGGGTTCTTGTAGTTCAGATGAACAACAAAGCCGACATAGACCTGATTGTTTTCAATGTGGTAGATGAACGACCCGCCGCCGGCATTGCTGCCCAGCGGCCAGCCCATCGTGTGGGTGACGGTGCCCAGCTTGTGCTTCTTGGGGTCGATTTCCCAGATTTCTTTCATGCCAAGGCCGAATTTCTGCGGCTCGTGACCCTTGGACAGATCGTATTTGGCGATGACTTCTTTCGCGAGGCTGCCGCGCACGCCTTCCGACAGGAACACATATTTGCCCGCCAGCACCATGCCGGGCTCATAGGAAGGGCCGGGGGTGCCATCGGCGTTCTTGCCGAATTCGCCCGCCACCACGCCGCGCACTTCGCCGTTGTCGCCGTAGACCAGTTCCGAACAGGACATGCCGGGGAAAATCTCGACGCCAAGTTCTTCGGCCTGTTGCGCCATCCAGCGGCAGACATTCGCCATCGACACGATATAATTGCCGTGGTTGTTCATCAGGGGCGGCATCGGCCAGTTCGGGATGCGCATCTGACCGGCTGGGCCGAGGATGTAGAAATTATCCTCTAGTACCTCGGTCTTGATCGGCGCGCCTTTGGCTTTCCAATCGGGGATCAGCGCGTTCAGGCCAGCCGGGTCCAGCACCGCGCCCGACAGGATATGCGCGCCGACTTCCGAGCCTTTTTCCAGCACCACCACCGACAGATTGCTGTCCAGCTGCTTCAGCCGGATCGCCGCCGAAAGCCCGGCCGGACCTGCGCCAACGATGACGACATCATATTCCATCTGCTCGCGCGCGATCTGTTGCGACATGGCTACCCTCTGGCTTCCCGTGTTTTCCCTGCGCGTCATTGCCTCAAGCCGGGGGCCGGGTCAACAGCGCGCAATAACCCGCCCGCCTCTGGCAGCGCTAACGCAATATTCTTTCCCAAACGCAGCCACTTTTTCCACACCGAACGGGGCTCCGCCGATTTCCGCCATACCCCCTTGCAATCGTGCGGCCTGTCGGTTCAGGTAGGGGCAAGAGTGGCACAAGGTCATGGCTCTAACCGGGCTGTGACCTTGTTATTTGCGTGAAGAGACAAATGGAAAAAATTCCGATGACGCGCGCGGGCTTTGTCGCGCTGGACGAAGAACTGAAACAGCTGAAGTCGGTGGAGCGCCCTGCGGTGATCCGGGCGATTGCCGAGGCGCGCGAACATGGCGATCTTTCGGAAAACGCCGAATATCACGCCGCGCGCGAGAAGCAGAGCTTCATCGAAGGCCGGGTGAAAGAGCTGGAGGCGGTGATCTCGCTCGCCGAGGTGATCGACGTGGCAAAGTTGTCCGGCTCGATCAAATTCGGCGCGACGGTGACGGTGGTTGATGAAGACAGCGACGAAGAGAAAACCTACCAGATCGTTGGCGAAACCGAGGCTGACATTGAACGCAACCTGCTGAACATCCGTTCGCCCTTGGCGCGCGCGCTGATCGGCAAGGATGAAGGCGACTCGGTCGAGGTGAAAACCCCCGGTGGCCAGCGCAGCTATGAGATCCTGACGATCCGTTTTGTCTGACCCGAATAGGGACGCCGCTATGAACGAGCCTCACCCAAAGCCGCGCGATCTTGGCCTGCTTGCCCGCCAAAACGGCACGTCGCAGGTGACGGCACCGGAATGGGCTGCGGCTGGCCTGAGCCTTGTCTGGGTGTTGGCGGTAGCGGCGTATTTCTTCACGGGTTCGATGGAATCGGGTGTGTTGGGCTTTGTCTTGGTGATTCTGGCGGTGTTCCTGCCGTTGGCGCTGATCTGGGCGGTGGTGACAACGCTGCGGTCGGTACGCAGCTTGCGCGCCGAGGCCGCGCGGTTGCAAGCCACGGTCGAAGCGATGCGGGCGGCCTATGTTTCGAACCAGCAGGCCGGAACGGCGATGAAGCCTTCAGTCGAACGCAAGCTGGATGAAATCGCGGCAGCGGCCAGACATACCGAAACCGCGCTGGCCAGCTTCAACTCGCGCCGTGATACCGGGCTGACGGTGCCGTCGGCGGACCGCAAGGCCGTGCTGGTGCAGCCCGCGCCGCAGCCCGAGGCCGAACAGCCCGGCCTGGCGCTTGGCACCCCCGCCGAAGACTTGCGCGCGCCGTTGTCGGTGACGGATTTTGTCCGTGCCGTGCAGTTCCCGGAAAGCCCGGATGACAAGGAAGGCTTTCGCGCGCTGCGGCTGGCCTTGGAAAACCGCGACGTTGCCAAGCTGATCCGTGCCGCGCAAGACGTGCTGACGCTGCTGAGCCAAGAGGGCATCTTCATGGATGATCTGAAGCCCGACCGCGCCCGGCCCGAACTGTGGCGCAAATTCGCTGCGGGCGAACGGGGCCGGGGTATTGCCGCACTTGGCGGCGTGCGGGATCGGTCGTCGCTGGCGCTGACGGCGGGGCGGATGCGCGAAGACCCGATCTTCCGCGATGCCGCGCATCACTTCCTACGCACCTTTGACCGCACCTTTTCCGAATTCGAAAAACACGCCAGCGATGCCGATCTGGCCGATCTGGCTGACACCCGCACCGCCCGCGCCTTCATGCTGCTGGGCCGGGTGACGGGGACGTTTGACTAAAGCGGCTTGACCATGGTGGTCGCCGACCGAAATCCGAAGGCAAACCGCAGCAAGCCGATATCATCTGTCTTTTCAACCGCATAGCCAAGGCGCAGATACAGCGCTTTGGCCCGCCAGTTGCTGTCGATCACATCCAGCCGCACCTGTTCATAGCCGCGCGCCACCGCCTCAGTCTCGATCGCCTGCATCAGCGCGCTGCCGATGCCGCGCCCCCGCGCGCTGCGCGCCACGCAAATGCCATCCAGCAGGAATCGGTCGTTATCAACTTCGTGACCCAGCATCCACAACAGCGGCAGCCGCCATGCTGCCCCCAGCCTGCCATAGATCGCCTGCACATCCGCCATCTCGCCGCCTGCAAAGCTGCCCGCCGGGGTTTTGAACCCGGCCATGCCCAGCAGCCTGCCCTGTGCATCCAGCGCCACAATCGCATGGTCGCCGCGCAGCACACGGGTCAGAAAGCGCAACGCCAGCGGTTCCGGCCCCATCACCCGGCCCAGCTTGCCGCCAAACGCCAGCCAATACAGTTGCACCGCCTCGGCGCGCAGGTGCGGGGGCAGGCCGATATGCAGCGAGACCTTCATGCCAGCGCACCACGCAACGCTGCCACATGGTCCGCACCAAGGATCCAGCCCTCTTCGGCGGCGACGGCGGGCGTTTCCAACAATGGAGCCAAGCCCCCGCCTTGGCTCAGCCGGAACAGGGCCTGAGCCAGCAGCCGCACCTGTGCTTCATCCTTGATCGCGGCAGGATCGTCGGCGACTTCGGCGGCCAGCAGCGAGGGGTAAACCTCGGCCAGCACGATGCGCGTATCCGCCCTATCAAACGGCCACACCGCCACACCCGGCAACTGTGCCAGACGATGCAACATCGCTTGCCCCATCAGCCCCTGCGAGCCTGCCGCGCCGGTGGTGTAAAGCTTCCAGACGGCTTGCGCGCGCGGCACCAGCCTTTCCACCGCGCGGCGTTCTGTCAGGCCAAGTGACGGATAATCAATGGTTTTTCGAGCGGGCAGGTCGGGCAAGGCCAATCCTGCCGGGCGACCCCAGAACGGCCCGCCCCGGATCAGACTACTGCCAAACAGCCGGTTGATTTCGGCGGCAACCTCAAAGCGGTTGTTTCGGTTGCGGGCATCGTCCTGCAACCGCGCCGCAAGCCAGGCCCAAACCGCCCGCGCCTGCGGCTGCCCGGTCAGCTGTGCCGCAAATCCCGCCGGGTAGCCCATCGGAAAATCAAAGCCGATCAACAGTCGCTGCCCGATGGGCAGGCTATTAATCTCGGCCAGCAATGCTGCTTCGGCCTGTTGTCTGGTGCGGAAATAACGGCTCTGCCGGCCCGGACTTCCCAGCCAGATCGCATCTGCCGACGGCTTGGCGGGCGAGCGCGCCGACGCCGCCGACCAATCGGCAATGATCACCCGGTCAAACCGCGACAAGGCCGCAGTCTTTCAAAATGAACTCCGCCACCTCCGCCGCATCGTTCAGGTTCAGGCGGGGCACCGTCAGCGCAGGCAGCGGGCTATCGCTGGCCACCGCCCGCACAGTGGTATCCGCAGGCTGGATCAGATCATGCCCGGCCTGCGCCCGGAACACTTCGATCTTCGGATGATCGCCGCGCTTGAAACCCTCGACCAGCACCAGATCAACCGGGGCGAGCCGTGTCAGCAGTGCCGCCAGTCCGGGCGCCGTGCCGCGATGATCGTGCAACAAGGCAAAGCGGCCCGGCGTGGCCAGAATCACTTCGGACGCACCTGCCGCGCGATGGCGAAAGCTGTCGCTGCCGGGGGTGTCCAGATCAACATCGTGATGGCTGTGTTTGATGGTCGAAACGCTGAAACCCCGCACGGTAATCTCGACCAACAGGCGTTCGACCAGCGTGGTCTTGCCCGCATGTTTCCAGCCGATCACGCCAAAAACCTTCATGACTGCCCCCGCAACAGCGCCTCGGCGCGGGCAAGATCTTCGCGGTTGTTCAGATTCTGAAACGCCGCTTCATCGGGGAACCGAGCCCGCGCGGCGTGGTGGCTTTCGGCAAAGCCAAGCACGCGCGGCTTTGCGCCCGAGGCCAGAAAGTCCGCCAGAGGGGATGCCAAAGCAACCGGCCACAGGCCAAATGTGGGGTGGTCCTTCGCCGCATGTGCCAACGCCACGCCCTCAACCGAAGCTTCAGCCGCAAGGCACAGCTGCGGCACCAGATCGCCGGGGAAGAACGGCGTGTCCACTGCGACCGATACCACCGCCGTCGCCCCCAAAGGCGCTGCCCAGTTCAGCGCCGCCAGCACCCCGGCCAAGGGGCCAAGCGGCGTGGCATCGGCCAGCACTGTCAGGCCAAACCCGGCCAGCCGCGCCGGATCGCCGTTGGCCGAAATCGCCAGCCGTTCCACCTGCGGTTCCAGCCTTGCGATGGCGTTGGCCAGCAAGCTGCGCCCGCCCAGCGGCAGCAGTGCCTTGTCGGCCCCGCCCATGCGTTGCCCTTCGCCACCCGCCAGAATGATCCCGAAAATCCGCACGACTGCCCCTTCAACTTCTTGCGCTAAAGGCCTAAGCCGTTCCGCATCCGGCGTAAAGCCGCCCCCATTGTGCGAGCCGCGATGTCTTTGCCTCGTCAAGCCTTTCTGCGCGGCTGCCGTGATGCGCTGCCGTTTCTGGTGGTGATCGTGCCGTTTGCGATGCTGTTCGGGCTGGCCGCTTCAGAAGCCGGCCTGCATCTGTATGAAATCATGGCCTTTACTGTCACGGTCTTTGCCGGGGCGTCACAGTTGGTGGCGCTGCAGCTGCTGCAAGATCAGGCACCGCTGCTGGTGATTCTGGCGACATCTTTGGCGGTCAATCTGCGCATGCTGATGTATTCGGTAACGCTGGCCCCGCATTTTGGCGCGGCTCCGGTGGGGGTGCGCGCGGCGATGGCCTATTTCCTGATCGACCAGAGCTTTGCGCTTTCGGTGGCGGAATTCGACAAGCGTCCAATGCAGACGCTGCCTGAAAAGATCGGCTACTTCTTTGGCGTGGTGACGCCAATCGCGCCGCTGTGGATGATCTCGACCATCGCCGGAGCAGTGGCAGGACGGGCAATTCCGCCAGAATATGCGCTGGATTTCGCGGTGCCGATCACCTTTCTGGCGATGACCGCGCCGATGATCCGCAGCCTGCCGCATGCGGTGGCGGCGGGGCTGTCGGTGGCGCTGACGCTGGGGCTGGCTTTTCTGCCGTATGGCACCGGACTTTTGGTGGCGGCAGCGGTTGGCATGGCCGCCGGAGCGATGCTGGAATATCGTCGCGAAAAGGCTGGACGAGTATGATTGATCGTCCGCAATTCTGGCTGGTGGTGCTGTTTCTGGGCATCTCCACCTATGCGATCCGATTTTCCTTCCTTGGCCTGTTGGGGCGCAGACCGTTGCCGGGCTGGCTGCAACGTTGCCTGCGCTATACGGCGGTGGCGGTGATGCCCGCGCTGGTGGCCCCGGCGGTGCTTTGGCCTGTGGCAACGGGTGGCCATACCGATCCGGCCCGGCTGATGGCGGCATTGGCGACGCTGGCGGTGGGCATGATCACCAAGCAGATGATGGCCACCATAGCCGCCGGAGTGGCGGTTCTGGCAGTGCTGCAATATCTGCTGGTTTAGATCGGCGCGTGTTCGGCCTGCACCATCAGCACGCCGTGGTTGTTGTCGGCGTCATCATCGGTGATCAGCTTGGTGGAAACGCCCGGCAGCTTGCCGAAAGCGTCGGACAGTTTGTTCGGGAACCAGGTGTTGCGGACCGATTCAAATCCGGGAACCCCACCCAGAATTGACGACACCGAGTTCGAACATTGCGCCTTGGGCACCGCGCCATAGGCTTCCGCCCGCTGTTTGATCAATTCAGCGATTTCGGGCGAAACAACCACGGTCTGCTCGATGACGTTATAGGTCTGGCGCGCGTGGTAATCGATGTAAAAGCTGATCATGCGCGGTGTCACGCCATAATGAACGTCATTCCGTTCTGGCAGGTAGGGGTGATACCAGGTGCCCGCCGGATCAAACATCACTTGTTGCGAAGCGTTGACCAGCAGGCCGGAATGCGCGCCAGAGCCGTTGCGGGTGCTGACCACCGTGAACAGGGTGATCGACCGTGGCGGCTCGGCGACATAAGCCGCCTTCGCCACAGCCTCATCTGAGGCCCATTTCTGTTCCGCACCGCAGGCACTCAGCGCAAACAGCGCCAGAACGGCAAAGGCCTTGAAAGACATGTCAAATTCCGGCGCTGTTAGGGGTCAGGCGTTGGCGAGGGCGAGGAAAACCAGAACGCCGATCGAGATGACGGCGCCCCAGATCGTCATGCGGATAAAGCCATCAAAGGTCTTTTCCTGCACACGAATATCCATGCTGCCCTGTTTGTGGTCGGCCATTTCGGTTGTCCTTTCGTCTTTTGTTATCTTGCGCATATCTGATTCACGCCCGCCTGTCACGGGGTCACTGCGGCATTTTGGTCAGGCCGATCCGTCGCCGGACTCGCCGCCCGACCAACCCGAGGCCAGCCGAAACCCGATGCGCGTTGGCGGGGCTTCCGGTGTGGATTTCGGCACCGCGCGCAGCATCACCGAAAGCTGGGCAATGTGTTGGATCAGTTGGGTTTTCGTGCCATCTTCGTCGCGGCCATAGAAGGTGATCATGTCGGGTTCAAAAAAACCCAGGCCTTCGATCTTCAGCACCCCGGCATCCGATCCGGCGAAGCCCATCGCGATTTCGTGATTGCTGTCCAACTGCTTTTCGAAATTGCGGATATACAGCACAAGCCGGTCATAGGCCCATTCGGCGGGGCTTTTTTGTTGTGGTGGCTGGGGGTGCATCGGCTCTGACAAGGGGGCATGCGGCATGCCCGATGCCTTGGCAATTGCCTGCGCCATCGCGGTCTCAGTAACGGAGTCTTTGATCGGGTTGGGCATGGCGGCTCCTCAAACGGCCTGCCAAGCCCAGGCCCCTTCGGCGGTCAGAAAACGCGAAACCTGCCCGCGCTTCAAGAGGTAGTTCAGATGCGCCACGGTTTCCACCAAGGCCAGCCCGTATTGCGATCCGGTGATTTCGCGCTTGAACAGCGGGATAAAGCACTGGCTGGCGGTTTTCGGCGTGGACAGGTGCGCCAACAGCCGATCCAGCGCGGATTCGTGGTTTTCCGCCATTTGGATCAGCCTGAACGGCAGGCCCGAGAACGGCAGCTTGTGGCCCGGCAGCACCAGATGATCCATCCGGGCATGGGGGGCAAAGCCGCGTGTGCTGTGCAGCCATTCGGCCAGCGGATCGGCCTCGGGCTCAGTCGGGTAGACGCCGATATTGGCGGAGATGCCGGGCAATAGCTGATCGCCGCCCAGAATCAGATGGTCATCCAGGCTCCATAGCGTGGCATGGTCGGGTGCATGGCCTTGCCCCAGCCGCACCAGCCAGCGGCGGCCCCCGGCGGTGATGACGTCGCCTTCATCCAAACGGGTAAAACCCTGCGGCAGCGGGGCCACCACATCGGCAAAATTGAACGGGCGTTCGGCGGCCTTTTGTGCCAACGCGGCCTGATCCAGACCAGCGCGCTGATAGAACAGCATCGCCTCGGGTGTCGGGGCCTCCTGCACATCCAGCACCAGCATGCGCGCGTAAAGCCAAGCAGTGCGGGGGATGATCAGCTCCACCCCCTGCGCCTGAAACCAGCCGGCTAGGCCGATATGGTCGGGATGGTGATGCGTGACAATCAGGCGGCGCACGGGTTTGCCGTGCAGAGGCCCGGCCAGCAGCGCGGCCCAGATCGCCTTGGTCTTGCGGCTTTGCAGCCCGGTATCCACCAGCGTCCAGCCGTCGGCATCCGCCAGCGCGTAGACGTTGACATGATCCAGCGCCATCGGCAGCGGCAACCGCATCCACAGGATATTTTCGGCAATCTCAATCGCCGCACCTTCCGCAGGCGGGGCGTCCCACGGGTGATGGATGATCGCGCTCACGCCAGCAGCGCCTCGGGCGTCAGCGCGTAAACCCCGGCAGCGCCTTCACGCACTTGCGCCAGCAGCGGCGCATGTTCGGGCAGCATCCGTTTGACCATGAAGCGCGCAAGCGGCTCGCGCGCAGGATCGGCCAGCGCCGCCTTCAGGTGGAAATGCCCGCCCAGCACCCGCGCAAACGCCCGCAGGTAGGGCACGGCACCAGCGAAACGGTCATTCAGCCCTTGCGCCACCAGATTTTCGGTGGCTTCGCGCAGAGTCTCGGCCGCGGTCCAGACCGCGCCCGCAGGATCGGGATGCGCTGCGCGTGCGGCTTCGGCATCGGCCTGCACCTCATCAATCAGCCGATATGCAGCCTCGCCCTTGTCCATCATCTTGCGCGCCACCAGATCCATCGCCTGAATGCCGTTGGTGCCCTCGTAAATTGGCGTCACCCGCACATCGCGGGCGAACTGCGCCGCGCCGGTTTCCTCGATAAAGCCCATGCCGCCATGCACCTGCACGCCCAGATGCGCAACTTCATTGCCGACATCGGTGCCATAGGCCTTGGCAATCGGCGTCAGCAAAGCCGCCCGCGCCTGCCATTCCGGCGAGCCGGTCGCCCGGCCCATATCAATCGCCACTGCACAGGCCAGCCCGATCGCGCGGGCAGCAAAGACCTCGGCCTTCATCTGCGCCAGCATCCGCCGCACATCGGCATGATCAATGATCGCCCCCGCGCCAAGCGGTGTAGTGCCCTGCTTGCGCTCCATCGCGAAGGCCAGGGCCTGCTGAAACGCCGCCTCGGCCACCGCCACGCCCTGCATCCCCACCCCCAGCCGGGCGTTGTTCATCATGGTGAACATTGCGGCCATGCCCTTGTGCGGCTCGCCGACCAGCCAGCCCTGCGCGCCGTCATACTGCATCACCGCGGTTGGCGAGCCATGCAGGCCCAGCTTGTGTTCCAGACTGACCACTTTCAGGCTGTTGCGCCGCCCCGGCACGCCGTTTTCATCCGGGATCAGCTTCGGCACCATGAACAGGCTGATGCCCTTGGTGCCCGGCGCGGCATCGGGCAGCCGCGCCAACACCAGATGGCAGACGTTGGCGCTGAAATCATTGTCGCCCCAGGTGATGAAAATCTTCTGCCCGGTGATCGCATAAGTGCCGTCGCCTAGCGGTTCGGCCTTGCTGCGCAGCGCGCCCACATCCGACCCCGCCTGCGGTTCGGTCAGGTTCATCGTGCCGCACCATTCGCCCGACACCAGTTTGGGGATATACAGCGCCTTCAGCGTATCGCTGGCGTGGTGTTCAAGCGCCTCGATCTGGCCTTGCGTCATCAGCGGGTTCAGTTGCAACGCGAGGCAAGCCGACCCCATCATGTCATTGACGCAGGTGGCGACGGAAATCGGCAGTCCCATGCCGCCAAACTCCGGGCTGGCCGCCATGCCGACCCAGCCACCATCCGCAATCGCGCGATAGCCTTCGGCAAAACCGGGTGACGTCCGCACCACGCCGTTTTCCAGCCGTGCCGGATGCTTGTCCCCGGCCCGGTTCAGCGGCGCAAGGCCTTCGCACAGCTTGCCCGCCTCGGCCAGAATCGCCTCGACCGTGTCGGGACTGGCTTCGGCAAACCGATCGGTTGCCGCGACCTGTGCAAAACCAACCACATCCAGCAAAAAGCGAAAATCGGCGATGGGGGCGCGGTAGGGCATGGCTGTCTCCGGTGCGGCGGCTTGGCAAAGGCTATGATCAGGGATAATGGCAATCAAATGGTTAGCCCAGCCCCCCTTGGCTTCAAGCCCGACGCTACGTCACAAAAGATGAACAAAACCGAAACCCTGTTGCCCACGCTCGAAGGTCTTGCCCGCGCTGCCCAAATTCTGGCAGGGCAGGGGCTTGTCGCCTTCCCGACCGAGACGGTCTACGGGCTTGGCGGCGATGCGCGGTCTGATCTGGCCGTGGCACGGATTTTTGACGCCAAGGGCCGCCCGCGCTTTAACCCGTTGATCGTGCATGTGCCGGATTTGCAGGCAGCCCGCGCCTTTGCCACCTTTGACGCCCGCGCCGAAGCCATCGCCCGCGCGTTCTGGCCGGGACCGTTGACGCTGGTGCTGCCGCTGCGCGCCGACAGCGGCCTGTCGCCACTGGTCACCGCCGATCTGGAGAGCGTGGCGATCCGCGTGCCCGCGCATCCTGTGGCGCAAGCCCTGCTGCGCGCCTTTGGCGGGCCATTGGCGGCACCTTCCGCCAACCCTTCGGGCCGGGTGTCGCCCACCCGTGCTGCGCATGTGCTGGAAGGTCTGTCGGGCCGCATTGCCGCCGTGCTGGATGGCGGGGCCTGTGCGGTTGGCGTCGAATCCACCATCCTCGGCCTTGTCGGCTCCCCGGCACTGCTGCGTCCCGGTGGCATCCCGGCAGAGGCGCTAGAGGCGCTGCTTGGCCCGCTGCCCATGGGGGGCAGCGCCAGCAAACCCAACGCCCCCGGTCAGCTTGCCTCGCACTATGCCCCCGGAGCCGCCGTGCGGTTGAATGCGGAAACGTCAGGGGAAGATGAGATTCGCATCGGTTTTGGCCCCGGCGCTGCCGATCTGAACCTGTCGCCCGCAGGCGATCTGGTCGAGGCGGCTGCCAACCTGTTCCACCTGCTGCGCGAGGCTGATCAACTGGCAGCAGGGGCGAAATCCATCGCCATCGCGCCGATTCCGGAAACCGGATTGGGTCGCGCCATCAATGACCGCCTGCGCCGCGCCGCCGCGCCAAGACCCTGAACGAACGTGCAGCTGCTTTGCCAGATTACGCCGCTTCAGCCAACCCGCACCGTGGCAGGCGCAAGCCCGTCGATCTGCACCTCGCAAAGCTGACCGCGCCCGATCGGGCCGACCCCGGCGGGCGTGCCGGTAAAGATCAGATCTCCGGCCTTCAGTTCGACAAACTGCGACAGATGCGCGATGATCCCCGCCACCGGCCAGATCATCTCGGCCAGATCGGCGTCTTGCGTCACCACACCATCGACAAGGCAGCGAATCCGCCCCTGCGGCACCGCTGACCCCTGCCGCAACGCGCCCAATACGGCGGAATGATCAAAGCCTTTCGACATATCCCACGGCCTGCGCGCCGCCTTGGCGGCAGCCTGCAGATCACGCCGGGTCAGATCGTTGCCCGCAGCGTAGCCCCAGACAAGCGCCAGTGCTGCATCCTGCGACAGAAAAGCGCCGCCTGCGCCCAAAGCCACCACCAGTTCGGCTTCGTGGTGAAGGTCTTCAGTCGCAGCCGGGTAGGGGATAGCCGCCCCCGAGTCGACCACCGCATCTGCTGGCTTGGTGAAAAAGAACGGCGGCTCGGCGTTGGGATCGCCGCCCATCTCGCGGGTGTGTTCGGCGTAGTTGCGCCCGACACAGAAGATCCGTCGCACCGGAAAGCGATCACTCGATCCGGCCACTGCAACCGTCGGGCAGGCCGGGGCGGCAATCACCAGCGCCACCTTACGACCCCATCGTAAAGCACTGCACCCCACGCGCCTGCAGGCGGCGGCAGGCCAGATCGGCCTCTTTCTGAGTCAGGCCAAGGAAGTTCGCGTCAAAGCCACCGCTTTTCTGCACGATCTTGCGCAGCGAATTTGCCAGCGTCGCATTCTCGATCAGCAGGGTTTTCATCAGCACCCGTTCGGCTTCGCCATGGCTGTTGAAACGCCCCACATTGATGCCATAGCCATTGCCACCCGAGCTGGAAATCGTCGTCACCACCTCTTCGGTCGGCTCTGCAACTTCGGCTGCGGCCACCACCACGTTGTCATAGATCGGTGCCATTTGTTTCGGCGGGCGTGGCGAGGCCACCAGCTTGACCGGCTGCGGATTGGCGGCTGCGGCCTTGATCGTCAGCGTTTGCGGTGCCTCTGCTGCCGAAGCCACCTGCTGCAGCGGGTCACTGGCCGAGGCGGCAAGCGCTGCAATCTGCGTGGCCTCAGCGGCCAGTTGGCCTTCTGCGACCGGCGCGGCATCGGCGATCTCGACCGCCTGCGCCTCCAGCGAATCGGGGGTCGGCTCAGCGGTGGCTTCCGCCAGGGCTCCGGCAATATCATCGGCCATCGCGGCCACGGCCTGATCAGCGGCAGCGACGGTTTCGCCCGCCACCTGCTCGGGCCGTGCAGCCGGGCGGGGGGATGCGGAAACCGCCATCACCAGACGAATCGTCTTCGCCGATCCGCCTGCGACTGCGGGCAAATCATCGGCTTGGGTTTCGGCTTGTGCCACCAGTTCGGCATCGGCGTTATAGGCGGGCGCGGCTGGCGGCTGTTCCGCCCGGCCTTGCGGAAGCCCAGATCCAGCAGTTCGGTCATCTTGCTATTGCGGTGCGGCGTCGAGGTACCACCAAACACCGTGGCAATGATCCGCACGCCGCCGCGCTCTGCCGAGGCGGTCAGGTTGAACCCGGCGGGCCCGGTGTACCCGGTCTTGATGCCGTCAGCGCCCTTGTAGCTATCCAGGAATTTCCGGTTGGTGTTTTGCACCGTCGCCATGCCCGCATCGGTCGAGCGCCGCGAAAAGATGTTGTAATACTGCGGAAAATCGTAAAACAGATGCCGCCCAAGGATCGACATATCGTGCGCCGTGGAAAGGTGGCCCTTCGCGGTCAGCCCGTTGGCATTCTTGAACGATGTGCTCTTCATCCCCAGCGCTTTGGCCGTCCGTGTCATCCGGGCTGCGAATTTGTCCTGACTGCCCGCGATATGATCGCCTATGGCAGAAGCCGCGTCATTGGCTGATTTTACCGCGGCGGCCCGGATCAGATAGCGCAGTTGAATCTTCTGCCCGGCCTTCAGTCCCAACCGCGAGGGCGGCTGTGCAGCGGCGTTTTTCGACACCGTCACCATGGTATCCAGCGAAAGGTTGCCGCGCTCGATTTCCTCGAAGGCGATATACAGCGTCATCATCTTGGTCAGCGATGCCGGGTGCAGTCGGGTGTCGGCGTTATCCGAATGCAGCGTCTCGCCGGTGCGCGCGTCCATCACGAACGCGGCGTAGGGCGCTGCAGCTGATTCTTTCGGGCCAGAGCATGCCGCGACAAGCGACAGCGCCACCAAAAATAGAAAATTGCGGACATACTGCCCCATGCGGGGTGCCGTCGGTTCGCCCATTTCGCCTGCCTCTTTACCCCTCATTGGTGCGGGGGCATATTTTCTGCTTGAGCAAGGCTAACACAGCAGGTGATTCAGGAAAACCCCTTACTTTCAATGGGTTTGAAGCGGCTCCTAAACTGTGGTTTATGGGGCTGCCCGCCAAGGGTGCCGCTAGGGTTTGTGTCTGGCCTGCAAGGCCGCCACAAGATCGGGCAATTTGCCCAGATCGGGCAGGCTGCGAAAGCGCGGGTGATCCAGCGGTTCATCGGCATGTTCCAGCGCCCAGGTCAGCCCATGCGGCACATGCACGCCCCAGCCGCCCGCCTGCAAAACCGGCAGCACATCCGATTTCAGGCTGTTGCCCACCATCAAGGCCTGATCCACACCGCTGCCATGACGGGCAAAGATCGCCCGATAAACCGCGGGCGTCTTGTCCGAGACGATTTCCACGCCGTGAAACAGATCGCCCAGGCCCGATTGCGCCAGCTTGCGTTCCTGATCCAGCAAATCGCCCTTGGTGATCAACAGCACTCGATGGCTGGCCGCCAGCGCCGTCACCGCCGCCCGCGCCTCTGGCAGCAGTTCAATCGGATGCCGCAACATCTCGCGCCCTGCAGCGATGATTTCCGCGATCACCGCCGCCGGAACCCGCGCGTCAGTAACCTCGATCGCGGTTTCGATCATCGACAGGGTGAACCCCTTCACGCCAAAGCCATAGTGCCCGACATTGCGCCGCTCTGCCGCCACAAGCTTTTCATGCAAGGGGTCTGGGTCGGTGTAATCGGCCAGCAGGCCGGCAAAGCGATCCTGCGTCAGCCGGAAGAAGGCCTCGTTCTGCCAAAGCGTGTCGTCGGCATCAAATCCGATGGTTGTGATCATCCGCGCCTCCTGCGCCATCATCGCCCGGCAGGGCCTTTTCGCAACCCGGAAATGCGCTATACTGTTCGCTACCAGCAAAAACCCCGAATCTGCCTGTCGGAGAAAAACCGCGTGACCTTCATTGCCCCTGCACTTGCGACCCCGACAGCCCCCGTGATGACGGACGGGCCTTCCGGGCCGGGCAATGACACCTCGATCCTGACCAAAACCAAGACCCGCACGCAGCGGCCGCCCTTGTACAAGGTCATGCTGCTGAACGATGATTACACCCCGATGGAATTCGTCGTGCATATTCTGGAACGGTTTTTCGGCCTGAATCACGCGCAAAGTTTTGAAATCATGCTGACGGTCCATAAAAAGGGGCTGGCGGTGGTGGGGGTGTTTTCGTTTGAAATCGCCGAAACCAAAGTGGCGCAGGTGATGGATTTCGCGCGGCGGCACCAGCACCCGCTGCAATGCACCATGGAAAAAGAATAGGTCATCATGCGCTCTGCCCGATTGGAACTGGCGCTGCAAAGCGGTGCCCTGACGTTTGCTGCCGCTGGCGATATTCTGGTGCTGCGTCCGCGCGCCGGGGATGATCTGTCAGCGCTGCCGAAAGCCCGCGTCGTGGTGCGCACCGGCTTCAAGCCCGATCACGACTATTTCGCGGCGCAAGGCTACCGGATGGAAGGCGATGGCCCGTTCGCCTGCGCCATTGTCTGCCTGCCGCGCGCCAAGGCCGAAGCTCGCGCGCTGATGGCACAGGCAATGCAGGCGGCGATGATCGTGGTGGATGGTCAAAAGACCGACGGCATCGACAGCATGCTGAAAGACTGCAAGGCGCTTGGCCTGCCGGTGGGCGAGGCTTTGGCCAAGGCGCATGGCAAACTGGCACTGATCACCGCCGGCCCGGCGCTTGCCGTATGGGCGGCCAAACCCACGATGGTCGAGGGTGATTTTCAGACGCTCCCGGCGGTGTTTTCCGCCGATGGCCCGGATCGCGGCTCCGCGCTGCTGGCCGCCGCGCTCCCCGCCAAACTGCCCGCCCGCGTGGCGGATCTGGGGGCGGGCTGGGGCTATCTGGCTCGGGCGATTCTGGCGCGCGATGGCGTGAAAGAGCTCGATCTGATCGAGGCCGAGGCCGAGGCGCTGGACTGCGCCCGCGTCAACATCCCCGATCCGCGCGCGCGCTTTCACTGGGCCGATGCCACCACCTTCAAGGCACCGAGGCTGTGGGATGCGGTGGTGATGAACCCGCCGTTCCACACCGCGCGCGAGGCTGATGCGGGCTTGGGTCTGGCTTTCATCAAAGCCGCCCATCGCGGCCTTGCGCCTTCGGGCAGCCTCTGGATGGTCGCCAACCGGCATCTGCCCTACGACAAGCTGCTCGTCACCCTGTTCAAACAGGTGGAGGAAGTCGGCGGCGACAGCGGTTTCCGCGTCACCCGCGCCAGCTATCCGATCCGGGCGCGCTAGAGTGGACTTCCTTCAATCTGCTTCAGATTGAAGGAAACCAAAGACAAGATCGGCCTGTGACTATTGCGTCTGATTGGTTGAACCCGATCAGACGCAATACGCGCTGAGGCTTCTCAGCTGAAGAACCCCGGCCCGGCGCGCCCCAGCAGTTCATCGGCCAAGGCCCGGCCCAAAGCCGCGCCATCCGCCACCGGCCCGCGCGACTCGCCCGCGATCACCTTGCTGCCATCGGGGCGCAAAATCTCGCCGCGCAGCCAAAGCTGATCGCCCTCCAGCACCGCAAGACCCGCAATCGGCGTCTCGCATGACCCATCAAGCCGCGCCAGAAACGCCCGCTCAGCCGCCAGTTGCAGCCCGGTGGCATGGTGGTGAATCTTCGCCAGCATCGCTTCGGCCAGCGTATCGGCCGCGCGCCGTTCCACACCGATCGCGCCTTGCGCCACGGCGGGCAGCATTTCTGTCACTTCAATCGCACCGCGCGCCATTTGCGCCATGCCCAGCCGGTTCAGCCCCGCCATCGCCAGGAAGGTCGCCACCGCCACGCCATCCTGCAGCTTCTTCATCCGGGTTTGCACGTTGCCGCGAAATTCCACCAGCTGCAAATCAGGCCGCCGATGCGCCAGTTGCGCCCGCCGCCGCAGGCTGGAAGACCCCACCACAGCGCCCTGCGGCAGGTCCATCAGCGCAGCCACTGATGGTGACACAAAGCCATCGCGCACATCTTCACGCGGCAGATAGCAATCCAGCAGCAGCCCCTCCGGCTGCAACACCGGCATATCCTTCATCGAATGCACGGCGATATCAATGCTGTGATCCAGCAATGCCTCTTCGATTTCCTTGGTGAACAGGCCCTTGCCGCCGATCTCTTTCAGCGCGCGGTCCTGCACCATGTCGCCCGTGACCTTGATCACCACGATTTCGAACGCCGCCTCGGGCAATTCGAAAGCGGCCATCAGGCTGCGGCGGACCTCATGCGCCTGCCACAGGGCAAGCGGCGAGCCACGGGTTCCGATCTTGAAGGGCAGGGCGGGGCTGGGGAGCGAACGTTTCATACGCCAAGCCATAGCCGCGACACTTGCGCCTTTCAACTGCTGACACCTTGACATCACGCCGCATAGGCCCGACCCATGCGCCATGCTGATCTATTTCGCCTTCGCGCTTGCGCTTTCCGCCGCCATTCTGCTTGTCGCCACGGCGATGGAGCGGTCTGCCATCAAGAACCGGATCAATGGCGCGAACGGGCTGGTGCTTTTGGCCGCCTTCATCGTTTCCGGTCTGGGCAGTCTGCTGGTGTCGCTGATTGCCGCATGGCTCTGGGGCTGGCCCGCGGGCCTTGCCAGCCTTGCCCTATCCGGCCTATGGCATTGGACAATGTGGAAAGTCGTGATGCGCAATATTCAGCGCCTTGTCGACAAAACGCTTGCCAAGACCGCCGTCCCCAACCGCAACGGAGCCTGACATGACCCAGAAAACCCTGCTGCGCGCGCTGGCCGGTGAAACCTTGCCGACCCCGCCGATCTGGATGATGCGGCAAGCTGGCCGCTATCTGCCGGAATACCGCGCTACCCGCGCTCAGGCCGGGGATTTCCTGTCGCTGTGCTACAATTCGGAACTTGCCGCCGAGGTGACGCTGCAACCGATCCGCCGCTATGGCTTTGATGCGGCGATTCTATTCGCCGACATTTTGCTGTTGCCGCAAGCGCTGGGTGCCGATCTGTGGTTTGAAACCGGCGAAGGCCCGCGGCTTTCCACCATCACCACCATGGCGGGCGTGCAGGCGTTGAAGCCTAAAGACGCCATCCACGAAAAATTGGCACCGATCTACGAAACCGTGCGGATTCTGGCCCGCGCGCTGCCGAAGGAAACCGCGCTGATCGGCTTTGCCGGTGCGCCGTGGACCGTTGCCACCTATATGATCGCCGGGCGCGGCAGCAAAGATCAAGGTGCCGCCCATGCCCTGAAAGCCGCCGACCGCGCCACCTTCACCGCCCTGATCGACGTGATCACCGAGGCGACCATCGACTATCTGTCGATGCAGGTGCAAGCGGGGGCCGAGGTGGTCAAGCTGTTCGATTCCTGGGCCGGGTCGCTGAAAGGTCAGGATTTCACCGATTTCGCCGTCAAACCCACCGCCCGCATCATCGCGGCGCTGAAAGCCAAACACCCCGGCCTGCCCGTCATCGCCTTCCCACGTGAGGCGGACGCGGGCTATATCGGTTTCGCCGCCGCAACTGGGGCCGACTGCGTGGCCATCGACAACTCCGTCACCCCGGAATGGGCCGCCGAACATGTGCAGGTTTCGGGCTGCGTGCAAGGCAACCTCGCGCCGCATCATATGGTCAGCGGCGGGCAAGACCTGATCGACGCCACCCGCCGCGTCGTCAACGCCTTCCGCCACGGCCCGCATATCTTCAATCTTGGCCACGGGATTACGCCGGACGCCAACCCCGACAACGTGCAGTTGATGATCGACACGGTGCGGGCAGGGTGAAACGGGTCGGCCTGAACCGGGTCGGTCAATCACATTTTAGGTCATATACATTGACATACCAGCAGCCCGGCGCAAAAGTCGCGCCACATCAGGCTTTGGAGATCCATCGTGCAGTGGAATAATGTTCTGGCAACGCGGTCGTCGCGGATGAAGGCCTCGGAAATTCGCGAGCTTCTGAAGCTGCTGGATCAGCCCGACATCATCTCTTTCGCCGGCGGTATTCCCGACCCGGCGCTGTTCCCGGCCGAGGCGTTCCGGGATGCGTTCTCGCAGGCGCTGACCGGCGACAAGGCAGGCGCGGCGCTGCAATATTCGGTGTCCGAGGGCTACAAACCGCTGCGCGAATGGATCGCCGCTGAAATGGCCAAGATCGGCGTGCCTTGCGGGGCGGAAAACATCCTGATCACCTCGGGCTCGCAGCAGGCGCTGGATTATCTGGGCAAGCTGATGATTTCGCCCAACGATACCGTGCTGGTCGGCTGGCCCACCTATCTGGGCGCTTTGGGCGCGTTCAACGCCTATGAGCCGACCTATGACCGGCTCGACCCCGCCACCAACCGCCCCGCCGCCGATTTTGCCGCAAAGGCCGAGGCCGCCGGGGGCCGGGTGAAATTCGCCTATCTCTCCGTCGATTTCGCCAACCCCACTGGCGAAACCGTCGCCCGCAGCGCGCGCGAAGCGGTGATTGATCTGGCCGACGAAATGGACATCGCCATCGTCGAGGATGCCGCCTACCAAAGCCTGCGCTATGATGGCGAGGCGATTCCGCCGATCCTCGCGCTGGAAATCGCCCGCAAGGGCAGTATTGAAGATTGCCGGACGCTCTATTGCGGCTCGTTCTCCAAATCGCTGGCACCGGGGCTGCGCGTGGGCTGGGTCTGCGCCGCGCAAGACGTGATCGGCCGTCTGGTGCTGATGAAACAGGCGGCTGACCTGCATTCGGCCACCACCAACCAGATTGTCACCCATACGGTTGCTGCGGCGCAGTTCGATGCGCATGTCGCCAAGCTCCGCAGCGTCTACATGGCGCGGCGCGATCACCTGCTCGCCGCACTGGCACGGGAAATGCCCGAGGGCGTCAGCTGGACGCATCCCGAAGGCGGCATGTTCGTCTGGCTGACCCTGCCCGCCGGGATGGACGGGGCCGAGCTTCTGGCGCAATCGCTGAAGACCGAACGCGTCGCTTTCGTGCCGGGCAGGGCGTTCTTTGCCGATGGATCGAATGGCAACACCCTGCGGCTGTCGTTCTCTTGCGCCGATGAGGCCGCGATCGACGAAGGCATGAAGCGGCTGGGCCGCCTGATCCGCAGCTTGCAATGACCGCGCTCTGGGTCGCGGCGGCGCTGATCGCCTCGGCCGCACAAACCGCCCGCAACGCCACCCAGGCCAGCCTGACCCGCGCCATCGGCACGGTCGGGGCCACGCAGGTGCGCTTCCTGTTCGGCCTGCCGTTTGCGCTGCTGTTTTTACTGCTGGTCCGCAGCTTTGGTGCCGAGCCGATCCCGGCCCTGACCCCACGCGCGCTGGGCTTCACCACCTTGGGCGCACTGGCGCAGATCGGCGCAACCGCGCTGATGCTGCTGACAATGAAACAGCGCAGCTTCGCCGTCACCACCGCCTGGATCAAGACCGAGCCGGTGCTGGTCGCCCTGATTGCCGCCATCGTGCTGGGCGATCCTTTGACCTTGCCCGCTCTGCTGGCCATCGCCATAGCCACCGCCGGCGTGCTGCTGATGTCGGTCAAACCCGGCGCAGGCCTTGCGATGTGGCGCGAGGCGGGGCCAGCCCTGACTGGCCTGCTGGCGGGCGCGCTGTTTGGTGCCTCGGCCATCGGCTTTCGCGGCGGCATAACCAGCCTTGAAACCGGCGGCTTCCTGATCCGCGCCACCACGACACTGGCGCTAAGCCTCGCGCTGCAAACCGCCATTCTGCTGGTCTGGCTGGCGCTGTTCGACCGCGCCGCCCTACGCGCCAGCTTCGGCGTTTGGCGCAGCTCGCTCGGCGCCGGGTTTCTGGGCGCGTTCGCCTCGCAGTTCTGGTTCATCGGCTTTTCGCTGACCAGCGCCGCCAACATCCGCACGCTGGCCCTGGTCGAGGTGATCTTCGCCCAAGCCGTATCGCGCTTTGTCTTCCGGCAAGCGGTCAGTAAACGCCAACTGCTGGGTATGGCGGTGATCATGCTGGGCGTTGGCCTGCTGCTGCGAAACCAGCCCTGAGGTGCGTGCCAGCACGCACCCTACCTCGCGCATGATCTTTGGCGGCAGGTCTGTTACAACGCCGGACGCTCTGCGGGGAGTATTTGTGCCAAGATGAATACGGACCTTCATCTTGGCAGAAATACTCCCGCGCGGCGCGCTCCGGTCAGTCAGGCAGCGTTTGTTATTTCAGACCCGGACGGAGGTAGGGTGCGTGCTCGCACGCACCGCAAGTCTCGCCCCACGCTCGCGCAGGCTCAATACCACTTCGCAATCGGCGGCAGGCTCATCAGCACCGCATTGGCATCGTGGCCGGTTTCCAGCCCGAATTTGGTGCCTCGATCGTAGACCAGATTGTATTCGGCATAAAGCCCGCGATGGATCAGTTGCGCTTCACGGTCGGCTTCTGACCAAGGCGTGTGCACGCGGGTTTCGGTCACTGGCAGGAACGCAGGCAGGAAGGCGCGGCCGACGCTTTGGGTAAAGGCGAAATCCGCCTGCCAATCGCCGGTGTTCAGATCATCATAGAAGATCCCGCCGACGCCACGCGCCCGGCCCCGATGCGGGATGAAGAAATACTCGTCTGCCCAGGCTTTGAATTTTGCATAGTAATCAGGCTGATGTGCATCGCAGGCCGCCTGCATTGCCCGGTGGAAATGCGCCGTGTCCTCGGGGTATTCAAGGCAGGGATTCAGGTCTGCCCCGCCGCCGAACCACCAGGCATGCGGAGTCCAGAACATCCTTGTGTTCATATGCACCGCCGGGCAATGCGGGTTGACCATATGCGCCACAAGGCTGATGCCGCTAGCCCAGAACTGCGGGTCGCTGTCCATTCCCGGCACGCCGCGCGCCGCCATCGCCTTTTGTGCCCGCTCGCCCAAGCTGCCATGCACCTGCGAGACGTTGACGCCGACCTTCTCAAACACCTTGCCGCCGCGCAGCACGCTCATCAGGCCGCCGCCGCCATCGGCGCGGGTGGTCGGGGTAACGTCAAAGCGCTGGCCTGCGCCGAACTGGTCCTCCAGCCCTTCGAAAGCGCCCACGATCTGGTCGCGCAATGCCCGGAACCAGTCGGCCGCCTGCGTCTTTTCCCGGATGAAATCTTCGGCCATATCCGCGCCCTTCGTGCTATGCCTTTACGGGCTGACGCCCTGATATGGCATATCAAGCTGCGGCGACTATAGTAAAGCCAGCTTCCCCGATTGTGAGTCGCCGATGAAACGTTTCTTGCTTGCCCCCTTGTTAGTCCTGACCGCCTGCGGCACGCCGCAAGAGCAATGCATCGGGGGTGCTACCCGCGACATGCGGGTGGTGGATCGGCTGATCAGCGAAACCGAGGCGAATATCGCGCGCGGTTACGGCTATGAAACCGTGACAGTGTTCATGCCGGAATGGGTGGATTGCACTCCGCACCCGACGGCGGCAAACCCTGCGCCGCCACGGCAGATGTGCTTCGAGGATGTGCCGCAGACCAGTCGCAAGGCAGTGGCGCTGGATCTGAACGCCGAGGCCGCCAAGCTGAAAAGCCTGAAAGCCAAACGCGCCCAGCAGGCCAAAGCTGCCGAAGCTGCGATCCGCCAGTGCAAGGCGCAATATCCCGAATAGGGCGCGCGGCCCCGGCCCGTGTCACGGCAACCGATGGTTCCGGTCAGCCCAGAGCAGGCCAAATCCGCCACACAGCGCCATCACCGTGCCGATCACCGCCACCGCCCCATAGCTGCCAAAACTGGTGCCCAAGGCAAAGGCCGCCGCCCCCAGCACGTCAGCCACCAGCTTTTGCAGCGCCAGCATGGCACCCGCCGTGCCAGGCCGACTTTGCATCAGGTCCTGATAGTAAGTGATCGGCAGGGAAATGATCGCGGTGCCGCCGATCCCGGCCACCAGCGTCATCGCCCAGATCATCGGCGTATCCGACAGCAACGGCAGCGCCAGCAGATGTAGGGTGTAAACCGCCGATCCTGCCGCCAGCAGGGTGGAACGGCGGAACCGCCCCGCCAGACGCGGCAGCAGCAGCAGGCACGGCACCTCCCATCCCGCCACCATCCCGACATATAGCGCCACATCTGATGCATCCCGCACGGGCGAGTCTTCAAACACCAGCGAAATCAGCACCATATACAGGATGCCGCTGGAACTTATCGCCCCCAGCAGCAGTAGGCGCAACAAGATCGTGCCCTTGGCGATTTCCTTGAAGGCCTGTGCAAGGTTCAGCCCCGACGGCTGGTCTTGCCAGTCGGTGCTGCCATCGCGCGGCCAATACAGCGCGATCAGCACCAGCAAACCGAAAGCCGCCATCCCGGCGCTGACATAGACCGCCATCACGTCAATCTGCGTGCCAAAGGCAAAGGTCCAGAAGATCAGCATCGCCAGAAAACTGATCGACATCGCCGAACGCAGCGCCGCTTGGGTGCCATCGCGGCTGTGCTCGGGCGGCGTCGCCAACCGGGCCAGCGCGAAAAGCTGCCCGTAAAGGCTGGAGGCGACCGGCAGCAGGATGCCGTGGCACAGGATCAGGCTGACCACGCCGGGCAGCACCAGCATCAAGCTCAGGCCGGTAAAGCTGCACAGCGCGGCGATCAGCGCAATCCGGCGGCGCTGGCCGTGTTGATCGCCCCAGATGCCAAACAGCACAGATGAGCTGACAGCGGTGACTGACGCCAGCACAAGCACAAGACTGAATGCCGGTTTCGACATGCCGATGCGTTCAATGGCGATCAGCGACTGGTAGGGGTAGACCGACGCGTTGTGCGCACCCAAGGCGAGCAGCGCAAGAAAGATCAGGCGCAGGGTCGGGTGGCGAAGGGCTGCGGTCAGGGCGGACAAGATCGGGCTTTCTGCAAGCGGCGTGCTATCGCTAACGGGCGGCGGCGGGGATGTCCAGATCGGGCGGCGTCAGCAATCAGGTGGGGCTACCCCGGAGGGCATCGAGCCCCCCGGGGCAGCGCTGACGCGTCTCGTCTTGATACAGCCCAGTCACGGCACACATTTAACCTGCTTCACCACACGCCGCGTCAGCGCCGCCACGCGGCCCCTCGCTGGGGCCCAAGGCGGCATCTGCGCTCCGGTCAGGCTTTCGGCGGGATCACCTTGCCGGGGTTCATCCGGTTTGCCGGGTCAAGCGCCGCTTTCACCGCCCGCATCACCTCCAGTGCCACCGGGTCCTTGCGCCGCTGCATCGACGCCAGCTTGGACAGCCCGACGCCATGCTCTGCCGAGAAACTGCCCGCCAGCGCCTGCACCTCGTCTTCCACCGCCTCGACCACCCGATCATAAAGCGCGGGGCTTTCACTGGTCGGGAACACGGTAAAATGGATATTGCCATCGCCCAGATGCGCCACCGCCAGAGTTTCGGCCTCGGCATCAAGGCTGGGCAGCCGCGCGTGAATTCGGTCAAGGAAAAGCGCCACCCCGTCGAGCGGCAGGCAGATATCGGTATCAATCGCAGGCTGCCGCGCAACGGTGATTTCCGCTGCCAGCTCGCGCCGCTGCCACATCGCGCGGCGCTGCGCCTCGGTCTGGGCGATCTCGGCATCCAGCACCATGCCTTCACCCAGCATCGCCTCCAGCGCATCTTGCAGCATCGCTGTCAGCGGCAGGGTGCCGTCCTCACTTGCCACAGCATCACTGGGGCGGGTGCTGCCCAATTCGACCAGAATATTCACCGCTTGGCGGGGGGTGAACGGCTGGCGAATATCGGGCCGCGCCTCGGCAAGCCTGTGCATATAGGTTTCCGGCATGTATTCAAACGCTTCCACCAGCCCGCCCGAGGCCAGTTGCAGCCGGTTCAGCAGCGCCAGCGCATCGGGAACCGACCGCACCGCCAGCGTCGCCGTCGCATAGGCGCGCGGCCGCGGCACCAGTTTCATCACCGCCGCAGTGATCACGCCCAAAGTGCCTTCCGCGCCGATGAACAACTGTTTCAGATCGTAGCCAGAGTTGTCCTTGTGCAGCTGGCTCATCAGGTTCAGCACCCGGCCATCCGACAACACCACCTCCAGCCCCAGACACAAGGCGCGGGTCGATCCATAGCGCAGCACGTTCGACCCACCCGCGTTGGTGGACAGAACGCCGCCAATCATCGCAGAGCCACGCGCGCCGAACCACAGCGGGAAATACAGATTCTCCGCCTCGGCGGCTTCATGCAGCCGGTCCAGCACCACACCCGCCTCGACAATGGCAATCCGCGCATCGCGGCGGATATCGCGGATGCGGTTCAGCCGTTCGACCGACAGCATCAGTCCGCCCTCGGTCATCGCCCCGCCAACCAGCCCGGTGCGGCCCGAAACCGGCACCACCGCCACGCCATGCCGCGCCGCGATCCGCATCACCTCCGATACCTCGGCGGTTGATCCGGGGCGCACGGCAGCAATCGGGTTGGCGGTGAAATGCGTTGTCCAGTCGCTGCGATAGCGGTCCAGATCGGGGCCGGTGATCACATGCGCAGGCCCAAGGGCTGCGGTAAGGTCGACAAGTAGCGTCATCATCTGCTCCGGGTTTTGCAGCAGTTTGACCGAAGCGGGCGCGGGCGCAAGAGGTGGCGATTAACGCGCCACCTGCGCCAACAACGCCTGCACCTTCGGCCCCAACGCCGCCACAACCTTCGCCACCCCATCGGCATTGGGATGAATGCCATCGGCCTGCATCATGTCAGAGGCCAGAAGGCCCGACGCCCTGTCCATCAGCGGCAGGAAATACGGATCACTCAGCAGCGCGCCATAGCCCGCCGCCAGATCGGGATAGATCGCGTCAAACGCGGTCTTGTAGTCAGCGCCATAATTGCCCGGCGCGGTCTGCGCCACCAGAAGCACCGGCAGATCGCGCGCCTTGGCGACCGCCAGAATGCCGGTCAGATTGGCCCGCGCCTCGGCCGGATCAATGCCACGCAGCATGTCATTGCCGCCCAGATTGACGATCAGCGCATCGACTCCGGGCGTCAGCGACCATTCCACCCGCGACAACCCGCCCGCCGTGGTATCGCCGGAAACCCCGGCATTGATCAGCGCCACATCGGCACCCGTGCCCGCCAACCACGCCTGCATCTGTGGCACAAACCCCTGTTCGGGCGGCAGGCCGTAACCTTCGGTCAGACTGTCGCCCAAGGCGAGCACGGTGACAGGTTCCGCCCAAGCAGGTGAAATCAGAACAATTATTGCAACCGCGACATTGCGGAATGCCCGCAGCGGCGCATATGTGGAAAGAGGCAGCAGAGAGTTGAACATGACCGAGACCGTTCTGGCGTTACAAGACGCGTGGCTGACGCTGGCCGGCAATGCAGGCTCCGTCGATATCCTGAAAGGCATATCGCTCAGCGTCGCCCGTGGCGAGAGCCTTGGGCTGGTAGGGCCATCCGGTTCGGGCAAATCTTCGTTACTGATGCTGATGGGCGGGCTGGAGCGGGCAACGCGCGGCCGCGTCACCGCATTGGGGCAAGACATCACCGGGCTGGACGAAGACGGTCTGGCGCGGTTTCGGCGCGGGCGGATGGGGGTGGTGTTCCAATCCTTCCACCTGATCCCGACGATGACCGCGCTGGAAAACGTCGCCCTGCCGATGGAAATTGCCGGGGTCGCTGATGCCTTCGCCCGCGCGCAGGATGAACTTGCGGCGGTGGGGCTGGCATCGCGGATGCAGCACTATCCGGCGCAGATGTCGGGGGGCGAGCAGCAGCGCGTCGCCTTGGCCCGTGCCGCCGCCCCGCGCCCGGCGATCCTGCTGGCCGATGAGCCGACCGGCAATCTGGATAGCGCCAACGGGGCCGCGATCATGGAGCTGATCTTCGGGCTGCGCGACCGCCACGGCGCAACCTTGGTGCTGGTGACGCACGCCCCCGAACTTGCCGCCCGCTGTGATCGGGTGGTGCGGCTGGTTGATGGCCAGATTGACGGCGCTAAAGCCGACGCTGCGGCATGACCGGCGGTGCGTGCCACCCGGCTTTCGCGCCGCGAAACCCGGCCTTGCACACACCCTACCTTTCGCCAGGCGTCGCGCGGGCAGGGGGGCGGGCATGAGCCTTGCTCTGGCGATCCGCATCGCGCGGCGGGAATTGCGCGGCGGTCTGCGCGGGTTCTGGGTGTTTCTGGCCTGCCTGTCGCTTGGCGTGGCGGCGATTGCCGGAGTTGGCATGGTGCGTTCCGCCATCGAAGCGGGGCTGAAAGATCAGGGCGCGGTGCTGCTGGGTGGTGATGCGCAGGTTGAATTCACCTATCGCTTTGCCAGCCCGGAAGAACGGGCGTTTCTGGATCAGATCTCTGATCAGGTGTCCGAAATCGTCGATTTCCGCTCGATGGTGGTGGCAGGCGACGCCCGCGTTCTGACACAGGTCAAGGCTGTGGATGCCAACTACCCGCTGCTGGGGCAAGTGCAGCTGGAAACCGGCGATCTGCCCACCGCCCTGACCGGAAACAGCCTTCCCGGCCCCCCTCTTCCCGGCGCAGTGATGGATGGCATTCTGGCCGATCAGGTTGGCCTTGCCTTGGGCGACCGCTTCAAGCTGGGCGCGCAAGACTTCGTGCTGCAAGGCCGCATCCTGCGCGAACCCGACAGCGCCACCGGTGGCTTTGCGCTGGCCCCGCGCACGATTGTTCTGACCAAAGATCTGGCGCAATCGGGTCTGCTGCAACCCGGCACGCTGTTTGATTCATCCTACCGGCTGCTGCTTCCGAAAGGCAGCGATCTGGCCGCGCTGCAAGCCCGCGCCGAGGCGCAATTCCGCGATTCCGGCCTGCGGTGGAGCGATAGCCGCCGCGCCGCCCCCGGTGTGGAACGCTTTGTCGAACGCATCGGCGCGTTTCTGGTGCTGGTCGGGCTGGCCGGGTTGGCAGTGGGCGGCGTCGGCGTCGCCGCAGCCGTGCGGTCTTATATGGAGGCGAAGATTTCAACCATCGCCACCCTGCGCACCTTGGGTGCCACCGGCGGGCTGATCTTTCAGACCTATCTGGTGCAGATCGCCTTGCTGGTCGGCTTGGGCGTGCTGCTGGGGCTGGCGCTGGGCGTCGGGGTGCCGCTGGCCTTGGCCGGGCCGATCCAGGCCGCGCTGCCCTTCCCGGCAGAGATCGCGCTTTACCCCCGCCCGCTGCTGGAGGCGTCGTTCTACGGCATCACCTCGGCCTTCCTGTTCGCGCTCTGGCCCCTGGCGCGCAGCGAAAGTGTGCGGGCAGCGGCGCTCTATCGCGGCGGGCTGGCGGGCGGTTGGCCGCGTTGGCGCTACGGCTTTGCCATGCTTGCGCTTGCCGCCGTGCTGATCGGCGGCGCGGTCTGGCTTTCCGGCACTGCCAAGCTGGCCTTGGGCACGGCGGGCGGTGTCATCGGCGCGCTTTTGGTGCTGGCCTTGGCGGCTTGGGGGCTGGCTTGGCTGGCCCGCCGGCTGGCGCGCAGCACCGCGCTGCGGGCGCGGGTGCCGCTGCGGCTGG
>WRPH01000019.1:90915-142076 GCA_009773375.1 Paracoccaceae bacterium
CTCTATCGGCGCACCGCGCGCCGAAACCATGCAGGTGGTGCTGGCGCTGGGCCTTGGCCTGACGGTGCTGGCCGCCGTTGGCCAGATCGACGCCAATCTGCGCGCCGCCATCTCGCGCGATCTGCCCACCCGCGCGCCGTCGTTTTTCTTTGTCGATATCCAGCCCGATCAGATCGAAGGCTTCCGCGCCAAGTTGGCTGCCAACCCGGCTGTCAGCAAACAGGAAAGTGCGCCGATGCTGCGCGGGATCATCACCAGAATCAACGGTCAGGATGCGCGCAAGGTCGCGGGCGAACATTGGGTGCTGGCAGGCGACCGTGGCATCACCTACGCCGCCGAAAAGCCCGCCAACGCGACGATCACCGACGGATCATGGTGGCCCCCCGACTACACCGGCCCGCCGCAAATCTCTTTCGCCGCCGAAGAGGCAGACGAGCTGGGCCTGAAACTGGGCGACAAGCTGACGGTCAACATCCTTGGCCGCGAGATCGAGGCCGAAATCACCAGCTTTCGCATCGTCGATTTTTCCAACGCCGGCATGGGCTTTGTGATGACGATGAACCCGGCTTCAGTCGCAGGTGCGCCGCATACCTCCATCGCCACCGTTTACGCCGAAACCGGGGCCGAGGCGGGCATCCTGCGCGACATCGCCTCTGCCTACCCCAACATCACCGCCATCGGCGTCAAAGCCGCGATTGGCCGCGTGACCGAGGCGCTGACCGCCATCGCCCAAGCCACCACCATCGCCGCCATGGCAACGCTGGTGACAGGCTTTGTCGTGCTGATCGGTGCGGCGGCTTCCGGCGAACGCGCCCGCGTCTACGAAGCGGCGGTGCTGAAAGTGCTGGGGGCCTCGCGCGCCCGCATCCTGTTCAGCTTTGCCCTGCGCGCCGGGCTGATGGGGGCGGCGGCGGGCATCGTCGCGATTGTTGCTGGCAGCCTCGCCGGTTGGGCGGTGATGACCTTCGTGATGGACAGCGGCTACGCCTTTGAAGCCATATCGGCGCTGGCCATCGTGCTGGGCGGAATTCTGGCGACGCTGCTGGCCAGCCTCGTCTTCGTGCTGCGCCCCTTGGCGGCCCGCCCAGCACAGGTGCTGCGGTCGCAGGAATAGCCGCCAGACCAACCCCGCCTCAATGGGCTGCAACCGTCCGCAGTTCCAGCGGGAGTTCCAGCTGGATGATCCCCGGCGCAGGCCCGCTCGCATCGCTTTCCGCCAGCGCCGAAACCCGCCCCGGCCCGCGCACCCCGCGTGAGGTATCCCGCACCTCTTGTGCCAGAAAGCTCAGATCCTGCACGGGCGATTGTGGCAAGGCGGGCGTCAGTGCCGTATCGCCGAACTTGAACACGTCATTATTCAGCCTATCCCCCTGCTGCAACCGCGCCGAAAACCAATGGCTGATCGCGTAATCGGCGGCGAAATACAGCACATTCACATCCACCGGCACCGCCATATCGTTGCGCGTCAGAATATGCACCTGATCCTCTGGCACCAACTGCGGCTTTCACCACTGTCAGCGAATTCTTGTCCGGCCCGCCAGTCCCTAGCGCCATGCCCAGCGTATCGGCCGACGTTTCGCGCAAAGCCTGCGCATCCGTGTCTGCGGTGGCCACCGAAAGCGTCGTCGCCAGATCGTTGATCAGCCGGGCTGCAGGCAGCACCCAGATCGCATCCGGGCGCACAGTGTTGGGCAGCACCGCCACCCGCGTGCTAGGCTTGTCCTGCGGCAGGTTCATTTCCGGCGTCACCGCGTTGGTTTGCGCCGCGAAAAACGCCACGAAACTGCCCGCAGCCTTCCCCGCCTCAATCGGAGCTTCCGGCACCGCGCGCGGATCAGCAATCGCCCGGCGGCACCTTGGCGCTCAGATCGGAAAACGCGGCGCGAATGGCGGCAAGCACGATCACATCTTGTGGCGCAAACGGCGCGGGTGCGGCGGTGGTCAGATAGGGCTGCACCAGCCGCAGATCATTCGTCGGGCCGTTCAGCCGGTATTTCTGATCCAGATTCGGATATGGGCTGTCCCCGATCAGCAACGCGTAATTCTCGCTTGCCATCGCGGGGGGGCGGACAAACCCAGCAACGCAGCCAGAAGCACCCTGTGCAGCATGGGCTCCGTTCGCCACTAGTGCATATTGGGCGCTTTGCGGAGCGTTGTTTTCCACCCCCGTCGCAAAGCTTCCCGCCGCCGCAGGCCGCCAGCCGAAACAGGAGGTATGACTGGCATCGGTATCGGAACAAACCAGTTGCCGCTTGCTGTCGCAGATCTTGATATTCAGATCGGTGGCGGAGTTCGCCGCGACACACACTTCGGCCTATGCGCCACCAAGGAATTCGACCGCCCGGATATCTGTCAGACCCGCCATCTTTCAGACTGCCGATATTGTAAACCTGCCCCAAGGTCTTGCGCAGCTTGGCGGCAAACAGGATCAACTGCGGGTCGGCCATCTCGACCCCGGTGACATAAAGTCGGGCCGACTGCTTGGCAGTCTTCACAGGCGACAGCGGGTCAACCCCCATCGGCAGGGCAAGCAACACAGACAGGCGCGGCTTCGGCAAACTTCACTGCTAAAGGATACGCCCCAAGGATGCCCCGACCCGCCTGTAAAGCCGGCTTCGTCGGGTGACGGTCTTGGTCATAAAAACCTCAGCTGACCCGCAGCTCTGTCATCATCCCGGTCGCCATGTGGTACAGATGGTGGCAATGCAGGAACCAGCTGCCCGGCTTGTCCAGATCGACCGCCACCGTCACCATCGCGCCGGGATTGACCACGACCACATCGCGCCGCGGCCCGGCAAAGCGGCCCATGCCGACGTCGACGATCTGAAAATGGTGCCCGTGCAGGTGCATCGGATGCATCATCATCGTGGGGTTCATGAACATCAGTTCCAACCGCTCGCCCAGCTTGGCTGCAATCGGCGGCGCTTCGCCATGGATCGCGCCGTTGATGGTGAAACGATAGCCGGGTTCTTCGCCCAGCATCACATGCTCCATCCGCGCCGCAGCGTCCGGCAAGGGCTGCACCGCCCGCAGCATCGCGTCGAAGGACACATCCAGATTGCCGGCGCCCGCCTCGGCCAGATCGGCCAGCTTCGGCACCGCAGCCCCCGCCGTCGCCAGCACGATCCCGGTCCGCATCCGCGCCGCCTCCACCTGCGCAAAGATGGGGAACGCGCCGCCCTGCGCCGGAATCGTCACGATCAGATCCAGCCGCTGACCCTGCGCAATCGGATAGGCCTTGGCCGAAACCGGCGCACAACCGCTGCCGTCCACCGCAATCACCGTCGAGTCCAGCATACCCGGATCAATCCAGAACGCCGTCGCGGTGGCGCCATTGATGATGCGCAACCGCAGCCGCGCGCCGGGGTCCACCTGCACCACTTCCGGGTCGGCCAGGGTGCGGTCATTGGCGAGGAAAGCATCATAGGCCACGTCATTGGCATGGGTCATCATGCCGCCCCCGCCGCCCATATTCATCTTGGAATGATCCATCCCGGCCATCGCCCCGCCCATGTCGCCGCCCGCGCCATGCATCATAGCGCCGCCCAGACCCGCCAATATCTCTTCCGGAGCCTTGAAGCTGAAATCATGCAGCATCAGCACATGTTCCTGAATATCCTCGGCATCTGCTTCACGGCAGATCATCGGCGCGGCCATCAGTTGCTGTTCGGTCAGCTGATGGGAATGCATCCAGTGCGTGCCGGGTGTCAGTTCGAAATCGATCAGATCCGACCCGCCCGGCTCCAGTTCCCCGCCGCCAGTATAGGCGCGGTCCTGCCCTTCGGCGGCCATCACCTGCCCATGCCAATGATGCACCAGCGGCACCGCCGTATCGTTCAGCACCGCGCCCGCAAAGCGATCCCCGGCCTTGGCATGAATACCCGACCGCCCATCCGCCCCGACCATGCCATACACCGTCGCCGCCCGCCCCAATACCTCGATCTGCCGCGAGGTCGCGGTCAGCAGAGGCGGCACCACGGGCGACAGCGCAAAGCCGGGGCGGGCCAGCCCAAGCAGGGGCAGGGCGGCGGCCTGAGTCAGAACAGCACGGCGGGTCGGGCGGAACATCAGCAATCTCCTCTTTTGACCGGCAACATAGAGCGAAACCGGCAAAAGCGGCAGCAAAACCCTGCCGCACCCCGATCACATCGCCGCGACCCCGAAATGGCAGGCTTTGCCAAGGGCCTCTGCTCCAATGCCCGATCAGCTTGCCATCAGGACATCACACGAGCGGTCACATGCCTGATCCATCGAACATCCGCCTGCGTCACATCGCTATGGCGCTTGCCGCGTCGGTGGTGCTGATCTCCACCATCGCCGCAGGCCCGGTCAACGCGACACCGCTCGAAATCCCCATGGCAAGCGTCTTCACCGTCCATACTGCCGATGACCAGAACCGCTTTCTCGGCTCGGCCTGCCTGTGGGGGCAGGGCGCAGTGGCGGTAACCAACGCCTATGTCGTGGGCAACGCAACCGAAGTCCGGCTGACCGATGCCAGCGTGGCCGAGCCGATCGCGCCAGTGATCGGCTCTGACCCGTCGCGCGACGTGGCCGTGATCGTGACCAAGCCGGGGGGCTTGGGCTGAACGCCTCGACCAGCGCGCCCCGGCTGGGGGCAGAGGTTTGGGCTGTGGGGGGCGCTTTGGTTATCACTTTTACAGTGACCGAAGGCCAGATCTCTGCGCTTTCGCGGCAGGTGGGCTCGGCGCAGCCGATCCACATGCTGCAACATGGTGCGGCGGTGAGATCCGGCTCGGCCGGTGGCCTGCGGGTGGATGCGACAGGCGCGCTTCTGGGCATGAACGCGCAAATCGCGGATGGCAGCCGTATGTTTGTCGGCATCGCCTGTGCCATCCCGGCAGCCGACCTGTCCCGCATCGTGGCAGGCTTGATTGGCGAAACCCTGCCGCCGCTGCCGAAACTGGGCCTGACCGCCCGCCAGCCGGATCGGCAACTGGCAAAGGCCCTGCAACTTGCCGCCATCGCAGGCATCTTGCCCGGCGACGTGCTGCCGGCGGTCAACGGCAAACAGCTGCAACAACCCGGCGATCTCGCTTTCGCGCTGGAAGCCGCCCAAACCGAAGCAGCTTCGATTTCACCCTGCTGCGCGGCGATGCCGTGTGGGTGCTGATCGGCGAGGCCCAAGCCAAAGCCCGCCCGCCCGACCCAGCGCGAAGCAGTCGCCGCCCCGCAGCGCATCGCGCAGTACACGCTGCAGGCCTTGGGCATCAGCCTTGCCGGTCACACCAGCACCGATCTCACAGATACCTCGCCCGCCCTGTTTGCAGGTATAGCCAAGGGCGACAGCATCCTGCACCTCAACGGCCAGACGCTTCGCCCCATCAGCGGTGCGAATGTGCTTGATCCAGAAGTGGTGGTGTTCTGAAAATTGCCGCAACAAGGAATTTCACCGATGGGCCGCATCTTGATCATCAGGAAGACCCCGAAACTGCCGCCGCCGTTGCCGCCGAACTGAGTGGCTTGGGCCGCGTCGCCAACCGCGTGGAGGGGCCGGAGAAAGGCGCCGATGATTGCCTGCCCAAACCTTTCGAGCCGTCAGAACTGCGTGCCCTGCTTTGCCGTCGCCGCCTTTCCGCAGTTGCCTGCACCGCAAAGCGCGCCGGGGCAGGGGGAGCCGAAAATACTCGCTGACAACTGCTGCCTTGGTCGGCGGCCATGCGCCAAACCCGCAGGCGTCACTGGTCAGCACCGTCATCTCGTACGCCGCGATGCCGCGCCCGGCCCCCCCGGTCATCAGCCGCACGGCGATCAGGGGCACGGCGATCAGGGGCGCAGCCGGATCCTGCTGGCAGGAGAGCCGCACGCCACACCGGGCAAGGGGCAGAACGGTTCTGACCGGATTTGTCATTCAAGGCGATTGCAACGAAGGCCTTCCCAGCCCGCCCGTGCCGTGGTTTGCTGCGGCAAACGGAGGGTGCGATGCGGATATTGATCACCGGGGCGGCAGGGATGATTGGCCGCAAACTGACGGCGCGGCTATTGGCGGATGGCAGTTTGGGCGGCAGGCCGATCCGCCAGTTGATCCTGCACGACATCGTGTCGCCCGAGGCAGCACCGCCGCATCTGGCGCTGACCGGCGATCTGGGCGGTTCTGCGGCAACGCTGATCGCGCATCGGCCGGATGTGATCTTTCATTTGGCCGGGGTGGTGTCGGGCGAGGCAGAGGCGAATTTCGATCTGGGCTACGGCGTCAATCTGGACGGCACCCGCGCGTTGTTCGATGCGATCCGGGCGGCGGATTACCTGCCGCGCGTGGTCTATGCGTCAACCTCCGCCGTCTTTGGCGGGCCTTTCCCGGAAGAAATCCCCGACGACTTCGCGCCGACGCCGCAATCCTCCTACGGCACGCAAAAGCTGATCGGCGAGGCGCTGCTGTCTGACTACACAAGACGCGGGTTTTTCGATGGCATCGGGCTGCGGCTGCCCACTATCTGCGTGCGCCCCGGCAAGGCCAACCGGGCGGCGTCCAGCTTCTTTTCCGGCATCATCCGCGAGCCGCTGAACGGGCTGCCCGCCAGCCTGCCCGTGGCGCGCGATTGGGTGCATACCATGGCCAGCCCGCGCGCAGCCGTCGGATTTTTCCTGCATGCGGCGACGCTGGACAGCAGCCCCATCGGCCCACGCCGCAATCTCACCCTGCCTGGAGTGGCGGTAACGGTGGCCGAGCAGATCGAGGCGCTGCGCCGGGTGGCCGGGGCGGATGTGGTGGCGCTGATCCGCGATGAACCCGACGCGGCGGTTTGGGCAATTGTGCAAACCTGGCCGCGCCGCTTTGCCGCCAGCCGGGCCAAGGCTTTGGGATTTCAGGCGGAAACCAGCTTTGACCAGATCGTGCAGGCCTATATCGAAGATGATCTGCGCCGGGTTTAAGGGATAGGCCGGATGCCTCCGGCGGGGATATTTAAACAGAGAGGATGACCATTTTAGTCAAATTGTCGGGGTTTGGCGGCTCGGAAGACTTCTGTTGCGGGCATCTTGCGAATCCGTTGGCCTGCGCCTATATCACTCGGTGAGAGGTTGGCGCGGGTAAGCGCCTCGCCAACCCGGTCAGGTCCGGAAGGAAGCAGCCGTAACGAGCCCCGCTTGGGTCGTTGTCAGCCTCTCACCTCCCTCCCCCTTTGCTAGTGCATTTGCACCATAGACAGGTCGGGCGCTTTCGCGCTCCCTTGGGAAAAAATCCCAGGGAGGAATTCATGTTTCATCTGAACCGCCGCCGCTTCCTGCTGACCTCGGCCGCCACGGTGGCCGCAGCCTCGATGGTCGCCCCTGCCTTTGCCGCCGACCCGATCCTGATCGGCGTGCCCACGGCGCAATCTGGGCCGGTGGGTGTGGCGGATCAGGCAGATTGGCTGAACGGCGTCACCATGGCGGTCGAGGAAATCAACGCGGCGGGCGGGGTCAACGGCCGGATGCTGGAAACCCGCGTTGTCGATATCGACCTGCTGACGCCGGAAGGCACGGTGGCGGCGTTCCAAAGCCTGACCGAGCAGGGCGTGCATGCGCTGGCGCATTCCTTCGCCATCATCCCGCAGCCGGCGATGGATGTGGCGGCGGTGACGGGCACGCCTTATCTGCACGGCAACACCTCGCAGGCCAGCCTTGATCTGTTCAAATCCGACCCGCAGAAATACCGCAACATCTTTCAGGTGGACGTGGCCGAGACGTGGTATGGCGCAGGGCTGGTGCGCTATATCTCGGATGCCAAGGCGGCGGGCTGGGCACCGAAGAACAACCGCGTGCATATCGTGCAAGAGCAGATCGGCTATACGCAGGTGATCTCGACGGCGACACAGGATGCGATTGCTGCCTCGAATGGTGAATGGGCGGTGGGCGCGATCACCGATATTCAGTTCCCGGTGCAGGATTGGTCGCCGATCATTCAGGCGCTGAAAGAGCAGGATGCCGGGGTGATCATGATTGACCACTGGGTCGCGGCAGAGCTTGCGTCTTTCGCCAATGCCTATGTGCTGGACCCGGTGCCGGGGGCGCTGGTCTATCTGCAATACGGGCCGTCGCAGCCGGAATTCCTTGATCTGGCTGCGGAAAATGCCGAAGGCTTCATCTGGGGGTCGGTGATCGGCACTTATGCAGATGAAAAGGGTGCGGCCTTCCGCGCGGCCTATCAGGCGAAATATCCCGGCACGATGGGCATGGTCTATACCGGATCAGGCTATGATTCCGTGCATATTCTGGCGCAGGTCTGGGCCATTGTGGACCCTGGCGATTTTGATGCGGTGGGGGCGGCGATCAAGGCGATCAAGTATCGCGGCGTGTGCGGCACCTATACCTTCGCCAATGACAGCAACTCGGGCACCTCTTACCCCAACCAGACCGATGACCCCGAGGCCGGTCAGGCGCATCTGATCTTTCAGGTGCAGGATGGCGCGCACAAGATCATCGCGCCCGCCGCCTTTGCCGAGGCCGCGTTCCGCCCGGCGCCGTGGATGTAAGCCGTTAACATGGCGTATGAAAACGGTATCTTCGGTTGCCGGGGGGTAGGGATATCCTTCGGCGGTCGGGCGATCTTGCGCGATGTTTCGCTGGCCGTAGCCCCCGGCGAGGTGCTGGGGCTTGTCGGCCCGAATGGCGCGGGCAAGACCAGCCTGTTCGAAATCCTCTGCGGTCGCTACACCGCGTCGGCGGGCGAGGTTTTTCTGAAAGATCAGGATATTACCCGCCGCGCGGTGCATGACCGCGCACGGCTGGGGCTGGCGCGCACCTATCAAAGCCCGGTGGTGCCGCAAGCGCTGACGATTGCCGAAACCTTCCGCGCGGCCCGCTACGCCTATTCCCCCTACAAGACCCGGATGGAGGCGGAATGGGCCTGTCATCTGGCCAATTTCCGCCAGTCGTGGGATCGCATTGCCGGGTCGCTGGATACCTTTGACCGCCGCAAGCTGCTGCTGGCCTGCCTGCTGATGCGCCGCCCGGCGGTGCTGTTGCTGGATGAACCCGCCTCGGGGCTGATCAACTCGGAAATTGATGAATTGGATCTGATCATCCGCCGTCTGGTCGATGAATACCACATCGCCGCCATCCTGATCGAACATCGGCTGGAACTGCTGTCGGCCATCGCCGACCGGACGGTGGTGCTGGATATGGGCGAGGTGATTGCCACTGGTACCCCGCAAGAGGTGTTCCGGAACCCGCGCGTGCTGGCCGCCTATTTCGAGGAACCCGCGCATGGCTAGATCTGGCGCTGACGTGTTGAAAATCACTGGCCTGACAGCGGGTTACGGCCCGTTGCGCGTGCTGCATGAAATTGATTTCAAGGTGGCAGAAGGCGAGCGTGTTGGTCTGGTCGGCCTGAACGGCCACGGCAAGACCACGCTGTTCCGGGCGATTTCATCGCTGGTGGGCTGGCAATCCGGCAGTATCCTTCTGAACGGGGCCGAGGTTGGCGGGGCGCGATCCAGCGGGCCGGGGCGGCGGACGCCTGCCATCGTGCGCGCGGGCCTCGCGATGACACCGCAGGGCGATGCGATCTTTCCCGGCCTTACCGTGGCGCAGCATCTCGATTGCGGGGCCTACACACCCAAGGCGTGGAAAGACCGCAAGGCGCGGCGCGACATGGTGTTTGATATCTTTCCGCCGCTGCGCAAGCTGGAACATGCACTGGTGGGTCGGCTGTCGGGCGGTGAACGCCGCATGGTCTCGGTCGGTCGCGCCCTGATGGTCGAGGCGCGGCTTTACCTGATCGACGAGCCGTCGCTGGGCCTTGCCCCCAAGATCAGCGCCAGCGTGATCGAGGCGCTGTTCGCGCTGCCGCAAGACGGTCGCGCTCTGGTGATTGCCGAACAGAACGTGGCGCTGTTGTCGGGCCGGGTAGATCGCATGGTGGGCATGCACGCCGGGCGCATCCGCGGCGACGTTGGACATGTGAGCCTGCATTGATGGATATTTCAGTCACACTTATCAACGGGTTGAACCTTGCTGCCATCTACGGGCTGATGGCGATCGGCATTTCCTTGCTGTGGTCGTCGGTCGGCATGATCAATATGGCGCATGGCGCGACCTTTGCCGCCTCGGGCTATGCGGCATGGCTGGTGGCGGACGCGACCAAGGCGCTGGTGCTGGCGGCTTTCGGTAAAGGCCTGCTGACTACCAGCCTGATGGCCGGCATCACCCTGACCGCAGGCGCAGGTTTTGGCGCACTGTTTGGCGCGCTGATCTACCTGCTGGCCTTCCTGCCGATCCACGACAAACCCAACTTTCCGGTGCGCAGCCTGATCGTGACGCTGGCGATCAATTTGGCCACCGTGCAGGGCTTGCTGTGGTATTTCGGGCCAAAGCAAAAGAACCTGCCGAAGATCTTCGGCACCGGCAAGCTGGAATTCCTTGGGCTATCAGCGCGTTACGATCAGATCGGCGCGATCCTTGCCACCGCCGTCATCCTTGGCCTGACCCTGTTCTGGCTGAAAACCTCCCGCAAGGGGCTGGAGATCCGCGCGATGATGCAGAACCCCGAAGGGGCGGTGTTGTCGGGCATTTCGGTGCGCTGGACAGCGCTGCCGGTGACGATGCTGACCGGCGCTTTGGCCGGCTTGGCGGCGATCTTGCTGTCGCAGACCATCTTCGTGTCGCCCACCTCTGGCACCATGCCGCTGATCAAGGGGCTGACCATCGCGCTGCTGGGCGGGCTCGGCTCGGTTCCCGGCGCGGTGGCGGGCGCGATCATCATCGGCTTTCTGGAGGCGATTGTCGGCGCGATCCCCTTCCTTGGCCAACGCTATGTGCTGTTCGCCACCTTCCTGTTCATCATCATCGTGCTGATCATCCGCCCGCGCGGGCTTGGCGGGCTGCTGGACGAGGCGCGCAAATGACGAAATTCTACGAAATCGGCCAGCGCCCGTCTGAAATCATCCTGCACCCTGATGGGGATGCGCCGCTGCACCGCCGCCGCTTGCCCTTTACCCGCCGCCACCTGCTGAAGTGGCGCAGCCGGACCAATCCCAAAAGCTTGCAGCAAGAACGCATGCTGGCCGACAAACGCCCGCTGTGGTGGGCGTTGGGGCTGGGCGCGCTGGCGATCACCGCGCCGTTTCTGACCAACGCCTCGCTGACCATCGCCGCGATCTTCTGCATGTTTGCCGCGATCAACGTGCTGTGGACGCTGGTGATCGGCACGGCGGGGATATTCTCGCTGGCCACCCTCGCCATCGTCGGCATCGGCGCTTACGCCAGCGCTGGGTTGAACGTCTACCTTGGCCTGCCATGGCCGCTGATGTTCGTGGCGGGTGGGGTGGCCGGGCTGATCGTCGGCGGCTTTCTGGCGCTGCCCTCGACCCGGCTCGACGGGCTTTATTACGCCCTGCTGACCATGGGATTTGCCGAGATTTGCCGGGTGTTCGTGCAGCAACTCAAGGCCCTCACCGCCGCAAATGGTGCGATCAACAATGTCGGGTCCTTCATTCCCGAAGACTGGCAGTTGCAACGCCCCGGCCTGCTTCTGGGTTTTGCCGGGGCCTTTGTGATCCTGCTGCTGGCCTTGCTGATCTTCCGCATCGTCAATTCCGAACGGCTGGGCATGCTGCTGCAAACCGCCCGCGAGGACGAGGCGTTCGCCGAGGCCACCGGCATCGACTATCGCCGCGCCCGGCTGATGGTGTTCCTGATTTCCTCCACCGGGCTTGGGGTGATCGGTGCGTTTTACGCGCAGTTCTACGGCTCGATTTCACCGTCGATCTTCAGCCTTGATCAGCTGATGCTGCTGTTTGCCATGATCGTGATCGGCGGGCTTGGCCGATCCGAAGGTGCGGTGATCGGCACCGCCATCGTCGTGTTGATCGACAAGGGCCTGCTGGGGCTTGGCCCGCTGCGTATTCTGCTGGTGGCGGCGATCATGCTGGCCGTCACTCTGTTTGCCCATAACGGGCTTGTCGGCATCCGCGAGCAGTTCCGGGGCTGGCGCAATCGCAAGAAATCCGAGGCGCGCGCGCGTCGCACTGAAAAGGGGGGCGAGGTCATGCCCGAAGAAGCTATCGAATTCGCGGACAAGCAGGAAATCTACTACCGCCGCTTTCAGAAACGCCTGCGCGACCGGCTGAAGGCGCTGATCACGCCGGAATTGATCGAGGAACACCGCCTGCGCCCTCTGGGCCAGCATTCCGACGCGCTGAACCGGGTGCTGAACCACTTCCGCCGTGGCGAGGTGGCCGACAAATACGCCATCATGCGCCAGCCCGATCAGTTCCATGCCTACAAGATCGTGGCGTTTTCCGGTGTGCGCGGCGCTCCGCCCCGGCTGGTGGACGACAAGATTTATGATGACATCAATCAGGCCTACCACGCGGTTTTCCTGTTGCGCGTCAATGACCTGATGGAAAGCTAAGATGACCAACGCCCGCATTTTCGGCTATGCCGACCCGCTGAACGCCCGCGCCGGTGGGCAGGTGGATTTCATGATCTCGGTCGAAGGCCGCGATCAGGTGGAAATGGAACTGGTCCGCGCCCTGCACGGCGATGAAAACCCCGATGGGCCGGGGTTTCTGGAGGAAGTCATTCCGCTCGGCCTGCCGAAAACCCTGCAAGTGGCGCGGCAATTTACCCAAGTCGGCAGCTTTGCCCGCGCGCAAGACCCCGAGGGGCGGCTGGATGGCCTGCACTCTTTCACCCTGTTCGCGCATGTCTTCCCCACCCTGCCAAAGGCCGAACGCCAGCAGATCATCGGTCGCTGGGATATCGAAGGCTCCAAAGGCTTCGGCCTTGGCATTGATCCCGATGGCCATGTGGCGATGTGGGTGGGCGACGGTGCGGGCGTCGATGAAATCCGCAGCGAAATCATCCTCGTGCCGCGCTGCTGGTATTTCATCGCCGCCAGCTTTGACGGTGCCAGCAAACAGGCCAACCTGCATGTGATCAGCTGCGTCAGCCCGTGGAATGGCCGGATTTCCACCGTCGTACCGCTTCAAACCGACACATGGGTCAGCGAAACCCTACGCCACGCCCCCACAGCCACCAAGGGCGATGCCAGCTTCAAACTTGCCTCCGCCACCGCCTTTAACCCGGTGCGCGGGCATTTCGGGGCTTTCCTGTTCAACGGCAAGATCGACCGCTCTGGCGTCTATACCCGCGCGCTGGCCCGCCCGGACATCGAGGCGCTGGCGAAGGGGACCGACCCGTCGCAGCAGGATTTGCTGACCTATTGGGACCCGACCGTCAACCTGACCGCAACCGGCGTTGGCGACATCATCCCCGATACCGGTCCGCACGGGCTGCACATGCACGGGGTGAACCGCCCGGTGCGTTGCATGACCGGCTTCAACTGGAAGGGCGAAGACAGCTACCGGCTTGCCCCGGAAACTTACGGCGGCGTGCATTACCACGACGATGCAATGACCGATTGCGGCTGGAAGGTCAGCTATAGCATGACCCTGCCCGAAAGCCTGAAATCCGGCATCTACTGCCTGCGCCTGCGTGGCGGCGGGGGGGAAGATCACATTCCCTTCATCGTCCGGCCCGCCAAACCGCAGGCGAAAATCGCCTTCCTGCTGCCGACCTTCACCTATCTGGCCTATGCCAACGAACATCTGGCCTACGAGGCCCCGATTGCCCAAGCCATCACCGCCCATACCCCGGTGATCGTGGCCGAAGACCTTGAATACAAGAAGCTGGAGGAATTCGGCCTGTCCACCTACGACCATCACACCGATGGCGCGGGCTGCTGCTATTCGTCATGGCGTCGCCCGGTGATTTCGATGCGGCCCCGCTACCGGATGCCGGCGATGAACTTCCCCTGGGCGCTGCCCGCCGATCTGTCGCTGATCTGGTGGCTGGACCATGTCGGCTATGACTATGACGTGCTGACCGATCATGACCTGCACGCAGAAGGCGCGGCGGCCCTGGCCCCCTACAAGGTGGTGCTGAACGGCACCCACCCGGAGTATTATTCTGAACAGATGATGGACGGCACCGAAGCCTATCTCGCCGCGGGCGGGCGGGTGATGTATCTGGGGGGCAACGGCTATTACTGGGTCACTGGCACCCGCGAAGCCGAGCCGCATTGCATCGAGGTGCGCAAGCTCGATTCCGGCTCGCGCGCCTGGCAGGCCGAACCGGGCGAGGGCTATCTCGCCTCCACCGGGCAGCGCTCCGGGCTTTGGCGCAACCGTGGCCGCGCGCCGCAAAAGATCGTGGGCTTGGGCTTTACCACCGAAGGCATGGACGAAAGCCAGCCGTTTGAGCGCATGCCCGACAGTTTCCACCGCCGCGCGTCGTGGATCATGGCGGGGATCGGTGAAGAAGAGCTGATCGGTGATTTCGGTCTGGCAGGCGGCGGGGCAGGCGGCATAGAACTCGACCGCTACGAGTTGGGCCTTGGCACCCCGCCGCACACCCTGCTGCTGGCCGCCACCATCGGCCATTCCGACAACTACCCGCTGGTATCCGAGGAAGTCACCTATGCCTTCCCCGGTCGCGGCGGTACGCAGGATGCGCAGGTGCGCGGCGACATGATCTATTTCACCACCCCCAACCACGGTGCAGTGTTTGCGGCAGGCTCGATTGCGTGGTCACAGGCCTTGCCCTGTCGGGGCGGCGAAAACAACGTGGCCCGAATCATGCGCAACGTGTTGAATGCGTTCTTGCAGGATGGGGCTTTGCCCGGCAGCCAGTATGTTGGCGATGAGGTGTTGTGGCGGTGAAGTCGGTCTGGCGGCAGGCGCCGGGGGTTTTCCACCCCCGGACCCCCGGAGGATATTTGGGCAGAGAGGATGACAATTTGAATAAAATTGATCCGATCCGGGCGCGGAGCTGATGGGGCTTGGTATCACCAGCTTTTCGCGCTTCATCGCGCAGATGAATGACCGCACCCGCACCGATGATGCCGAAGGTCTGGCGCGCTGGGCGGTGCAGGATCTGTCGCAGACGCTGGGTTTTGATGCAGCGTGGTATGGCTGGGCGCAGCTTTCGGCGGAGGGCGTGCAGATTTACGCCAATGCCACGGTGAACCTGCCGGACGGGTTTTACAAACATTGGCAGACCATGGCCGATCAGGATCTGCTGGCGGCAACGATGATCGAAAGCCCCGGCGGCACCGCGATTTATGACCGCCGTCAGGCCCGGCAAACCGATGGCATGGTGGATTTGTCCGATACGTTCGGTCTGTCAAAGATCCTGACTGCGATGCACGGGCGGCCGGGGCGGGTGACTTCGTTTTACCTGTCCAGCTACCGGGTTGCGGCGGCTCGGAACTGGTCGCAGGAAGAGCGCGACTACCTGCAATGCGCCGTCGATCATCTGTCCGGCGCAATGAAGCTGACCACCACCGAGCCGGGGCGGCCCAACCCCTCTGGCGCGGTGACGATTCTGGTGAATGAGAACGGCATCGGCATTCTGGGCCTGTCGGCCTTGCAGGATCAGTTGGGCCAGATCTGGCCGAACTGGCAGGGCGATCATCTGCCCGAACAGTTGCGGCGCCTGATCAACCTGCCCGGCCAGCATATTCTGCCCGACCGTGATCTGGTGGTGCTGGTCGATCAGCCGCCGCGGTTTCAAGGCATGGGCTTGCGGCGGCTGACGCTGCGGCGCCTGACCCGGATGGATATGCTGACCGCCCGCGAACGCGAGGTGGCGCGCGCGCTGTCAGACGGCAAAAGCCACAAAGAGGTGGCGCGGTTGTTGGGCCTTGCCCCCGCCACCGTGCGCAACCAGACCCAAAGCATCTATACCAAGCTCGGCGTTGACAACCGCGCCAATCTGGCAGCGATGGTCAACCAGTTCGCGCCTTGATCCGGCTTATAGCAGCCGAAACGCCAGCATCGCCACAAAAGTAGGCGGCAAGGCCGACAGCAACAGCAAAAGCGGGTTTATCACACCCTCAGGGAACGCGCTTTTCAGGATCGACGCCCCCGCCGGGTTCGGCGCGTTGGCAATCAGCGTCAGCCCGCCGCCCGTCACCGCCCCCGCCACCAGCGCCACCTTGAAATCGGGGGCCAGCCCATCGACCTGCGAGGCCAGATAGGTCAGCGCCGCATTATCAGTGATCGCGGTCAACGCCGTGGCGCCGAAGAACACCGCGCTGCTGTCCAACTGCATCAACAACGGTTCCAGCCACCATTGCTGCAAACCGCCCAGCACCACCAGCCCGGCCAGAAAGAAGCCGACCAGCAGCGCCTCGCGCAGGATCAACCGATCCTGATGCCGTTCATACGCGGTAGCGAAGCCGATGAAAAACAACAGTAATCCGATGAACACCACCGGATGATGCGAAAACACCACGATGCCGCAGAGAAACAGCAGATGCGTCAGCACGATCAGCGTCGGCATCTGCGGCTGCGGGCTTGCCTCGACAGCCGGCACCGAAAGCTCGCGGCGGAATACCAGAGTTGCCACGCCGGCATTGACCGCCACCGCAATCGCCGCTTTCCAGCCAAAGGTGGTCAGCATGAACATCGCATCCCACTGCCACTTCGCCGCGACCATCAGCACCGGCGGTGCCGCAAACTGAGTCAGCGTGCCGCCGATCGAGATATTGACGAACAGCACCCCCAGCGTGACGTATTTCAGCCGGGTCGAGACATTTTGTGCAAACATCTCGTCGCGCAGCATCAACGCGGCCAGCGTCATCGCCGCAGGTTCGGTGATCAGCGACCCGGCCAGCGGCACCAGCGCCAAGATCAGGAAATACCGCGCCATTGTGGTCGGCACCGGCAACCGCCGCGCCAGCCCGCGCACCGCAGTCCCTGTCACCGACAGGATCGGCCGGGTGCCTGCCACTACCATGATGGCAAACACGAACAACGGCTCGGTGAAATTGCGCGTCTCCAGATAGGTCAGCGCATCATGCTGGCCGACTTGTGCAAACAGAAACACCGTCAGCACCATCGCCCAGAAGCCGAAGACGATTTCAACCTCGCCCAGCAGATGCCAAACCCCGGAATGGCGGGTGTTGGTATGGGCAAGATGCTCAAAATACTTGGTGGAAAAGGTGTGGATCAGCGCGATCAGAAAAAGGCACGCGGCGACCACCTCGGCGGTAGAGGGGGCAAGTTGAAGCATGGGCCATCCTGTTTTGCGCGGCGGCCCGACCTGCGCAGTTACCCTAACGAATTCACCGTGAATCCGACACCCAAGCCTTAAATGGCGTTCCTTGCGGTGATTTTCAAGCCAAAATCGCCCAAGGCCCAAGGTTCGGCCCGGCGGCAGGGGTCAAACCCGCGCGGCAACCCAGGCGATCCAGCCCCAGATCGCGACGCGCAGCGCCATCGCGCCGACCGTGCGCATTTCATAGGCACCGCCGCGCAGCGTGTGGACGGCAAAGGCCAGACCCACCGCCGCCGTTGCCGCAAAAATCCCGATGCTCAGCGGTTTTGCCCATGCCAGCCCGCGCCATAGCCCCAACCCCGCCAGCACATAGGCAAAGCCCGCCAGAAAGTTGAACCACAGCACCCAAGGCACCACCGCGCCCATATCTGCGCCGCCAAACAGTGCCCGCGCGCCGGAAACCACTGTCAGCAGACCGAACACCACCGCCACGCCAGCCGCCACCCTGCGGGTCTTGCCGATATCCGCCATCTTAACCTCCTGTCCGTCTTGTTCAGGTGATCGCTTTCGGGCGGGCCTTGCCGCCCGAAAGCCTGTCATGGTTTGACCTTACTTCAGCGTTGCCAGATAGGCAGCCATATCTTCGCCGCCTTTGGCCAGCTTGAAGGTCATCTTGGTTTTCGCCGCCGCATCGCCGGTCTTGGTTTTCAGCCAGGCCGCCGGATCGGCGATATATTCCGCCAGCGAGGCCTCATCCCAAACGCTGCCATCCGCCCCGGCAGCCACGATGGACTCGCCATATTTGAAATCGGCGACCGCGCCGATCTGGCGGCCAACCACGCCAAACAGGTTCGGCCCGGTCTTGCCGCCTTTGACAATTTCAGTGCCATCCGCCGCGATGATCGCATGGCAGGCTTTGCACTTCTTGAAGTCTTCTGCGCCTTCCTCGGCATCACCGGCAAAAGCAGGGGCAGCCAGCGCCAGCAACGCAAAAGCAATAGTCATTGTCTTCTTCATCGGGATCTCCTTCTTGATGAAATTTCAGGCCTCGGCCCGTGCGATCAGGCTGCGCACCCAACGCGCCGCGGCCCATGTGGCGGGCAGACCCAGCGGCAGCGCCCAAAGCACCGCCCGCACCGGCGGCAGCGCGGGCAGGCCGACCGATTGGCCCAAAAGGCCCAGCAAAAACAGGTTGATCGCCACCGCCGCCGCCGTGAACGGATACAGCAGCAGCCCCAGCCGCCACAGCGACCTAGTGCGAGGTGCCGTCTTCAAAGCTGATCTTGTTCCAGACATTATACTTTCCCACCGGCTTGCGCATCGGCAACCGTTTGATTTCCTTCAGGGTCTTGGCATCGAACACGATCACGGCGCCATCATCTTCCCAGATGGAAACCAAGGCATAGCGGCCATCTCTGGTAAATTCGGTATGCGCCACGGTCTTGCCCGGCTCGGGGATGATCACCTGCACCACCTCCAGCGTTTGCTTGTCGATGATGTGCAATTCGCCCTTATGCTCGCCGGTAAACACATCGGCCCAGACATAGGGGCTGTTGGCGTGACTGCGCAGAAAGAACCCCGGACCGCTGGTCTTGATCGTCTTGATCAGCGACCAATCCTTCATATCAATCACCGAAATCAGCCCTTCGGTCAGATGCGGCGTCGCCATCACCCGGCGGTCGCCCCGCATCCATGTGATCCCCGAGCCCAGATGCGGCATCCCCGGCAAGGGCAGGCTGGCAATTTCACGGCCCACGTCCAGATTGACGACAACGCCAGTTTCCGCCTCGCGGTTGGTGCCGATCAGATTGCGGTAATCGGGCGAGAAAAAGAAATCATCCAGCGGCGCAGACACCTGAATCCGCCGCCGCGCGAACAGGCCTCTTTCTACCCCCAAGGCTTCTTCCATGCCGTTTTCATTCGAATGCACGAAGCCTTCGCTGTAAGGCCCGCCGTCTTCATTCGTGGCGATCTCCCAAATCTCGGCCACATCCTTCAACGCCAGCACGAAGGTTTCGCGCTGCGGTGCCTGATAGACCGCCGCCACCCGGCTTGGCGTGCCGTTCTTGCCCGCCACCTCGACCACCTTTTGCACCGACAGATCGGCGGTGGACAGGATGGTCAGCGTTGCAGGTAGATAGTTCGCCACCGCCAGCCATTTGCCATCCGCGCTCATCGCGATGTTGCGACTGTTCAAGCCGGCCCGCACCCGGCCAACTTCTTGCAGGCTCCAGATGTCGTATTTCTGCACCCAGCCATCGCGTGACATGATGAACACAAACCGCCCATCCGGGCTGAACTTCGGCCCGCCATGCACCGCAAACGGCGTCGCAAACCGATCCAGCACCGCAAAGCTGTCGCCATCCAGCACCGAGATATGATGATCGCCGCTTTCCACCACCAGCGTGATGTTCATCGGATCGCCGCTGAACACCGGAGCGGCGGCAGGAGCATACTCCGCCACCATCGCCCGCGTTCCGGTAATATCTTCCGCCGTCCAGACCGGAGCCTGCGCCAAAGGCTCGCCAATATAGGCCGCGACCGCCGCAATATCCTGCGGCGACAGCGTGGCGGCAAACCCGGCCATTTGCGTCGCAGCCCGGCCCGATGCGATCACCGCCTCCAGCTTTTCACCTTTCAACCGCCCCAGAGTTTCCGGGATCAGCGCCGGGCCAGTGCCACCCAGCCGGGTTTCGGCATGACAACCCGCGCATAAATCCTGATAGATCACCGCCCCATCCGGCGCGGCCCATAGCGGGCTGGGCATAACCGGGATTGCCAGCAGCAGGCTAAACGAAAGAATGCGCCGGATCATGGCTTTTCCCCCGGAATGGCGTCACGGTCAGGCGGCTGGCATCCGCCAGACCGATCTCGGAATTGGTCATATAGCAAGCAGGGTCTTCCGCCCAAGGATCGCCCGTCACCTGCAAGGCACGAATGCGAGTGTTGCCGCCGCAGACCGCCTGAAACGCGCAAGCGCCACAGCGCCCCTTCAACGGCCGGGGCCGCTGCCGCAATTGCGCCAGCATCGCATCGCCGCCGGTCCAAAGGCTTGAAAACTTGTCAGTTTTCACCGATCCTACGGTGTAATCCGACCAATAGGTATCGGGATGCACCTTGCCTTGCGGGTCAATATTCGCCACCCCCAGACCGCTGGAGTTGCCACCCCACGCCTCCAGATGGCTGCGCACATGCGCGGCTTTCTCGGCCCCGAACTTGGCCTCAACCCACGCCAGCAGATACACCGCATCAGCATCGTTATTGCCCGTCACCACCTCGAACGACCGCCCCGCCTGCAGCGCGGCCCAGGCCCGTTCGATCAGCAAATCCATCGCCGCCCGCGTCCGGGCATGCGCTGTATCTTCGCCGCGATGCTTGTCACCGCGCCCCGCATAAACCAGATGCGACAGGTAGAACTTGTCCACGCCTTCGGCATCGCACAGATCGAGCATCGCAGGCAGCAGATGCGCGTTGTCTTCGGTCAAGGTAAAACGCAACCCCACCTTGACGCCGCGCGCCTTGCAATCGCGCACCCCGGCCAAGGCCTGTTCAAACGCGCCATCGACGCCGCGGAACCAGTCGTTCACCGCACCGATGCCGTCCAGCGAGATCCCCACATAATCAAACCCCAGCGCCGCCACCCGGTCGGCATTCGCCCCGGTCAGCTTGGTGCCGTTGGTGGAAAGGCTCAGATGCCGGAAATTCAGCGCCCGCGCCCGTTCCGCCAGCTCCCAGAAATCGAACCGGCTCATCGGCTCACCGCCCGACAGGATCAGCGCCGGAATGCCGAAATCCGCCAGATCATCCAGCACCCCCATCGCCTGATCATGGCTCAATTCGCCCGGAAACGGCACGTCGGCGCTGGTGGTGTAGCAATGCCGGCATTTCAGATTGCAGGTTCGCGTCAGGTTCCAGATCACCACCGGCTTGACGGTATCGCCGCTTTGGCCAAAGCCGCGCCGCATCCGCACCGGGCCGGGGGCGACCAGCTCTTTCATGTATTGTGTCAGCCGGAACATGGTTCAGCCTTCCCTGTCTGTCAGCCGCATCCCAGTCTTTTTCAGGATGCGGGTGGAATAAAGAATGTCATTGGCGCGGCAGGCATCGCCCAGCAGCGCCGCGATCTGCGCCCGCAGGGTTTCCACCTCGGCGCGCGAAGAGCCGTGGATCATCGCAAACAGGTTATACGGCCAGGCGGGCCGCGCCCTTGGCCGCAAATAACAGTGCGACACGAAACTCAGAGCGCCCACCTGCGCGCCCAAGTCCATCGCCTGCGCATCGTCGACATCCCACACGCTCATGCCATTGGCGACCATGCCCAAGGCGTAATGATTGGGCGCCAGCGCAATCCGCCGAATCACGCCCGAGGCCTGCATCGCCGCCAGCCGCGCAATCACTTCCGCCTCGTCCAGCCCCAGCCAGCCCGCCACCTCGGCATAGGGCGCGGGGGCCAGTGGCAGGCCGCTTTGCGTCGCGGCGATGATGCGGCGGTCGGTGGCGTCGATGGTCATGCCAACACCCGAAAGCCGATGAAGAACTCGTGTTCCTTGGGGAATTGCAGCACAGACAAGCCGGTTTCCTTTTCGATCTTGCGCGCCACCCGCGCAATGTCGCGCGGCTGTTCGCAGGCCAGCACGAACCACATGTTCAGCGCGTGACTGCGTTCATAATTATGCGCCACCTCCGCGTGGGCATTGACCAAAGTCACGACCTCGTCGAACTTTTCCGCAGGCACAGCCATGGCACACAGGCAAAACGCGCCGCCCATCGCCTCGGCATCAAAAAACGGGCCAAAGCGGGTGATCGCGCCGTCATCGCGCAAACGCTGAATACGGGCGATCAGGCTGGCCTCATCCAGCCCCAGCGCCGCCGCGGCTTCGGCAAACGGATGTGGGGTCAGTGGAAAGCCATCCTGCAACGCATTCAGTATCGCGCGGTCGGTGGCGTCCAGCGCGTCAGCGGGAAGCGGTGTGCGTCTCATGCGGCCTCCGGGTGGAGCAAGGCTCCGGTTTGTTTGAAGCAGCGGGTGGAAAACAGCGGGCGGTGTGGCAGGTCGGTCAGATCGGGCAGGGCGGCAGCTTGTGCAAGCACCTCCAAGGCCTGCGCCCGGCTTTGGCCGTGGATCATGGAAAACAGCCCGTAAGGCCACAGCCCCGGCACCGTGCGGCGCTGGTAGCACAGCGTCACGCCGGGATGCGCCGCCAGTGCTGCGCCGGCGCTGGCGATACGGTCCTCCGGCACCTGCCAGACCACCATCGCATTCGCCGCCCAGCCAATCGCCCGATGCCGCACGATCACGCCTACGCGAGTCAATATCCGCGCCGCTGCCAGTGCGCGCACCCGCGCGATCACCGCAGCCTCGGGCCAGTCAAGATCCTGCGCAACCTGCGCAAATGGCCGCGCCACCAAGGGCAGCCCCTTGCTCAGCGCCTGCAACAGCGGCCTGTCGCCCTCGCGCAGCGCGGTTGCATCCGCCCCCGCGTCCAGCCCCAAAGCCGCCCGCGCGCCGCCCAAGCGGAAGCCCAGATCAATGTTGAACGCCCGCAACAGCGGCAAATCCAGCACGCGCAGCCCGGTCCTCGCCCCGATCCGCTGCAAACTGGCAGCCAGCGCGCCTGCATCCGGCGCGGTGGCGACGAACCACAGGTTCCAGATATCTTCGCGCAGATAGGAATGGTTCACCCCCGGCTCGGCCCCGACCAGCGCCGCCACCTCGTCCACCCGTGCCTCTGGCACCGCCAAAGCCGCCAAGGTAGACGCGCCCGCCGTATTGGGTCGCACCGTCGCCCCCACCCGCGCAATCGTGCCCACCGCCTGCAATGCGGTCAACCGCGCCAGCACCTCGGCCTCGCTGACCGCCAGCACCGCCGCCATTTCCGCAAACGGGCGTGGCACCAAGGGCAGATCGCGCTGGAATTCATCCAGCAAGCGGCGGTCAAGCGCGGGCAGGCGGTCCATCTTACAACCCCGTCCGATGCGCGCGGGCGGTGAAGAAAATGCCCGAGGGGCTGTCCGCCGCAATTTCCCCCAGCACTTTGAGCGTGCGGGTGTCATAGATCACGATCTTGTTGTCATCGCGGCTTGAAATCCACACCTCCGCCCCGCGCGGCGCAAACTCCATATGCAGCACCGCCTTGCCGGGGGTCAGGGTTTTCACCACCTGATGCGTGCGGCTGTCGATCACCTGTACCACATCATTCAGCGGCGTGGCAAAATTCACCCAGACGAAAGGCGAGGCGGGCTGCGCAATGATGAACACCGCCTGCCCATGCACCGGCGTCCGGGCCACCTCGGCCAAAGACGCCTGATCCACCCACAACAGCTCATGCGCGCCGACAGCAGGCAGCACATACTGGCCTTCGGTAAAGGCCCAGCCCTGCAGATGCGGCATCTTGTAAACCGGCAGATCATCCTCGGTTTTGCCGTAATCTTGCAGAAACTTCACCGGCTTGGGGGCGGCGTCCCACAGATCGAACGCCGTCACCCCCTTTTCGCCGAACAGGCCGATCAGATAGGTATGCGCATCCGCCGTCAGCACCGCGTCAAACGGGTTTTTCCCGGCATTGCCCAGCGGCGTGATCACCGGTTCTGCACCGGAGAAATCCCCCAGAAACACCTCGCCGGTATCCCACACCGTCCAGGCAAACCGCCGCCCCGGCACATCGACCAGACCGATGGTCTTGCCCGCCGCCGGCACATCCGCCACCAGCGCCAGTGTGTCGGCGTCAAACACCTTCACCCCGCCCGGCTCATAGTTGGACACCGCCACCAGCTTGCCATCGTCAGAGATCGCGCCGCCAATAGAGTTGCCCGCCTGCACCGTCCGCGCCACCACCTTGCGCGTCAGCATATCAACCTTGCTGAGGCCGCCATCGCGGCCAAACACATAGGCAAAGCGCTCGTCCGGGCCATAGGTCAGGCTGGCGTGGCTCAGATCGCCCAAGCCTTCGACCTTGCCGACAGCGGCGCGGTCTGACCGATCCACCACCAGCAGCGTGCCAGTCGCGCGTTCGATCACCAGCCCCAGATCGCCAGTGGCACAGCACGGAACTTCGGCCCAAACCGGCGAGGCCCAGACAGGCGAGGCCAAAAGCGCAAGCAGCTTCAAAGCGCGTTTCATCGTCTAGTCCTTTTTCAGATAATGGGCGATCCACATCGCCTCTTCTTCCGTCAGCAAAGGCCGCCACGGCGGCATCGCCGTGCCCGGCACGCCATCCAGAATGATCAAAGCCAGCCCTTCGGCATCGGCAGGGGCCAGCGCGTCAACCGTCAAGGCCCGCCCCAAGCCGCCTTTCAGCGTCAGCCCGTGGCACGACCCGCAATCCTGAATAACCATATGTTCCAGCGCCTTAGCCCTTTCAGGGGCTACCTCTGCCGCGCAGGGCAGGGCCAGCACCACAAGGGCCAGAAGGCTACGCATAGGCCGCCATCCCGGCACCATCGCAAAGTGCCGCATTGGCGAGCGTGACCGCGCCATACAGCGACACCACATGCCCGATCACGAACAGCACCGGGGCTTCGGGATCGGCCCGCGCCACATCGGTCGCAATGCTGCCAAGGCTGGAAATCAGCCGCGCCTCACGCGGGGTGGTCGCTGCCGAAACCGCCATTACTGGCAGGCTGGCAGGCAGCCCGTGCCGCATCAGCTGAAACGCAATCTCGGCAATATTCGCAGCCCCCATATAGACCACCAGCGTCGTATCCTCCGACGCAAGCGAGGCCCAATCCAGATCAAGCGCCGCATCGCGGGCGCGGTGGCCGGTCACATAGCGCACGCCCGTCGCCAGCCCGCGATGGGTCAGCGGCACGCCGGTGCTGGCCGCACATCCCTGCGCCGCCGTGATACCCGGCACATAATCGACAGCCACCCCCGCCGCGCGCAGATCAGCGGCTTCTTCCGACCCACGGCCAAAGATCAGCGGATCGCCGCCCTTGACGCGCGCCACCATCAGCCCCTGCTGCGCCAGATCGACCAGCAAGGCATTGATCGCCTCTTGCGGCACCTTGTGGCATTTCGGCAGCTTGCCGACATCGATCAGCCGCACCCCCGCCGGGATCAGCGCCATGATTTCCGGGCTGACCAGCCGATCATACACCACCACATCGGCAGTCTGGATCAGCCGCAGCGCCTTCACCGTCAGCAGGTCCGGGTCGCCCGGCCCGGCACCGATCAGGTAAACCTTGCCCAACGGGCGGTCGAGAGAGACGTCTTTCATCGGGATTACTCGCAGCCGAGGGGAAGAAAAGGGCGGGAAGGCCAGACAGGCCCTCCCGCCCGATCGCAGATGCTTAGTAAACGTCGCCGCGGGTGTTGAAGACGTTGAACTTGCCGGTCGGGGTCACAAGGCGCGGGTCCTTGATCACTTTCTTCAGTTCCAGCGTCTTGTCATCGACCACCACGATGGCCGATTCCTTGTCCTTGGCATTCCAGACCGAGAACCACACTTCGGTGCCTTCCTTGTTGAATTCAGGCTGCACCACGCGCGGCTGGCCATCGGCAATCCCGGCCCACTCGGCAATCGGCAAGGTGACGATTTCCGGGTCCACATCCGGCGCACCCATCTTCGAGATGGTGAACACCGCCACCGAGCCGGAAGTTTCGGCATCCGGGTTCAGCGTCGCGTCGGTGTAGAGGTGGTCCGAATTCGGGTGAGTCTTGATGAACAGCGAACCGCCACCAAGGGCAGGGAAGCTGTCGACAATCTTCCACGCCTGATCCGGGTGGCCTTCAGGATCGGTGCCGATCAGCGCCACCGATTCGTCGCCAAGGTGCGAGGTCGCCCAGACCGGCCCGTGAACCGGGTGGATGAAGTTCGCCCCACGCCCCGGATGCGGCGTCTGCCCGCCGGTTTCGGTGATCGCCAGCAGCTTCGACTCTTTGGTGTCGATCACCACCAGCTTGCCGCGTGCGTTGGCTGCGGTAATGAAATAGCGCTTGGAGCCATCCAACCCGCCGTCGTGCAAGAACCGCTCTGCCTCGATCTCAACCGTTTTCAGGTTCTTCAGGTCGGTGTAATCGACCATGATGATCTTGCCGGTTTCCTTCACGTTAACGATGAATTCCGGCTTGTAATGGCTGGCCAGAATGGCCGCAACGCGGGGCTCGGGGTGGTAGACCTGCTCGTCATAGATGTTGCCACGGGTGGACACGATCTTTTTCGGTTCCAGCGTGTCGCCATCCATGATGACGTATTGCGGCGGCCAATAGGCCCCGGCAATGGCGATCTTGTCTTCCCAGCCTTCGAACTTGGACGTCTCGATCGAGCGGGCCTCCATACCGATCTTGATCTCGGCGACCGGGCCGGGAACTTCCATCCACAAATCGACCATGACGATCTTGGCATCGCGGCCAATCACGAACAGATAGCGACCTGATGCCGAAATCCGGCTGATATGCACCGCATAGCCGGTGTCGATCACCGTCTTGATTTCATAGGTCGAACCGTCGATCAGCGCCACCTGACCCGCATCGCGCAGCGTGGTCGAGAACAGATTGTCGATGTCCCAATCGTTCATCTTTTCTTTCGGGCGATCTTCGGGTTTGACGATCACCTTCCAGCTGGCCAGCATTTCCGGCATGCCGAATTCGGGCGGTGCTGGCGGTTCCAGCAGCAGATAGCGCGCCATCAGGTCAACATCAGCCTCAGACATATCGCCCGAAGTGCCCCAGTTCGGCATCCCCGCAGGCGAGCCGTAGGTGATGAAGCTTTGCAGATAATCATAGCCGTTCTCACGGGTAATATCGGTGGTCAGCGGCTTGCCCGTGGCCCCCTTGCGCAGCACGCCATGGCAGCCGGCGCAGCGTTCAAAGTAGATCTGGGTGCCACGCTGGAATTCTTCCTGTGTCATCACGGGGTCGCCTTCTTTGCGACCGGGGATTTCCACATCTATCTGCCCCAGCGTGGTCATGCTGGGTTCATAGGCGGCGGCTGGGCCATCGGCATGGGTCGCAGGCTTGTCTTCCGCAAGGGCGGCGCCTGCGAACATGGCGAGGGCCAGGGCGGCGCTGGACATCAGCACCTGTCTGGCGTGGGAAACTCGGGGTTTCATGGAAATTCTCCGTTCCGCTGGTGAGGCTGCGCCGACCATGCACCCCGGCGCGCGCTGGCACCTTGATTTTGGTCAAGGCGGGCAAAAACCGCTTGGCGCAGGGTAGCCGGGTGCAAAACCGCCCCCAACCACAGGCCATTCGATGCGTTTCCTAGCCCTGCTGGCGCTGTGCCTTGGCCTGATGCCCGCCCCGGCCCATGCCGAGACCGGCGGTTTCGCCAGCATCACCGTCGCCGACCCCACCGCCGATCTGGCCGCAGACCTGCTGGCCAGCCCCGGCCCGGTGCAGGTGACGCGGCAAGAGGCGGGCGTGCCCGGCTGGGATGTCTTCAGTGCAGGCAAGCCGCTGGGCTATCTTGCCTCCACCTGGCAAGTTGCCGGGTCTGTCGGCTATTCCGGGCGGCCCCTCGATGTGCTGGTGGCGATTTCGCCCGCAGGCAAGATCACCGGCGCGCATCTGATGCAGCACAACGAACCCGTGCTGACGCTTGGCATTTCTGACGCCGACATCGCCGCCTACGTCAGCGGCTTTGCCGGCTATGACCTGACAGCCCCCGCCGGAACCGGCCTGCGCCAACCCGGCGTGCCGGACGTGATCTCGCGCGCCACCGTCTCTACCGGCGTCATCCGCGATGGCATCCTGCGGACCGCCCGCACCCTTGCCATCGGTCGCGGCGTCATCGCCGCAGGCGGCGGTATCGACCGGCTGACCTACGCCGCCACCGATTGGCCGGGCCTTCTGGCCCAAGGCGCGCTGGCCGAGGTGCAGGTTTCCATGACCCAAGCCGCCACCGCGCTTGCCGGGGCGAAGGTGCCGCTGCAACCGGGCGATGCCCCTTTCCTGCACCTCTGGGCCGGGCTGATCGACCCGCCAACCGTCGGCCAAAGCCTGCTGGGTCAGCAGGATTTCACCCGCGCCATCGGCAATCTTGGCCCCGGTGAAACCGCACTGATCCTGATCAGCCAGGGCCTGCACTCGCCGCGCGGCACAGATTGGAAAACCACCGGCACCTTCGACCGCATCACCATCCTGCAAGGCGACACCCGCTATCAGCCGACCGAAGCCAGCTACACCATGCTGAAAAAGCTGAAAGCCCCCGGCGCGCCCGAGGCCAAGGAAATCAGCCTGTTCCGCTTGCCGCCCGCCATCGACCCGCTTTCCCCCTTCCGCATCGAGATCACCGCCAAACGCGCCACCGCCAGCGGTGAGGTCGCCATGACCATCGCCACTGATTACGCTTTGCCCGCCGCCTTCCGCCTTGCGCCGCCACCAGAACCTGAACCGCTCTGGCGCTCGATCTGGCAGGCCAAACGCGTGGAAACCGCCATCGTCGTCACCATGCTGGCGGTGCTGACGCTGATCCTGTTCGCGCAAGAATGGATCACCCGCCGCCCGCGGCTGTGGCGCACCGGCCGCATCAGCTTCCTGCTGACCACCCTCATCGTGCTGGGCTGGGGCCTGAACGGTCAACTGTCGGTGGTGCAGGTGATCGCCTTCATCCATTCGCTGCTGACCGGCTTTCGCTGGGAAACTTTCCTGATTGAACCGGTGATCTTCCTGCTTTGGGGCTTCACCGCGCTGGGCATGCTGTTCTGGGGCAGGGGGGTCTATTGCGGCTGGCTTTGCCCGTTCGGCGCGCTGCAAGAGCTGTTGAACAACGCCGCCGTCCGCCTTGGCATCCGCCAAATCGCCGTGCCGCAAGCGCTGCACGAACGGCTCTGGGTGATCAAATACACCGCCTTTGTCGGCATCCTCGCGCTGTCGTTCTATTCGATGCACGACGCGCTGATCGTCGCCGAAATCGAGCCGTTCAAAACCGCGATTTCCTTGCGGATGCTGCGGGCATGGCCGTTTGTGCTGTTCGTGCTGGCGATCCTGACGGCGGGCCTGTTCATCGAGCGGTTCTTCTGCCGCTACCTCTGCCCGCTTGGTGCAGGCATCGCGATTCCGGCCAAGCTGAAGATCTTCGATTGGCTCAAACGCCGCCCGCAATGTGGCCGCGAGTGCCGCATGTGTGAAACCAAATGCACCGTCGGCGCGATTGATCCCTTGGGCCGGATCAACGCCAACGAATGCGTCCTGTGCTTGCGCTGTCAGGTCATCATGAATGATGGCACGCAATGCCCGATCCTGAAACGCCGCGCCCGAGCGGAAGGATAAGCCATGACCGCCCTGAAACGCCTGTTTTCCGAAGGCTACCGCGTGTTTTTCCTGTCAGCCGCGCTCTATGCGCTGGTCGTCATGGTGATCTGGACCGGCTGGCTGGGCATCCACGCCGCTGGTGGCTACGCCGAGCTGCCCATCGCCATGGCGCCGCAGCTGTGGCACGGGCATGAGCTGATCTTCGGCTTTGGCTCTGCCGCGCTGGGCGGGTTTTTCCTGACCGCCGTGCCGAACTGGACCGGGGCCAAGGCTGCCCCCGGTCGTTTCATCGCCGTGGCGGCGGCGCTGTGGCTGCTGGGGCGGCTGGCGATGTGGGCCTCGGGCAGCTTGCCTGCACCCGTGGTCGCGCTGGCCGATCTGGCTTTTGTGCCGCTTCTGGGGGCGAAGATCGCCACGCAACTGCTCAAACGCCCCAAGCCGCAGAACATGATGTTTCTGGCCCTGCTGGTGCTGATCTGGCTGGCCAACCTCTATACCCATCTGGAGTTTCTGGGCCTGACCGACACCGCAGCACAGGGTCTGCGCGCCGGGCTGTTTGCCTTGGTGGCGATGATCGCCGTGCTGGGTGGCCGCGTCACCCCCGCCTTCACCCGCAACGCCATGCTGCGCGAAGGCCGCGAGACGCATCTGCCCATATCGCACCGCTGGCTGGAACTGGGCGGCAGCGGCCTTGCCATCGCCCTGCCGCTGGCCAGCCTTGGCTTTGCGCCAGACCGGCTGCTGGGCGCAATCGCCCTCGCCGCCGGTGTGGCACAACTGGTGCGGCTGGCAGGCTGGCGCGGTGGTTTCGCGCTGCGCCAACCGATCCTGCTGGCGCTGCACCTGTCGTTCGGGCTGGTCGGGCTGGGCCTGATCGGCATCGGGCTGGCGGGGTTTGGCATAGGCTCTGAAATCGCCGCGCTGCATTTCCTTGCCATCGGCGGCGTGGCGGGCATGGGGCTGGCAATGAAATCCCGCGCCAGCCTTGGCCACTCCGGCCGCGCCCTGATCGCGCCCGGCCCGGTCGCCGTCGCCTATGCGCTGCTGCCACTATCCGCGCTGCTGCGCTGGCTCGCCTCCACCGCGCCGGATACTTACTACCCCGCCACTCTGGCTGCCGGGGCGATCTGGATCATCGCCTTCACCCTGTCCACCGCAGCGCTTTGGCCCGCCTTCCTGGGCCCCCGTCTGCAAACCCCGAAAGCCCAGCCATGAACCGCCGCCGCTTCCTGACCATCACCGCCGCGGCCTTCGCCACGCCGCTGCATGCCGCCACCCCGGTCTGGCAGGGCACCGCCCTTGGCAGCGCCGCAAGTATCCGCCTTGCCGGACCCGCCCCGCGCACCGCCCGGCTGTGGCGCAAGGTCGAAGCCGAGCTGACCCGGATCGAAACCACCTTTTCCCTGCACCGCGACTCCGCCCTGACCCGGCTGAACCGCGACGGCCACCTTGCCTATCCCGGCCCCGACCTGCTGGCGCTGATCGCCCTCGCCACCCAAATCCACACCGCCACCGCCGGGGCCTTCGACCCCTCGATCCAGCCGCTCTGGCTTGCCACCGCCAGCGACACCGACCCGGCCCAAGCCGAAACCGGCTGGCAGCGATTGCACACCACCGCCGAGGAACTCCGCCTCGCTCCCGGCATGGCGCTGACCTTCAACGGCATCGCCCAAGGTCACGCCGCCGACAGCATCGCCGCCCTGCTGCGTGCCGAAGGCTACGATAACGTGCTGATCGACATGGGCGAAATCATTGGCCTCGGCCCCACCCCCTGGCAGGCCGCCATCGCCGACCCCACCGGCCAAACCCTTGCTGAAATCCCGCTGCAAAACCGCGCGCTGGCCACCTCCAGCCCGCGCGGCACCGTCATCGGTGCCAACCAGCCGCATATCCTGCACCCCACCCGCCGCCCGCAATGGTCCACCGTGTCCATCTCGGCGCCATCCGCCGCCCTTGCCGATGCGCTGTCCACCGCCGCCTGCCTGCTGTCGCGCGCCGAAATCATCACCGCCCTGTCGCACTTCCCCGAAGCCCGGCTGGAAACCCTCGCCTAAACCATAAGTTCAGCGCGCTTACCTGACAATTTTTCTGCCCATTTGACTTTCGTTAAGACTCGTCCGCCCGCGCGCCGCCATACCAAAACCACCTGAAACCGCTCCGGGAAGGATATTCGCAATGCGCGAAGTCATGACCAAGAGCATGGCCCGCAATATCTTTTACGGCGGCTCCCTGTTCTTCATACTTATCTTCATCGGGCTGGCTTGGAACAGCCACCTGTATATCGTCAAAACTTCCACCGCCGACTCGCCGCTGACAGACAGCGTCGTGGCCGGCAAACACATCTGGGAAGAAAAGGGCTGCATCAACTGCCATTCGATCCTTGGCGAGGGGGCCTACTTCGCGCCCGAGCTGGGCAACGTGATGAAACGCTGGGGCGTCAATGATGATCCTGCCGGCGCGTTTGATGCGCTCAAGGGCTGGATGGATGCCATGCCGACCGGCATCGAGGGCCGCCGCCAGATGCCGCAATTCAACCTCACCGACGAAGACTATCGCAACCTCGCCGACTTTTTGCTGTGGACCAACAAGATCCGCACGCAAAACTGGCCGCCGAACGATGCGGGTTGAAGGGGAAAATCATGAAATATCAATCACAAAAGATCGCACTGGTCTATTTCAGCGTCGCCATGGCGCTGTTCGCGGTGCAGGTCAGCATCGGGCTGATCATGGGCTGGGTCTATGTCGCACCCAACTTCCTGTCCGACCTTCTGCCCTTCAACGTGCTGCGCAGCCTGCACACCAACAGCCTGATCGTCTGGCTGCTGCTGGGCTTTTTCGGGTCCGCCTACTACCTGATCCCCGAAGAATCAGAGCGTGAAATCTTCTCGCCCAAGTTGGCCTATCTGCAATTGGCCATCCTTGTGCTGGGCACGCTGGGCGTCGTTCTGACCTATACCTTCAACCTGTTTGAAGGCAATTTCCTGCTGGGCAAAGAGGGACGCGAGTTTCTTGAACAACCCAAGTGGGTCAAGGTCGGCATCGTCGTCGCCGCCCTGATCTTCCTGTACAACGTCAGCATGACCGTGCTTGCGGGCAAGAAAACCGCCATCACCAACATCCTGCTGCTGGGGCTTTGGGGCTTGGCGCTGCTGTTCCTGTTTGCCTTCTACAACCCCGGCAACCTCGCGCTCGACAAGCAATACTGGTGGTTCGTCGTGCACCTCTGGGTCGAAGGCGTGTGGGAGCTGATCATGGCCGCCATTCTGGCCTTCGTGATGATGAAGCTGACCGGCGTTGACCGCGAGATCGTGGAAAAATGGCTCTATGTCATCGTCGCCACCGCGCTGTTTTCCGGCATCCTTGGCACCGGCCACCACTATCTGTGGATCGGCACGCCCGGCTACTGGCAGTGGATCGGCTCGATCTTCTCGTCGCTCGAAATCATCCCGTTCTTTGCGATGATGTCCTTTGCCTTCGTGATGGTCTGGAAAGGCCGCCGCGATCACCCGAACAAGGCCGCGCTGCTGTGGTCCTTGGGCTGCACCGTGCTGGCGTTCTTCGGTGCGGGCGTCTGGGGCTTTCTGCACACGTTGCACGGGGTCAACTACTACACCCACGGCACCCAGATCACTGCAGCCCACGGCCACCTCGCGTTTTATGGCGCTTACGTCTGCGTCAACCTGGCGATGATCAGCTATGCCATGCCGGCGCTGCGTCGGCGTGATCCCTACAATCAGGTGCTGAACATGGCCTCGTTCTGGCTGATGTCGTCGGGCATGGTGTTCATGACCGTGACGCTGACCTTCGCGGGCGCTCTGCAAACCCACCTGCAACGCGTCAACGGCGAGGCTTACATGGATGTGCAAGACCAGCTCTGGCTGTTCTACGCCATGCGCTTCGGCTCGGGCATCGCGGTTGTGCTGGGGGCGGTGCTGTTCATCTACGCCGTCATGGTGCCGCGCCGCGAAGTGATCGAACGCGGCCTGAACGTTCCGGCGGAGTGATGCAGATGGATGGTTCTCAAAATCTGAAGGGGGCGGCGCAAGCCCCCTTCTACCTGCCGCAGGGCGATGAATGCGATGTGTTCCGCGCCGCCTATGACAATCAACTGCCCGTGCTGCTGAAAGGTCCCACCGGCTGTGGCAAGACCCGCTTTGTCGCCCATATGGCGGCACAACTCGGCAGGCCGCTTTATACCGTCGCCTGCCACGACGATCTGTCGGCTGCCGACCTGATCGGCCGCTACCTGCTGAAAGGCGGCGAGACGGTCTGGGTCGATGGCCCGCTGACCCGCGCGGTGCGTGAAGGCGCGATCTGCTATCTCGATGAGGTGGTCGAAGCCCGCAAGGATGTCACGGTTGTCCTCCACCCGCTGACAGACGACCGCCGCATCCTGCCGATCGACCGCACCTCTGAAGAACTGGAGGCCACCCCCGGCTTCATGCTGGTCGCCTCCTATAACCCCGGCTACCAGAACATCCTGAAAACCCTGAAGCCCTCCACCCGGCAGCGCTTTGTGTCGCTGGAATTCACCTTCCCGCGCCCCGAACACGAAATCCCGGTGGTCGCCCGCGAATCCGGCCTGTCCGAAGACCGCGTGCAACCCCTGGTGCGGCTGGCCAACAAGCTGCGCGCCATGAAAGGTCAGGATCTTGAGGAAGGCGTCTCCACCCGTCTTGTGATCTACGCCGCCACCCTGATCGCGCAAGGCATGCCCACCAACCGCGCCATCCTTGCCGCGATGATCGAACCGCTCACCGACGATCCCGATACCAAACGCGGGCTCCTCGATCTTGTCACCGCTGTTTTCGGGTGAGGCCAGTGATGGGCAAGATCGACATCGAGCCATGGGAACCCGAAGAATCCATCGGGAAACTGTGGCACGCGTATGCCAGCCGTCTGGACGCAGCCAGCGTTCACCCCGGAGCCCAGGTCGATCTCTCCCAGATCGGCGGACGGCTGGCAGTCCTTTTCCGCGGTCTGGGCGGTAGCCCGACCGTGGAGATCAAGGCGGTGGCTGACGAAACCTCGCAGCACCGCCTCTCGTTCCGCCGCTTTCTTGGCACCACCGCCGAAGCCACCCCGCGCAGCAGCTTTGACGGCGAGGCCCTGCGCCTGCCGCAATCGCTCGCCGTCTTCCCGGCAGCCGAGGCCAACGCCGCCCTCTACCTCTGGCTCGCCGCCGCCGCCGCTCATGCCCCGGCGCATGATCCGCAGACCGACCCGCTCTGCGCCGATCTGGCCTCGCTGCATGCCGCGATCAGCATGGCCGACCACACCCTGCGCGAGGCCCCCGGTTTCTGCAGCCTCTATGCCGATCTCTGCGCCGCCACCCTGACCCTGCGCCAAACCCCGCACCTGCCCGAAGCCGAAGCCACGGTTGAAGCCGCCATCCGCCACCTGCTGGGCGATCCCGCCGCCCTGTCGCCCAAAGCCGCCCGCATGGTCAACGCCATCCGCGCCAGCGATTTCACCGCCTACCGCGCGCCGCGCCGCTATCGCCCCTACCGCCCCGTGGCGCTCTGGCCCGATCTGCGCGCCCCCGGCAGCTCGCATAACACCGCCGTCGAATCCCGCGCCACCGAAGGCACGCCGGAAGAAGGCGAAAGCAACCGCAGCCACCGCGCCAAACGCCGCGCCGCTGATCAGGCCGAACGCACCGACAGCTTCATCCTGCACAAATTCGAGGCCATCCTGTCTTGGGCCGAATTCATCAACCTCAACCGCCGGGTTGAAGATGATGACACCGACGACGCCAAGAAGGCCGCCGAAGACGCCGACGAAATGGGTCTTGGCCAGATCTCCAAGGCCCCCGCCACCCGCCTGAAACTGCATCTCGATCTCGCTCCCGAAGACGTTGATCGTGAAGCCCTTTCCGGCACCCAGACCTATCCCGAATGGGACGTGCGAACCGGCACCTATTTGCCCAACCATGTTCGCGTGCTGACCTCCGATATTATCCCGGTTCTCACCACGCCCCCGTTTCGGGACGATCCGCGCGCCGCGGCCCGTATCCGCGCCGTCAAACGTCAGTTCGAGGCTCTGCGTCCCAGCCGAATCTCTACCACTGGCCACCCTGACGGCGATGAACTGGATACGGATCGTGCCATTCGCGCGCGGGTCGATTTTTATGCCACGGGGCAGGGCGATGACCGCATCTGGCGGCAGACCCGGCCGCAAAAACGCGATCTCGCCGTTTCGATCCTGCTCGACGTGTCGCGTTCCACCGAATCCGCCGTGCCCGGTCACGGTCATGGTGGCCGTACCGTGATCGACATCGAACGCGAGGCGCTGGCGGCGCTCAGCTGGGGCCTGCAAGCCTGCGGCGATGATTTCGCCATCCACGCCTTTTCCAGCCTGAAGCGCGACCGCGTCTATATCCAATGCGCCAAGCGCTTTGGCGAGCCGATGTCGGAAACCGTCGAACAGCGTATCGCAGCCCTGAAACCGGGCTTCTACACCCGGCTGGGCGCCGCGATCCGCCACGCCTCGGTGGGTCTGTCCGAACAGGCCCGCAAGCGTCGGCTGCTGCTGGTGATCACCGACGGCAAGCCCAACGATCTGGATCACTACGAAGGCCGCCACGGGATTGAGGACAGCCACAAGGCGGTGCTGGAAGCCCGCCGCATGGGCCATGCCGTGTTTGGCATCACCGTCGACCGCGACGGCAAAAGCTGGTTCCCACGCATGTTCGGCCAAGGCGGTTTCGCGCTGATCCCGCACCCGGAAAAACTGACGCAAGCCCTGCCCGAGATTTACCGCCAACTGGTCGGCGCATGACCGATACCGCCACCCCGCCTACCGACGCCGCATCCCCGTTCGATGATCTGCCCGGTGATCTGATGATCTGGGTGCTGATCATCTCTGAACTTCTGGTGTTCGGCGCGGGGCTTGCCGCCTTTCTGGCGATGCGGCTGACCGACCCGCAAGGCTTCGCCGCAGCGCAAGACCACCTGCACCGCGCCGCCGCCGGTCTCAATACGCTGGTGCTTGTCACGTCCGGCTGGCTTGCCGCGCTGGCCCATCGCGCCGCCACAGCCGCCCAGCCGCGCAAAACCCGCGCGCTGCTGGCCGGGGCCGGGGCGTTGGGAGCGGTATTTCTGGCGATCAAAGCCGTTGAATATGCCGATGCCGCCGCTCAAGGCATCGGCACCGAAACCCATGCCTTCTTTACCTTCTATTACTTATTAACCGGCTTTCACGCCGCCCATGTCCTCGCAGGCCTTGCGATCTTCGCGCTGGTCGCGCTACGCCCCGATCCCCGCCCAGTTCAAGCCGCCGCCGCCTTCTGGCATATGGTCGATCTGGTCTGGGTCTTGCTGTTCCCCGTGATCTATCTGCTGCGATGAAACCGCAAACCCTCCCCCCCGAATCCCGCGCATGGGCCACCTTGCTGGCGCTCTCCGCCGCCTCCACCGGCCTCGCCGTGGCGCAGCCGTCGTTGATCGGCCCCATCATCCCCGCCGCCAGCGCCGCGCTGCTTTGCCTCGCATGGCTCAAAGCCCGCGTGATCCTGAAGCACTACCTCGGCCTCAGCGCCGCCCCCGGATGGCTGCGCGGCTTCAACCTGACCCTCGGCCTCTACATGACGCTGCTCCTCGCCCTGACACTAGCCGCCTGACATCCAGCCCAGCCCCCCGCAAGCCACGCCAAACGCTTCATCTTGGCAAAAATACTCAGGCCGGAACGCGAAAGCGTTCCGGCTAGCCGGAGGTTCCAGCGCCAATGACATGCCTCGCAGCAAAAGTTTAAGAAACAGTAAACCTGCTCCGGCAACGCATTGATTTCATTAAGGCGAAGCGGTGTCCACACGCGGACACCCGTTATTCAGTCCCGAAATGCCGCCGCAAAAGGCTCCGGCAAATCAAACTCCACCAACGCGCCCGCCCGCCCAGCCGCCGACATCTTCCGCGCGGTCTTTTCGACGATTTTCAGCAGCGCGTCAGGCTCATGCTTGCCCGCGAAGGGCTGGAAATACCAGCGCAGGAAGGTAAAGCAGATCACATCCTCCAGATCCTGCACCTCCACGTCACGCTTGATCCCCTCCTTGCGCAGCATCGCCGCCACCCGGTCCTGCGCCGCCAGATCATAGCCCGCCTCGGCCATCATCCCGGCCACCCGCAGCCCATGCCGCCGCCCCTGCTCGCGCCGCCATGCCAGATAGCCTTCCTTGCCCGCCGGATAATCGCCGCGCGGCAACAACCAACGCTCCACATGCTGGCCCCGCGCCGCGATCTGCAACGCCTCCGACGCGGCCGGAACCAGCCGCGCCAACTCTGCCGTCATCCGCTCGCCATAGAGCAGCGCCTCCCCTGCGGGGTCCGCCCCATTGGCCGCATCTATCGCCGCCAGCACCTGATCCAACCGTGTCATGCTTACCTCGCCCAAGCGCCCGCCGGGTCTTGCGCTGCAAAGTCGCGCAGCACCCCGACATCATCAATCGTCGCCACCGCCTGCCGCACCGTCACGCCATAATCGCGCAGCTTGGCGAAGGCCCGGCTCAGGCTTTCCGGTTTCATCCCCAGACGCCCGGCAATCAGAACCTTGTCATAAGGCAGCGTCACTTCGCAGGCCCCGGCAGGGCAGGGCGCCAGCTCCAGCAGAAACTCCGCGATCCGCTGCGCCCCGGTCTGCGCTTTCAACGCTTCCAACTGCACGACCAGACTGTTCAGGTGAACAAAAGTCGCCGACAGGATCGAGATCGCCACCTCCGGGCTTTCGCGGATCTGCCGCAGCAGGCTGTCGGCTTCGATCCGTATCAGGCTGCAATCGGTGACCGCCTCGGCAGCGACGGGGTAGGTTGCGTGCCGGAACGCCACCGCCTCGCCAAAGCTGCGGCCCTTGGTGAACACCCCTACCACAGCCTCGGCCCCGTTCGGCGCGATGCGATACAGCTTCACCCAGCCTTCAGCGACGATATAGATCGCGGTGGCTTTTTCACCTTGCAGAAAGATCGTCGCTCCCCGGTCAAAGCTGCGCAGCCGCGCGCCGGTCAGCACGGTTTCGGCGACGTGTTCGGGCACCGATGACAACAGCATCGACCTCCGCGCAATTTCTATCTGTTCAGGCTTCATGAGTTGTTCTCGCTTTGGCGGTCAACACATCACAGGCGGCGACAAAAAACCAGCCCTTGCCTGCACGCAGGCAGGCTTGCGATCCTGACCGGCGGCGGACATGATCGGGCTTTCCTCGGATCAGGAGCATGGCATGTCTCTCTATCACGCAGCGTTGGCCGAATTGGGCGGCGTGTTTTCCCGGCTGGATGACGCGCAGGTCGAGGCTTTGGTGGCTCAGATCGCGGCTGCCCGGCGGGTGGTGGTGTTCGGGGCTGGGCGTGAGCGCTTGCAGATCATGGGCTTTGCGATGCGGCTGTTCCACATGGGGTTACAGGTGGCGGTGGAGGGCGACATGACGACCCCTGCGGTCGGGCCGGGCGATCTGTTTCTGGTGGTCTGCGGGCCGGGGTATCTTTCGACCGCGGCGGCGCTGATGGAGGTGGCGCGGGCTGCGGGGGCGCGGGTGGTGATGATCACGGCGCAGGCTACGGGGCGCTGCGCGGGGCTGGCGGATGATATTCTGCTGCTGCCGGCGCAGACCATGGCGGACGATCAGGGTGATCGGGCGTCCTCGGTGCTGCCGATGGGGTCGCTGTTTGAAGGGTCGCTGTTTGTGCTGTTCGAAGTGATGGTTTTGCAGCTGAAAACCCGGCTGGGCATTACCGCGGAGGCGATGCGGGCCAATCATACCAATCTGGAATAGGGCTTCGGCGCGGGGTGTCCACGCGTGGACGGTTGGGATAGTTGAATGAAATCAAGGGGTTTTTTGGGTTTTTCAGGATTTGTTAAGGTTTGGGGGGCGATCTTGGCTGTGTTCGTAGCCTGATGACCTTTTACTGAAGCGCCCGCTGTCTTTCGCCCGATTTGTTTTCAAACAAATCGGGCCGCGCCTGCCTGCCCGTGGCAGGCGCGTTTCCGCGCCTACCCAGGCAGTCGCGCCCCGATTTTCCAGCATTCGTTTGCGGCACAAACTCCCTTGCCCAACGGCCTTCGGCCTTTTGTGCAACGAACCGGAAAACTCTGCCCCGCAGAGTTTTCTTTCGGTTCGGGTCTTATCCCAATACGTTGCTGGGGCGGCAAGGCTCACAACCCATCCAACACCTTATCCAGCGTTTGCAGCACGATGTCAGCCTCGACCTTGCCGAAGGGCATTGGCGGGCGGATTTTCAGCACGTTGTAATGAATGCCGTTTGCGCCCATCAGCACGCCCTCGGCGCGCATGGCGTTGATGACGCGGTCGGCAAGCTCGGTGGCGGGGGCTTTGCTGGCGCGGTCGCTGACCAACTCGGCCCCGATGGCGAGGCCTTGGCCGCGCACATCGCCAATAACGCTGTGTTTTTCGGCCAGTTTACGCAGGCCGTCGCGCAGGTAAGCCCCGGTTTCAGCGGCGCGGGCGGGCAGGTTTTCGGCCTTTAGCACATCCAGCACGGCGGCGGCGGCGGCGCAGGACACCGGGTTGCCACCGAAGGTGTTGAAATAGCGGAAGGCGCGGCGGAAGGCCGAGATGATCTCAAACGAGGTGGCGACAGCGGCGACCGGGTGGCCGTTGCCCATCGGCTTGCCCATGGTGACGATATCGGGGGCAAAACCTGCGCCGACATGGCCCCAGAACTGTGGCCCGGTGCGACCGAAGCCGGGCTGCACCTCGTCAGCGATGATCACGCCACCGTGGCGGCGGACGATGGCGATGGCCTCGGTCAGGAAGCCGTGGGCGAGGTCGGGGAAGCCTTCGTTGACGAAGGCGGGGCAGAGGATCAGGCCAGAGACGCCGTGACCGGAGGCGATCAGCGACTGGCAGGCGGCTTCGACCGCGGCGGCGAAGGCGGTGGCGTGGGTCTGCGGGCTGCCGCCGAGCGGGCGATAGCTGTCGGGGGCGGGGACGTGGCGGACATGGCCGCCGAAGCCGCCGATCGGCGGCATGGTGGTGGAGAGCTGTGACACGGCGGCGGTATTGCCGTGATAGGTGTGGTCGGTGGCGATGATGCCGGTAGCCCCGGTGGCGGCCTGCGCCATGCGCAAGGCGACGTCATTCGCCTCGGAGCCGGTGCAGGTCAGGATCGCAGAGGTGATCTGCGGGCCGAAGGTGGCGGTCAGCCGTTCGACATAATCCAGAATGTTTTCGTGCAGATAGCGGGTGTGGGTGTTCAGGGTTTGCGCCTGGCGGGTGATCGCCTCGACAACGTGGGGGTGACAGTGGCCGACATGTGGGACGTTGTTGTAGCAATCGAGATAGCGGCGGCCAGCGGCATCCCAGACCCAGGTGCCTTTCCCGCGCACCAGATGCAGCGGATCGTGGTAGAACAGCCGGACATTCGGGCCAAGCAGGCGGGTGCGGCGGTCGAGCAGGGTTTCTGGCATGGCGGGTTCCGGCGTTGGGATGGGGGTAGGGTGGCAGGTTTGGGGCGGCTTGGGAAGGGGTTTGAACCGTTGGTTTGAATGGTGAACCGATGGGGCATGCCTTTCTAGCTGCGCTTTGCGATGAGCGCTTAGGCCTTGCGCCGAACCGGCCGAAAACGCTCCGGGGGAGCGTTTTCCGGTTCGTTGTTCAAAAGGCGGAACGCCGTTTGAGCAAGGGAGTTTGTTCCGCAAACAATCGTTTGATAATCGGGGCAGGCAGGCGCGGCCCGATTTGTTTGAAAACAAATCGGGCAAATAAAAGCTTGCCTAAAGCGCGATCACCGGGCCATTGGCGGCCAGCGCGTCGGCCTCGTCGTGGGTGACCAGCAGCACCGGGATGCTTTGGGCGCGGGCGTGGGCGAAGGTGAAGCCGCGCAGGTCGGCGCGCAGGGTGGCATCAAGCCGGGCGAAGGGTTCGTCCAGCAGCAGCGCCTCGGGGCGGGTGAGCAAGGTGCGCATCAGGGCGGCGCGGGCGCGTTGACCGCCCGACAGGGTGGCGGGGTCGCGGGCGTAGAAACCCGCCAGCCCGGCGCGGGTGAGGGCGTCTTCGACGGCGGCGCGGCGGGCGGGACGGCCCTTCAGGCTGGGCGGCAGCGCGAAGGCGAGGTTGTCGCCGACCGACAGGTGCGGGAACAGGGCGGCGTCCTGAAACATCAGGCCGATGCGGCGGGACTCGGCGGGCAGATGCGTGACATCGCGGCCGTTCAGCAGGATCTGGCCGGACAGGCGGAAGCCGGGCGCCAGATGGCCGCCGATGGCATCGAGCAGGGTCGATTTGCCAACGCCAGAGGGTCCCATCAGGGTGGTGACGGTATCGGGGCGGATGGTCAGGGTTAAGGGCGCAAACAGCGGGGTGCCGGCCGTGGGGGTGATGGTCAGAGCTTGCAGGATCAGGGTCATGCGTGGCCTCCGAGCAGGGCGCGGCGGTTGCGGAAGATCAGCCGGGGCAGCGCCAGTGCCAGCGCGTAGGCGGCGAAGGGCAGGGCAGCTTGCAGGCTGGCATAGGTGCCGACGATGCGGCGGTCGGCGCTGGAAGACAGGGTGACGGCCTCGGTGGTCAGGGTGGCGATGCGGCCCGCGCCAAGGAACAGCGTGGGCAGGTATTGCGCGATCGACACCGCAAAACCGATGGCGGCGGCGGTCAGGATCGGGGCCAGCAGCACCGGCAGTTTGACGGCGAACAGGCGGCGGTTGGGGCCTGCGCCAAGGCTGGCGGCGCTGCGGATCAGCGCGGGGTCGAGCGCGCGCCACGGATCGGACAGCGCGATCATCACATAGGGGAAGACGAACAGGCTGTGGCCCCAGATCACCGCCACAAGGCCCCCCGAAAGGCCGATACGCAGAAACAGCAGGTTCAGCCCATACAGAAAGGCGATCTGCGGCAGCAACAGCGGCAGGTAGATCAGGGCGGTGGCCCAGCCTGCGCGGGGACTGGCGCTGCGGTCTTCGGCCTCCAGCCAGGCGATGGCGAGGGTGGTGGCGATCAGGGTGGTAGTGCAGCCCAGAAGCAGGCTGTAGCTGGCAGCCTCGGCCCAGGATGCGGCATGCCATGTCTGCCACGACCAGCTTTCGGGCAGCGGGTGCGGAAAGCTCCAGCGGTGGGTGACGGACCAGATCAGCAGGGCCAGCAGCGACAAAAGGCCAAGCGCCAAGGCGGCGGCGGCAAGCCCGGCGGTCAGCAGCAGGCCGGGTTGCATCGACAACCCGCGCCCGCCACGGCGCAGCCACCATAGGCCGATGGCCCGGACAACGCGTTCGGCCAGCAGCCATAGCAGGGTGGCGGCAAGGGTCAGCAGCGCGATCAGCACCGCTCCGGCAGAGGCGGGCAGGATCATCTGCACATCCGGGTTGGCAAACCAGCGCGTCACCGCCACCGCCAGTGTCGGCGGGTTTGACGGGCCAAGGATCACCGCCATATCGACCACTGACAGCGCATAGGCTTGCACCACCAGCACCGGCAGCCGGATCAGCGGCCAGACCTGCGGCATGATCACCTTGATCCAGACGATGCCCCGGCCATAGCCAAGCGCGCGCCCTGCCGAAAGCTGTTGGTTCACCGGCAGTTGGCTGAGCGCGGCAAGGATCACCAGCAACAGGAACGGCAGTTCCTTGACGATCAGGCCCAGCAGCAAAGCAAGGCCGTAGCTGTCGTTGACCGAGGCGATTTCGGGCGGGATGGTCCAGCCCGCGAGGGGGGCGATCAGCCGGGCGATCCAGCCCGATGGCGCGATCAGGAAGGCAAGGCCGATGGCGATTGCAGCGTGAGGCACGGCTAAAATCGGGGTCAGCATGTGGTCGCCTTGTCGGGTGGACACGCGGCCATGCATCAGCGCGCAAAATCCGGTGGCCAGCAGCAACGCCAGTACGGCTGACCCTATGCCGGTGAACAGCGTCAGCCGCAGCGCGGTGACAAAGCCGGGCAGGGCGGCAAGGCTTTGCCACGGCGCAAGCCCGAACCGGGTGGCTCCGATGCCGGGGTGCAGACCGAAGGCGGCGCGCAGGGTCTCAAAGCTGCCCGCAAGGATCGGCAGCACCAGACCCAAGAGCACAACCCACAGCACAGCGCGGCGCAGGATGCGGCCGTGCGGCGCAGGTCGGCTGGGCTGGGTCTGCGCGCGCCATGTCATCGGGGGACCTTATCTGGTGTAACGCTTGGCCCATGCCTCGGTCAGTTTGGTCATCCAGCTGGCGTGCGGTTCCAGCAGGGTCGGGCCAAGGCTGTCCAGTGTCGGCAGGGCGGGCGCGGTCGGCAGGGCGTCAAAGGTGGCTTGCGCCGGGACGTCAAGCTTGGCCGGATCGAGCACCGAAAAGCTGCCCAGAACGGTGATGTCTTGCATATGCGCTTGCGTCGCCGGGTCCAGCAGGAAGTTGGCCACCACCTGCGCGCCTGCCTTGTGGGCGGCGTTGAACGGGATGGCGACGAAGCTGATATTGCCGATCGAGCCTGCCTTGGGGGTGAAGACGCGAGCGGTTTCCGGCAGGCTGCCTTGCGCAATCGCGGCGGCGGTCGAGGCTGGGTCGAAGGCCATGGCGATATCGACCTCGCCATCGTTCAGCATCTGCTGCTGGACAGATTCATTTTCCGGAAAAGCCTCGCCGCCGCGCCACAGGTTCGGGCGCAGCGCATCATACCACGCCCAGAGGGGGGCGGTCTGGGTGGCGAAACTTGCGTCGGTGACGGGCAGTTGCAGCGCGGCGGCGTCGGGGGCAAGCTCGATCAGCGCTTGTTTCAGAAAGGTAGCGCCGATGAAATTGGCCGGGTTGGGGTGGGTGAGCCTGCCCGGATGGGCGGCGGCCCAATCGGTGAAACCAGCCATGGTTTCGGGCAGATCGCTGACGCGGGCGCTGTCATAGGAGAACACGAATTTCGCCAGCCGCCACGGCGATTCCATGCCGTCAACCGGGGTGGTGAAATCGACCGAGGCTGGCGATGTCGCGGACAGATCGAGGAATTTGGCGTTGGGCAGGTCGGCCACGAAGGGGCCGTGCAGCAGGCCCTGTTCCTTCATCGCCAGAAAGTTCGGGCCGTTGATCCAGATCAGATCGACCGAGCCTTGTTCGGTTTCTCCGGCGGCTTTTTCGGAAATGACGCGGGTGACGGCCTCGGCGGTGTCGGTCAGTTTGACCTGTTCGACCTTGACGCCGTAGAGTTGTTCGGTCTGGCTGTTGACCCATTCGATAAAGGCATTGGTGCGCTGATCGCCGCCCCAGGCGTTCCAATAGACGGTCTGGCCGCGCGCGGCGTCCAGCGTCTGTTGCCAATCTGCGAGGGTGGGGGCGGCAAAGGCTGGGGTGGAGAGGCAAAGGGTAAGGCTGGCGAGGATCGGCAGGCGCATGGGTCGTCCTTATCTGGGGTCGGTGAAGGCGCGCCAGCCTTGGTGCCAGCGCAGAAGGGTGGTCAGGAAACAGGCGGCGGCGAAGATCAGGGCAAGCGTGGGGAAGGCCTGCGGAAACAGGCACATCAGCGCAAAGATGGCGATGGTTTCGGCACCTTCGGTCAGCCCGCCAAGGTAGTAGATGCCTTTGGTCGGGTAGGCGCTGGCGGTCAGACCGCGCCGGGCTGCGATGCTGGCGAAGGCCAGAAACGATGATCCGGTGCCGATGAACGAGGCGATCAGCACGGCGGCAGGCAGGGCGTTTTGCGCCGAGTCCGCCAGCGCAAAGCCCAAGGGGAACAGCGCGTAGAACAGGAAATCCAGCGCGATATCAAGGAAGGCACCGCGGTCGGTGGCACCTTGCAGCCGGGCCAGCGCGCCATCCAGCCCGTCGGCCAACCGGTTCAGCAGCAGCAACAGCAGGGCTATGCCATAGGCCTGCAGCCACAGCGCGGGCAGGGCCAGTGCGCCGATGGCAAAGCCCGCCAGCGTGACCGTATCGGCGTGCAGGCCAAGCCGGGCAAGGGCGCGGGCGGGCGCGGCCAGCAGGCGGCGTTGCAGCGGAGCCAAGGCGGCGTCGATCATCGCGCGCGCTTTCGCCGGGCTGGAACGGGGCCGTGCTGCATCGCTGATCTGATCCCTGTGGTTTTTTCGAGCGATAGCAGAGCCGGGGCGGGCGTGCCAATCACGATCCGGTGGCAAATCGGCGCGGCGGCTGCTTTGGCACTGGATTGCGGCGGCGGGGTTGCGTAGCTTTGGCGGGCATACACGGGAGGTTTGCCATGTTCATCCGGTCGGTCAAAGATGTTGTTGCGGGGCGCGAGGTGCCGTCGGTGCAAAGCGGGGCGACGGTGCGGCAGGCCTGCCATGTGCTGGACCATTTCAACGTCGGCGCGGTGCTGGTGCTAAAGGGCGAGGCGCTGGTCGGGCTGGTCAGCGAACGCGATGTGATCCGCAAATGTATCGGTCAGGACCGGCATTCGGACAGCACTCTCGTCGATGAGATCATGACGGTTGATCCGAAAACCGTGCAGGCGAGTGATGGTTTGAACGATGCGCTGGCGCATATGACGCAGGGGCATTTCCGCCATATGCCGGTGCTGGAGGCGGGGCGTTGCATAGGCTTGCTGTCGATCCGCGATGTGCCGACCGAATACCGCATGATGTATGAACGGTTTCTGGAGATGCGGCAGAAAGCCTGACGCTTATCTGACGCCAAGCGCGGCACTTAGCCCGCCGTCGATCAGGAAATCCGATCCGGTGATGAAGGCGGCGCGGTCTGAGGCCAGATAGGCCACCAGGTCTGCCACTTCTTCGGGTTCACCAATGCGGCCAAGCGGGTGGGCGGCACCGAAACGGGCGAAGGCCTCGGCCTCGGTCACGCCCTCACCGCCATAGGTGCGGGCGGCCAGTGACAGGAGCGCGGGTCAGCGCATGGATCGCGCCCTTGGTGGTGACGTAGGCGGCGACGTTCTGCTGGCAGGCATGGCCCTGCACCGAGGAAATATTCACGATCGCGCCGCCCGCCGTCATCTGCGGAATTCCGTGATGCGCGGTCAGGTAGATCGAGCCGACGTTGACGGCAAGGCAGCGCGCCCATGTTGCCGCGTCGGTGCTGACCACGGTGCCGTAAGGGTGGACGGCGGCGGCGTTGACGATGATATCCAGCCTGCCAAAGCGCTGCACACAATCTGCGACGGCGGCTTCGACCTGATCATCCTGCGACACATCGGTCAGCCGCGCCTGCATCCGCAAGCCTTCGATCTGCGCCACCGCGTCAAGGTTGGCGTTGGCCTGCGGATCAATCCCCAGCGCCAAAACCGCGGCCCCGCCCTGCGCCAACCGCCGCGCCGAGGCCAGACCGATACCCGAGGTGCCGGTGACCAGTGCGACTTTTCCGGTAAATTCTGTCATTTTTCCCTCCGATTTCGGGCGTATCTTGTCATTTTTCAGTCTTTGGCCGGTTTAGCTGCTGGCGATATACTGCAAGCCCGCCTCCAGATGGCGGCTGACCAGATAGGCATAGGCGATGCGGTCGCGGTCGCGCAGGGCCTGCACGATTTCGGCATGGGCGGCGTGGGTGTCGGCCTGCACCGGGCGGGCGGCCTTGCCGATCTGCATCACCTCGATGATCACCGGGCCAAGCAGGTGATAGGTGGCCAGCGTGGTGCGGTTGCCCGCCAGCGCAATCAGACCGGCGTGAAAATCATAGTCGGCGCGGGCGATGGCCGCGACACCTTGCGCGGTCAACAGCCGGTCATTCAGTTGCGCCAGATGATCCAGATCGGCCTTTGTGGCGGTCAGGATCAGATGATCGCCGATGCCGGTTTCGACGATGCGGCGAAAGCCTTGCAGGTCGCGGAAACTGGCCGGGGACACGCCGTTGTGCATTGAAAACAGCCGCCGGATCGCCTCGGCATGGCCACCGGCGACCACCGCGCCGACCTTGGGGCGGGTTTCGATCAGGCCATAGGCGCGCAGCACCACCAACGCCTCGCGCACGGTGTTGCGGGCAGTCTGGAACAGCTCGCCCAGTTCGCGTTCGGTCGGCATGGCGTCGCCGATCTGCAAGCCGCGCGCGGTGATCAGGTCGCGGATCTGCATCACAAGCCGATCCACCGCCGAGGGCTTCGCCGGGTCCGGGCTATGTGGGGCTTCGATGCGGGCGGTGGTCATGCAGGCTCCTTTTGTGGTATTTGTTGGGCCAAGATCGGGGGTTAGTCAATTCTGATTTCGCGGGTGTGGCGCTACGTTGAATTTATGTGCGGGGATGGGGCTTGATTCCGCGCGGCATCCTCGCATTATGGCAAGTCTGGTCCAACAAATTCGGGGTGGGTGACATGGAGTTCATGGAGGAATGTTTCCGCTGGTATGGGCCGGATGACCCGGTGCCGCTGGCGCATATCCGGCAGGCGGGGGCGACCGGCATCGTCAGCGCGTTGCACCGCATCTATGACGGGTCCGCCTGGCCCGAGGCGGCGATTGCCGACCACAAGGCCGGGATCGAAGCGGCGGGATTAAGCTGGAGCGTGGTGGAAAGCATTCCGGTGCATGCCTCGATCAAGATCGGCACGCCGCTGCGGGATCGCTATATCGGCTGGTATAAAGACACGCTGCGGGCGCTGGCGCGGCAGGGGATCGCGACGATCTGCTACAATTTCATGCCGGTGGTGGACTGGACCCGCACCGAACTGAAGCACCCGATGCCGAATGGCGCGCTGGCGCTGCGCTTTGATGCGGTGGATTTCGCCGCCTATGATCTGTGTGTGCTGCGCCGTCCGGGGGCCGAGGCGAATTATACGCCCGACCGGCTGGCCGAGGCGGAGGCGCGCTTTGCCAGCCTGACGCCCGAGGCGATGGAGCGGATCGAACGCAACCTGATCGCAGGGCTGCCCGCGACGGAGGTGCGCTATGACCGCGCCGGGTTTCAGCGCGCGTTGTCGGAGTATGACGGTATCAGCGCCGATGATCTGCATGAAAATCTGGCCTATTTCCTGCGGCAGATCGTGCCGGTGGCGGATGAGCTGGGATTGCGGCTGTGCATCCACCCTGACGATCCGGCGTTTTCGCTGTTTGGCTTGCCGCGCATCGTTTCCACCGCGGCGGATGTGCGGCGGATCCTGGCGGCGCAGGATGTGCAGGCGAATGGGCTGACCTTCTGCACCGGGTCTTATGGCACCCGCGCCGACAATGATCTGGTGGCGATGATCCATGAATTCGGCCCGCGCATCCATTTCGCGCATCTGCGCAACGTCACGCGCGAGCCGGACGGGTCTTTCCACGAGGCCGACCATCTGGGTGGGTCTTCCGATATGCCTGCGGTGATTCTGGCGCTGCTGGCGGAACAGGCGCGGCGGCGGGACGCGGGGCGGGCGGATTGGCGCATTCCGCTGCGGCCCGATCATGGCCATCTGCTGGCGGATGATATCGGCAAGGATCGGGTGAACCCCGGCTATTCGCTGATCGGTCGGCTGCGCGGTCTGGCCGAACTGCGCGGGGTGATGCACGGCATTGCGGTGGCGCAGGCTGCGGGCTGAAATTGCCGCTGATTTGATCTGGATCAAATGGCGGCGCGTGGTTTCCCCATATTCGTTGCAAGTGCAACGAATATTCGGGGGAGGTCACCATGAAGATCGAACAGATTCACCACGTCGCCTATCGCTGCCGCGATGCGAAAGAGACGGTGGAATTCTACACCAAGATGCTGAACATGGATTTCGTGCTGGCGATTGCCGAAGATAAGGTGCCGTCCACGCATGAACCCGACCCCTATATGCACCTGTTTCTGGATGCCGGGAATGGCAACGTGCTGGCGTTTTTCGAACTGCCAACCAAGCCGGAAATGAGCCGCGATCTGAACACGCCGGTCTGGGTGCAGCATATTGCCTTCAAGGTGAAGGACCGCGCCACGCTGCTGGAATTCAAGGATCATCTGGAGCGTAACGGTGTGAAGGTGCTGGGGGTGACGGATCATTCGATCTTTCATTCAATCTATTTCTTCGATCCGAATGGCCACCGGGTTGAACTGGCCTGCCCCGATCCGCGCGAGGAGGAATTGCTGAAGCGGCTGGATGCGGTGAAGTGGGATATGCTGGAAGAATGGAGCCGCGCCAAGCGCGCGCCGCAGCATGCGGCTTGGCTGCATGCCAGGGAATTGGGCAAAGGCGAGGTTGGCAAAGACGGGGCAGGCAAAGACGGGGTTGAGGTCTGAGATGTTCAAGACCTATTCCTATCCCGAATTTCCCTACAAGCAATCTGCCGAACAGGCGCAAGGCCGCATCGTGCGGCATCCGGTGGTGGTGATCGGCGCGGGCCCGGTGGGGTTGACGGCGGCGCTGGATTTTGCGGCGCGCGGCATCAAGGTGGTGGTGCTGGATGACAACAACACCGTGTCGATCGGCAGCCGCGCCGTCTGCTATGCCAAGCGGCCGCTGGAAATCTGGGACAGGTTGGGGCTGGCGGATCGGTTTATCGCCAAGGGCATCAGCTGGCAGATCGGCAAGGTGTTCTATGGTGATCGGCTGGCCTATCAGTTTGATCTGCTGCCGGAAGATGGCCATAAATGCCCGGCTTTCATCAATTTGCAGCAGTATTATCTGGAACAATGGATGGTCGAGGCCAGCGCCGGGTCTGATCTGATCGATCTGCGCTGGAAGCACAAGCTGATCTCGATCCGGCCAGAGGCCGATCATGCGGTGCTGACGGTGGAAACCCCGGACGGGGTGTTCAGCATGCAAGCCGATTGGGTGGTGGCTTGCGATGGCGCCAATTCCGATACCCGCAAGATGCTGGGTGCGGATTTCACCGGGCAGTTCTTTCAGGATCGCTTCCTGATCGCCGATATCATCATGCAGGCGGATTTCCCGACCGAGCGCTGGTTCTGGTTTGATCCGCCGTTCCACCGCAACCAGTCGGCGCTGTTGCACAAACAGGCCGATGATGTCTGGCGGCTGGATTTTCAACTCGGCTGGGAGTGTGACCCGAACGAGGAAAAGAAGCCGGAAAACGTGCTGCCACGGGTGCGGGCGATGCTGGGGCCGGATGTGGCGTTTGAGCTGGAATGGGCCAGTGTTTACCAGTTCGCCTGCCGCCGGATTGATCAGTTTCGCCATGGCCGGGTGATCTTTGCTGGCGATGCGGCGCATCAGGTATCACCGTTTGGCGCGCGCGGCGCCAATACCGGGGTGCAGGATATCGACAATCTTGGCTGGAAGCTGAAGCTGGTGCTGGAGGGGCAAGCGCCCGAGGCGCTGATCGACAGCTATCATGAAGAACGCGCCTTTGCCGCTGATGACAACCTGAAGAATTCAACCCGGTCTACCGATTTCATCACCCCGAAGAATGCCGCCTCGCGCCGGTTCCGCGATGCGGTGCTGGAACTGTCAGAGGTGGTGGATTTCGCCAAGCCTTTGGTAAACTCGGGCCGGTTGTCGGTGCCGACGCCGTATCTGGGCAGCAGTCTGAACACCGCCGATGTGGCGGAATTTGCGGGAAAAATGGCCCCCGGCACGGTCTGCGCCGATGCGCCGGTGACGGTTGCGGGCAAGGAAGCTTGGCTTTTGCAGCAGTTGGGGCAGGGGTTTGTGATCCTGTCGTTTGGCCCCGCGCAGGATGTGGCTTGGGGTGGTGTGACGGCTAAAGCGTTGGTCGTGGGCCGTGATCTGCATGACGCCGAGGGCAAGCTGGCGGCGCGGTTCGATGGTCAGCCCGGCACCTGTTATCTGATCCGGCCAGATCAACACGTCGCCGCCCGCTGGCGCGGCTTTGAGGCAACTGCCGTGGCCGCTGCCATGGCGCGGGCTTGCAAAGGGGAAATCTGATGGCGCTGAACCTGAGCCGCAATATCGCCGACCCGGATGGGTTTTATGAATATCTGGTCGAAAGCCAGCGGATGATGACGGAGGCGGAGGCCAACCGGATGAACGCCCGGCTGGTGCTGATTTTGGCCAACCATATCGGCGATCAGGCGGTGCTGCGCCCGGCGATTGATCTGGCTGTGGCGCCGAAGGGGTGAGGGGGGTAAGCCTTTTCTTGCAAGCTGTTGGCAGTCATGGCCCGGACCGGAAGAAAACGCTCCGGGGGAGCGTTTTCCGGTTCGTTGCTCATAAGGTCGGAGGCCGCTTGAGCAAGGGCGTT